>NZ_JBHUQZ010000004.1:0-610243 GCF_042674205.1 Kribbella sp. NPDC056951
AACAAGCAAAAATCAACCGCACCACCTACAAAGCCACCATCACCATCGACATCCTTGACACACCACCCTGACCACTAACTAACCGGCCTTGGGGTTCACCCACCAAATGCCGCTCGCCCGTGCTCGCGGGAGGAGCGGGGGCCGGGGCGGAGGGCGGAGGGCGGAGGGCGGAGGGCGGCGGCCGGGGCGGGGGGCGGAGGGGTTAGGCGGTGCGGAAGGTTTGGCGGTAGGTGTTCGGGGAGACGCCTACGGTGCGTTTGAACTGGCGGCGGAGGGTGGTGGGGGTGCCCATGCCGGTGGCGGTGGCGATGGTGTCGATCGTGTCGTTGGTTGCTTCTAGCAACTCTTGGGCGCGGCGGACGCGGCGAGTCAGAAGCCATTGGAGTGGGGCTTCGCCGGTGGTGGCGCGAAAGAGGCGGCCCAGGTGCCGCGGGCTGGTGT
Source organism: Kribbella sp. NPDC056951 (assembly GCF_042674205.1). Taxonomy (NCBI): domain Bacteria; kingdom Bacillati; phylum Actinomycetota; class Actinomycetes; order Propionibacteriales; family Kribbellaceae; genus Kribbella; species Kribbella sp. NPDC056951. The sequence continues at coordinate 442 of NZ_JBHUQZ010000004.1, forward strand.
TGGCTTCGCGGGCGAGGTCGGTGACGGTCAGCGGTTGGTCGAGGCGCTCTTCGGCCCAGTTGAGCAGGCGGGACAGCGCGTGCTCGTCGGCCGGCTGGATCGGCTTGGACACGAACTGGGCCTGCCCACCAGCACGATGCGGCGGTACGACGAGGCGCCGGGCGACCGCGTTGGCCACGGCCGCCCCGCGATCCAGGTGCACCAGATGCAGGCACAGGTCGACCGCAGCCGCCTTCCCGGCGGCGGTCAGCACGCGACCGTTGTCGGTGTAGAGCACATCCGGATCGACCTCGGCGGCCGGGAACGCCCGGCTCAGCTGCTCGGCGTGCGCCCAGTGCGTCGTCGCCCGCTGCCCATCCAGCAACCCGGCCGCGCCCAGGACGAACGCGCCCGTGCACAACGACGCCACCCGCGCACCCGCGTCGTACGCCGCCCGCACGGCCTCGACCAACTCCCCCGGCGGCGGTACGTCGACATCGACACAGGCCGGCACGATCACCGTGTCCGCGGCGGCCAACGCGTCCAGCCCGTGATCCGGCTCGACCAGGAACGGCCCGACCCGGATCGGCCCCGGTCCGCACAACCGGACGTCGTACCAGTCCGGTGTGTCGACCGGCGGATTGCCGAAGATCTCGTAGGCGGCGCCGAGCTCGAAGTGCAGGAGCTGCCCGGCCGCGGCGACCGCAACGGTATGCATGTCCGAAAGTGTACGCATGGTGTCGTTCCGGACGCTCCCGCCGGGGCTTCACACCCGACAGACTCAAGGCATGACGAAGACAATCGCCGTGTACGGCGCAACTGGGCACACTGGCCGTTTCGTGGTGGCGGAGCTGGTCCGGCAGGGGTTCACGCCGATCGTGTCCGGCCGGAACGCCGAGGCGCTGAAGGCCGAGTGGCCCGACTTCGAGGCCCGCCCGGCCGCAGCGGACGACAGCCACGCGCTGGACGCCGCCCTGATCGGCGCGGACGCGGTCATCAACACCGCAGGCCCGTTCGCGCTGACCGGCGCAGCGGTCTCGGCCGCCGCCGTCCGCGCCGGCATCCCGTACGTCGATGTGGCCGCGGAGATCGAGGCCAACGTGGACACCTTCGCGGCCCACCGGGATGCAACGACCCCGATCGTGCCGGCGATGGCGTTCTACGGCGGACTCGGCGACCTCCTCGTCAGCGCTGCGCTCGGCGACCGGACCAGCGCCGACGAGGTGATCGTCGCGTACGGGCTGAGCAGCTGGCACCCCACGCCGGGTACGCGGATCGCGGGTCAGATCTCGCACGACCGGCGGAACGGCCGCCGCGTCCGCTTCGCCGATGGCGAGCTGCAGTACCACGACGATCAGCCGAGCCAGGAGGACTGGCCTTTCCCGGAACCACTGGGCACTCGCCGGGTGGTCAAGGAGTTCACGATGGCCGACGTGGTGACCATCCCGAGTCATATCGCCGTACCGAAGCTGCGGACCGCGATGACACTCGAGGCGGCCGGTGATCTGGCTGGGGCAGACACCCCCGCCCCGAAGGCCGTCGATGAGCTCGGCCGGTCCGATCAGACCTTCGTAGTCGACGTCCTGATCCGCACCCCCGAGGGCGACCTACGCGCGACCGCCCACGGCCAGGACATCTACGCAATCACGGCCCCACTTGCAGTCGGCGCCGTACGGCGTCTGCTGGCGGGCGAGGGTCGTACGACGGGAGTGGCGTCGGCCGGGGCGATGTTCGACCCGGCCGACTTCCTCGACGAGCTGGCGCCTTATCTGACGGTCACGATTGCTTCGTCCACCAACGGTTCGTGAGGCCGTCCCGGAGCGTGTTCGTGGCGCAGTGGATCTCGCCCTCGGAGACGTGGGTGCTGGTCAGGTCATTGACGTAGGTGACCTGGTAGCCGATCTTGCGGAAGGCCTTGGTGATCGCCTCGGCGAACAGATCCTTGCCGCCGAGAACCGGGCCGAACGGCTTCGGTGCGACGTACTGGCCGGCGTTCAGCACCAGGCCGTTGACCGTCCCGGGCACCTCGGCGACACCGTCCCGCATCGCGTTCAGCTCGGCCCGCTTCGCTTCCTTGGCCGGTCCTTCCGGCATCGAGCGAACCGTGGTCTCGAGCATGCCCCAGTCCAACGAGCGCGCGGTGTAGAGGGAAGGAACCCGCACGAGGTCAGCCTCGGTCAGTCCAGCCTTCGACCGCAGTACGTCGAGGTTGGCCGCGATCCGCTCAGCCGCCCGCTCGTTGGTCTCGACGAACTGCTTGTCGGCGAGGAACTCGCTCGTCGTCCGCTGGTCGATGCGCCCGTCGTACGGCCATTCCAGCGGCGGCAGGTTGCCGTGCAGCTTGTCGCCACCGCGCCCGGCCTTCTGCACCTGGTCGAGGAGCTTCAGCCCGGCCGTCGGATCCGCGACGACCGCTTTCCAGCCGAGCCGACTCCCCGGCACCGGGACGAACTGGATGAACTCGTCGACGTGCCCGATCGTCAGCCACGAGGTGTCGAGTGAGATCGGATCCTGCAGCCCCTGGGACTTCAGCAGCGTAAGCATCTCGGGCGCCGGACCGGTCTTCCCCGGCGCGAGCCCGTCACCGCCGATCACCACACGGCCGTTCGGGTACGACGAGGTGGCGGGAATCGTCTCGAGGTTTCCCATCGAGTCGTAGCTGTTGTTCTCGGTCGAGGTCGGGACGTGCTCGACGTGGATGCCGCCGACATCCGAACCGGCGAGCTCGGTGAACATCACTCGGGAGGCGACTCGGCGATCGTCGTTCACCGAACCGATCAGCAGCTTCATCCCCTGCGGGCGACCGTCCGCGCCAGGCATCGAGGTGTAGGCCGGTTCGAAGATGTCCTGCGCCCACTGGTCACCGCTCAGATCGAGCTGGCGCAGCCCAGCAGGTTTCTTGATCACCGCAGCAGTGTCCGCACGCCATTGCTTGCCCTCGGCATCGTCATCGGACGGCTTCCCGGTGATGACCTGCTCGAGCCGCTGCGTGTTCAGCTGGGTCAGCACGGGCGCCTCGTGCATCGTCACCGTGCTCGACGCACCGCCGGAGACGCTCAACGTGACGTCGATCGAACCGTCCCACTGGGCAGTGTCGCGGATGATGTCGCGCCCCTCGATCCCCAGCTCGGCGCCCCGCCGCAACTCGTCAGCCGTCAGCCGCGTCTCCCTAGTCACCAGCTCCCACGCCCCACGCTTGATGAATAGATGCACCCGATCTGGCTGCGAAACCCGCAACGAACCAACCGCCGAGTTCGGCACGGTTGGCTGAGGGATCGTGTGGATCCGCGCCAGATCGAGTGCGTCCTTACGGCCGTTCACCACGGTGTCGGCAGCGTCATTACACGCCGCCAACTCGCGGTCGGCCAGGTTCTGCTTCTTGCGATGTGAGCGGACGAGTTCCTGGTACAGACGCTCGGCCTCCTCCTTGTCGGGCAACTTCTCCAGCTCTTCACGACGCTTGTAGAACGCGTCGTCATTGGCCGCTTCCCGGTCGACCGCGTCGGCGGCGATCTTCCGCGCTGCATCATGACAGCGGCCGCCGTCGTCATCGAGGTTGGCCAGGAACAGGCCGCGCGGCGTATCCACGCGCAGCCCGGCGTACGTCGTACCGGCGGTTGCCAGCGGGGCTCCGAGCGCGAGCGCCCCGGATGTGGTCAGGAACAGGAGTGTGCGTGCAAGCATGCGGTCATGCTCTCGGCCGGTTGTCAGGGAATTGTCAGCCCGGCGTCCACACTTCGTCCGGTTCTGAGCGCGGCACCTGGCCCGTCGACCTTCCTTGCCGGTTGACGGGCGCAGGCTAGGTTCAGTGCCGCCAGGCGGACTTGCCTTGGGCAACTGCTTCGGCGGCCCGATCGGCGAGTGAGCCGGTCGGCCGCTTCGCCGCAGACGCGCCCGCCGTGCCGTCAGCCGGTAGGTCGGGCCGTGGCGCGCCGTCGCACGTGGTGCGCGAGCCCGGCAGGATGCCGTTGATCAGGTAGTCGTCGATCTTCTGGGTGGCGCACGCGTTACCGCCGTACTGACCGTGGCTGCCCTCGTCCTTGACCGAGATCAGCTGGTTGTTGAGCGCGGACGCCATCGCGGGTGAGCCGTCGTACTGGGTGGCCGGGTCGTACTCGGCGCCGATCACCAGACCGACCGGGTAACCCTTGCGCTTGAGGTCGACCAGCTTCTCCTGCGGAGTCCACTTGGCGTAGGTGCAGTTGGTCGGGCCTGCCTGCATCGCGCCCGGACCATACGGGTACTTCTCGCGGAAGATCCGCATCTGCTCCGCGTACCCCTTCGGGTCCTTCGACCAGACCGCCTCGCAGCTCACCGCCGGGAAGACGCCGTTGTAGGTCTCCTTGATCTCGCCGTAGACGATCTTCAGCGCCTTGCCCGCGTCCTCGCTCAGTTTGCGCTTGCCCTCTGGGGCGTTCGCCGCATCACGGATCAACCCGATCAGCTCCGCCGCCAGGTCCCACATCGGCCGGTAGCCCGACCCACCGAGAATGATGTCGAAGAAGACGCCGTCGACCGGCGTACCGGCGCCCGGGATCGGCCAGGGTACCGGCCGCACCGCGAGCCTCGCTCGGACCAGGTTCAGGGTCGCCGTCACCTCGGCGAGCGTCTTGCCGAAATGGTAGCGGCTGTCGCGCTCGGCCAACCAGGTCGCGAGTGCCTCGTAGTTCTCCTTGGCCGCGACCGAGACCTGCTTGGCCTGCTCGTAGTAGAGCCAGTCCGGGTGCATCGAGGAGTCGAGCACCGAGCGGTTCAGCTTGCTCGGGAAGAGCGAGCCGTAGACCGCGCCGAGGTAGGTGCCGTAGGAGTAGCCGAGGAAGTTGATCTTCTTCTCGCCCAGAACGCTGCGGATGACGTCCATGTCGCGGGCGGTGTTGGCCGTGCTGATGTACTTGCGGATGCCGCCGCCGGCCGCCTCGCAGCCCTTCTCCATCGCCTCCGCGTCGGCCGCGATCTGCGCGATCTGCGCGTCGGTCGGCCGGGTCTCGAAGATCGGCAGGATCGGCGGAACCTCACACTCCAACGCCGTCGACCGGCCGGTACCGCGCGGGTCGAAGCCGATCAGGTCGAACGGGCCCGCGATCTTCTGCTCCTGCATCCAGTTCGGCATCGTCAGACCGGGACCGCCCGGGCCGCCGGGGTTCAGCAACAGCACGCCTTGCCGTTTGGCCGGGTCGGCGGCTTTCCGGCGGCTGATCGCGATCGACAGGTTGCCGTCGGCGGGCTTCTTGTAGTTCAGCGGTACGACGATGGTCGCGCAATCCAGCCCGGCGAACTCCTTCTCCCACTCGTCCTGCGGGATGCCGGGCGGCGCCGTACCGGCCACGCAGGCCGCCCACTCCACCTTCTGGTTGTAGTACGCCGCGAGCGCCTGATCTGCGGCTCCGCTCGCCGGTACCACCGTCAAGGATCCGGTGGCGATCGCCAGACCGGCCGTCAGTCCCACGACTCGCGCCAACCGTGGTCGTCTCTTCATCTGCTGCCTCTCCGATCACTCAACGTCAGAAGGCTGTGACGCTAGTGACACGGCGATGAGGTGATGATCAGCAGAAGATAGGGATCTCGTGAAGATCCAGGAGCCAGTAGCCTGGCCGCATGACCGACCGCGGGATGCAGGAACTGGCGTTGCTGTTGCTGACAGCCCTCGCGAACGAGTCCCGCCACGGCTACGCGATCGCCCAGGAGGTCAAGGCGATCACCGACGGCCGGGTCGCACCCCGGACGGGTGCACTGTACGGCGCTCTGGACCGACTGCTGGCCGACGGTCTGATCTCCGTGGAACGCGAGGAGGTCGTCGGCGGGCGAGCGCGCCGGATCTTCGCCCTGACCTCGACCGGACGCGAACGGCTCGAGACCGAGGCCGAGCGGCTGGCCGCGACAGCGCGGGAGATGCGCCGGCGACTGGCCGGTGGGACTGCTCCCGCCACATGAGGCTGTACCCGGGTCGCTATCAGGCTGCCGCCGAGATCCTTGACGTCCATCGGGAAATGACCGCCGGTCTGTCGTGGGGCGCACGGGTCCGGGCGGATGCGGACTTGCTCGCGCACGCGCTGCGAGTGCGGCTCAGACTCGACTCCGCCTCCGCCGGTGGGCGATTCTTCGAGCTCGCTGCCCCCTTCGCACTGGGCGTCACGGCGGCGTACGGCGGGATTCAGTTGATGAGCTGGTACGCCGGGGTCGTGCTCTCGCCTGGTTCGACCTGGAGCCACCTGGTGACGACCGATCTTCGGCAGGGACTGAATGTGCTGTTCCTGGTGTTGATGTGCATTGGCGGAATCGTTGCTGTGCTGGGGCGTTCGCGACTCGGCGCCGTCGTGGGTCTACTGGGTTTCGCCGCGGACTGGACGGTCTCCCCCGGGCTGTACGACTCCCCGCTGCAGGCGGTTGCCGCCGTACTGACTGCCGTGGTCATCGTTGCCTGCCCGCCGGATCGGCGTCGCCGATCGCCAGTTGCCGGGGCCATGGCTGCGGTGGCGTGGTTTCCCTCTGCGTTGGTGCTGACCAGGGGGTTTGTCATCAGCACGGATTACGGCGCTTGGCCGTTGCTGGCTTTGGTTTTGACCGGCGTCGTCTGTTACGCGCGGCGGGCGAGCCTCCGCACCCTAGTCGCGATGGCCGTCGCCTCCCCGCTCTTCCTGATACACGCCGCGATTTCCCTATAGTCCGTTCAAGTGACTATGCTCCGTTCATGCCCTTCACCTTGGCCCACCCGGCCGCGGTGCTCCCGCTGCTGCGACACCCCTTCGTCCCGGCGGCGCTCATCGCCGGGACGATGGCGCCGGATGCGCCGTACTTCCTGACCGCGGTCGGCATCAGGTCCACGCATGCCGGCGACTGGTACGGATCGTTCCTGAACGCGACCATGACCCATTCGCTCGGCGGACTGCCGATCGATCTGTTCTACGCGGTCGTCCTGGTCGCGGTCTATTGGTTGCTTAGGGCACCGATTACCGCGCTCGGTCTCACACTCCCTCCGTTGCAGCGCCCTCATGTCTTGTGGCTCATCGTTTCCGCGCTGATCGGCGCCGCCACGCACCTCCTCTGGGACTTCCTGACTGACGCTGACTTCGTTCCCGCACCACGTGCGCTCCAGTACGCGAGTACGGCGTTCGGTCTGATCGTCATCGGCTGGTTCCTGTGGAAGCATCGCGGCGCCCTTCGTACGCCCGATGACACGACGCCTCGCCTCGGCACTTCGACACGTCTATTGGTCGTCGGCCTGCTGATCGCTGCCCCGCTGCTGGCCGCCGCCGTCCTGGCCCCTGCTGACTACAACGACTACCAGGCCGCGAGCGACACCTGGACGGGTGTCGCCGAAGGTGTGCTGACCGGCGCAGTCAAGCGGGCCGGGGCAGTCTTCACGATCGCCCTCCTTGGCTATGCCGTCGTCAGCTGGACCACCAGGTGGCTTCGGCGATCGTCGTGAAGCCGAGGGACCGGTAGAGGTGTTGCGCCGGTTCCGCGGCGGTCAGGGTGACCGGCAATGGATCGAGCTGTCTGAGTACGCCGTACATGAGTTGGCGGGCCAGGCCCTGGCCGCGGAACTCGGGCAGGGTGGTGACGAAGTAGATGCCGGCCACGTCTTCCTGGGTGATGGTCGCACCGGCGGCGGCCCATCGGCCATCGACCGCGATCAGGTAGGCATCGAAGCCCGGTGTGGTGAGCAGACCGGGCGCGATCGCGGCTGCCGTCCCGGACGGCTGGAAGTGTGGGATCGGGAAGCCTTCCACCACGATCTTGTCGACCTCGGCGAGCTGCTCCTCGGTCTGCACGTGGACCACCTCGACGGTGGGCTCCGGGACGGGTGCGGCGGCGCGGGTCATCACCGGTAGCCGGGCCGGTATCAGTGGCGGCGAGACCACGCCGTACGGGTCCTCGATGGTCACGCGCGGCCAACTCCGCGCCTTCAGCAGCTCGGTCAGCTCGTCGAGGTCGGCCGTCGGCGGCTCGGGTGACGTGAGCACCACGCGGAGACCGTTGCGCACGGGATCGAGCGCGGCGACGAAACTCGGCCGCTCGATCACCTCGTAGCCACGAGCGCGCCCGAGTGCACGCCAGAACGCGGCACCGTTCTTGTTGGCCAGCAAAAGATCGTTCATGGCAACGAACCTACGAGATGACTCCGACAATTCTGCGAGGTGGGGTTAACCCCACCTCGAAGACTCCGGCTGGCCGGATGGTCCAGCGGGCGTTGAGTTTCTAGCGTTTGGGGTGTTCACAATTCGCCCATCCCAAGGAGTCCCCGATGTACACATCACGTCGTCGCCGGTTCGGTCTGCTGGCCGCGTCTGCCATTGCTGTCACTGCACTCGTCGGCACCACCGCGGTCTCGGAGGCAGCCCCTCGGAGCGAGGTGCAGCACAGTCTCGACGCCCTGGTGAAGGGTCCGAGTTTCCCTGGTGCGATCGAGACCGTGCGGGACCGGGCCGGCAAGGTTCGGACGTATACCGCTGGACCGGTTCCGCGGGCGAGCCGGGTGCGGATCGGCAGTAATACCAAGACATTCACGTCGGTCGTCGTCCTGCAACTGGTTGGCGAAGGCAAGGTCGGTCTCGATCAGCCAGTGGAGAAGTACCTGCCTGGACTCGTTCGGGGCGATGGCATCGACGGCCGCAACATCACCGTCCGCCAGCTCCTGCAGCACACCAGCGGCATCCCGGACTACGACGAGATCTTCGGTACCGACTATCTGCCCTTCCAGCACACCTATTGGGAGCCGCGGCAGATGGTCGACGAAGGCCTGCGGAAGAAGGCGTTGTTCCCGCCCGGCACGAGCTGGGAGTACAGCAACACCAATTACGTCCTCGCCGGGCTGATCATTCAGAAGGTCACCGGTCGTCCGGTCGGCGAGGAGATCACCCGCCGGGTGATCGAGCCCCTCGACCTGCGCGACACGTACTGGCCGGCCGTCGGCGACCAGCGGATCCTCGGCCCGCACCCGAAGGCGTACTACAAGACCACGCCCGACGGTCAGGCGACCGATGTCACCGAGCTGGACCCGTCGATGGGCTGGGCCGCCGGTCAGATGATCGCCACACCTGCCGACCTCAACCGCTTCTTCAGCGCGGTGATCAGCGGCAAGCTGCTGAAACCGGCCCAGCTGCGGGAGATGCTGCGGACCGTGCACGCCCCCGACATGGACGTCAACGGCGACGGTGAGTACGGGCTGGGGATCGCCAAACTCCCCTTGTCCTGCGGTGGATTCGCCTGGACACACGGCGGTGACATCCCCGGCTTCGAGACGCGGAACGCCGTCACACCGGACGGTCGCGAGGCCGCCCTCGCGGTCACCGCGATGCCGACCACGCTGGACGATGCACGGAGGGTGTCCAAGACTCTGGACACCGCGCTCTGCAGTTGACGCCGGACGCTACAGCGAGGCGATCAGCGGTACGAGGGTCAGCCAGTTGGTTCGGGCAGCTTCGGCAGCAGCCTCCGCGTCGCCGGCCTCGCAGAGTTCGACGATGAGGTTGTGCTGGGCAACTGATTCGCGACCGCTGAGGGAGCCGAAGCGGAGGCGTTCGATCCGGCGCAGCGACGGGGTGTACTGATCGAGCACCGCAGCGACAGCCTGGTTGGCACTGACACGGACCGGAACCGCGTGGAAGTCGTCGTCGCCCTGCAGGGCGGCGTCGACATCTGCGGCGTGCAATGCGGCAGCGAAGCGGTCGTTCGCGGCGCGCATCTCGGCAAGGTCGGTCGCGGTCAGGTGCGGGACGGCTTCCCGGACGGCAAGCTCATGCATGGCAGCGGTGACCAGCTGGGCCTCGCGCAGCGCGCGGGCGTCGAGCGGGCTGACCATCGTGTAGCGGCCAGGCTTGGTCTGCACCAGGCCGGCCTGTTCGAGTCGGGCAAGCGCCTCACGGACCGGCGTCCGGCTGACACCGAGCCAGTCAGAGAGGTCGGCGTCGTTCAGGCGTTCGCCGGGCGCGAGCTCACCGGTGACGATCGCGTCGCGGATCGCCCGGTAGGCGTCCTCGCGCAGCAGTGAGCGCGGGACGACCGCACGTTCCTTCGGCACCGGCATGCGACCGCAACTTACCGGAAGAGACCGCTGTAGGCGTTCAGGGCAGGCTGACCACCGAGGTGCGCGTACAACACATTCGAGTCCTTGCCGATCTCCCCGTCCCGGACCAGATCGATCAGAGCCGCCATCGACTTCCCCTCGTAGACCGGGTCGATGATCATCCCCTCGAGCTGCCCGGTGAGCCGGATCGCATCCAGAGTCGATTCGACCGGTACGCCGTACAGGTCGCCGGCCCAGCCTTCGAGCACCGTGATCTCGTCGTCGCGCAGGTCGCGGCCGAGGCCGATCAGCTCGGCGGTCGACCGGGCGATCTTCTCCACCTGCGCCTGGGTCTCGGCGAGTTTGGCCGACGCGTCGATCCCGAGCACCCGCCGCGGCCGATCCTGACCGGCGAACCCGGCGATCATCCCGGCATGCGTGCTACCGGTGACACTGCAGACGATGATCGTGTCGAAGAAGACCCCGAGCTCGCGCTCCTGCTGCTCCACCTCGTAGGCCCAGTTCGCGAACCCGAGACCGCCGAGACGATGGTCCGAAGCACCGGCCGGGATCGCGTACGGCGTACCGCCAGCTACTCGCACGTCGTCGAGAGCCCGGTGCCAGCTGTCCTTGAACCCGATCCCGAACTCGGCGTCCACCAGCTTCACCTGAGCACCCATGATCCGGCTCAGCAGGATGTTGCCGACCTTGTCGTTCACCGGGTCCGGCCAGTCCACCCAGCTCTCCTGCAGCAGCACGGCCTTCAGCCCGAGCTTCGCCGCCACCGCCGCGACCTGCCGGGTGTGGTTCGACTGCACGCCGCCGATGGTCACGAGGGTGTCCGCGCCCTGCGCCAACGCCTCGGGGACCAGGTATTCCAGCTTGCGCGTCTTGTTGCCGCCGTACGCGAGACCGCTGTTGCAGTCCTCGCGCTTGGCCCAGACCCGCGCGCCACCCAGATGGGCAGTCAGCCGATCCAGCGGGTGGATCGGGCTCGGGCCGAACAGCAGCGGGTACCGCTCGAAGGCATCCAGGGCCATCTCTCACTCCTCCGCGATGTGCAATATATCGCATATTGGAGCGCACAAGACCGCCCTTTGTCCAGCCGTCAGTAGCGAGCCAGCTCCTCGAGCGGCTGCAGATCGGAGCGTGAACTGCGGAGGGTGACGGTGTCGTCGTCGATCCCGGCGACATCACGCCACGGCAGGTACCAGACGCCGCCGAGGTGCCGATGAACCAGCCAGCGGAGCAAGGCAGGACCGACATGACGCTCGTAGCCGAAGAGTTGAGTGGCGTGGCGCTCGACGATGATCAGGCCGTCGATCCGGAGACCGTCCTCGATCACCCGGACGTCGGCGACGCGACCGACCGCCGTACCGGTGGCATCAGTGACTCGGTAGCCGAGCAGGTCAGTCAGACGCATCGCCGGCTCCGGGGATCTTGTCGATGATGTGCCGCTCGACCCAGACATCGTGGGGATCCAGGACCAGGTCGCGCGGGTCGATCTTCACCGCGGTGTCGATGCTGTCGATCTGCTCGGCGGGAATGTGGATGTCGCCGGAGATCAGGGCGGTGACGACCGGCGGGTCGGCGTCGAGGTCCAGCTCGACGTCGTCGACCTTGCCGAGCAGGTGACCACTGCCCTTGTCGATCAACTGGCGGTCGAGGAGGTGCAGCTGGGCGTGGAGGATCTTCATTGGCCCGCCTTCGTGATGATCATCAGGGGAATCGCCGCGGCCGACGCGACGATCAGCAGGATCAGGTAGCCGATGCCGAGGAAGTTCCGCACCCGGCCGTTGGTCTGGCGTCCGACGTAGTCCGGATCGTTGGCGATGATCAGGATCGGCAGATAGGTGAGCGGCAACGCCATCGCGGCGAAGACCACGGAGTACTCGGTGACCTTCACCGGATCGACCGCGGTCAGCAGCGTCAGGATCGACAACAGCAGGCAGACGATCATCACCACATGGAACCGCGACGCCTCCCGCGGCCGGACGAACTTGCCCCACTGCCAGCCGCGGTACTGCGCGATCGTGTACCCGCACGACAGCACGGTCTCCAGCGCCGCACCGAAGGTCGCCGCGAAGATGCCGATCAATGCGATCGCCAGCCCAAGCTTGCCGAAGGCAACGGCCACCGGCAGCGCCACCTGACCGAGCGTCCCAACCTCGATCCCGGCCGGCAGGAAAACGACGGCCGCGCAGGCCGCGATCGCCAGCGAGAGCAGACCGCCCAGCGGGAATCCGATGAAGACGTTCGACCGGACCGTGCCCAGACTCCGGCGGTTCCATTTCTCCTCGACCCCACCGGACGAGAAGAAGAACACCTCGTACGGCGTCATTGCCGCCCCGAACAAGGCAATGGCGTAATACGCGTAGGTACCCCAAGTCTCGTGCCCCACCGGATGGGGATTCGTTGCCTGGTGCACCAACTGACCCCAGTCCGGTCCGAGTTTGAAGACGGCGACCGCGAAGACGATCAGGAGCAATCCCATCAACCCGAAGACCGACTCCAGTTTGGAGAACTTCACCCGCCACACCACCAGCCAGACCGCCACCGCCGCCAGCGGCACCCACAGCAGGTAGTTCACTCCGCTAGCCAACTCGAAGGCGAGTGCCACACCACCGATCTCCGCGATCAGCGTCAGCAACGTGACCAGGAACGACGCCACCAGCGTCACCAGTCCGGTACGACGACCAAGGCGCTCCCGGATCAGGTCGAACACAGGACGGCCGGACATCGCAACCACGCGACCCGACATCTCGGCGTACAGACAGATCCCGATGACCCCGACCACCACGACCCACGCCAGCCGCATCCCGAACCGGGCTCCGACGAGTGCGTTGGTGACCAGGTCCCCGATGTCGACGAACCCGCCGATCGCGGTGAGGATCCCGAGCGTGACAGCGAGCAGCCTCTTCACTTGGCCAGCTCCCCGATCCGGTCCAGCTCCTCGCCCGACTTCCGCAGTACGGCGAGCTCCCGAACCGCGGCCGCGAGATCCTGCTCCCCCAACGCGATCCGCGTCGCCGTCACGGCCTTCTGCGCGTCGTCGAGGACGGCACCGACCTGCTCGTAGAGCCGACGAGACTCGGCCGTCGACGGCTGCTGCGCGCTGAACGAACTCGCCGCCGTCTCCAGCGACTTCTCGGCGTCGGCCACCATCTGCCTCGCGGTCTGCTGCCACAACCGATGCGTCTGCAGCTGCTCAACCACGAGCCGCGTCATCTCAACCTCGGACGCCGCCTCCCGCGCGGACTGCGCCGCCGCATCCCGCAGCTTCTGATCGGGGTCACCACACCCGGCCAGCAGCACCGCCAGACAGCAACCTGCCGCCACCCAACGCCACACCCGGCACCTCGAATCTCCATCGGCATCCGATCGATCGTCTGCCCGGTACCCGGCGCCATACATGTCCTGGCAAAGCAGGCCGAAAGCCCTTCAAACACTTGAATTTCGTGAGCAATCGGGTGCTTTCGACCACATTTACGAGCCCCTGACGACTCGGTATCGCTTCGTTATTGCCTGGGGTGGTTACCCCCTGGTAGGAACGTCCATCAGCTTCGTACTGAACGGTAGTTCAAGTACGTGAATCTTGGATTTTCCGGAGGGGGTCCCGGAGTCCGACAGTGAGGTGGAGGACTCAATGCAGCGCAGTACCTTGCTATGCGGTGCTCTGCTGGCCGTGGTTGCGGGTCTGTTGTGTCTGGTCGGGGAAGCGCTCGGTCTGGACACGCAGCATGTGGCACTGGTCGGCGGCGCCCTGGGGGGTGTGGTGGGGCTGGTACAGGAACGGACCCCGGCCCAGCGAGCGACCGGATTCCTGATCGGGCTGTTCGTGGCCTGGCTCGGATTCGCCGTCCGGGCGCTCTACCTGCCCGACTCGGCTTCCGGGCGCGCGGTCGCGGCGGTCGTCGTGGTGGCGGTCTGTGTCGCGTTCACGGCGGGCTCGGGGAACCGGCTGCCCTTGTGGACATTGCTGATCGGCGCGGCCGCGATGGTGGCCGTCTACGAGGAGAGCTACACGGCGGACAGCCCGGCGTTCCTGGCGCAATCGCCGTCGGCGGCGACCGGCGTACTGCTCGCGGCTGGGATCGGGTTCCTGGCGACCTCGCTCCAATGGCCCGGCCGAGCACCCGCCGCCGCCCAGACCGAGGCTCCCCCCGCGGATGACGAGCCTGAGGCACCGACCCGCGAGTTCGCCACCACCGAAGGAGAACGTCCGTGACCGCCCGCCGGATCACCCAAGGACTGGCCGCCGTCATCGCCGTCCCGACCGTCTTCGTCCTGACCACCTCACCGGCCCTGGCAAGCGCGACCGCCGACCCGGTGACCGTCACCAACACCGAGACCGTGCAGGCCCGCCTCGACCCGAGCGGCAAGGTCGACACCGCCCGCATCTACGAACAACTGGCCCTCACCGGCAACGGCAAGGTCAAGCTCACCAACCCCGTCTCCACCAAGGGCCTCCGCAACCTCGACAGCTGGGGCGGCTACTCGGTCAAGGACGGCAAGATGACCGTGGACACCACAGTCGACGGCGAACAACGCCTCCGCACCGTCAGCGACTTCGACAAGAAGAAGCTCCCGATCAAGGTAGCCGTCACCTATACGTTGAACGGCAAGCAGCTCAAGAAGCCCGGAGACGTCGTTGGCAAGAAGGGCCGCCTAGAAGCCCACTACGTCGTAGAAAACACCTCAGCCCGCTCCGAGCCGGTAACCGTCACCGACGGCTACGGCAAACAGATCACCGAACAGGCTGACGTGGTCATCCCCATGGTCGGCCAACTGACCACAGTCCTACCCCCCGAATTCGGCAACGTCTCCTCCAACGAGGCCAACAAAGCCGGCGACGGCAAAGGCGGCACCAAACTCAGCTTCACGGTGACCCTGTTCCCACCCGTAGGCGCAGCGACAGCAGAGTTCGGCTGGTCCGCCCAGGTCAAGGACGCCATAGTCCCCGAAGCCGAACTAACCGCCCTCCCCGTAAGCCCCCTAGACAGCCCCACCTTCAAAACAGCAGTAACCGGCTACGAGAGCGGTGCCGAAAAAGGCACCGACCTAGTCGAGGGCGGCACCGAACTAGACACCAACCTCATCAAACTCCGAGACGGCTCCCAAAAACTCCTCAGCGGCCTCCTGCAGCTGAACGCCGGCGCCAAAACCCTCAACGAGGGCATGGCCAACAAGATCGCCCCCGGCGCCAACAAAGTCTCCTCCAGCCTCGCCCAACTAGCCGGCGGCCTCAGCAAACTAGACACCGGAGCATCGTTGCTCCGCACCAAGATGGGTGAAGCCGCCACAGGCGCAGACCAACTGAACACCGGCGCAGGCAAACTCGCCGACGGCTCCAAGGAGCTGAACACCGGCGCAAACAAGCTCGCGAAGGGCGCAGGCGACCTGAACACCGGTGCAGGCAAGCTGGCCAAGGGCACCAAAGACGTAAACGCCGGCGCGGGCAAGCTGAAGACCGGCACCGGCAAGCTCGCCTCCGGCCTGACCCAGGCCACCGGCAAGGCACCGCAACTGATCGACGGATTGAATAGAGTCAGCGGGGGTCTGAAAGACGTCCAGGACGGCCTGACGCTGATGTATGGCCAGATCGGCACGCTGCCCAAGGAGGCCGAGCCACTCCACGCGGGTATTTCACAGCTTCGCGCTGGGATCGGTTCGGTCGACAATCCGGCGACACTACTCGGCGGACTGCAGCGTTTGAAGAGTCAGCTCAACGCAGCCGGCCCGGGCATCGACAAGATGCGCGGCGGCGTGCACTGTGTGTCGGACGCTCTGGATGCCGTCAGCAACGGCAGGTCCAAGGAGAGGGGCTACAGCGAGGCCTGCTACGGCGCCGCGGCAGCCATTCTGAACGGACCAGCGGGCGAAGGGAACCGCACCGCCGAGTCGAACCTGGTCAAGAAGATGATCCTGGACTCGGTCGCCGGCCGGCTGGGTGAGATTGGCGACGGTCCGGGTGATCTGGACGAGCCGTTGCCGGATTCCGCCAAGCTTCAGGTGGCGCTCGCGTACCTGAAGGGTCGACTGACAGAGAGGGCCGTACCGGGACTCACCCAACTCCAGTGCGGGTTGGACAATCAGGTGGCCGGCTGCGCACCCGGCGCGAAGCCCGGACTGGACCAGGGGCTTCAGCTGGTAGACACGTCGGTCAGCAAGCTCGTCTCCACGGTCGTGGCGAAGGTGCAGGGTGGCATCGGTACTCCGAAGGACGATCCCACCAACAAGACGCTGCGAGGCGGCATAAACGGACTGCAGGCAGGCGTCGGTCAGATCCAGGCCGGCGGCAAGACCCTTCTTGCCGGACTCACCCAACTGTCAGACGGTGCGGATCAGGTCGACAGCGGCATGGGCTCGCTGGTCACTGGCAGCGGGCAGCTCAAAGCCGGAGCCGGGGCGCTGGCTGATGGGACAGGGAAGTTGAAGACCGGGGCCGGGACGCTCGCTAGCGGGACGGGGCGGCTCAGTGCTGGTGTTGGCGTGTTGGTTGCTGGGACCAAGCGGTTGGACAACGGGCTGTTCCTACTCTCCGGTGGGACCGGGCAGCTGGCCAATGGCCTGGGGACGGCGAAGGACGGGACTGATCAGTTGGCTGCTGGATCCAAGGAGTTGGCCACGGGGATCGGAACCGCGGCCGATGGATCTGGGAAGTTGGCAGCAGGGTTGACGACCGCTGCGGACAAGGCAACGGGGATCCCGGATGGGGCCAAGCGGCTTTCGGCTGAGGGTGCGCAGGTGTTGCAGAAGAAGGGTGCTGATACTGCGCTCGACTTCGGACGCCGGTACGGGATGTTGTCGGCGGCGGCTCATCGGGCCAAGGCTGAGGGGATGCCTTATGGGGCTCCGGAGGGGGCCGCTAGTGCTACTGCCTACTCGTTGAAGTTGGCGGGGGCTACTGGTGAGGGTGGGCGTAGCTGGGTTCGGTTGTTCGCGGGCTTGGCGTTGTTTGCGGTGGCGGTCGGGGCGACGGGGTTGATCCGTCGGCGCGCTCGGCACTGACCTTTGCTGGGGACCAGGTCGCGGTACCGGCCACGACCTGGTCCTCGATCCTGTGGAATGGAGCGCCTGCTGAGAGGGTTGAAGACCCTAGAGCGGGGCTGACCACAGGAGGAGAGAGCGATGGGCGTCGAGCTGAAGCTTGAGGCGGTTGTTGTTCCGGTTGCCGAGGTGGATCGGGCTAAGGAGTTTTACGCCGGGCTGGGGTGGCGGCTGGATGCGGACTTTGCCTTTGACAACGGGTTTCGGATCGTGCAGTTCACGCCGCCGGGGTCGCCGGCTTCGGTGCAGTTCGGTACGGCGGTGACTACGGCTGAGCCTGGTTCCGCGCAGGGGCTTTACTTGGTGGTGGATGACATCGAGGCGGCTCGGGGTGAGTTGAGCAAGCTGGGTGTCGAGGTCAGTGAGGTGTTCCATCCGGGTGCGCCTGGTGCGCAGTTCGCGGCGGGGGTCGCGGATCGTGCGAAGGGGCGGGATGAGAACGGCGGGAGTTATGGCTCGTTCGCGACGTTCCAGGATCCCGACGGGAACACGTGGTTGCTTCAGGAAGTGACCACCAGGCTGCCGGGTCGCGTGACTGAGGCGACCTATGCATCGGCTGACGATCTTGCCGAGGCGCTCAAGCGGGCTGCCGCCGCGCATGGGGAGCACGAGAAGCGGCATGGCGGGGAGTACGACGAGGAGTGGCCGGCCTGGTACGCGTCGTACATGGTTGCGGACCGGACCGGCCAGGAACTGCCGGAGTAGCAGCTACTCCGCAGTCGCCGCGCGGAGCATGTCTTCGCGCGGGACGACCTTGATGCGCTCGCGGCCGTGGGGTTCGCCGAGGGCGATCTCGTGGGCGTCCAGGCGGGCCCAGCCGGCCGCGTCGACGATCACTGCACCGTTCGCACGAAGGTGCTCGAGGATGGCGTCCGGGTCGGACTCCTCGGGGCTCGGCAGGGTGTCGAGGTCGGCGAGCAAGCTGGTGATCGTCTCGGCCGCGTCAGACTTGGTGTGGCCGATGAGGCCGATCGGGCCGCGCTTGATCCAGCCGGTGACATACATACCCTCGAGCGGTACGCTGTCCAGGTCGAGCACCCGACCGCGGTCATTCGTGATGACGCCGGCCTGGTGGTCGAACGGGAGCTCCGGGAGGTGCGACGACAGGTACCCGACAGCGCGGTAGACCGCCTGCACCGGAGTGTCGACGTATACGCCGGTCCCCCGCGCGGTGCCGTCACCCTGGAGCTCGGTCTTCTCAGTCCGCAGGGCCTCGACGCGGTCCGTGCCGAGCACCTCGACGGGCGCGTGGCAGAGGTGGATGTGGATGCGGTGCGGTGCGCCGGTCGGCTCGGCGTCGAGGTGCTTGAGCAGGGTGTCGACGACGAGTCGTGTGCTCTTGCTGGAGCTGATCGCGGCCTGGCTCGCCTCGTCGATCTCGAAGCCCTCCGGGTGCACGATCACGTCCACCGACGGCGAGTGCGACAGCTCCCGCAACTCCATCGGCGTGAACTTGATCTGCGCCGGACCGCGCCGCGCGAACACGTGGATATCCGTTGCCTGGTTGAGCTTCAGGCCCTGATACACGTTGTCGGCGATCTCAGTGCTGAGCTGCTCATCGGCCGGCTTGGCCAGCATCCGCGCGACATCGAGGGCCACGTTCCCTGCCCCCAGTACGGCGACCTCACGCGCCTCGAGCGGCCAATCCCGCGGTACGTCGGGATGTCCGGCGTACCAGGAGACGAAGTCGGCGGCACCGTGGTTGCCGCGCAGGTCGATCCCCGGGATGTCGAGCGGCCGGTCGGTGATCGCGCCGGTGGCGAAGATGACCGCGTCGTAGTGCCGCCGCAGGTCGTCCAGCTTCAGGTCGACGCCGTAGGTGACGTTGCCGATGAACCGGATCCGCTCGTTCTTCAGTACCCGGTGCAGCGCCTTGATGATCTCTTTGATCCGCGGGTGGTCCGGCGCGACGCCGTACCGGACGAGTCCGAACGGCGCGGGCAGCCGTTCGATCAGGTCCACCTGGGCCCCAGGGTGCTCCTTGGTCACGATGTCGGCGGCGTAGATACCGGCTGGCCCGGCACCGATGACGGCGATGCGGAGATCCTTCACAACGAGCGCTCCAATGAGTTAGGTAGCCCTAACTTTAACGAGCGAATCGCTGGATCCCAGGCCGGTTCCAGCCCTTGAGATTTATTTCACAAGGCGTCTTCGTGTGCTAGTCGAGGTCGAAGCCGAGGGCTTCGGCCGCCCTGGTGGGGACGGGGTCGGCCCAGTTGGCGCTGTAGTTGGCGGTTGTGCAGAGAGAACGGGTCTCGAGCTTGTCGACGTAGACCGTGCCGCGGAGGTGGTCGGTTTCGTGCTGGACGATTCGGGCCTGCCAGCCCTCGAAGGTCTTGCGGTGGGTCTCGCCGGCCGGGTCGAGGTACTTGGCGTGGACGGAGAAGTAGCGGTTCACCACACCTGTGTAGCCGGGCATGCTCAGGCAGCCTTCGTAGAAGCCGCGACGCTTGTGCCCGGCTGAGCGGTAGGTGGGGTTGATCGCCGCGAAGAACTCCAGCTTGTAGCGGTGCCGCGCTTCGGCGATCTCGGGTGGGACGGTGGCCGGATCTTCGAGTACGGCGATCTGCACCGGTACGCCGATCTGCGGCGCGGCCACGCCGACACCGGGAGCCGCTCGCATCGTCCGCTGCATGAGCGCGATGAACTCGGTCAGGACGTTGTCGTCCACCTGTCCGTCGAACGGTTCCGCGACCTGCCGCAGTACCGCGTCGCCGAGCGACACGATCGGGGCCACGCCACCGTCGCCGTACTTGTCGACGAGTTCCTCGATCAGGTCCTTCACGGCACGCGCATCGGTCATCGTGTGGTTGCCAACTCCTGAGGCTGTCTGGACAGAACCGGCCAGCGGCAACGCCGCGGCACCGGTGAGCAAGGTACGCCGGGTCAAGGCCATGCGCCCCATTCTGCCCGGTGTCCTCCGACGGACAGGACGTATAGACCTACTGCGCGCCGCCGGCACGCTCAACGGCGGCCGGCGTTGGCGCCGGGAGGGCGTATACGTCCTGTTGTTAGGAGGACGGGGCGAGCGGGAGGTGGAGGTTGAAGGAGGCGCCGCCCTGGGGGGAGGTGGTGACGGTGAGGGTGCCGCCGTGGGCCTGGGCCAGGTCGCGGGCGATCGCGAGGCCGAGGCCGGCGCCGCCTTCGTCGCGGCTGCGGGCGTCGTCGAGGCGGACGAAGCGCTCGAAGATCCGGTCGCGATCGGCCTCCGGTACGCCGGGGCCGTCGTCCTGCACCTGGATCACGGCCTGGCCGCCGGTGGAACTGACGACGACTCGGACCTCTTGCCGGGTATGGCGTTCGGCGTTGTCGAGGAGGTTGCCGAGGATCCGGGACAGGCGGGTTTTGTTGCCTAGGACAACTGGTTCGGCGGTGAGGTCGAGGCGGGCGGTGCGGCCTTCGACGGCGTCGCGGACGAGGTCGGTGACCTGGATGCGTTCGGGGTCGGGGTGATCGCCGGCGTCGAGGCGGGCGAGCAGGAGGAGGTCGGCGGCGAGGTGCTGCAGGCGGACTGTGTCGGCTAGCAGTTCGTCGAGTTCCAGGAGTTCGGGGTGGGCGGCGGCTACCTCGAGTTGGGTGCGGAGGGAGGCGATCGGGCTGCGGAGTTCGTGGGACGCGTCCGCGACGAAACCGCGTTGCTGGGCTACCGAGGTCTCGAGTGCGGTCAGGGTGTCGTTTGTCGTTCGGGCTAGGCGGGCTACTTCGTCGCGGGAGTCGGGGACTGGGACGCGTCGGCGGAGGTCGCGGGCGGCGGTGATTCCGGCGAGCTCGGTGCGGATGGCCTCGACCGGGGCGAGTGCTCGGCGGGTGACCATCCAGGTGACCAAGGCAACGACCGCGAGCAGGAGCGGTAGTCCGATGAGCATCGTGCGGCTGACACTCGACACCGCATCCCGTGCTGTCGCGAGCTCTGCACCGGCCTGCACAGTTACGTCGCCACCACCGGCCGGGAGGGTCACCTTCAGCGCGGCAAACCGGTACTCCGCCGTCCGCCCGTCAACAGTCGCCGTACCCGTCGAGTACTCCGCATCCCCCTCAGCCACCCGCCCCGGCTGAGGCTGCGGAGTGGAGGTCTCATCGTCGTCCGGCTCATCTCCCCCACGCCCACGCTCATCATCACCCTCATCGTCATCATTCGGGACTGTGGATGAGGGGGTGGGGGGCCGCGTCGCCGAGGAGGTGGGCTGGCTGGTCGTGCTGGAGTTGCCCGGCTGGGTAGTCGCGGGCGGGTTGGCCGCGCGGGCCGCGCTGGGTGGTTGGACTGGGCGGCCATCTATGGCAGTTAGTTTTTCGCTGGTGGCTAGGACTTTGCCGGTGGCGTTGGTGATGCGGACTGGGCGTTCGTCGTCCAGGTCTAGCTTGGTGATGGGGGTGCCGCCTGCCAGTTGGCTGGCTAGTTGTTGGGCGGTTACTTCCGCTTGCAACTGGGCTTGGCTGGCTAGGTTGGCGCGGAGCAGGAGTACGACGGCCAGGCCGGCGATGACTAGGGCCACGGCGACCACTGCCGTTGCGGCGACTGTGGTTCGGGTTCGGAGGGAGCCGCGCATGTCAGCCGCCGTCCCGGGCTAGGCGGTAGCCGGAGCCTCGGACTGTGGTGATGGCCTTGCGGCCGAAGGGGGTGTCGAGCTTGCGGCGGAGGGCGCTGACGTAGACCTCGATGATGTTCGGGTCACCGTCGTACGCCGCGTCCCAGACGTGGTCGAGGATCTGCGTCTTCGACACGACCTGGCCGGCGTTCGTGGCGAGATGCTCCAGTACGGCGTACTCCTTCGCCGTCAACTCCACCTCGTCGTCCCCACGGAAAACCCGGTGCGCGGCCGGTTCGAGCCGGAGGTCGCCCAGCTCGATCACCGGCGCGGCACCGCGGGTTCGGCGGCGGAGGAGGGCGCGGATCCGGGCCAGCAGGACGACGTACGAGAACGGTTTGGTCAGGTAGTCGTCGGCGCCGGTGTCGAGTCCCTCGGCCTCGTCGTACTCGCCGTCCTTCGCGGTCAGCATCAGGACCGGGACCTCGGAGCCGGCCGCGCGCAGGTCGGCGCAGACGCGGTAGCCGTTCCGGCCGGGGAGCATGATGTCGAGCAGGATCAGGTCGTGTTCGCCGCTCAGCGCACGGTCCAGCCCGGTCAGGCCGTCGTACGCGACGTCCACCACGAATCCCTCGGCGACCAGGCCCTTCGCGAGCGAATTGGCCAGCCGTTTCTCGTCCTCGACGATCAGCAACCGCATGCCCCCAGCCTGACAGACCCACCTGAAGCCCGCTTCAGGTTCCTTCAGGAGCGCCTCAGGCAGGCTCGGCACTGTGGTGGTCGTCAAGGAGTTCCCCGACCGAAAGGCTGCCTGATGAAGCGCCTCGTACTGACCCTGACCGCCGCTGCCGTCATCGCCACCGGAGGCGTCGCCACCGCGTACGCCGTCCAGTCCGACGACAAGCCGGCCACCAGCCCGACGACCGGCGTACCGACCGGTTCGCTGACTGCCGCCAAGGCGGCCGAGCAGGCGGTGAAGGACGTCCCGGGTGGTGTCGTGACCGACGTCGACTGGGACGACAGCAAGTGGGAGCTGGACGTGCACACCACGGCCGGCTGGCGTGAGCTGAGCTACGACGCGAACGGCAAGCTCCTCTCCAACCGCCCCGACACCCACTCCGACGACCGCGGCACCGACCGGAGCGATGACCGGGGCAACGACAGCACCGACGACCACCACGACGACAAGGGTGGCGACGACAACTGACGTAACACCCCCTCCCACGAGCCGGCCGAGCCCCTCGGCCGGCTCGTCAGCGCTCGGAAGGGGCTCGGAAGAGCTCGTACGGCGAGACGCCGCCACACCATCCACCGCGAACGGATAACGTTTGCACCGTGTTCGACCGGCCCGAATCTGCACTGCGTGTCGTCGCCCGGTCGCCTTTCTACCGCGCGGCCTTCCTCTCATTGCTGATCGCCGGCATCGGGATGTCCGCCGCGACCCCGCAGCTCACCCTGTTCCTGGTCCGCGACCTCGGTACGCCGCTCCCCGTGGCCGGCCTCTACTACGTCACCAACCTCGCCGCCCCGATCGCCGGCTACCTCCTCGGCCGCCTCTCCGACCGCAGCCACGACCGCCTCCGCCTGCTCCGGATCTGCGCGCTCGTCGGCACCGCCGGCTGGCTCGCGATGGCATCGACCAACGCCGTCTGGCAGCCGTTCGTTATCAGCGTGGTCGTCCTCAGCATCGGCGGCGGCTCGATGGCCCAGCTCTTCGCCGCCTGCCGCGACGAACTCAGCCGTACGCCGACCCGCGCCGACAACCGCGTCGTCGCCACCGTCCGGATGGGGTTCACGATCGGCTGGATCCTCGGCCCGGTCCTCGGCAGCTGGTACGGCGGCGTGTTCGGACTCCGCTCGTTGCTCGTGGCAACCGCAGTCTGCGTGTTCGCGCAGATCATCCCGTTCGGTCGCCAAACCGTCGAGCGCTTCCAGGCCGTACCTACCCGACGAGCCCCGGGCAAGCCCGAGATCACCCACATGCTGCCGCTGCTCGCGTTCACCACGGTCTGCGTGCTGGCGATGACCGGCGACACCATCAAGTTCGGCTACCTCCCGATCTACATGGCCGACGAACTGCACCTCTCCGACGAGGTCCGCGGCGCGGTGATCGGGATCCAGCCGTTGATCGAGCTCCTGCTGCTGCCCGTGGTCGCCCGGCTCGCCGACCGGTTCGGCGGACTCCCGGTGATGACGGGCGGCGTCGTACTGGGTCTGTGCGGCAACCTCGCCTTCGCCACCAGCGCCGGCATCGGCATGCTCTTCCTCGGCCAAGCCCTGACTGCAGGTCTCTGGGCGTGTGTCGCGGCGATCGGCGTCTCGATCGCCCAGGACCTCTACCCCGAAGGCGTCGGTACGGCGTCAGGTGTCTTCCTCGGCGCGATCCCGGTCGGCTCCGCGATCGGTGGCGCGATCGGCGGAATCGGCGTCGCCGCGATCGGCCTCCCCCAGGTCTTCTTCGTACCGGCCGCCCTCACCACCCTGGCGGTCGTCGGCTTCGTTGCCCTCAGCATCCACACGGCCCGGAGCAGCGCAACGCCGGCGTAACGTCATCCGGTCAGTGAGTCGAGTAGTTCGTCGGCCAACGCGGCCAGGGAGTCGTCCAGGCTCGCGGCGACGACCGCGTCCGCATCGGCTCCCAGGGCCGACCGGGCGGTCTCCTCGACCAGGTTCCGCGCCTCCAGCTCGTCGGCGATGATCAGCGGCACGCCCAGCCGGATCCGTTGGGTGCCAGCGACCGTGAGCATCCGCAGCGCGGACCAATGCCGGCCGGCCGCCACCTCGAGACCTGCGACGAGCTCGACGATGTCGATGATCCCTTCGGTCAGATCGATCTCGCGATACAGGTGCAGCGCGTCTCGCAGGCGCTCGCGCGACCGGTCGAGGTCGCCGGTGCGTTGATAGACCAGACCGAGGTTGCCCAGCGTCCCGGCCAGGGCGCGGCGGTCGTCGATCCGCTGCCACAGCTCGACGGCCGCCTCGAACCGCTCCTCCGCCTCTGGCAGCCGGTCCAACCCACGCAGTGCGGCCCCGGTGACGTTGATCGCCGTCCCCAGCAACCTGGGTTCGCCGACGAATTCGGCCAGCTCGGTCACCTCTAGCGCCAGGTCCAGAGCGGTCTCGAACTTGGCCAGGGCAATGTTGGAGATGCACAGCCCGACCATCGTCGAGACACAGCCCCGGTCGTCGCCGAGCGACCGGAAGATCGCGAGAGCCCGCTCACCGAGCGCCAGCGCACCGACCGCGTCGCCACTGTTCCGGGTCAGCGAAGCCGTCGCGCGGAGCGCAACCGCGCGGTCGCGCGGCGGCGCCTCCTCTTCGATCTCGAGGGCTCGATGCAGCCAGTCCCGCGCCTCCACGACCAAGCGGCCGTGGCCCCACCAGTACCACCAGGCCGGCGCCACGATGCCCAACACCCGGTACGCCTCCCCCGGGGTTTCGAGCGACCACTGGACGGCCGACCGCAGGTTCGCCTCTTCCTGGCTCAGTTCGCCGACCAGGAGTTCGTGGTCGCCGCCGCCGTACCGCTCGGTCCGGGCCGCGAGCGCCGCACACCAATCCGCATGCCGCCGGCGAATGTCCATTTCGTTGCCGTCAGCCACTAATCCTTCGAGGGCGTAATCCCGGATACTCTGCAGCAGGCCGAAGCGATGACCCTCGGGTTCGACGGTGATCGTGACCAGGCTACGGTCGTACAGGTCCGCCAGCAGCGGCGCGACGTCCGCGGCCTCGAGCTGCGGTTCGTTGCCGCAGACAACCTCTTCGGCAGCCTCCAGGGTAAACCCGCCGGCGAAGACCGCGACCCGATGCAGCAGCGCCTGCCCGAAGGGGTCGAGCAGTGCGCAGCTCCAGTCGATCGCTGTCCGCAGGCTGCTGTGCCGACCACCGGCCGACCGCGCGCCGCCGACCAGCAGCCGCAGCCGGTACTCGATCCGCTGCGCGATCTGCTGAACGGTCAGCGTCCGCGTCAGACCGGCCGCGAGCTCGATCGCGAGCGGGTAGCGATCGACCGCCGTACAGATCGTGTCGACGAGCTCGGCGTCATCGTCCGACCCCACCTCGCAGCGCTCCTGGAAGAGCCGGATCGCATCGGCCCGACTGAGCGGACCAACCGGCCGAACCTCCTCGGCCGAGACCCGGACCGGACGCTGCGACGTGACCAGCACCGAGACCCGATCCCCTTCCTCGGCAACAGCCGCGAGCAGATCAGCGACCGGATCCAGAACATGCTCAGCACCATCGAGCACCAGCAGCGCGCCGGCCAGCCTGGAAACACAAAGCGCCAGCAGGTCAGCACCGGAACCATCGCTCCGAGTTGCCGCCGCAAGACTAGGCAGTACGGCGTCGCCCCGCCCCAGGCGGCTGAGATCCAGCCAAACGACCGGGCGCCCCGGATGCGCGACCAGGTTCGCGACCTCCCGGGCCAACCGCGTCTTGCCTACTCCCGGACCACCGGTCAGCGTGACAACCGCCGGTTGGCGCAACCGATCCAGCAGCGCGGTAACCTCCGCGCCCCGACCGATCATCGAAGTCCCCGCGTCCTCGGCAGGCCGGACGTCCCGCGCGAGCAATGACGGATCCTGGCGGAGCAGACGCAACTCGAGCTCGAGCGACGCCGGCGACGGGTCGATACCAAGCTGGTCAGCCAGCTCACGACGGAGATCGGCGACCCGCGCCAACGCCTCCGCCTGCCGACCCGCACGGTACAGCGCGACGACGGACAACCCGACCAGCCGTTCGTTCAACGGATTGCGGCGCGCGAGCTGATCCACCTCACTGACCGCAATAGTGCCAAGAGCCAACTCCGCCTCAAGCCGATCAGTCAGCAGATCAAGGTGCAGACTCTCCAACCGCGCCGCCTCGGCAGCGCCGTACGGCGTCTCCCGAACATCAGCGAACGCCGGCCCGCGCCACTGCGCCAACGCCGCAGCCGCGGCCCTCACGATCCCGCCGGACTCCCCACTCCGCCGAGCGGCCCGAATCGCCAGCAACTCGTTCTCGACAGCCAACAGATCAGCCAACCGACCGCGCAGCGCATATCCATTCGGCGCGCGATGCACAGCAGCCGCATGCGCCCCCAGCGCCTTGCGCAACCGATAGATCAGAACCCGCAGCCGCTCAGTCGGCTTGTCGACCTGACCCTCACCCCACAGATCGGCAGCCAGCGTCTCATCCGGTACGCCGTGACCACGCGCCAACGCCAACCGAACCAGCAGCGCCCGCTCCAACGGCCGCTCGACGCAGAACGTCTCATCGCGGACTCGGACCTCGGTCGGCCCCAGCACCCTGATCTCGAACTCGCCATCCCCCGATGGACTCATGCTCAGCACTCCCCCCAGCTCAGCCTGGCGCTCTCGCATCTGAGCATGGCAGCGAGAGTGGTGTCCAGCACCCCAGTAAATCCCCCAGCAATCTGGGATAGGCCTAGACCTGCACCATCGGGCAGACTGGCACAGTGGGGACACGCGACCAGCTTCTCGAGCGTGATCTCGAGCAAGCGGCCATCGACGACGCACGGGTGCAATCAGCCAACGGCCACGGCCAGATGCTCGTCGTACAAGGCGAACCGGGGATCGGGAAGTCGCGTCTACTGGCTCAGGTACGGCGACCAGGCCAGCGGCTGTTCACTGCCCGGGGCACCGAATTCGAGCAGAACGTGCCCTTCGGCCTGATCGGGCAATTGTTCGACCATGTCGTGCGCGACGCCGATGCGGAAGCACTCTCCGGGCCGGCCGCGCAGGCCGCCAGGGTCTTCGATCCGGCGGCCGGCGAGCACGCGGCGGCAAATTCGGAGCTGGCCGTATTGCACGGTCTCTACTGGCTGACGGCGAATCTCTGTGACGGTCCGACGGTGATCGTCATCGACGACCTGCAGTGGGCCGACCCGCCGTCGCTGCGCTATCTCACCTACTTGCTGCCTCGCCTGCCCGCTCTGCCGTTGCTCGTCCTCGCGGCCGCCCGGAGCGGCCGGGACGCCGACAGGCCGGAGGTACTGCGGCTTCTGGCGGACTCTGGCGTTCGGGTCATCCGGCCCGGTCGACTGTCGGCCGACGCAACGACCTCGTTGCTGGACAGCACATTCGGCGAGCCGTGTCAGCCGCGCTTCGCCCGGGACGCGTACGAGGCGACCCGCGGCAATCCCCTGCTGGTGCGGGCGCTGGCCGGCGCTCTGCTCGACAAGAACGTTGCCCCGCTCGATCAGAACGCGCAGCTCATCCTCGCGCACGGACACCGAACGGTCGCGCACCTCGTCACCGCTCGGCTGGCGGCCGCCGGACCGGAAGCCACCGAGATCGCGCGCTGTCTCGCCGTCCTCGGCCAGCGGGCCGCCGTACCGATCCTCCAACAGCTGGCCGCGCCCGCCACGGACGGTCTGGCCAGGCTGCAGACGGCCGGGCTGGTCGAGATCGACGTCGACCAGGTGACCTTCACTCATCCCTTGGTCGGCGCTGCCGTCGAAGCAACGATCGAGCCAACCGAACTGGGCCGACGGCACGCGGCCGCCGCCAACGTACTGCGGGCTGCGCGAGCGCCCGCGGAACATGTCGGCGCACATCTCGTGAAAGCGCCACGCGGTCTGGAACCGGCAGCGATCGACTGGCTGCAGCGGGCGGCTTCATCGGCGTTGGCGCGTGGTTCGGTGGAGGGCGCGTTCGTGTTTCTGCGCCGCGCCCTGGATGAGTCGCTACCGGCCGATCAACGGCGCGAGTTGCTGGTGACCGCTTCCGAGCTTGCCCTGCAGGTCGACCTCCAGACCGCCGCGGACCTGACGGCCGAGGCTCGGAGCCTGACTGCCGATCCAACCCAGAGGGCTCGGCTCGGACTGCAACTCGGGCGAGCCCGCGGGTACCTGCTGGATCCCGCCGAGGCGTTCGCGGCGCTCGAGGAGGCGCGGGACGAGACACCTGATTCGGCCGAGGACCTCCGTCGGCAGATCGACGCAACCCTGCTGGTCGGAGTGTTCGTCGTACCAGGCCGGTTGCACCTGCAGGATCGCGTGCCTGAGCTGGCCGCGCTACCGAGCAGTGACGGCATCGGCGCCAAACTGTTGGCCGCCGTGATCGGTGCGCACGAAGCGGCTCAGTGCCTGCCGGCTGGCGTCGAGCGGGCTGCGGCAGCGCTGGCCGACGGTGAGCTGATCCGTACGTCGAACGGCGAGGGACCGCTGGTCTGCGGCTGGTTCACGCTGCTCGCAGCCGACGAGCGACTCGCCCTGACCAGCCTGAACGAGGCAGTCGCACAGGCACATCAGAACGGCTCAGTGCGATCGCTGGCCGCGGCCTACTGCTTCCGGGCGGCGGGCCACCTCTGGACCGGTCAGCTGCGCGATGCCGAGCAGGATGCGCGCGAGGCGCTCGAGTTGGCGCGCACCGGCCGGGTCGACATGGATCCCAGCTTCGCCGCCGCGTACCTCGCCTGGTCACTCGCTCATCGCGGCGACCTCCCGGGCGCCGAGGCTGCTCTGCGCCAGGTCGGCGTCCCGTACGGCGGTGTGCCCGACCGGCCGGTGTACTACGCACTCACGGCGTGGGCCGAGGTCCTGTTGCTCAACGGTCGACACAACGAAGCACTGGCCACGGCCAAGCGGGCTGGCGAGATCTGGCAGACATTCGGCTTCGCTAACCCGGCCTTGGCGTCATGGCGTTCGGTGGCCGGGCTCGCGGCTCATGCGCTCGGCGATCGGGCGACAGCGATCGCCGTACTGACTGAGGAGCTTGAGCTCGCCGAGCGTTGGCAGGGTGCTCGGGCGTTAGGACGTGTACGGCGCAACCTCGGGCTGGTGCTCGGGGATGGCGAACTGCTCGCCGCATCGGTGGCCGTGCTGACGGATAGCGCGGCCAAGCTCGAGCTGGCGGCATCACTTCTCGAGCACGGCGCCCACCTGCGCCGTACCGGCCAACGGATGGAGGCGCGCGATCTACTGAGCCGTGCGCTCGATCAGGCCGAGGCGTGTGGAGCCACACCACTCGCCGAGCAGGCCCGCGCGGAACTCACCGCGGCCGGCTTCCGACCGCGGCGCAACCGGCTGACCGGGCGGGCCGCTCTGACTGCGAGCGAACTGCGCGTCGCCGAGCTGGCCGCGGCCGGGGCAACGAACCGGGAGATCGCGCAGGACCTGTTCCTCACCGTGAAGACGATCGAGCTGCACCTGTCCAGCACCTACCGCAAACTCGGCATCTCCAGCCGCGGAGCGCTCAAGGGCGGCTTGGTAGCGAGCTAGCGACTGCCCTTTCGGACCTGGGATCAGGGCTTCGGGTCTCGTAGGTTTGCGCTCATGATCGGGTTGGCGATTGCCGTCGCGTGGTTGGGGTTCGTGTTGCACAACGTGGCGGATTTGCCTGGGCAGACGTTGCTCAGCGCGGAGACGCTGTTCCCATCACTCGTGTACGTCGCCCTGATCGGCGTACTGCGCTGGTCGGCGTGGCCGTTGTTCGGCTGGGCGGTGCTGAACGGGGTCGGCGGCGGATTGCTGAGCGTGCTGCCGTTCCCGTTTCTGCCGTTCGATCCGGTGCAGAGCTTCAGCCACTACTCGTTCCACGTCATCTATGCAGCGACTCAGATTCCGCTTGCTGTGCTGACGTTTCGGAGAGCCAGGCAGCCTCAGGCGTTGTAGCCGCCGTGGGCGTCGAGGACGGCGCCGGTGACATACGAAGCGGTTGGGCCGGCCAGGAAGCCGATGGCGGCAGCGATTTCGTCGGGCTCACCGAAGCGCTGGATAGCCAGCATGCCGAGCAGCGGCTTCAGTGCCTCGGGGTCCGGGTTCATGTCGGTCAGCATCAGGCCGGCCTCGACGACGTTCGCGGTGATGCCGCGGGGGCCGAGGTCGCGGGCGACGCCGAGTGTGTAGCGCTCGATGCCCGACTTGGTCGCGCCGTAGTCGGCCACGCCGGGGACACCGACGCGGCTGCCGAGTCCGGAGCTGATGGTGACGATCCGGCCGTTGTCGCGGAGCACCTTGACCGCGGCCCGGATGACGGCGATCACGCCGAGGTAGTTGACCGCATGCATCCGGTCGAGGGCCGCGGTGTCCACGTCCGGGTCGTCGACAGTGCGGCCCTGCTCGACCCCGATGGCCGCGTTGTTCACCAGGATGTCGAGTCCGCCGTACGCCGCGACGACCTGGTCGATCAGTACCGGCGCCTGACTCGCGTCGGCGTGATCGACCTGGAACGCGACCGCCTTCGCCCCGAGCCCCTCGACCTCGTCGACCACCGCCTGCGCCCGGGCCGCGGAACTCACATAGGTGAACGCGACATCCGCGCCCTGCCCAGCCAGCAACCGCACCGTCGCGGCACCCAGCCCACGCGACCCTCCGGTGACCAGCGCGACCTTGCCCGCCAATGCCTTGCTCATATCCAGCTCCTCTGTCGTAACAAATATGGTTACTTCAACCTCAAGGTAACATACTTAGTTACGACAGCAAGGGAGGACCATGAGCGCGAACAGCAGGCTGACCATCGCGGCCCACGCACTGGCCTGGATCGGCCTGTACCAGCGCCAGGGCCACGAGGTCGCCACCTCGGAACAGATCGCCGGCAGCGCCAACACCAACCCGGTCGTGATCCGCCGCCTGCTCGGCGAACTCCGCGCGGCCGGCCTGGTCGAGTCGCGCCGAGGCGTCGGCGCCGGCTGGTCACTGACCCGCGACCTCAAGGCCATGACACTGCTCGACGTGTACGACGCGATCGAACCCGGCCCGCTGTTCGCCCTACACCGCGCCGACCCCGACCAGGGATGCGTCATCGGCCACGGCATCCAACCCGCCCTGCAAGACATCTACGCCGGCATCGACACCACCGTACGCACCGAACTAAGCAAGACCACCCTCGAACACGTCCTCCAGGCAGTCCTAGCAGTCCCCCGCTAGTCGGCCGGAACCGGAGCCGTGGACGCCGAGGCACCCCGCCTCGCCCCCACCGCATTTGACCGGATATCCGCTTGAATGCACCCTCCTCCCCTCAAATTTTCAGGGGCGAAGGGACCACATGCGGGGAGATCCCCTCAAATACACCACCGCGGGAGCCACCGCACGAGCCGGTACGACGTTGAGCACGGGTCAACCACGTGCGCGCCCAGAAGGTGGTTGATCGGTGCTCAAGGTGCGGTGGTCGGGCGACCTTGAGCACGGTTCAACCGTTTCGGCGGAGCTCGTGTGGTTGATGGGTGCTCAAGGTGGCGCTCGACGGCGCGATCACCGTGACGTCCGAACGTCCGGAGGCGGGCTCTCCGATCCTTCGGACGTTGGCTCGGGGCGGTGGTTAACGTCCGAACGCCCGGAGGCGGGCTCTCCGATCCTTCGGACGTTAGGTGGTTGGGGGTTCGGATGGGGCGGCAGTGGTGCGGCGGCGGCGCCAGCGGAGGAGGACTAGTACGGCTACGGTTAGGAGGAGTGTGGCTAGGCCGGCGGCGCCGACTAGGAGGCCTAGGCGGAGGCCGGCGGGGTGGTAGACGCAGGAGACCTTGGTGGCGGAGGTGCCGACTGGCATGGCCATTAGGCCGGCCATCTGGGTTGGCTTGCGCCAGGGTTGGTTGTCGACCTGGCAGCGCCAGCCTGGGGTTCGGACTACGCCCATCACGACGAGGCCTCGGGTGCCGGGGTTGAGCTTGGTGTCGATGCTGTGGCCGCCGACGTGTACCTCGGCGGGCTGGCTCTGCCGGAGCGTGTTGACTGCGGCATCGAGCTTGGTTCGGTCCAGGCAGCCGATCGGGCGGGCCGGCAGGTTCGTTGGCTCCGGCACGCGGAGTTTCACGTCGACCAGGCCGCTGGGTCCCGCCGTACTGACTCGGCGAATCGGCGCGCCGCGGAAGATGCCGGGTCGCTTCGCGCCCGTGGTCAGGCTGATGGTCCACTTGCGTCCGTCGACGAGGACATCGCCGACGAACTCGGGCCCGAACAGGTACACCTCGTCACCCGGTCGGCAGCGCGCGGTGAGGCGGAACTCGCCCGCCTTCTCCAGACCCGTTGGGTGGTTGATCGTGAGCACGCCCGGCCGCTTGTCGCTGACTGTGACCGGCGAGCCTTCGTCGACGTACGCACGCAGCTTCGGGGTGGTGTAGACGCCCGCGCCGAGCGCAGTCTCCTGCAGACCGTACGGCGCTCCTAGCTGTGAGACCCATGGTTTCAGCGGGCGCACCGTGACGAACGGCGCGACCTGGCTGCGCGCGAGCTGCAGGTCTCCCGTGGGGCTCAGCGTGAGCCGCGCACCGACCGAGAAGACCGCGTCGACCACCGGGTTGACCGGGTCGACGATGGATCGCCCGAATGCCGAGTACCCGAAGCCGAGGTTGAGCAGCTCCTGGGTGAGCTCGTCCGGAATCGTCGAGCTGTAGTACTCCGGTCCCTCGCCGCCGATGAGCATCGGATCGTTGACGGTGGTGAACGCCCCGGGCGCGACGCGCTGCCGCGGCCAGTCGTTGTCCCCCATCACCAGCGCCCGGCTCGTCTCCTGCCTGGCAGCCCATGCACGTCCCGTGTGGTACTTCTCGCCGCGATGCGCCTCGATCGCGTACGACGACGCGCCCGTCTCGACCAGCACCGCAGTCACGAGCACGGCCGCGGCAATCCGCCGTACCGGCAGTTTGGGCGTCCGCCGGAGGACGACCCACACCAGGATCGCCAGCACCCCGACGACCGGTACGGCGAACGCTGTGACCGCGGTCGACGTCCAGTTGTTCCAGGCGAACGCATACAGCGCGGCGACGAAAACGGCCGGTATGACGACGGTCGAGACCTGCTTGATCCCGGTCGCGACCGACATCCAGCCCGCGATCACGATCAGCCCGGCGATCACGAACGCCTGCCGGAACGGGTTGCCGTTCGGCGCGTCGAAGCCGTGCCAGATCTCGTGGGTGATGGTGATCTGCATACTGCCGATCGCCAGCAGGATGGCCACCGACCAGACGATCCGCTCGCGGAGTGCAATCTTCCAGTTGAAGGGGAAGCTCAGCGCGAGGAGCAGCATCAGGGTGCCGACGGCCAGCCCCGGGGTCTTCCCGACCCCCTCGGATCCCGGCAGCAGCCGGCCGAAGAAGTACAGCCAGCCGATCGGGTGGAAGGTCTCGTCCGGACTGGGCCGCGCGTACCCGACCGATTTGAAGGTCGGCACCAGCAGCGGCGCCGACAGCGCGATCCCGATCACGACCACGATCAGGCAGCGCACCGCGCCACCGATCCGGCGCAGCCAGGCACCGCCCTCGGGATCACCGAGAACTCGCGCGATCACCACGATCGCGGCGCCGAGCGAGGCCATGTAGACGGTGTAGAAGTGCGAGTACCAGAACAACGCGATGACGAACGGCGAGACGATCATCGACGGCAGCGATCGAGACTGCCAGACCCATTCGCAGAGCAGACAGATCACCGGGAACGCGATCAGGCCGTACAGCCAGCCGGTCATGTAGCCGCCGTCGTCGAACGCCCACCCGCAGGTGGCGTACGAGATTCCGGCCAGCGCCGCCAGCCAGGCCGGGCCACTCGGGCGCAGCTTGCGCAGGTACGCCGTCATCGCTGCCGCCGCGCAGGCGATCGCGGTCGCGGAGATCACGTACAGCGCGAGGTCGATCTTGTCCCGCGGGAACAGCAGCACGATCCAGGACAGCGCGGCCCCGTTGTAGGCCATGAAGTCGCCGATGTACGGGACGCCGTACCCGCTCGACCAGTTGAAGAAGAAGTCGCCCGGCCCGGTGCCGGTCAGGATGTCGCGCAGGTGGGCGTGCATTGGGATGAACTGCTGCCCGAGGTCCAGGATGTTGCGCGGGATCGACCCGAACGGGTAGCTGCCGCGGACGATCCCGCCGGCGATGTACGCCGCCGCCGCGGCCAGTGCCGCCAGCGGTACCGCCAACCACTCGCGCCCTCGCCCCCGGGCTGCCGCCATCAGTTCATTCCCTCGCTCGTGACCCCGCAACGCCGTCCGACCTTATCTGAGAGCCCGGGCGAGGGATGAAAGTTGCCCTGTACAAGCAGGTTGTTCCTTTTCGGGAACCCGCGGTAGACCGGTTCAGATCCAGTAGAACCCTGGATGCGGATGCATCAGGAACTCGTGATGCGAGATGTTCCAGGCATACGCACCCGCCATAGCAAACACCACCCGGTCCCCGGCCCGGAGCACCGGGACCGGAATTCCCTGTGCCAGCAGGTCTTTCGGCGTACACAGCTGACCGGTCAACGACACCGGTCCGGACGCCTCCGGCCGCGGCCAGGGATGCGACCACTCCTCGACTGGTACGACGGCGAACGGCTGATCGTGGCCTTTCGTCGCCGGCGTCCGAAGGTGATGTGTACCACCCCGGACGACACCGAACGGTTCCCCTTGACTGAGTTTCACGTCCAGGACCTCGGTCGCGTAGAACCCGCAGTACGCCGTGAGTGCGCGGCCGGGCTCGATCCGAAGCCGCAACTCCGGTCGTCGGTCGAGCAGCTTGCGCAGACCGTCGCCGAACTCGGCCCAGTCGAACCGTGCCGCCGGGTCGGCGTAGTCAACCGCCATCCCGCCACCGACGTTCACCTCGTCGAACCGCAGACCGTGCCGCCCGGCCAGCGCGGCCGACCAGTTCACGATCTGCTCGGCCACCGCGAGGTGCTCGGCCGCACTCAGCCCGCTGCCGAGGTGCGCGTGGATCCCGCGCAGCCGGAGCTGCCGGCCCATCGGTCCGCCCAGCAACTCCAGAGCCTGCGGTACGGCGGCTGGGTCGAGCCCGAACGGACTGGGCTTGCCACCCATCGCCAGCGCGACCGACTCCAGCGAGCCCTCGACCACGGGCACGTTGACCCGCAAAAGCACGTCGAGCTGCTGCTCCGGCGTACTGCTCAGCGCAGACGCCAACTGGTAGAGCTCCTGCACGCTCTCCAGATGCCACCGGTGTACGCCGGCCTCGACCGCGGCCGCGATCTCGGCCGGCGTCTTGCCCGGTCCACCGAAGGCGAGCGGCGCGCCGGGCGCCAGCTGACGCACGTGAGCCAACTCACCCGCACTGGACACCTCGAAGCCGTCGACCGCATCCCGCAACGCCTCCAGTACGGCGGCGTCCGGGTTGGCCTTGGCTGCGTAGTACAGCTCGACCTCTGTCGGCAGCGCCGCCCGCACCATCGCCGTGTGCGTCCGCAGCGCACCGAGGTCGTAGACGTACGCCGGCAGCGCATCGGCCGGCAGACCGGCCACGAACTCACGGACGTTCGGAGTTACGGTCACCGCTCACCAGCCGCCGCGGCCAGCACGGACTCGGCAAGCGGCGACGGCAGCCGAACGTAGCCGGCACTCCGGTCCGGCAACCGGCCCCACCGAGTCAGCATGTTCGTCTTCGCAGGTAGCGGTACGCCGGCCAGTAGTGCGGCCAGCAGCGGCGGGCAGCCGTTCTGGTCGGCGTACTCGGCGATCACAGTCCGCACTTCGGCCCACAACCGGCCCTCGAGTGCGGGGCTGAGGTCGGCGACCGCAGCGAGCAGGTCGGACACGTGGTTGACCAGCAGGCAGTAGACAACCCGGTCCCAGCCGCGCTGAGCGTCGTACGTCATCGGACCGGCCACATCTGCCGGCAGACCCGCGAGCGTCTCGGTGTGCAGCTCGTCGACGAGCTTGGTGCCTTCCAGATCACGGAAGAGCACCTGCACCGGCTGGTTGTTCCCGTCGACTCCGATCAGCACGTTCTGGAGGTGCGGCTCCAGAACCACGCCGTGATCGAAGTAGGCCGCCAGCACCGGCGGAATCAGGAGTCGCAGGTACGCCGCCCACCAGGACACGATCTCGGCGTCGTCGGCTCCATCGAGCAGCTGCGAGATGTGCGCGGAGCTGGTCGCGTACTCATCGGCCACCGCACCTGCCATCAACGGCGTCACACCAGGACGCAGTACGTCGTTCAGCCCGGTCCGCACGATCAGCCCGAACCCCTCGTAGACCGCGACATCGGCAGCACCGTCCGCACCCGGCAAAGCGAGCGTGCGGAACGCGGGCTCCCGCAGTACGGCGGCACCTGGGAAGCGAGCCGCGAGATCGGCCAGCATGGGTGCGAGCAGCCGGGTGAGCGCGACCGCACCGGTCATCTCGTACGCCGCGTTCTTGCGCAGGCAGTTGGTGATCCGGATGTTCAGGCTGAACTTGAGGAACGCATCCGGACCGGACAGCGTGCGGACCGAGGAGGTCGCCGTGAACGGGACACCGCTGGTCCCGAGGTCGATGACGTCGCCGCGTTCGACCGCGGACTGGAACAACGGGTTGTCCCGCATCATCGAGAACTGCCACGGGTGGGCCGGCAGCAGCCGATAACCGGCCGGGACCTCCCGCAGGTTGTCGACCAGCGCGGTGATCTCCGGGTCGAGGCTCTCCTCGGCGAGCGACTCCGCGCGGACCCCGAGGTAGCGCAGCTGGAACGAGGCTCGCGACTCCGGCCCGTACGCCGCCCAGTCATCGCGGTTCTCGGTCCGGGCCTTCGGTGCGGGGTGGAAGCGGTGTCCGAACAGCATCGCCTGCTCGGATTCGAGGAAGCGGTCCGGACCAGCAGGCCGGGTCCGGGTCAGTGCGCGGGTGACACCTTCGTGGCTGGACTCGATCTGCGGCAGAAACTCCTCGTTCTCAAAACCACTGCGCAGGGCGAGCTCACGCCGTACGAGATCGGCGAGCTCGTGCCAGGTCAGCTCGGCGCCACTCTCGTCGTACACGGGCCCAGTGAAGCGGTGCGCTCCGATCAACGCCGTACGGCGGAGCTCCACGCGCAGGACGACTCCCGCGCGGGGCAGGCGCAGCAGCAGCCAGCCGTCGTCGACAGCGCTCTGATGCTCTGGACCGGAGAGCTCGCGCAGCAGGCAGTTGAGCAGGGTGTGCGCGACCACATGGTCGGCACGCGGTACAGCGGTCGCAGCCGGGGGAAGGGACTGCATGACTGACATATGTGACTCCGAAGTCGTACGGGGACGAATGAGCAACGTGGCGGAAACGGCTGTGACCAAGGCGGCAACGGTTCCGATCAGCACCGGCGCGGCTGCGCCGAACGCACTGTTCGAGACAGCAGCGACGGCGCCGGCGGCGACCGCTCCGCCCTTGGAGAAGAATTCGACGGTACCGAACATCCGGCCGGGCGCGCGCCCTCGCGCCGCGTCGGCGGCCAGAATCGACAGACACACCAGACCGAGCGTCAACCCGATACCGAGCAGTACTCGCGCGATGACGAAACCAGGCAGGGTCCGGACCACTGCGTGCGCAGCCAAACCGACGGCGACGAAGCCGAATCCGGCCGCGAGCCCACCGCGCGAATGATCCAGGAAACGTTTGTGTACGCCGCCCGCCAGCACTAGATAGCACAGGTGTGGCAAGGCGAACAGCACGCCGGCGACCGCTCCTGAGGTATCAGGCATCCGCTGCTCGATCAGCGCGATCAGGTACGGGAACGAGATGATCGTCGCGAACACGAAGCCGAACTCGAAGAAGTAGAGCAAGCGCAGGGTCCGCATCGACGGCGGCGGCTGTTGCTCCGGCACAAGCTGTACGGAAGCGGCCGGGTGGTCGGGCTCGGGCAGGAACACCAGCAGTACGGCGGCAGCCAGCGGCAACACGGCCATGAGCAGGTACTGGCGATGCGGCGAGACCCACGGGCTGAGCGAACCAACCAGGATCGGCGCGACGACCAGTGCCGCCCGGGCACTCCCCTGCATCAAGGTGAGTGCCTTCGACAACCGATCGCCGGTCAGCGCCGCGGCCAGATAACCGTTGCTGGCGGCAAATGTTCCACCAAGGAAGCCCTGCAGGACGAGCGCCAACGTGAAGGCCGGCAGACTGTTCGCGAACCCGGCCAAGAGGAAGGCGATCGACAGCCCGAGCTGCGCCCGGAGCAACAGCCGCTTCCGCCCGTACCGGTCAGCGAGCCGACCCCAGAACGGCGCACCAAGCGCGCTGAACACGGTTGGAACGACGTACAGGAGACCCGCCCAGCTGCCGGTCGGGTCGCCGAGCGACGGCAGGATCTCGGTCAGGTACGGCGGCAGTCCGAGCGCGGCGAACGAGGCCACGAAGTAACAACCGGCAATCGCCGGGACGTGGGCGCGACGCGGTGGTGAGGTTGGTGGCGTTGCAGTCAGTACGCTCACTGCGCGAGTCGCAAGTAGTTGGGCCCGGTCGTGTAGTGCTTGTTGATATCGGCGGCGCCGGAACGCTGCTTGCTCAGCAGAGTGCCCGCGGTGACCATCGCCTTCACCGGCAACCGGTCGGCGTCCAGCAGGTCGGCTCGCAGCGAAGCGCCGTCCGGACCGAGCCGGTCGATGGCCTCAGTCAGGCGGGTGCGCAAGATGCCGAGCATGTCCTTGTCGGCCAGCGCGAAGGCCAGCGAGGCCGTGCACAGGTGAACGGTGATGGTGGTGAAGAGGTCGGTCAAGGCCCGATCGTCATCCCCGAACATCCGCGGATCGGTGAACTCCCCGCGATCCGCACAGCGCTGTCGGTTGATGCGAAGACCGTCATTGTCCTTGTACAGCAGGCGAATCCGCGTAACACCATCCACCCGATCGAAGATCACCGAGGTGTTCTGCTGATGCGATTCGAGCGCGATCCCGTAGGCGAATAGCGTCGTCTGCCAATCCAGCAGCAGCGTGACGAAGGCGTCGTACAGGTCGAGAACGTTAGCTTCGTAGAAGCGGTCGGCGAGGTGGTCGATGACCCGCCGCCCGCTCGGCGCCTGCGCCGCGAAGGCAGCCAGTGGGACGACGAGGGCATCGTCCAGGTCCTCGGGATAACGACGGAGCAGTACGGCGAACAGTTCGTGCCCGCTCTCGTAGTACGTCTGCTCGTCCGCGTTCAGGATCGTGGTCAGGAACCGGGGTTCGTGCGCGATCACCTCGTGCATCAACCGTTCCCCCGCCGCACCGTCGACGAGCACACCCGCCTTGATCGTCCGCCGGTTCCGCGCACCGAGCGTGGCGGTTGCCAGAGGCAACTTCAGGTGGAACCGCGGGTCCTGGACGACCGCCACGGTCCGGGTCGACAGCGTCGGTACGACGTCGAGGTACGGAATCGGACCGAGGATGCCGTCAACCACCTCGGTCAGCGGATGAATCGGGAGGGTCGTGTGGTCGGTCAACTCCGGCAACCCGATGTCGGCGGTCGTCGGCCACCACTCCGGCCAGTCGGCCTTCGCCGGCCCCGGTACGGCGACCCACCGGAGCTGGAAGGTCGGGTGGAACTCGGGGGTGTACGCCCGCACCTGCTCCGGCGTCAACCCGATCCGCCCGCGCGCTGTCGGATAGACCGGGTGATCGAGGAAGGCGGCCATCGTGTCGAACGCGAGCGAGCCGCCGAGACCAGTCCACTCGGTCGGATCATCGCCGTACCGCTCCGCAAGACCGGCCAGGACATCCGCCTGGACCTCGTCATGCAACTCCATCGTGGCGAGCGTCTGCCGACACTCGTCCGCGAACGTGTCGTACCCGCCGCGATCCTCGGGATCGGCCAACTCCCGCAGTACGGCGAGGATGTCGTCGAGCGTGGTCAGCTCGGTGCCGTTGACCTCGAGCAGCGGCCGGCGAGCGCCGTACTCGGCCTGGAAGTTGTCCGCGGCAACCGCTACGGCCAGCAGGCGACCGCCGAGTTCCAGCTGGATCCAGAGCCCGTCATCCATCGCGACCAGCAGGCTGCGGGTGCGCAGACCGAGCACGTCTTCCCGGATCAGCGTCGAGAGAACCCGCAATGCCAACGTCGCAGCAGCGCTCACGGCTCGATCGTCCAGACATTGTCGGCCACGAACTCCTGCGCGATCCGCTGCAGCGCTGCCTGATCCGGGCCGATGCCCTGGATCACGCCGAGGTAGTCGCGATTGGTGCGGTAGTACGGATGCTCCTCGCCGACCTCGCGGAAGGTTCGGTAGGACAGCGCGATGCCGTCAACCGTCCGATCGAACGGCTCCGGGGCCGCGGTCAGCGTTCCGGCCCGGTCCGCGCACGCATAGAGGCTGTACGACGTCAGGTCGCTGCGCGCGCCGAGATCCGCGGGAAGCGGTTCGCCGAGGTGGACTCGCAGGACGTGCTCGAAGTACGGGACGCCGAGGATCTGCTCGAGCGCGAGGTCCATCCGGTCCCCGATCGCGCGGTAGTTGACCTCGATCAGTCGGGCCCGCCCGTCGGCCTGCACGACGAACTCGGTGTGACAGGCACCGAACCCGACCCCGAGCGCGTCGAGCTGCGCAAGCACCTGATCCGTGATCGCGCGCGGATGGTCGACGAACTCCAGCGACAACTCGATGAACGCCGGTGGCTCGGAGATCGCCGTACGGAAGCCGCCGACCACCTGACGACTCGTTCCGTCGCCGAGCGTCTCGAGAGTGCGCAACTCACCGGCCAAGAACTCCTCGACCAGCAGTACGGCGCCCGGCCGGCGCTGTTGAACCTCGGCGGCGAACTGGGTCAGACCGTCAAGGTCCTCGACCAGCACGACGTCCTCACTCGCGACGCCCTCCCGGGGTTTGACCACACACGGGTACGGGACGTCCGCCAGCGTCGCCGGGTCCTGCCCCGGCGCGAGCTCGGCCGCCCACACCGTGTCGAGACCGGCGGCACTCAGACAGCGCCGCGCCTCCGCCTTGTTCTTCGCGCGGTACGCGGCCTGCCAATCCTTGCCCGGCAGACCGAAGTACTGAGCAGCCAGCGCGGCCTGCGCCTGCAGATGATCGCTGTTGGTGAAGACCGCGTCCGGCGCATGGTGCCCGGAGATTTCGCTGATCACCTCACGGAAATCCCGGACCGCGCACTCGCGAAGCTCCGGCAGCTGCGGAAGGTCCTTGTAGGCCTCGCGATGCGCGTCGACCGAGTCCGCCAGCACGGTCACCTCGAGACCGAGCCGCGCAGCCGCCGGCAAGAACCCTTCGGTGACGGAGTCGGTCGGATTGAGGGCGAGCAGGTACAGCCGCATACCCCCGATCCTCTTCGGTAAGGCTACCCTTAGTCAATCCGACCGACGAGACCTCCGTCACGCTGCGCCGCCGAAGCGGCTGACCTCTCCCGTACCGAAGCGGGTCAGAGGGGGAGCCAGCCGGTGACGTGGTGCCAGTGGTTGCCGTTGGCAAGGTGGTCGGCGATGGCTCGTTCGAGGGTG
This sequence comes from Kribbella sp. NPDC056951, assembly GCF_042674205.1. Classification (NCBI taxonomy): domain Bacteria; kingdom Bacillati; phylum Actinomycetota; class Actinomycetes; order Propionibacteriales; family Kribbellaceae; genus Kribbella; species Kribbella sp. NPDC056951. The sequence continues at coordinate 42,072 of NZ_JBHUQZ010000004.1, forward strand.
GTACGGCGGGGTAGGTCAGCGCCGGGCGGGAGATCGAAGACGAAGGTGGTGACGTCGTCGTCGGCCTGGGAAACGACTGTTTCGGGGGTGAAGCGGCGTTGGAAGCGGAGGATGTTGGAGTCCTCCGGTAGGTAGTCGGCCAGTTGGGGGTCGAGGAGCCAGGAGGTACAGAAGGCTCGTTTGTATTCCTCGGCCGGGAAGTGTCTGGCGAAGAACGGGCGGGCCGCGGTCAGTGAGGAGTCACAGGCCTCGGGGGTGAGCGGCTCGCCGCCCGGGATGTGGATGTCGAGGATCGCTTCGCCGTGTCGGGTGGTTCGGTCGAACTGGAGTCGGCCGATGCGGTAGAGGCTGCCGCGGAAGTGGCGGGCGAACCAGTACGGGCGGATGAGCTCGCCGTCGCGGACTCGGGAACCGAGCTGCCGCATCGTCGCCTGTGAGATCTCGCGGGGAACCCCACGTGCCGCATGCCACGCGAGCACCTCGGGCAGGATCGTCAGGTAGGCGTACAACGGCAGCGTCCCGCTGTCGGCCGGCCAGGCCCGGCTTTCGAGGGTGCCGAGATCGCGCCGCAGTTCCGCGACCGCCGCCGCGAGCTGCTGCTCGTCCGGCGGCGACGCGAGGACTGCGGCCTGTTCCGTTGCCGGAATCCCGACCCAATCCATCAGTTCACGCATTCACGACGACCTTCACGTACCCACCGCCCGCCGGCACAGCCTTGGCCGGCTGGTTGTTCACCGTCACGGTCCGGGCGTCCGGCGCATAGATCCTCAGCGTGGCAGGGGCCGGCGCCACAGCAGACCGCCGTACGTCGATCCGCACGGTGTCCCCGGCGTATTCGATCGAGGCGTTGTCCAACCTCCGCGACGCCTCGACATACGTCCGGCCGTCGACGACGACCGACGTTCGCCGCAGCATGTCGACACTCTGCACCGACCGGGTCCGCTTGATCAATGCGAAACCCTCGTCGTACAGCAGGTCATCGCGACCACCAGCGGCCAGGTCGACCCGCACGTGCCCGTCCGCAATCCGCTGTACGGCGGCCACGGTCGGCGCGGTCTCGAGCAGAGTCGTATACCGCGTCGCCGTCACGCCCTCACGGCGAGCCAGTACGAACGGGATCGCCGTACCGGTCGAGGCAGTTCCGGGACCGGTCTCGTGGAGGACGGTCGTTGCCGAAGGCTCCAGTGCGGTCAGCTTCAGACCGCTCGACCAGGTGCCGGTCCAGCGACCGTCCACAGCCTTGCCTTCGGCAACATTTTTCAGCAGGTGATACCCGAAGTTCTTGTTGTCCGGATCGAGAACACAGCAGGGCGCGGGACTCATCGGCACCGCCCCGATCGTCAGCGAGCCAGCGCCGTGCCACGACTGGTCGAACCGATGCGGTTTGGTGCCCTTGGCATCGAAAACGTCGAGCGAGTAGTCGTCGGTCATCAGCACCGCGCGTTCCAGCTCGACGTCACTCAACGCCGGGACGCTGGCGTATGCACCCTTGACCTCGGCATCCGCAACCTGCAACCGCGGCGTGGTGCCGAAGTACTTCAGAGTGCCGCGCAGGTTCCGGTCCTGGCTCGTCCCGTCCACCACGACCGTGTTGTGCGAGACCGTCTCGCGATACCAGTTCTCGGTCAGATCCGCGTTGGAAGCGCCGTACACCTGACCGAGGTCGGTCGACTGCAGCCCGCTAGCGCCGACCACATCCAGATGCAGCTTGTCGGCATGTCCGTGGGTACCGCCCGCGATGCCGTAGTCGAGTCGCAGATAGTTCGCCTGGAATGCGTCGATCCCATGCTCGAAGCTCAGCACCGCTCGGGAGGCCGCTGAGGTTCGCACCTTGACTGTCTGCGTCGGCACCTCGGCCTGCACCCTAGACGTCCCCGCCTTTGTCCCCAGTTCGGCGCCGTCCTTGTCGAGGAAGGTCAGCTCGACCTTGCCGGCTCCACTCAGCGTCAGCGAGCCGACGTTGCCGCCCTGCACCGGAACCTCGCGCTGACCATCGACCAGCAACTGGTTCGTCCACAGATCGACCTGGTCGAACCACAGCGCACCGGTCCCCCGGTCGCTGCCGAGACTGAGCCGGACCGACCGAGTCGCCACCGGAACGTCAGCATCGACGTCGTACGCCGTCCAATCCGCGTCACGCCGCAACGCCACACTCTTCGTCGACAACACCCTGCCGTGTCCGTCGAGGAAGCTCGCCGTCAACCGACCGGCCGTCGCGGCCGACGTCTTGGCCATGGCCGACAACCGGATGGTCGGCGTCCGGCGCCCATCGAGCGGCACGTCCTGCCGCAACCCACGCCAGCCGGACGGATCGGCAGTCACCCGCGCCGCGCGCTTCCCGTCCATCACGACATCCGTCGCCCAAGATGCGCCGTCCAACTTCCAGTACGCCGGTACGCCGTCCGCCGCCGTGGACTCGTCCTCCAGCCCGGCATTCGGGGCCAGGTTGCGACCGTTGTGGGACTGCAGAACGGCCTCACCGAGACTGGCGAAGTTCGTGCTCCCGACTCGCAATCCGGAACTCGGCGGGATGCTGTCGGCGCCGTACCGGAGTGCCCACCGATCGGTTCGCGGCACCTTCGCATTCGTGTACGCGAAGTCGAGCGCGGCCGCGAATCGCGGATCGCCGTACTGGCCGTAGGCGAACTCGGCGAACTGCGTGAAGCTGACGCCGAACCGCCTGCCCCAGTTGCCACCGTCACCGGCCGCCGGAACCGTCAGATCCGGATACAGGTAGGGCAGCAAGGTCGTGTACATCTGCTTGAACCGCGGATCGCCGAGGTAGTCGTGCTCGCTGCGAGCCGCAAGCGCGAGACTCGTCAACGCCTGCAGTGCGTAGACGTGGTAGCTGGCCGATCCCTCCCACCACCAACCGTCGTCCATCCGCGCGTTGTTCAGCAGGAACTCCAGCCCGTCCTCGGAGTCGTGCAGCGCATAGTCCTTGTACGCCGAATCGTTCAGCGCGGCGCCGATCGAGTAGATGCCCGCGTCGTTCCAGGCCTGGAAGTTCGAGGTGGACGTCGGCCAGGAGGTCATCAGGTCGGCCAGCGGCCGGAGGAGGTTCTGCTCGATATCCACGCGCTCGGCCGGTGTCAGCGAGTCGTGGATCAGGTCGTAGGCATCGACGAGCGCGATCGACGACACGGCCTCGTCCAGTACCTGATAGTGCACGCGGCCGTAGAGTCCGTTCAGCGGGACTGAGACGAATTGGTCGGCGTAGTACTGCAGGAGGTCTCGTGCCTTTGCTGCATAACGAGGATCCGCGGTCAGTTGATACGCGAGGCCTAGATCCGCAGCGCCCTGGGCGGCGTTGTAGTGCCAGGTCTCGATCCAGGCGCTGTCGTAGGGCTCACCGGTGTACACCTTTCCGTCGATCGGGCAGGTGTGCTCGGTCGGCTTGTCGTAGTCGAACCGCAGACTCGTGTTCGTGCCCGGACACTTGTAATTGCCGGTCCATGCATTGTGGAACATCGTCTTGTCGAGGGGACGCGGCAACCAGTTGTCCGCCTCGGTCTTCACCACCTTGCCGAAGGCATCCTTCGCCCAGCCCTGGTCGGCGACCTTCTTCCGGAGCGCGTCTAGCTCACCAGCCGTGTTGAACACCTGCGGCTGCTCGCCACGCGCTGCCGCTGCAGCGACTTTTGTCTGGAGCCACGCTGTCTGCGTCAGCTCCGGAGCGCCGGTGGGGGTTGCGAGTAGTTTGACCTCGCGCGTCGTACCGGGCGCTTGTCCTGCTGGGGCGGTGACGAAGACCTTGACCTGGGTGGATGCGCCGGGAGCCAGGGTGATCGAGTCCGCTTCGAGCCTTGCCGTGTACGGCGCCGACGCCGACTGGTCGAGCTTGAGTCGGAACGTGTCGGCGACCTCGCGGCGGTTCGTGATTGTCGTGTAGTGCACAACTTCGGAGCCTGCGGCAACTGACTTGGTCACCGTGTCCGGCGACACCCAGTTCGATTCGGTGCTGACACTCACGTTGTCGATCCACGCCGTACCGGTCGCGTTGGTGACTGTCGGGATCACCTGGATGCGCTTGGTCTTGGCGGGCAACCGCATGGTCCCGGAGATGCGCGACCAACCGCGGCTGCCGGTGATCACCCCGGCGATGATCGATGAGCCCGTGTAGGTGGTCTGCCCGTTCTCGACGTACGAAAAGCTCAGGCTGACCCGCAACCCGCCCGGTACGTCGGTGAAGTCCGACGACACCAGTTGATCGGTCCGCACGTCCGCGGCGACCGTGACTATCGGCCAGACGGCCTGGTCGACCTGCGTGGTGACGAACCCGCCGACCTTCTTCCCTGGCACGCCTTTCAGCCGCATGGCGCCTTCGCTGAGGTCGTAGACCTGACTCAGGTACGGCGTACACCACCCGGCCGCCGGGCAGTTCGGATCGTTCGTCGTGGTGTCGAATCCGGGGTTCGTCACCAGGTTGACCGGCGCACTCGCGTCGACCCGCAGATCGTCGAACCGAACTGTGCCGACCGCACGATCAAGCGCCACGCTGACGAACGCGGACACCGTTCCAGCCGGTACGGCGTAGGTGGCGGTCTGCAGTGTCCAGTCCTGGGTGCCTTGCAGCCGAACGCCTTGCCAGTTCTTCACGCCCGCCGCATTGACGAACGCAATGTAAAGCTTCGCCGCATTGTCGGCTGACGATCCTTGCACGACGCCGTCGAGTTTCACCTGCCCGGACACCGTCACCCGAGCAGTCCGCCGACCGTCGAGTCCGAACGAGGCAGAGTTCGCGCCCTCCCAGGTAGTTCCAGTACTGGAGGTCACCTTCAAGGTCCTGGAATCGAGCGCAGCACCCGTCGAGAGTGTCCATCCATCCGGGTTTGCAGCCTCGAACCCCGGGTTCACAACAAAATTGCCGGAGGCCACCGAACCCTCGGATGGCGCTGCACTCGCGCTCGTGGGTTGTAGCAGGGCCGCGATCAACGCGGCTGCCAGCAGGTAGGGCCTCACATCTCCACCAGCTCTCGGCTTGCGGCGCCGCAGGAGGCGCGGATTACCAGCCGCGGGCGCAGCTGGACCTGATGAATGGGAGCGGTCTCGCCCTGGGTGAGGCGGCGCAGTAGCAGCTCGGCGGCGAGTGCACCGACTTCAGCCTTCGGGGGTGAGACAGCGGTCAGTGGCACTTCCCCCAGGTCGGCCACTTCGTCGTCGTAGGCAACGATCGCGAGGTCGCCAGGGACATCGAGTCCGAGTCGGCGGGCGTGCAAGACCAGGGCCGAGGCATCACGATCACCTAGACAGAAGACGGCGCTCACCTCGTTGTCGACACAAGTCCTCGCGTACGAGGCGATCTCCGAAGTGGTCCAGATCTCGCGGCGCTGGTTGACCTCGGGGATCACGGGCAGACCGAACTCCGTGATCGCCGCGTCGAACCCGGCCTGCACGGCATCCGCCGTACCAGTCCGGAGTCGGCCTAGGTGGCCGATGCGTTGGTGGCCGAGCTCGGTCAGGTGCCGGACTGCGGCGTACGCGCCGCCTTGGTGGTTGGTGCAGACGTACGGCGTCGCGTCGTCCAGCGTGGGATGGGGCGGCCGGCGTTCGATCAGCACGTATGGGACCGGTAGTTCAGGCAGGTCCTCGAAGAACAGCCCGGGGTCGTCCATCAGATGCAGGTTCGGCACCAGCAGGAGTCCGTCGACGCCGGCCTGGAGCAGCTGGCGGGTCTGCTCGGCCTCGACCTCGAGGTTGTACTCCGAACTCGACAGGATCACCCGCACCCCGGCCGCACTCAGTACCCGCTCGATCCCCTCGATCACCTTCGGGTAGAAGTACGACGTCGACGGCACCAGTACGCCGACGAACCGGCGCTGCAGCCGAATGCCGGACGGCTGCGCCAGCACGTAGGTTCCGGACCCCTGCCGCCGCTGGACGATGTCGTCCTCGATCAGCAGGTCGACCGCCCGTCGGACGGTGTTGATGCCGACGCCGGCCGAGCGGGCCAGCTCCGGCTCGGTCGGCAACCGGCCGCCGACCGTCCAGACGCCGGTCGCGATCTGCTCGCGCAACTGCTCGGCCAAGGCCCGGAACTTCATCCCGCGGGGAACGTCCATGGAGGACATCGTGGAAGCCGATTCAATCCCCGTCAAGGCGTGTATTAGGAATGAATCGCGAGCTATTGCGTGCAAAAGTTGCAGGCCACACGCTGAGCGGCACAGCAACGCTGGTTATTCATTCTCTCAATGGAAGGATTTCCCATGAGGCGAAGAATCCGCTCAGTGGCACTGCTCACCGCCCTCACCCTGCTGGCCGCAGGTCTCGCCCAGGCTCCCGCCGTCGGCCAGACCTCCGCGCTGATGATCAACACGTTCGAGCGTCCGGCGTCGCAATCGGCGTACACCCGGGCCGCTTGGGCAACCGACGGCTGGAATGCCGACTGGGACGAAGGGATGAGCACCCGGACCTGGATCGACGGCGTGAACTTCCACCACAACGGCACCAAATCGCTGCGGGTCTTCTACCCGAAAGGCCAGATCGGTCCGGCGAATTCCGGCGCGCAAGCACCGTTCAAGCTGACCAAGGCCCGCGAGTACTACGTGTCCCAATGGGTCCGGTTCAGCAGCGACTTCAGCTGGGGCACAACGCAGTACGCCGGCAAGGTCGGTGTCGGCCTGGCCGGTGGCTTGTCCTGCTCCGGCGGCCAGCCCTGTAACGGCTACAACGGCTTCACGTCCCGGCTGATCTGGCGCAGCAGCGGGCAGGCGGCCATCTACTACTACAGCCTGAACCACAACGGCGAGTACGGCGACTACGTCAATCTGACCAACAGTTCGGGGACCGTGTTCAAGTGGCCGCGCGGCTCGTGGGTGAACGTGATCCAGCGCTTCCGGGTGAACACCGTGACGAACGGCGAGGCGAACCCCGACGGCCAGATCCAGGTCTGGTTCAACGGCGTCTCGGCCGCGAACATCGCCGGCCTGCGTTTCGTCAAGAACAGCGACCAGGTGGACAAGGCCTACTTCTCGTCGTTCGCCGGTGGAGCGACCGCCGAATTCGCCCCCGCCAACGATTCCTGGATCTGGTACGACGACCTCAAGGTCTCCACCCAGGCCTCGGACATCTGCGAACTCAACTCGTCCTGCTGAACACTTAGACTGCTGCCGGTGAAGATCTCTCATGTGGTCTGGGACTGGAACGGCACCTTGCTGCACGACAACGAGATCGTGCTGGCAGCGGTCAACGAGGTGTTCGTGGGCTTCGGCGGTACAGCGATCACGTGGGCCGACTGGCAGGCGGCGTACACGCGGCCGATGCGCGTCTCGTACGAGTCGGTCCTGAAGCGGCTCCTCGACGAGGAGGAGTGGGCGCAGGTCGACAAGCTCTACCACGACCGGTACGACGCTTTGCTCGCCGAAGCCCTGCTCGCGGACGGCACCCAGGATGTGCTCAAGGGGCTGGCCGAGTCCGGGCGGACGCAGTCGCTGTTGTCGATGTGGTTCCACGACCGGCTGACCCCGACGATCGGCGAGTTCGGGCTGACGTCGTACTTCACCCGGATCGACGGGCTGGTCGCCGAGGTCGGTGGCGGTTCGAAGGCGGACAGCCTGATCCGGCATCTCGAGGCGCAGAACCTGGACCCGGCCGACGTCGTACTGATCGGTGACGTGGTCGACGATGCGGATGCGGCCCGGGCTGCCGGCGCGGGCAGCATCCTGGTCAGCACCGGCGCGATGAGCCGGGACGCCCTGGAAGCGACCGGGTTCCTGGTCACGGACTCCATCCAGGAAGCTGTCGCGCTGCTGAAGTAGCCCCACGCATGGATCCTCGGGTCACGGGCACCGGACACGGTACCCAGTGATCGGAGGAGAGCGTGAAGATCGGGTACTTCCTGTCCAGCGAGGAGTACACGCCCGCCCAGCTCATCGAGCAGGCGCGGATGGCCGAGGACGCCGGATTCGACGGTTTGTGGATCAGTGACCACTTCCATCCGTGGAACGACGAGCAGGGCCAGAGTGCCTTCGTCTGGTCGGCGATCGGAGCGGTCTCACAGGTGTGCGAGTTGCCGGTGACGACCGCGGTGACGTGCCCGACGGTGCGGATCCATCCGGCCGTGATCGCCCAGGCCGCGGCGACCAGCGCCGTACTGCTGAACGGGCGGTTCCGGCTCGGGATCGGGACGGGTGAAGCCCTGAACGAGCACGTGCTCGGGACGGTCTGGCCGACGGTCGACGTCCGGCTGGAGATGCTGGAGGAAGCAGTTGAGGTGATGCGGCGGTTGTGGACGGAGGAGGGGTTCGTCTCCCATCACGGCAAGCACTACACCGTGGACACCGCCCGCATCTACACCCGTCCCGAGCAGCCGCTGCCGATCTACATGTCCGGCTTCGGTCCCGAGGCCACCGATGTCGCCGCCCGGATCGCGGACGGCTACATCACCACGTCACCCGATGCCGAGCTGGTCGATCGGTTCCGCACCAACGGCGGTGGCAGCAAACCCACGCAGGCCGGATTCAAGGTCAGCTACGCACCGACCGAGGCCGAGGGCATCGAGCAGGCGCACCGGATCTGGGGCAACTCCGGTCTCCCCGGTGAGCTCGCCCAGGTGCTGCCCTCGCCGCGCCATTTCGAGCAGGCGAGTCAGCTCGTCACGAAGGAAGCGACGGCCAAGTCGGTCACCTGCGGCCCGAAGGCCGATGACCACGTCGACGCCTTCACGCCGTACGTCGAGGCCGGCTTCGACGAGATCTACGTGGCGAACATGGGCCCGCACTCGGTGGACATGATGAACCTCTACCGCACCGAAGTGCTCCCTGAACTCCGCCGCCGGCACCCCTAGGAGGAATCATGAGTACCAATCCCATCCCGGTCCCGCCCGTCGAACCGTTGCCCGATCTCACCGATCCCGACGTCGAGCCCACCCCGGCTCCGGAGCCGCAACCCGACGAGAACCCGGACGAGCAAATCCCGCACTTCCCGGAGGACTAGTGCCCGTCCGCGTGCACAGCCAGTAGGTCGGTGATCGCGCGGTTGCACGGAGTCGGTACGCCGAGCGCACGGCCCCGGTCGACGACGTCGCCACTGAGCCACTGGACCTCGAGGCGGTTACCGCGGTTGAGGTCGTGGTGCATTGATGACGTCATCTCGGCCGGGGCCTGATCGACGAAAGCCAGCCGGTCGTCGACGAAGTCGGCCGCGATCGGTACGCCGTGCGCGCGAGCAACCTGGACGACCTCCTCCATCACGTCCCGCAGGAACGCCCGCGACCGCGGGTTGCTGCGAATCGCGCCGATCGGCGTCCGGGTACTCGTCGTCATCCCGGACAGGCCGACCAGGAAGACGAACTTCTCCCAGATGGTCCGCTCAATCTCGTTGCTGACAGCAACATCAATACCCGCCTCAGCACAGGCCGCGCGGAACGCCTCGACGCGGTCCGACGCACTCCCGTCGTACTCGCCGAAGGCCAGTCGTTGCAGCGTTCCCGTGTGCTTGATGACACCGGGCTCAGCGATCGTCGCTGCGATGTACGCGACCCCACCGACGACATGCTCGGGTCCGAGAATGCGACGCAGTACGTCGTCCTTCTGCACACCGTTCTGGAACGAGATCACCGCCGTTTGCTCCCCCAGCAACGGCTTGATCAGCGCAGCCGACTCCTCGGTGTCCCACAGCTTCACGCCGAACAACACGACATCCGCCGGAGCCAACTCGGACGGATCATCCGTCACCTCAACCGCCGGCAAATGCAAGTCACCAAGCTCGCTCTGCACCCGCAACCCATTCGCCCGCAAAGCCTCCAACTGACGACCCCGCGCCACGAAGGCAACATCGTGCCCCGCCGCCGCGAGCCGCCCACCGAAGTACCCGCCGATCCCGCCCGTCCCCATCACCGCAATGCGCATGGGGCAAGCCTTGCACAGGACGATCAGGCCACCGCGGGCTGGACGATTTCGAGGAGATTACCTTCCGGATCCTTCACGTAGGCGAACCGCATCCCGGCCCGGGCCGCGGGCGCCGGCGGACTGACTTCGCACGCCCCGGCCGCCAGCAACTGCGCGAAGGTCCCGTCCAGATCATCAACAGACAGAGCCCAGTGGAAATACCCCTGTACGGCGGCTCCGGCGAACGGATCGGCGAATTCCTGCGGCGCCGAACCACCCCGCTCGATCAGCTCGAGCTTCAGCCCGTTGGCCGCCCGCAGGATCACCGTTCGGACCTGCGCCTCCGGCAGCTCGAGCTCCTCCTCGACGAATGTCAGGCCCAGCGCACGTCCGTAGAAGGCGCGCTGCGCGTCGAGATCGGCCACCGACAGGCCGACATGGTCAAAGTTAATGGTATTCACATCAACGAGCGTAGCACTTGAAGTTAATGCTGTTAACATCGATCCCATGACTCCTCGGGCCGGCTATCACCACGGTGATCTGCGGAACGCGCTCGAGCAGGCCGCCCTCCAGTTGGTCGCCGAACGCGGGCCCCAAGGCTTCTCGCTGGCCGAGGCGAGTCGCCGGGCCGGGGTCAGCGCGGCTGCGCCGTTTCGGCACTTCGCGAACAAGGAAGCCCTGCTCGCGGCGCTCGCCCTGCGCAGTTATCAGGAGCAGCGGGAGCGATTCGCCGCTGCGATGACCGGGGTCGCCGACCCGGCCGAGCAGCTCGCTCGGTTTGCCACGGCGTACGTCGAGTTCGCGGTCGACCAGCAGGCGTTGTTCGATGTGACCTTCGGCGCCGGGTTGGTGAAGGCTGACCACCCCGGCCTGGAAGAGGCCGGTCAGCAGGTCCTCGACGTACTGCGGGAGCCTGCCGAGCGGCTCCGAACCACCCCGGACGCGTCTGTCGATCTGATTCATACGATCGCCGCAACAGCCCACGGATTCGCCGCATTTCTGCGTGAAGGTGTGCTTACAGACCGCGTGCGAACGGGTTTGCGCGCGGCGGAAGCAGCCCGCGTACTTGCCCAGCACGCGGGCGAGCGCTTGCCGGGGTGAGCCGACGAGGGTTCGATAGGCGCTTGTGGAGCAAACTGAGGAAGACCGCGGCGTCTCGTACCGGACCTTGATCTGGCTGGCGGTGGCCGCGTTCTCGACCGGGATCGACGGTTATGTGCTGGCGGGGCTGTTGCCGGCGATTGCCGATGACCTGCGGGTCAGCGAGGCAGCGGCTGGTCAGCTGATGACCGTCTTCGCACTGACCTCGGCTATCGCGGCTCCGATCCTTGGTACGGCGACCAGTCGGTGGGAGCGTCGGCGGACGATCGCGCTGTCGCTGGCGGTGTTTGTCGTCGGCAACCTGGTCGTTGCTCTCGCACCGAACTACGGGGTCGCCTTTGGTGGTCGGGTGATTGCGGCGCTCGGTGGGTGTCTGCTGAACGCGGTGATCCTGGGGTATGTGATCGCGCAGACTCCGATCCGGCATCGGGGGAAGGCGCTGTCGTTCGTGCTCGGTGGGTGGATGACCGCGACCGCGCTCGGTGTGCCGGTCGGGCTGGTGATCGGGCAGTCCAGTTGGCGCTTCCCGATGATCCTGGTGGCGGTGGTTGGCACGATCGCGTTGGTCGGGATCATGCTTCGGCTGCCTGAACTGCACCTCCCGGCCGGGACCTTGGCCGACCGACTTCGACCGCTACGACAGCCTCGGCTGCTGGCTGGTCTGCTCGTCACGGTCGGCATCCTGTGCAGCAGCTACACCTGCTTCACCTACGCGACGCTGATCTTCGGACCGACCTTCCGGGCCGACTGGATGATCATCCTGATCATGTTCGGCTACGGCCTGTTCAGCATGCTCGGGAACGCCGTCACCGGCCGCCTCACCGATCGCTTCACGCCGATCCGCGTACTGACTGTCGTCCTGACCGGTCTCCTGCTGAACTCGATCATCGGCGATGTCGCCCTGACCTTCGCGCCGGTCACCGTGGCGGCCGTGATGGGGTTGATCTGGTTCTTCCTAGCCGGCGTCGGCAACGGCGGTGCCGCCGTCCCCCAGCAAGCACGCCTAGGCGGCCTCGCCCCGGACTCAGCCGCCATCGTGATGGCCCTCAACGGCAGCGCCATCTCCCTCGGCGCCGCCCTAGGCGGTGGCCTCGGCGGAATCACCCTCGCCGCCGGCGCCGCACCCCACACGTTGCTAACAGTCGCCGCAACGATCCTCGCCCTCACCCTCGGACTCCACCTACTAGTCGCCCGAGAGCGGACTGCCTAGGCGCGGTGGTCTGCCGCCAGGTCGGCCGCCAGCGCGAGCGTGCTCTCGTCCAGGGTTGCGGGCTCGAGAACGGCGGTGCGTGCGTAGGCGGCGCGGAGTAGCAGCTCGACGGAGTTGGCGCGGCCTGGAGCCTCTGTCTCCACCGATCCGACCGAGGCCGGGTCGAAGGGGAGATCCAGGTGCTGGTAGATCTCCGTCAGCAGCGGGCGCAGCTGGTCATCGTTGCCTAGGACAATCAATGCGCTGAACAACCAGCCGTTGCGCACAACGCGTTGTCCGGTGCCGATCAGCTTCACCACGCCACGTGCGTTGACACTGTGCGCACCCGGGCAGTACTCCCCCGGTACGGCGCCAACTCGCGCGTCGATCCCGAGATCGCGGAGCACACCGGCGTACAGGTCGCCGTAGTGTGCGAAGCGGGACTCCATGCCATCCGGAGCGAGGCGCTCACTTCGCACGTGGTCAACGACCAGCGCCTCAGTCGTGTACGCGACCGGTCGTCCGCCAACCGCGCGCACCAACGGCTCGAACCCAGCTTCGCGAGCAGTCCGTACGGCGGCCGCGAAACCCGGCAGCCGGGTATCGCGGCGACCGAACACCACGACCGGATCAGCCGGCCGATAGATCCGGAGTGCCTCATCGACAAAGCCGTCCGAAGCTCGTCGTACCAGCGCATGAGCGACTGCGAGCTCTAGTGCTTCTTCACCTTGTTGCAGAGGACCCGAGTACACATGCACCTCGAAATGGTGACATGCCCTAGGGTGCCTGCATGGAGGAGGCCAGCCCCGAGGTCCAGGCACGGGTTCGCACGAGTTTCGAGCACCAAGGTCTGATGGAACATCTCGGCGCGCGGCTGACCCGCATTTCTCCGGGGTGTGTGCACATCGAGTTGCCACGGCGCCCCGAGGTCACTCAGCAGCACGGCTACTTCCACGCCGGCGCGACCAGTGCCATCGCTGACAGCGCAGGCGGCTACGCCGGCCTCACACTCTTCGCTCCGGACAATTCGGTCCTGACCGTGGAGTTCAAGATCAACCTGCTGGCGCCGGCTGAAGGCGAGTACCTCGAAGCGGTGGGCAAAGTGCTCAAATCCGGTCGTACGTTGACTGTTTGTCAGCTCGAGGTCTTCGCAGTGGAAGGTGATCGTCGCATGTCGGTGGCCGTCGGGCAACAGACGTTGATGCAGATCGCGGCCCGCCCGGAGCACTGAAACGTTGAGTGCTCAGACACATTTCGTCGGGGTCGTAGAGGCATTGTCTCGGGGTCCGGCAAGGTCTGAAAGAAGTTGACCGTGCGTACATCTTGACGGGGCCGGTCAGCATCTGACTACTGTTAGTGAGTACCCCGACGGGGTCGGACAGTAGGCGATCTGGGGACGCCGGAATCCGTATGCCACTCGTCGTCGCTCCGCCCATGCCATCAGACAGCAGACCCGCGCTGAGTCCTGGCTTTGTCATGCCTTGACAGCACGTCCAGCGTGGCCCGGATCCACAAGGTCCTCACCTGCGCAGACCACGCAGGCGTGGTGCTGACGCATGCCCGCAGTCGATTCGAAACGGTGGTGTATCTTCCATGACCCTGACCGAACCTGATGTGAGCGCTAACGGCCAGCCGCAACTGAGCCTCGGTACGGCGGCCGCCCGCAACCTGGCCACGACCACGAAGTCCGAGCCGCAGATGCAGGGCATCACCTCGCGGTGGCTGCTCAAACTGCTGCCGTGGGTGGAGGCCAAGGGTGGCGCCTACCGGGTGAACCGCCGGCTGAGCTACGCCGTCGGCGACGGCCGGGTCACCTTCACCACCTCCGGTGCGGAGGTCCGGGTGATCCCGCAGGAGCTCTGCGAACTGGGCATGTTGCGCAGCTTCGACGACGTCGAGGTGCTGTCCGCCCTCGCGGACCGGTTCGTGCAGCGCGACTTCCAGCCCGGCGACGTGATCGTCGAACGCGGTCACCCGGCCGACCAGATCTGCCTGATCGCCCACGGCAAGGTGAACAAGATCGGCGTCGGCAAGTACGGCGACGAGACCGTGCTGGAGACCCTGATCGACGGCGATCACTTCACCTACAAGGCGATTCTCGAGTCCGACGACCTGTGGGAGTACACGGTCAAGGCACTCACGCCGGGCACGCTGCTCACCTTGTCGCAGCAGTCGTTCGAGGAGTTGATCGGCCAGTCCGACAGTCTCCGCGCGCACATCGAGAACTTCCGCAACAGCCCCGAGGCCGCCAGCAACGAGTTCGGCGAGGCCGCCATCGAGCTGGCGGCCGGCCATGCGGGTGAGTCCGATCTGCCCGGCACGTACGTCGACTACGAGACGACCCCGCGTGAGTACGAGCTGAGTGTTGCGCAAACCGTGCTGCGGGTGCACACCCGGGTCGCGGATCTCTACAACCACCCGATGGATCAGACCCAGCAGCAGTTGCGGCTCACCATCGAGGCCCTGCGCGAGCGGCAGGAACACGAGATGGTCAACAACCGCGACTTCGGCCTGCTGCACAACGCGGATCTGAGTATGCGGATCCCGACCCGCAGCGGACCGCCGACGCCGGGAGACATGGACGAGCTGCTCAGCCTGGTCTGGAAGGACCCGGCCTTCTTCATCGCGCACCCGCGGTCGATCGCCGCCTTCGGTCGCGAATGCACCAAGGCCGGCATCTACCCCGACTCCGTCGATGTCGGCGGACACCGGCTGCCCGCGTGGCGCGGCGTACCGATCTTCCCGTGCAACAAGCTCGGCATCAGCGACACCCGGACCAGCTCGATCATGCTGATGCGGACCGGTGAGGACACCCAGGGTGTCGTCGGCCTGCACCAGACCGGGTTGCCGGACGAGTACGAGCCCGGCCTGTCGGTGCGGTTCATGAACATCAGCGAGAAGGCGATCATCAACTACCTCGTCAGCGCCTACTACTCGGCCGCTGTCTTGGTCCCCGACGCGCTAGGCGTTCTCGAGAACGTGGAGATCGGCCGCGAGGGCTGATCGATGGCTGGTCACGGGGGAACGCAGCCCTATGAGCTGCCCGACTTCTACGTGCCCTATCCCGCCAGGATCAATCCACACCTGGAGGGAGCCCGGGCGCACAGCAAGTCCTGGGCCTACGAGTTCGACATGATCGACGTACCGCAGGAAGGGCATCACGTCTGGGACGAGCACGACTTCGACTCCCACGACTATGCGCTGCTGTGTGCGTACACCCATCCGGACGCGACCGGTCCGCAGCTCGACCTGGTCACGGACTGGTATGTCTGGGTCTTCTACTTCGACGACCATTTTCTCGAGCTGTACAAGAAGACCCGCGACATCCCGGCCGCGAAGGCGTACCTCGACCGACTGCTGGTGTTCATGCCGGCCGAAGGCGAGATCACCGAGATCCCGGAGAATCCGGTGGAGCGCGGTCTTGTCGATCTGTGGAACCGCACCATCCCGTCGATGTCGGCGGACTGGCGGCGGCGGTTCCGGCTGACCACCGAGGCTCTGCTCGCCGAGTCCCTGTGGGAGCTGTCGAACATCAGCGCCGGCCGGATCGCCAACCCGATCGAGTACATCGAGATGCGCCGCAAGGTCGGTGGCGCGCCCTGGTCGGCGAACCTGGTCGAGTACGTCACGGCCGAAGTACCGGAGGCGATCGCGGAGACGCGGCCGATGCATGTCCTGAGTGACACGTTCTCGGACGCCATCCACATGCGCAACGACCTTTTCTCCTACCAGCGCGAGGTCGAGGTGGAGGGTGAGGTCAACAACGCGGTGCTGGTGATGGAGACCTTCTTCGGTTGCCCGACGCAACGGGCGGCGAACCTGGTCAACGACATCCTCACCTCGCGGTTGCACCAGTTCGAGAACACGGCCGTGATCGAGGTCCCGCAACTCATCGCCGAGAACGGGATCGACCCGCAGGGGCAGCTCGACGTACTGAACTATGTGAAGGGTCTGCAGGACTGGCAGTCCGGTGGTCACGAGTGGCATCTGCGGTCGAGCCGCTACATGAACAAGGGCGGCAAGGCAGCGACGACAGGCCTCGGTACGTCGGCGATGCGGATCGTCTCGTCGTTGATCGCGACGGCTCCCTACCGCACGCGCAGTCACA
The DNA here is from genome assembly GCF_042674205.1 of Kribbella sp. NPDC056951. Taxonomy (NCBI): domain Bacteria; kingdom Bacillati; phylum Actinomycetota; class Actinomycetes; order Propionibacteriales; family Kribbellaceae; genus Kribbella; species Kribbella sp. NPDC056951. Next base: position 58,297 of record NZ_JBHUQZ010000004.1, read on the forward strand.
GCTTCACGCCGTACCAGCCGGTCGGGCCGACGACCTTGCCGGACATCTACATGCCGTTCAAGGCCAAGAGCAGTCCGCACCTGGACACTGCGCGGCTCGAGGTTCTGCAGTGGGGTGCGCAGACTGGCATCACCGACGGGACGATCTGGGATGCCCGGATGCTGGAGGCGTTCGACCTTCCGCTCTGTGCCTCCGGCATCTTCCCGGATGCTTCGGCCGACGAGCTCACACTGGCGAGTGAGTGGCTGGCTTGGGGGACGTACGCCGACGATTACTACCCCGAGGTGTTCGGGCGCCGGCGCGATCTGGCCGGTGCCAAGGTGACCACAGCACGGTTGTCGGCGCTAATGCCGCTCGACCTGGTCGGCGCCGAGCCGGTCGGACCGTTGGAGGTGTCGCTGGCCGATCTGTGGCAGCGCACCGCCGGGCCGATGTCCGACGAGAACCGGCGGGCCTTCCGGCAGGCGGTCGACTCGATGACCGAGAGCTGGCTGTGGGAGCTGGCCAACCAGGCGCAGAACCGGATCCCCGATCCGGTCGACTACGTCGAGATGCGGCGCCGGACGTTCGGCTCGGATCTGACCATGAGTCTGTGCCGGATCGGCCACGACCGCCGGATCCCTCCGGAGGTCTACCGATCGCGACCGGTGCAGGCGATGGAGGCCGCGGCCGCCGACTACGCCTGCTTGCTGAACGATCTCTTCTCGTACCACAAGGAGACCCAGTACGACGGCGACTTCCACAACGGGGTCGCGGTCGTGCAGAACTTCCTGGCCTGCACCAAGGACGAGGCCGTTGCCGTGGTCAACGACTTGATGACGGCCCGGATGCAGCAGTTCGAACGCGTCACCGAGAACGACCTACCCACCATGATCGCCGACTTCGGCCTCGCCGACGACGTCGGGCACGCCGTGCTCGGGTACGCCGAGGAACTCCGCAACTGGATGTCCGGAATCCTCGTCTGGCACGAAGGCTGTCATCGCTACAAAGCCTCCGATCTACCACACCGCGCCGCCCAACCGCAACGACTCGGCATTCCAACTGGACTAGGCACCTCAGCCTTCCGACTCGCTAGAAAGGCCGGTGCAGCATGACCGTCGACCACACGGAACAAGCCCAGCTCAGCCTCGGTACGGCGGCTGCCCGCAAACTGGCGACCACCACCAAAACCGTCCCACAGATGCAAGGCATCACCCCGCGGTGGTTGCTGAACCAGCTGCCCTGGGTGGAGACGAAGGGCGCAGCCTTCCGGGTGAACCGGCGGACCACCTTCGCGGTCGGCGACGGCCGGCTCAGCTTCTCGGTCACCGGATCGGACGTCCGAGTGATCCCGGCCGAGCTCACCGAGCTACCGCCGCTGCGCGGGTTCGAGGACGAGGACGTACTGAACGCACTGGCCGAGCGCTTCCACCGCGATGACGTGCAGCCCGGTGAGGTGATCGTCGAATTCGGCAGCCGGGTGGACGACGTCGTACTGATTGCGCACGGCAAGGTTTCCAAGACCGGAGTCGGCGAGTACGGCGCCGGCACCGACCTCGGGACCGTTGCCGACGGCGACCATCTCGGCGCGCAACTGCTGACCGAACCGCCGGAACACCTCTGGGAATACACAGCCAAGGCACTGACCAGCTGTGTGGTCCTCCGGCTCAGTCGCCAGGACTTCACCGAGCTGCTCGATCGATCGGAGTCGTTGCGCACCCAGCTCGACGGCTACCGCGAGCGCCCGCGGCACGCGCAGAACAAGAACGGTGAAGCGGAGATCGACGTCGCCTCCGGTCACGCCGGTGAGGATGTGCTGCCCGGCACGTACGTCGACTACGACCCGGCCCCGCGGGAGTACGAGCTCAGCGTCGCGCAGACGATCCTGCGCGTGCAGACCCGGGTCGCGGATCTCTACAACGACCCGATGGACCAGACCGAGCAACAACTGCGGCTGACCATCGAGGCGCTCCGCGAGCGGCAAGAGTGGGAGATGTTCAACAACCGCGAGTTCGGGCTGTTGCACAACGCGGACTACAACCAGTGCATCTACACCCGCACCGGTCCCCCGACACCGGACGACTTCGACGAGCTACTCACCCGGCGGCGGAAACCCCGGTTGCTGCTCGCCCATCCGAAGGCGATCGCCGCGTTCGGCCGGGAGTGCACCAAGCGGCGCATCTACCCCGAGAACACGGTGGTCAACGGCAAGACCGTGCACGCCTGGCGCGGCGTACCGCTGCTGCCGTCGAACAAGATCCCGATCTCCGACACCAACACCACCTCGGTGCTGGTACTGCGAACCGGTGCCGACGACGAGGGTGTCATCGGGCTGCACCAGACCGGCCTGCCGGACGAGTACGAACCGGGCCTGAACGTGCGGTTCCTCGGCATCAGCGACAAGGCAGTCATCTCGTACCTGGTCAGCACCTACTACTCGGTGGCTGTTCTCGTCCCGGACGCGCTGGGCGTTCTGGAAAACGTCGAGCTCGGTGGATGAGAGGGATGAGATGTCAACACTCCAAGAGGCCACCAGTCAGAGTGGTCGTTCGGCGTCCGAGGTTCTCGCGTGGAGCCGTGAGGTCGTCGACCCTGCGCTCCGGGCCGCGATAGCCACCCTGCCACCGGCCACCCGCCGGATCGCCGACTACCACTTCGGCTGGGCCGACGAGGAGGGCCGGCCGGCCCACGCCGACAGCGGCAAGGCGATTCGTCCGGCCCTCGTCCTGCTCACCGCACAAGCAGTCGGCGGTACGACGGAAGCCGCGCTCCCGGCTGCGGTCGCGGTCGAGCTGGTGCACAACTTCTCCTTGCTGCACGACGATGTGATGGACTGCGACACCTCGCGACGGCACCGCGCGACCGCGTGGACCGTGTTCGGACTCGGGCCGGCCATCCTCGCCGGTGATGCGTTGCTCGGCCTGGCGTTCGACGTACTGGTCGGGAGCGGTCATCCGGCGCGAGGTGAGGCTGCGCGGATCCTCGGGGCGGCGGTTCAGGAGCTGGTCGACGGGCAGTTGGCCGATGCCGAGTTCGAGACCCGGGACGACGTCGTACCGGCGGAGTGTGTGCGGATGGCGCAGCTCAAGACCGGCGCGCTGCTCGGGTGCTGCACGGCACTCGGCGCGCTGCTCGGCGGCGGCCGACCTGACCAGGTCGACCACCTCCGGCTGTACGGCGAGGATCTCGGGCTCGCGTATCAGTACGTCGACGACCTGCTCGGCATCTGGGGGACGCCGTCGGTCACCGGCAAGCCCGTGTACTCCGATCTCAGCCGCCGCAAGAAGTCGCTGCCAGTGGTGGCCGCGCTCGCCTCCGGTACGCCGGCCGCTCGGGAGCTCGCCGCTTTGTACGGGCAGACCCACGAGCTGTCGGCCGAAGAGCTGACGACTGCGGCGGCACTGGTCGAGACCGCGGGTGGTCGTACGACCAGCCAGGCCCAGGCCGATGCCTTGCTGACCGGAGCTCTGGGCTCACTGATCAGCGCCGGTGCACTCGCACCCGCGTCCGTCGAACTGGAGAGGCTGGCACGGCTCGCAACCCGTCGTGATCACTGAAGGGGGGATCCGATGACGACACGAAGAACCATCCTGCTCGCGTCACCTCGGTCGTTCTGTGCCGGGGTGGAACGGGCGGTCGACATCGTCGAACGATTACTGGCGGCCCGGTCCGGGCCGATCTATGTCCGCAAACAGATCGTCCACAACACCAGAGTCGTCGACGACCTTCGCCAACGGGGGGCGATCTTCGTCGACGAACTCGACCAGGTGCCGGAAGGCGCCACGGTGGTGTTCTCCGCGCACGGGGTCGCGCCGGTCGTCCACCAGGACGCCGCGCGGCGCGGACTCGACGTGGTCGACGCCACCTGTCCACTCGTCACCAAGGTGCACGTCGAGGCTCGCCGGTACGCCGCACGCGGGGACACCGTCGTCCTGATCGGGCACGCCGGTCACGAAGAGGTGGAGGGGACACTCGGCGAGGCGCCTGAGCAAACCGTGCTGGTGGAGACGCTCGCGGATGTCGAGGCACTGCAGGTCGACGATCCGGATCGGGTCTCGTACCTGACCCAGACGACGCTGGCCGTGGACGAGACCACCGCCCTGATCGATGCCCTGCGCAACAAGTTCCCCGGCGCCCGGGGACCGGACACGGCGGACATCTGTTACGCCACCACGAACCGGCAGTCCGCGTTGACCGTGATCGCCGAACAGGCCGATCTCGTGCTCGTGGTCGGGTCGGCCAACTCGTCGAACTCGGTGCGCCTGGTCGAGTTGGCCGAGCGGAACGGCACGACGGCGTACCTGGTGGACCGGGCGGACGACGTACCGGTCTCGTGGTTCGACGGCGTCCAGGTGGTCGGACTGACGGCGGGTGCCTCGGCACCGCCCGAGCTGGTGAACGAGGTGATCGAGCGGATCGCGTCCTGGGGTCCGGTCGAGGTGATCGAGCACGAAGTGACCCGGGAGACCGTCCGGTTCACGTTACCCCCGGCAGTGAGGCAAGTATGACTCTGTTCGTGAGCGGTTTGCTGTGGGTCGGCGGCATCATGATCGTCACCGGCGTCCTGGCCGTCGTACTGCGCAAAGCCCGGCAGCGCGTCGGCCGCGAGGCCAACAACGAGGTCGCCGGACAGGTCTTCACCGTGGTCGGTGGAGTCAACGTGGTGATCGCGGCGTTCGTCCTGATCTCGTTGTTCGACGGCATGGACACCGCGTCCAAGACGACGTACGACGAGGCGAACGCGCTGGTCGCGGTCAACTGGTCGGGGAACACGCTGGCCGAGCCCACTCGGTCCCGGGTCGAGGAGCTGACCAAGGAGTACGCGACCCAGGTCGCCGAACGCGAGTGGCCGGCGATGCGGGACGGGCGGGACGTCGGCGCGCAGGGCTGGACGCTGCTGTCCGAGCTGCAACGCACGCTGGAGAACGCGAAGACGACCAGCCAGCGGCAGGAAGAGAGCCGGGTCCAAGCAGTCAGCCAGGTCTGGAACGTGTACCAGGCCCGGCAGGAGCGGCTGAACTCCAGCGGCAGCGGCGTCAGTTCCGTGGTCTGGTTCGCGATCATGATCGGCAGCGTGATGTCGGTGGCGCTGATGTTCATGTTCGGCGGCCCGGGGCTCTACTCCTACGCCTTCATCGTCTCGATGCTGGCGGGCGCGATCGGGTTGCTGCTGTTCGCGATCTACCAGCTGCAGAACCCGTTCAGCGGTGGAGCTGATGTCGGTCCGGAAGCGTTCCTGTCCGCGCTCTCCCGCTTGGGCGACAGTGGGTGACGTCCGTCGAGCACTCGCCTGCTCAGCGGTGGTCGCGGTAGCCGCGGCCGGTGTTGTCCTGGTCGCCGTACCGTCCGAGGCGGCGACCCCCGAGTGCTCGATCTACGACTTCCGGTCGACCGGGTTCACGTCGTTGTCCCGGATGGTCCGGGTCGACCTGCCGGCCGGAACCTCGACGGATCTCGGCCGGCTCGACTATCAGATCCAGGCCGCTGGGTACTCGACCAGGCAAGGGCTCGTCTACGGCGTGGCGACCAGGGACAAACACGGCTGGCTGCTGCGCCGGCCGCGGCTGCTGACGGTGAACAGCCGGGGAGCGGTCACCGATCTGGGCGAGGTACGGCGGGGTGTCGGGGGCCTCGCCGATCCGGTCGGTGGCGCGGTCTCCGGGACGAAGTTCTACGTGCGGGATGTACATCGGCTCTTCACGATCGACATCGATCCGGGGAGTCCGACGTACCGGAAGGTGGTGGGTGATGTGCGACTGAAACCTGTGACGCTGGGTCTGTCGGTGGACGACTTCGGGGTGTCGCCCGTGAGCGGCACGCTGTACGGCGTCTCGACGTCCGGGCACACCGCGAAGCTGGTGAGCCTGGATCCGCGGAGCGGCTCGGTGCAGACCGTCGCGTCGGTGCCGGGGATCCCTTGGCACGACTCGTACAGCTCGGTGGTGGTCGGGGCGTCGGGGGTGTACGCCGTTCACACCGGGCACGGGCGGCCGAGCCGGGCGTTCCTGATCGGCTTCAACGGGTCGGCGCGGGAGATCGCGTCGTGGCGACCGGTGGCGTTCAGCGAGGCCGCGGGCTGTCTGCCGCGCGTCGCGCCATCGCCACCTCCCCCGACTCCAACGCCAACCCCTCGCCCGCCGACACCGCGGCCGACGCCTCGGCCGACGCTGACGCCGACGCCGCCGGTCCCGCGGCCGACCCCGAGGCCTACGCCGACACCTGCTGTCCCGGTGCCGCCGCGGCCGACTCCGACGCCTACTCCCACTCCTACGCCGACCTTTGAGCCGCAGGTGGTTGTGCCGCCACCTTCCAGCCCGACGCCTACCCCGACTCCGACACCGACGCCGCGTCCGGCGCAACCTGCGGAGGAGAAGGAGTTCGTCGCGGCTCAGCAGGCAGCTGCCCGGCCGCCGGAAGCCGATCGCGCAGTGCAGGTGATGCGGCGCTGGTCGCTGGCGACCATCATCCTGATCATGTCCGGCGGCGCCGTGATGGCCGCGACCCGCAGAATGCGGCGCTCGTGACCGCGCCCTGCGTCGAAGCCCGGCGCGAGCACGAACTCGGCGTACTGCATGATGCCTTGAGCAAGGATTCCGGACTGATCCTGGTCGTCGGCGAATCCGGAGTGGGCAAGACCCATCTCCTGCGCCAGGTGGCGTCCCGGCATCCGGTGCCGTGGTTCATCACCCAATGCCTCGCCGGTACGTCGTCCCTCGCGGCCCTGCTCGAGGTTCTCGGTGTCGACCCGGCCGAACCCGATCGGCGCGGTGCGGTCCTGCGCGGCCTGGCGCACCTCGGTCCGATCGTGCTCGCGGTGGAGGACCTGCAATGGGCGGACCCGGAGACCTTGCGGCTGGTGCGGTTCGTCGCTGCCCGAATACCGAAGGGTGTGCACGTGGTCGTGACGTGCCGGCCGGAGGCCATCGAGGCGGGGTTCCTCGCCGAACGGCTGACCGAGATCCGGCTCGGTCCGCTCGATGCCGGCGAGGTGCAGGCAGTGGCCGCTCATCAGCTGGGTGGGCATCAACTGTCGCTGACTCTGGCCGAAGAACTGACTCGACATAGTGGCGGTCTTCCCTTTGCAGTGCTGGAGTTTCTGCGCACGATCAAACCTGGAACCTCGGTCGAGAACGAGGTACGACGAGCCCTGGTCGAGACACCACCGCCGGTCGCGTTGCGAGCGTCGTTGGGGATCCGGATGCGCGAAGTACCGGAGTCATGTCGACATGTCGTTCGGGCCGCGGCGGTCTTGACGACTGCGGCCCCGGAGTACCTGCTCGGCACGGTGGCCGGGTTGACCGGGCCGTCCTTGACGGCGGCGATCGACCATGCGCTGGCCACCGGACTGCTGCACGAGCGGCGGCCCGGACTCTACGATCACCGGCACACGCTGGCTCGGCGCGCGGTGCTGGCGATGCTGCCGCCGGACGAGTTGCGGCGGTTGCACCGGCAGGCAGCCAGGGCGTTGATGGGGATCACGCCGGCACCCCACGCGCGGATCGCCGAGCATGCCCGGAGGGGTGGCTTGCTCGGTACCTGGCTGACCCACGCCGAGCTGGCCGCCGATCATTTGATTGCTGGCGGCAACTTCATTGCCGGAGCCGACCAGCTCACCGCGATGCTGGAGGTGACCGCCTTACCGTGGACCGATCGGGCTCGGCTCGCGACCAAGCTCGGGCGGACGGCGCTCGCCGACAACGCGCGGTGGAGCGAGGTGATCGCCGTACTGGGTGAGGTGCTGGCCGAGTCGGAGGTTGCCGGGGTGACGCGCGGGCGACTGCGGTTGATGCTCGGGTTGTTGTTGCATGACCGGGCTGGTGACATTCGGGCGGGACGGCGTGAGCTGTGCGCGGCGGTTCCGGAGTTGGATGGTGATCCGGGGTCGATCGCCTGGGCCTTGTCGGTGCTCGCGGTCCCGACTCGTGGTGGTGAGCCGATCGCCCAGCAGCGCGTGTGGATGCGCCAGGCCCGATCGCTCGTGCAGGAGACGGTCGACGGGGTGACGCGGTACGCCGTACGGACGAATGAGGCTCGTTTCCGGCTTGCCACGGGTGAGCTGGATCCGGCGCCTGGTGCCGAGGCGGCTGCGGCACGTGCCTGGCTCGGTCAGCGGCAGACGTTTGCGAATGTCGGCACGGATCGGTATTCGCGGGCCGTGGTCGCGGCGGCGCAGGTGCGGGTCGCGTTCGCGGCGGCCGACTGGGCGACGCTTGAGGAACGGTTGACGCGGGCAAGGGCTGCGGCCGAAGGTCTGCCACTGGTGCTGGCAGAGCTGGACCTGGTCGACGGCCGGCATCGACTGGCTCGCGGTGATGTTGCCACGGGCAAGGAGATCCTCGAGACGGTCATCGCCCGGACTGCGCTCGGACCGTGGCCGCTGCATGCCGCGGCGGTTGCCGCGAGCCCCGAGGCCGCCTACGAGCAGTGCCTGGACATCGTTCGGCGCAAGGGGTTGTGGGCGATCTCCGGTGATCTGGTCATCCAGGTCTGTACGACGCTGATGCGGGCGAATCGGGTCGAGGATGCGACGCGGTTGGCGGATGAGTTCATCGAGGCGGTCGGGGATGTGAACGCTCCGGCGGCTGCCGCGGCGGCGGCGCTCGTCGATGCCGTCGTACGCCCATCGGTTCCCGCCTTCGGACAGGCGGCGGCGCAGTACAGCGCTCTGGGTTGGCGGTACTACGAGTGTCTGGCGCGCGAGCAGCTCGGGCATTACCTGCTGGGCAGAGGCGACGCCGAACACCTGACCGAGACGGCTCGCACGTACGACGCTCTGGGCGCGCGCGGTGACGGCGAACGCTGCCGTGATGCGTTGCGGGCGGCGGGTTTCGCGGCGCCGCGTAAGCGCGGACGGCGCGGGTACAACAACAAGCTCTCGCCGCGAGAGCTCGAAGTGGCCCGGCTGGCTGCGCAAGGCCTCACCAACCGCGAGATCGCCGAACAGCTGAAGCTCTCGGTCAGCACCATCGAGGACCACATCACGAGCACCTTCCGCAAGCTCGGCGTTGCCCGGCGCAACAGCCTGGGGCCGTTGCTCTGAGCATCATGTCCGGACATAAGAGCGCCGGTGGGTGTGAGATCTGCGGAAACGGGTAATGGCGGGGGCGCACGATCCGAAACCATCGAGAGAACGGGGAAAGACGATGGGTATTTTCGACAAGGCCAAGGACGCCCTCGGCGAGCACGGCGACAAGGTTGACGAGGGCATCGACAAGGCCGGTGACCTCGCCGACGAGAAGACCGGCGGCGAGCACGCGGACAAGATCGACCAGGGCCAGGAGTTCGCCAAGGACCGCCTCGGCAGCCTGGGCGGCGACGACCAGCAGAACAGCTGAGCCACCGCCCGGTCACCGTCAGCTCATGGCGGTGACCGGGCTCGGCGACGTACCCTCCTGAACAGGGGCTGATGCAGGGGGGAACTGCTGATGAGTCGGCTGCGCCGTGCGCTGGTATGGATCTCAGGGGCTTCGGCCGGGTTGGGCGCTGCGCTGGCGGCGACGGTCCCGTTCGAGGCGGTGGAGCTGATCGACATCTCCCGTCGTGGCGGTACAGCGGGTGCGCACCACCTGCGGGTGGATCTGGCCGACCCGGCGTCCTGGCCGGCCGTCGCCGAGGACTTCGACCGGCGCACGGCCGATTTCACCGGGGATGTCGTGGTTTTCATCCACGGCGCCGCGACGCTGACCCCACTCGGATCGGCAGATCGGGTCGACAGTGCGCAGTACACCCGTAACGTTCTGCTGAACTCGGCCGCGGCTCAGGTGCTGGGGCATGCGTTCCTCACGGCGGTGGCCCGGGTGTCCTGCGAGAAACACCTGATCATGGTGTCGTCCGGGGCCGCGCGGCGTCCGCACGAAGGTGAGTCGAGCTATGGAGCGGGCAAGGCGGCGATTGACCAGTGGGTCCGCACTGTCGGTCCGGAGCAGGATCGTCGTACCTCCGGCTGTCGAGTGATCTCGGTGTCACCGGGTGCGGTCGACACCGAGATGCAGGCCGAGCTGCGCGCGAGCTCGGATGAACAGGTGCCGGAAGTGCGCCGGTTCCGACAACTCGAGGCGGACGGTCAACTGGCCAAGCCCGAGGACGTCGCCCGGATCATCTGGTCCCTGCTGGACCGCGAGCTGCCGAACGGCGCCGTACTGCACGTCCGCGACGTCACTTGACGCGAGACCGCCGACGCTTGGGGTGACAGCCCTGGATCACGGGCACGCCGGGGAGCGACTGCGGCTCAGGTGGTACGACGGGCTGATCCGCGGCGAGCACGAGGATCCCGCGCTGGTTCAGCCGGCTGTACTTCGAATACGGATCGTCCGGATCACCGAGTAGATCTAAGGTCAGCACGATCACCGCGGAGACGTGCTCCTCGGTCGTCGCGGCCTCCAGCAGTACGGCGAATCCGTCCGGATCGGTCAGCGCGTCATCGACGTGCACGGTCCCGAGGGTGTGTCCCTGGGCCCGCGCGGCGTCGGCTAGTAGTTGCTGCTCCATCCCGATCTCGAAGTGGCGCAGCGAGCATCGCCTGTGCACGTAGCCCAGAGCGAGCGGCATCGGCCTGCTGATCATCATGGTCTACTCACCCCCGTCCGGTGATTGCACCGACCGGGCCAGCCGGTGCACTTGCCGCCGTGTCGCTGGGTACAACTCGGCGTACGTGCGGAACAACGTCTCGTAGGTGGAAGCAGTCGCCGGATCAGGGCGCACGGTGTGATCGAGCTGCGCCCAATCGGTGTCCGGGGCAACCAGTCCGACACCGATCGCGGCCAGCAGCGCGTCGCCGTACGCGGCGCCGATGGTCTGTGCGGGAACTTGTTGCTCAAGGCCACTGACGTCGCTGACGATCTGCGTCCACAACCCGCCCTGCGTGCCACCGCCGACCGCCACCACCCGGGCCGGCTGACCGGCCGCGGCCTCGAACTCGGCCACGATCTGGCGCACCCCGCAGGCAATGCCTTCGTACGTCGCTCGCAGCAGATGCCCGCGTCCGTGTCGCAAGGTCAGCCCGGCGATCACACCGCGGGCCAGCGGGTCGTAGATCGGGGTGCGCTCACCACTGAAGTACGGGAGCATCACGAGGCCTTCGCTGCCGGCCGGAACCGCCGCAGCCTCGGATACCAACGTCTCGAACGGGACTCCCCCGGTCAGGTCCTGCAACCAGGTGGTGATGATGCCGGAGGTCGCCATACCGGCGGCCAAGGTGTGTGAGGCCGGGTCGACACCGGAGGTGGTCCAGAGGCCGCGCACGCTGGTCGGTGCGGTGAGTACCTGGACGAAGAACATCGTCGAGCCGTACATCAGCATCAGATCGCCGGGCTTCCGGACGCCGACGCTGAACGCCTCGGCCCAGGCATCGACAGTGCCTGCGACGACCGGAGTGCCCTGGGCCAGACCGGTAGCAGCCGCGGCTGCCTCGTGCACGATGCCGACCTGGTCCGCCGGCCACACCAGTCGCGGCAAGGCCAGGCCGGGGAGCACTTCCTCAACCCAGTCGGTTGCCCACTGCTGTTCTTGGATGTCGTAGAACGGGTCGCACTGACTCGCCGTGTGGTGATCGAGCACCCACTCGCCGGTCAGCTGCGCGACGACGTACGTGTGTGCGCTGAACCAGCGGTCCTGTGCTCGCCAGTCGGAGTCCGCCATCCGCCGCAGCCACGCCAGCTTCGGACCGATCGCCTGGCTGGACAAGTCCTTGCCACAGCGGGCCAGGATCGCATCCGCGCCGAGCTGCTTGGTGATCTCGTCGATCTCCGCGGTCGCGCGGGTGTCGACGCCGTACAGGATGGCTTTGCGGCGCGGCTTGAGGTTGTCATCGGTCTGCACGACACAAGGCCCGAGCCCGGAAACGCAGACCGCCGCAATCCGCTTGTCCGGGTGCGCCGCGGTGAGCTCACGCAGCACCTCGACGACATCACCCCACCAGTCCCGCTCGGCATCCATCTCCGCCCACCCCGGCTGCGGGAACGTCGGCGCATGATCGCGTCGCGCCATCGCCACCACAACGCCATCGGTCGTGGTCAGCACACCCTTGGTGCTGCCAGTCCCGATGTCGACCCCGATCAGGTGACTCATGCCGTCACTCTCCGGGTTGGCAGGAGGGCGGACAAGGCTGTTCCCCAGGTGTTCAGCAAGACCATGGTTACTAGCAACAAGCCCTGGCAGATGTTCACTACATGCGAGCTGACGCTGAGGGATAGGAGTCCGGCGCCAAGGAGCTGCATGGCGATCGCTGCGATCACGACTCCGGCGACAGTCAGGTAACCGCCTTCCGGATCGACGCCGGCCAGGACGGCGATCACCACGGCCAGCAGCACGTAGGACGAACCGTAGTCCGAGTTCGCGCCACCGGCTCGCGCGGAGATGATCAGACCGGCCACGCCACCGAGTGCACCGCTCATCACGTACGTCGCCAGCAGCACACGGCCGCGACGGATACCACTGAAGTCGGCGGCGGTCGGGTTCGCGCCGACCAGCCGCATCCGGAAGCCCAGTGGGGTCTTGGCGACCACGATCCCGATGATCACGGCCGCGATCAGCATCACCCAGAAGATCAGCGGTACGCCGGCCACGGTGAGCAAGGCGATTCGCGTGAACGAATCCGGCAGTCCTTTGACCACAGTCCCGCTCGACGCGACCAGTGCGAGTCCTGAGAACAACTGACCGGTCGCAAGCGTGGCCAGGATCGGCGGCACGTGTTTGAAGCCGACCAGGTATCCGTTGACCGCTCCACACGCCAGTGCAACCCCGACCGCGGCCAGCATCGCGAGACCCGGTGACTGATGGCCGTTCGTCATGATCAGTGCGGCGACGACACCGGACAGGTTCGCGATCGACACCACGGACAGGTCGATTCCGGCGGTCAACATGGTCAACGCCATGGCCAGGCTGAGGATCGCCACCTCGGGCGACGCCAATTCGACGTACTGGAGGTTTTGTCCGCTCAGGAAGACCGTGGGGTTCAGGATGCCGAACACGACGACGATCGCGACGGCGACCACCAGAAGCCGGATGAAGCTGGCTCGGGTGCCCATGGTGAGCAGCAAGCTGCGGAGGCGCTCAGGCATTGGTCACCTCCGGCGCGGGCGCGTCCAGGATCGGCCGGATCCGTTGCCGACGGCTGATCGCGGTCTGCAGGAGGATGCCGCCGATCAGCAGGGCGCCGACTGCGGCCCGCTGCCAGATCGTCGGGATGCCGAGCGGGACGAGGGACGCGGTCACGAGGGAGATCAGCAGTACGCCGAGGACCGCGCCACGGACGGTCCCTCGACCACCGGTGATCGCGACGCCGCCGAGAACCACCGCGGCGAGAGTGTCGAGCTCGCGGCCCATGAAGGTAGTCGGGTCGGCGCGCCCGCTCAACGTGATCGAGATGATGCCGGCGAGCCCGGCGACCGCGCCGGCGATCGCGAACACCAGCACGCGGGTTCGCGGTACTGAGATCGCTGCCCTGGAGGCTGCCTCGGCGTCACCGCCGACTGCGAAGATACTGCGGCCGGCGATCGTGAATCGCAGGAACGCCCAGACCAGCACGCAGACCACGAGTACGACCAGGATCAGCACGTTGAGGCTGGTGGTCCCCCGGACTGCCCCCTTCACGGTGATCAGGTGCGTCGTACCGAGAGTTTGCACGGGTTGCGGCAGGGTCGAGATCACCTCGCCGCCGACGAACGCGAACATCGCCCCGAGGTAGATCGAGCTGGTCGCCAGGGTCGCGATCAGCACCGACGTCCGGGCGACGATGACCACGGCCGCGTTGATGAGACCGAGGCCGAGACCGATCGCCGTACTGATCGCGAAGACCGCCAGCGCACCGAAAGCGCCGTCACCTTGTGGGCCGTACTTGACCGTGGCGTAGGCGGAAAGGATGCCGACGGCAAGGAACGAGACGTCGATCCCACCGGACACCACGACCAGCATCACGCCAACCGCGAACAACATCCCGACCATCGACGCGGTGAGCACGTTGAACAGCGTCTGCAGACCGAAGAAGTCCGGGAACTTCAGGCTGACCCCGAGGACCAGGAGCGCCATCAACCCGACCAGGAGCAGTTCCTGGTTCGCCATCACTCGCCTCACGCGGTCACCGCCGCGACCACGGTGTCTTCGCGGAGTTCATCACCGCTGAGCTCGCGGACGATCCGGCCGCTGCGCACGACGAGCACGCGGTGGCACATCGAGATCAGCTCGGGGACGTCGTCACTGATGATCAGTACGCCGAGGCCCTGCAGGGACTGGGCGTTCAGTACGCCGAGGATGTCGAACTTGCTGCCGACGTCGACACCGACGGTCGGGCCGTTGAGGATCAACACCTTCGGTTCGCCGACGAGCCATTTGCCGAGCAGCACGCGCTGCGCGTTCCCGCCGGACAGTGAGCGAACCGGATCGGTCAGCTTGCCGAGCTTGATCCGGAGGTCGCGGACCACGCGCGCCTTCCGCCGTTCGATCGCTTCGGACTTCAGGAAGCCGCGCCGGGCCGGCAGGTGGGTCGCGACGATGTTGTCGCCGATCGGCTGATCGAGGAACAGGCCTTGGGTCAGCCGGTCCTCGGGGACGTATCCGATGCCTGCGGCAACCGCATCGGCGAGGGCGTTGATCGGGGTCGCCTTGCCGAGCACCTCGATCGTCCCGGTCTGGGCGGGCTTCACGCCGCAGATCGCCTCGGCGATCTCGGTCCGCCCGGAACCGAGCAGCCCCGCCAGGCCGACGATCTCGCCCTGACCGATCTCGAGATCCACGTCCGCGAACAGCGGCTCCCGGCCGAGCCCGGTCACCTTGAGCGCCGGGGCGCGACCCTTGTTGCGGGGTGCGACCCGGTCGAAGCTCTGACTGCCACGGCCGGTCATCGTCTCGGCCAACGATGCGTGGGTGAACTCGTCCGGCCGACCACTCGTCACGACCGCGCCATTACGCAGTACCGTCAGGCGTTCGGCGATCGAGAAGATCTCCTGCATCTTGTGCGAGATGAACGCCAGCGCGACCCCGGCCTCCTTCAGCCGGCCGACCGCCGCGAACAGCGCGTCCACCTCCTTCCAGGTGAGCGCGGTCGTCGGCTCGTCCATCGCGATGAACTTGGCCTCGTGCGCGAGCGCCCGCGCGATGGCGGTCAGCTGCCGCTCGGCCACGGTCAGCTCGCCGACCGGGATGTCCAGCTCGATCTCAACCCCGAGCCGTACGACGGCCCGCTCCGCCAGAGTGCGGGCCGCCGTACGGGAATAGAGACGCCGGCCGCCGGCCACGGAGCCGGGGAGGGCGATGTTCTCGGCCGCGGTCAGGTTCGGCATCAGGCTGAAGTCCTGGTAGATGACCTCGATCCCGGCCGACAGGGACTGCCGCGGCGTGAGGTGGTCGTACGTCGTACCGTCGACGATCACGTGGCCGGAGGTCGGGCGGTAGGCGCCACTGATCACCTTGAGCAGGGTGGACTTGCCGCACCCGTTCTCACCGGCGATGCAGTGCACCTCGCCGGGGCGGAATGCGACGCTGACGTCCGTCAGTGCCCTGACGCCTCCGAAGCGCTTGGAGACGCCGACCGCCTCGACGATGGGTGCTCGCATCGGAACCCGTTCAGAAGTCGTAGTTGCCGATCTCGGCTCTGGTGAGCACGAGCATGGCGTCTCCGAGGAAGACCTTGGGGTTCTGTGGCGAAACTGTCAGCTTTTCGTACCCCTTCACACCCAGGTTCGTGCCCTCGGCGAGCTGCTTGCCGTCGACGATGAGCTTGGCCGCGCTGAGCATCGCCTCACCGGCGAGCTGCGGGTCCCACAGGTAGATCGCGTCGATCGAGCCGTCGTTGACGAACGCCTTGGTCTGCGACGGGACGCCGGTGCCGAACACGCAGGTGTCGTTCTGCAGGCCGGCCTCCTTGACGGCGCGAGCGATACCCGGGATGTCCTCCGACGACGCGCCCTGGAAGCCGGCCAGCTTCGGGTGCGCCTGGAGAAGCTCCTTGGCCTTGCGGTACGCCTGGTCGCCGTTGTTGTTCGACTCGACCGGAGCGCTCACCCGCTTCATGCCGGGGAACTTCTGCTGCTGAAGCTCGTACCCCGCCTCGGTCCAGGCCATGTGGGTCGCGGCCGTCAGCGTGCCGACGAACTGCACGTACTCGCCGCTGCCCTTCATGCACGAGGCCAGGTCGGTCATGATCCGCTGCCCGTACTTCGCGTTGTCGAACGCCTCGATATCCGCGTCGACATCGGTCAGCGCCGGCGCCTCGTGGGTGACCACCTTGATACCGGCCGCCCGCGCCTGCTTGATCACCGGGATCACCGAACTGGGATCCGACGGCACGATCGCCAGCGCGGCCGGCTTCTGCGCGATCAGGCCCTGGATCAGGCTGACCTGCTGCTCGGGGCTGTTCGTCGACGGTCCGGTCTGGGTCGCGGTCACCTTGGCGGTGGTCGCGAACTGCTTGACGCCCTGGTTCATCCGATCGAACCACGCAATGCCGGTCAGCTTGACCACATTGATGTAGGCGCCGCCCGCACTGGATGAGGAGGAGGGGTTTCCGGCGGGCGGCGCCGTCTTGCCCTGATCCACCGTCCCGCACCCGGCCAGCATTGCAATCAGTACGGCGCCGGGCACTAGCAGTGACGGCTTCTTCATGCAAAACTCCTCTGGCGGTCGGCAAACCAGCGTTTGTATTGTCATGCACGTTTCCGCACGACCACTGCACGAATTCGTGCAGTGCGCCTCACTCTGGCGGCTGGTTCCGGTCTATGTCAATGGTGAGTGACGACCCGATTTCGGGCAGTTAGAACCTTACCGGGCCGGTGACCGATGGTTTACAGTCGTGCACTACCCGGAGGGAGGCGACGGATGCGGTTACGACTCAACACCCGCCAGCGGGCGATCCTCCGCGAGGTCGAGGGCCGCGAGTACGTCGAGGTCAAGGACCTCGCCCACCGCCTCGACGTCGACGTCTCGACGATCCGCCGCGACCTGCAAGGACTCGTCCGCGACGACCTGGTCGAACGCCTGCACGGCGGCGTCCGGCGCCGTACCGTCGACAGCCCACCGGTCGCCTTCGCCACCACCCCCGACAGCGGCGTCGACGCCATCGCGCACACCGCCCGCCGGATGGTCCGCAACGGCGACCGGATCGCCCTCGGCGCCGGCGTCTGCATCGACCGCCTGGTCAGCACCCTCCTCGACGTCGAAGACCTCACCGTCGTCACCACCGACCTCCAGTCGGCCGAACGCCTCAGCCGCCAACCCAACATCCGCGTCGTCATCGCCGGCGGCGAACTCCGCGACGCCCCCGGCTCCACCGTCGTCTCCGGCGCCGCCACCGCCGAGTTCCTCGCCACCCAGCAAGCCGACTGGGTCTTCCTCGAGGTAGACGGCATCCACCCCTTCGCCGGCATCACCACCTCGCACGCCTGGCACGTCTCCACCGCCAGAGCGTTGCTGTCCGCCGGCGACCGCCGAGTAGGCCTGGCCCGCTCCCAAGCCTTCGGCGCCCGCTGCGTCGGCTTCATCGCCGAAGCCTCCGAACTGGACCTGGTCATCACCGACGACCGCCTCACCGACGCCGAACTCCCCGCCTTCGCCGGCCGCATAGTCCGAGCCTCCCTGGACCCCACCGACGACTGGCGCACCGAACAACCCCCCACCTACCACCCACCCCGCCGCCTCTAACACCTTGCCCGGAGCATTTTCGGCGCCACGACCCGAAAATATTCCGACCAGCGCAAACCAGCAGTCGTGATGGCCCGGCGGTCCACGCAACCTCGCCGTACGTCCCGCCCCACACCGGCCCCAGTCGCGTCGCACACCGGCTTCGCTCGCGCCGCACACCGGCTTCGCTCGCGAGACACGGTGGCTTCAGTCGCGGGCGCACGGTGAATTCAGTCGCCGCCCACGACACGCATCCACCGACTGTCGGAAGAGTGTCGCCGGAAACCCCTTACCAGCAACACGGTCCTCCCACTGAACCCGGAACTTCCCACACTCGCACACCGGCTTCGGTCGCGAGACACGGTGGCTTCAGTCGCCGGGCGCACGGTGGCTTCGGTCGCGGGGGACGTCATGGCGGGGCCGGGGTGGTGGAGCTTGTTTGTGGCTAGTGGTTGGTCGGAGTATTTTCGGCGCCACGACCCGAAAATGTTCCGACTAGCGCGACATCGGGCACCTCAGCCATAGCCCGTCAGGCCTCGGCGACGTGAAGGGCGGGCGCCTGGCTCGCCATCCGGCTCAGCCATCTGCTTGGCGCGCCCTCTCGTTTTGTCGGCCGTCTTTTGGCGGTCGAGTCGCGTACGGCGGCCGGGGGCGCGAGCGACTCGGCCGGGGGCGTTCGCTGGGGCTGAGCAGGGCTGCGGCCGACTAAAAGAAGGGGTGGCTGGGCGATGCGGTGGCTGAGGGGGGATGGCGAGGTCGGCTACCGAGGCTGCAGGTTGTCTGGGGCTGACGGGCTTGGGTTGCGGTTCGGGAAGAGGGCGCCTGGCGACTGCCCCTCACCTCACCTGGGCTAGATGCTTGGGGCGGTAATTCTTTCTCATATAGCGCCCCAAAGTTACCGATTCAGGCGGCGGTTGCTGGGGTGGCGAATTGGGTGGCGTGGAGTTCGGCGTAGAGGCCGTTGGCGGCTAGTAGGTCGGTGTGGGTGCCGTGTTCGCGGATTTGGCCGTTGTCGAGGACGAGGATCTGGTCGGCGTTGCGGATGGTGGAGAGGCGGTGGGCGATGACCAGGGAGGTTCGGCCGGTTAGGGCGTTGGCCAGGGCTGCTTGTACGGCGGCTTCGGATTCGGAGTCGAGGTGAGCTGTCGCTTCGTCGAGGATGACGATTGAGGGGGATTTGAGGAGCAGGCGGGCGATGGCTAGGCGCTGTCGTTCGCCGCCGGATAGGCGGTAGCCGCGGTCGCCTACGACCGTGTCTAGGCCGTCCGGCAGGGCGTCGATCATGGGGGCGATCTGGGCCGCCGTCAGGGCCTCGTGGAGCTCGGCTTCGGTGGCTTCGGGGCGGGCCAACAGCAGGTTGGAGCGGATGGTGTCGTGGTACATGTGCGAGTCCTGGGTGACCACGCCGATCACGTCGTGGAGTGAGCGTTGGGACACCTCGCGGACGTCGTGACCGCCGACCAGGATCGCGCCGCCGGTGACGTCGTACATGCGGGAGACGAGCGAAGCGAGGGTGGTTTTGCCAGCTCCGGATGGGCCGACGACGGCGACCATTTCGCCGGGGCGGACCGAGAAGCTGACGCCCTTGAGCACCTCTTCGCCGGTCTCGGCCGACAGGGTTGCCACTGACTCGAGTGAGGCGAGGGAGACCTCGGCCGCGGAGGGGTAGTGGAAATGGACCTGGTCGAATTCGATCGACGGTTCGACGTCGGGCGGGAGTTCTTTCGCGTCCTTGCGGTCGGCAACCATCGGCGGGAGGTCGAGAACCTCGAGCACTCGCTCGAAGCTGACGAGCGTGGTCATGATGTCGACCTGGACGTTGGAGAGTGCGGTCAGCGGACCATAGAGCCTCGCCAGATAGGCGGTCAGCGCAACGACTGTGCCGATGCCGAGTGCGCCCTGTACGGCGAAGACGCCGCCGACGCCGTACACGAGCGCCACGGCGAGCGCTGCGACGAGAGTGAGCGAGACGCGGAAGATGCCGGCGTACATGGAGGTGGTGACGCCGATGTCGCGAACGCGCGCGGCCTTGTCGGCGAAGTCCTTGGACGACTCCTGGCTGCGGCCGAAGATCTTGGCCAGCATGGCGCCGGCGACATTGAAGCGTTCGGTCATGGTCTGCGCCATGGTCGCGTTCAGCCGGTAGGTCTCGGCTGTTGCCTCGCGCAACCGACCGGCCATCAACCGGGCCGGGAGGATGAAGAGCGGTAGCAGGACCAGCGCGAGCAGAGTGATCTGCCACGACATCACGAACATCGCGGCGAGCACGAGAGTGACGCTCAGGACGTTGCTGACGACGTTCGACAGGGTTGAGGTGAAGGCTTGCTGGGCGCCGAGGACGTCACCATTGAGCCGCTGGATCAGCGCACCGGTCTGGGTGCGGCTGAAGAACGCGATCGGCATCTGCTGCACGTGGTCGAAGACGGAGGTGCGCAGGTCGTAGACGAGCCCCTCGCCGATCCGCGCGGAGAACCAGCGCTGGGCCAGCGTGACGGCACCGCTGACGATCGCCAGCAGGGCAACGACGAGCGCGAGCCAGATGACGAGAGCGGTGTTCTTGGGGACGATGCCGCGGTCGATGATCGCGCGGTACAGCAGCGGGGTGGCCGCGCCGGCGCTGGCGTCGATCGCGACGAGCAGGAGGAAGGCGGCCAGGTAGCCGCGATAGGGAACAGCGAATCCGGCGATGCGGCGCAAGGTGCCCGCGGAGAGTTTGTGGTGCCGGACGGAGGAGTCCTTCAGCAGTGAGCGCATCGCTCGCCCACCACCGCCTCCCGCCCCCGGCATTCCGGAGATCTGTGACATCGAGGCCTTTCGGTTCAGGATCAGATATGCTGAGGTTACCTCACTATGAGGCAAACTCACAAGACCGTCTCCCGTTAGGCTCCTCCCGTGACAGCGTCCGACGACACCGCCGAACAGATCGCCGCCCGGCTCGACGACATCTTGCGCAGGCAGCGGCGTGCCGCGAAGGCTGATGTCGAAGGCCTGACCCACGGCCGCTTCCGCGTCCTGCGCACCCTCGACCAGGCCGACCGGCCGCTGCGCCTGAGCGAGCTCGCCACCCAGCTCGGCATCGTCCCGCGCTCGGCCACCTCGGTCGTCGACGACCTCGAGGCCGGCGGCCTGCTCGCACGCCAGCCCGACCCGCACGACCGCCGCGCCACCCTCGTCGCGCTCACCCCGGCCGGCGCCGACCTGCTCGCCACCGTCCGCCGCAACCGCCGCGACGCGATGGTCACCCTGCTCGACCGCCTCACCCCGGACGAACAGTCCACCCTGCTGAGCCTCCTGAACCGCCTCGCCGACGACTGACAGATTCCCCCAGATCCGGTACGGCGATCGCTAGCATCCGAACCGTGCTGAGGTGGTGGGACGGGATCACGCGGGCGCTGCTCGCGGCGGCAGGCGTCGTACTGCTGCCGGTGCTGTGGGTCCCGCACTTCCTGGTCGGTGCGACCATCCCGGCTCTGCTGGGCTGGGACGTCCTAGCACTCGCCTTCCTCAGTCGACAGATCTGGACCATGCGGCGCGGCCGAGTCGCAGCCGACACCGAGGGGGCGCCGACTTGGTTGCTGTCGGCCCGCTTGATGCGACTGCGATTCGGCGCACTGCTCGTGGCCAGTGCCGCCGGACTCTCGAGCGGGATGCTGATCGTGGCAGTGGATGCAGACGACGACGGTACCCAGTGGGATCTCTGGATCATTCGCTTGCTGGCGGCAACGACCGTCGTACTGGCTTGGTTGATTCTGCATGTCGGTTATGCGATGCACTACGCAAATATCTACTTCGGCACCGGCAACGGCATCACGTTCCCGGGAACCAGTACGCCGAACTTCCTCGACTTCGCGTATTTCGCGTTCACGATCGGGGCGACGTTCGCGACCTCCGATGCCGAGATCACCAGCAGGCGGCTTCGGCATGCGGTGATCTGGCATTCGGTGCTGTCGTTCTTCTACAACGCCGCCGTCCTCGGGATCGCGATCGGCGCGTTCACCGGCAAGTAGCTACTGCCGCAGGTGGTTGATGATGCCGTCGATGTCTTCGATCATGCGGTCGTGGCGGATGAAGTGGCCGCCGCCGTCTTCGTGGTGGGTGTACGGGATGCCGGCCTGATCGAGGGCAGCCCGGAACTCGCGATGCCCGGCCAGGACCTGGGTTTCGTTGATGTAGTCACCCGGGTCGGAGCTGGGCGAGGTGCCGGCGACGAGGAAGATGCGCTTGCCTCGGTAGCGTTCGAGGTTCTGCATCGGGTTGTCGGCGGTGACCCGGGCTTCGTCCCAGGGGACGCCGTAGATCGTCCCGCCGTTGAGTTCGACGGCGGCCGACGACGCGTTCGCCCATTGCGCGACGAGGCCGCCGTCGCGCCGGATGCTGGCCGGGCCGGAGTGCGAGCTCACCGAGGCGAAGTGACCGAAGTACTTGGCGGTGTACTTCAGCGCTCCGAAGCCGCCCATCGAGAAGCCCGAGACGGCGCGCCCGGCGAACTCGGCGTACGTGCGGAAGTTGGCGTCGATCCACGGGATCAGCTGGTTGAGGTGGAAGCTCTCGTAGTTGCGCGGGCCGACATTGGTGGTGACCGGGTTCGAGTACCAGCCGGCCTTTCCTCCGTCCGGCATCACGATGATGATCGGCTTACCCGCCGTCCACGCCCGGATACCCTCGCGGTCGAAGGTGATGAAGTCCTGCAGACCGCCGTGCAGCAGGTACAGAACGGGGTACCGGCGACCGCCGCTTTCGTGATAGCCATCGGGCAGCAGCACGTTCACCGCGGGCTGCCAGCCGATCTCGGCGGTCTGGAAGCGGTAGTACCACATCCGCGGATCCGCCTGGTTGCTGTCGACGATGTGCAGGCCGAAACCATCATCGGCAGCGCTGGCCGCGGCAGAGGTGGCCAGAATGGTTCCAGCGCCGAGGCCTGCCGCGACCGTCAGGCCGCCGGCGGCCTTCAGCACGGTTCTCCGGGTGGGGCGGTGCTCACTCACCATGATCTCCTGGGGAGAGAAGGGACAGTCACCGTAAGTCACGGTGCCTATCTAAGTTAGTACCATAACTTAGGGGTCAGCAGATTCGAGGAGGGTTGTGACAGGGACTTCGCCCCGGCGCAAGACCGGTGGCCGGCAGGCGCAGATCGGGCTCGCGGACATCGAGCGCGAAGGGCTGCGCCTCGGCCTCGCGAACCTCACCGTGAACGGCGTCGCCGGCGCGCTCGGCGTCACCCCGGCTGCGCTCTACCGCCATGTCGACGGCAAGTTCGGCCTGGAGTCGGTCGTCGGCGAGGCGATGCTCGCCGAACTGAGCGTCCTCGATGACCCGGCCGACGAACTGAACGCTCACCTGCTGTCGTTCGCTCAGCAGCTCCGCACGTTCATCATCGACCGGCCCGGACTCGCGGCGTACCTGCAGACTCTGTTCCCCCGCGGCGCTTCCGGTTTGCGCCTGCAGCGCGAGGCGGTCGAGGCGCTCGGACGACGTGGGTACGGCGCTGCTGGAGCTGTCATGTTGTCGGGAACGGTCGCGTCCCTCGCCATCAACCTGACCGCCGCCGAGGAGCGCCACCGGCCGTACCACGACGGGCCTCATCAACGGGAGCTCGAGAAGGTCTACGCCCTGCTCGCGACCGACGAGGTCCTCGCGCCCGTTCACGCGGAACTGCCGGCCATTTCCAGCGGCGACTACTTCCTGATGGTGATGACCGCCTGCATCCGCGGCCTCACCACCGCGGCCCCACCCAACCGGCCGGTGACCGAGATCCTCACCGATCTCGGCCTGACCGATTGAGCAGTTCGCTCAATCGACGGCGTCCGCGACGAGGGCGGTGGTTTGGTCGAGACATGCGTATTGCGAAGACATCACCTGCTGAGGCGGCTCAGTTGTTGCGGGACGACCAAGGCCTGCTGCTGGCCGCGATTGACGGATTGACGGAGGACGAGCTGCGAGCGCCGTACCAGGTGAGCGACGGACCGCTCGGCCACTTCTGCGACTCGTTGCACGACCTGGTCGGCCACGTGCTGATGTGGGACGAGATCACGCTCGCTGTCCTGCGTGATGCTCGGAACGGGCGGATGCACTGGAGCCTGGATCCGCGCTGGGAGACCCCTTCGGCCGGGAGCGCCTTGAATGTCGGCGGGGTCGAGGCTGGGCGGCACATTCCGTCGGAGTTGACCTTGCACCGCTACCGCAGCGTGGGTGCTGCATTGCTGGCCGAGATCGAGCAGTACGACGACGCGGCGTGGGCCGATCCGGCGACCGGCGGCGGGTACGACGGTGGGATCGGGGCGCTGGCCGAGTACGTGTCGACTCCCCCGGGGCACGAGATCTTCGGGCACGCGGCGCGCCACCTGAAGGCCGCATGAGCACGGTCGTTGCCGAGAGCATCGACAGTCCGGTGTTCGCCGGTGAGACCGATGCCTTGCTCAACCGGTTCGCGAACGAACCGGCCGGTCCTTCGCTTGGCCCGTACCTGGCTCTGCTGAACGACCGGTTGGAGCTTCCGGACCCCGAACTGGCTGGAATGGTGGATCCGCGGACGAACCCGCGCGACCTTCGGATCGATCTGCCGGGACGCACTCTCGAGGCGCGCGTCTATCAGCCTGTTCACAGCACTGGCCCGGCACCGATCGTGCTCTGGCTGCACGGCGGTGGGTTCATCGGTGGTCACTTGCGTGACATCGAGTACGCGACGTCCGGGATCGCTGCCGCCGGCAACGTTGTGGTTGTCTCGCTCAACTATCGGCTGGCGCCGGAAGACCCTTATCCGGCTGGGCTGAACGACGTGCACGACGCTTTGATCTGGATTCGTGAACACGCTGCCGAGTTAGGTGGCGACGGGCGGATCGCGGTCGGTGGTCAGAGCGCCGGTGCCGGGCTCGCGGCCGGGGCGTGTCTCGTTGCCCGGGACAACGGCAGCCCGCTGCCTGATCACCAGATCCTCTGTTACCCCAGTCTCGACCACGAGCAGGACACCGAGTCGTACCGGTTGTTCGACGGAACTTTCCTCAGCATCGCGCCGGGTCGCTGGTCATCCGCCCAGTACTTCCCCACCGGCGAGCTGCCGGCGGCCGCCGTACCGCTGCGTGCTGCGTCCCTTGCCCGGCTGCCGCCCGCGCTCATCCTCGCGGCTGGGCGCGACCCGCTGCGGGACGACGCTCGGCACTATGCGGAGCGTCTCGACGGGCCGGTCAGGCTGGTCGAGTACGCCGAAACTATGCATGCCTTTCTCAACTTCCCGGCCGTGCTGTCGGCCGGGCGGCATGCGGTCGAGTTGATCGGCGCGCACCTCCGGGAGGTGTTCTACCCGCCGGCGTGATCGGCGCCGTGATTGAAGAAACGCCCCGGGTCGCTGGCCGCGCGCGGCCCGGACGCCATCCATGCGGCGAACTCTTCGGGGTACCGGCGTTCGAGCTCGTCGAGATAAGCCCGCCGTACGTCGATCGTCGCGGACCAGTGGTCGGGGCGCTGCAGTTCGGTGAAGCTGCGGCGCCAGGCCAGGCAGAGTTCGGTGGCCGACATCTCGCTCAGCTGGTCGGCCGGTTCGAGTTCCAGTTCCAGTTCGGGGACAGCGAGGTCGACCGGCTCGACGACGACTCGCTTGAGTTTCTTCGGCGCCTTGGGGGTCGGGGTCTGCGGGATCCAGCCGAACCAGGCGACGACCGGTGGCGACGTCCCGGCGATGAGCAGGAGCAGCAGCAAGACTTCGGATCCCGCGGCCACGCCGTACCCGAGGATCGCCAGTCCACTGACGCCGGCGAGGAGCGCCCACCGCGGCGCCGCCCGGAACACCTGATCCGGCGGCCGCTCGCACGACAACCCGAAACTCACCGAGATCGCGCCGACCATGAACGCGGCCAGCAAGAACGTCGCCAGAGCCGGCCCCGGCGCCACCAGCATCAGCGCCGACAGCACGCCGATGCCGGCCAGCGCACCTACAGCCGTGCGCCAGATCCGGGTGTACCGCACGCCGACGTACCTCTGCATGCCGCTCCAGTGCCCAATTCCGGCCGATACCAAGCGTGACCGGGTCTGTCGATCCGGGCACGCCGTGTTCGTCAGTTTCAGGTAACCACAAGCGAAGGAGGACACCAATGGGTGCCGATGACGTTTTCCCGATCGTGACGACCGCCGACCTGGACCGGCTGCTCGCTTTCTACACCGAAACCCTCGCCGCAACCGAGCACTACCGCTTCCCACCCGAAGGCCCACCCGCCTACGTCGGCCTCCACATCGGCGCAGCCTCCCTCGGCCTGGGCCACGACCCCAACCACCAACCGACCCCCGGCTCAATCGTCCTCTGGTTCTACGTCGCCAACTGCGACGCCACCACCACCCTGATCCGCCAGTCCGGCGGCCTCATCCTCGAAGAGCCGACCGACCAGCCCTGGGGCGAACGCACAGCCCGAGCCCAAGACCCCGACGGCAACTCCCTAGTCCTCGGCCAGCGCGCCCAATCCCCCGACCAACAGGACGTATAACCCCACCACCCACCCCCGCCCCGCTCACCACCTCAACCCCCAGCCCCAAATCCCCCGTATACGTCCTGTCCATCCGCAGATCGAAAGCCGGCCGGTTAGGGGGCTTGAGCGGTGGTGGCTCGGGTTATTAGGTGGGTGGGGATGGTGATGCGGGGAGCGGTGGGGGTGGTCGGGGATTGGAGGGTTTTGATGAGGAGGTGGGCGGCGGCGCGGCCGGCGGGGGCTGAGGCGGCGGAGACGCTGGTGAGGGCGGGGGTGGTGAGGGGGGCGAGGGTGTCGTCGCAGCCGATGAGGCTGAAGTCTTGGGGGACGGAGATGTTGCGGAGGGCCAGGCCGGCCAGGACGCCTTGGGAGACTACGTCGTCGAAGGCGATGGCCGCGGTGGCGCCGGAGGCGGTGATGGCGGTGACGGCGTCGCGGCCGGCGGTGTAGGTGGGGCGGCCTACCTCGATGATGTCTACGGTGAGGCCGGTGGTGGCGGAGGCTTCTATGAGGGTGGTACGGCGTTGTTGGTCGGACCAGGAGTCGCGGGGGCCGGCCAGGTAGACGAGGTGGCGGTGGTTGAGGTTCTTGAGGAGCATGACGGCTTCGGTCATGCCGCCGGACGAGTCGATCACCACTCGAGGGATGCCTTCGATGTCGCGGTTGACCAGTACGACGGGACGGGTGTGAGCGAGGTTGCGGATCAGCTCCTCGGACTGTCGTGAGGACGCCAGCACGAAGCCCTCGACCTGGGAACCGAGTCGCGTCACCAGCTTCGCCTCGCGTTCCGGCGACTCGTCGGAATCGCCCAGGAACACGGCCAGATCCGCCTCCTCGGCGACCGACTGCAGGGTTCGGACGAGCGGTGGGAAGAACGGGTTCGCGATATCGGGCACGATGACCGCGATGTTCCCGAATCGGCCGGTGGCCAATGCCCGGGCCGCCTGGTTTCCGACGTACCCGAGTCGTTCGGCGACCCCGCGCACGCGCTCAACGGTCTCGGTGTTCAGCATCTCCGGCCGGGTGAATGCGCGCGAGACCGTGGCTCGCGACACGCCCGCCAACCCGGCCACATCGCCCAACGTCACACCGACCCGCTGACCCATGGCGGACACCCTAGGACGCAACCGATTGCACCGACCAGGAGATGACTGGGGGAACGAATTGACGCCGTTGACCTGCAATCGCTTGCATGCTGGAATCCTCACCATGAGGATCGCGATCGCGGGCGCCGCTCATCCGCACGCGAGGTACGTGACTGCCGAGATCGACCGGTACGACGACTTCGAGCTGGTCGCCGTGGCCGACCCCGACCGCACTGTCGCCGAAGGCTACGCAACTCCTTACGGGGCGAAGGTCTTCACCGATCACCAGCAGATGCTCGACGAAGTCCACCCCGATGTCGTCATGGTCGCCGGGATCTACGCCGACCGCGGTCGCGCCGTTGTCGACGCCCTCAACGCAGGTGCGCACGTCCTGGCCGACAAACCCCTCTGTACGTCGCTCGCCGATCTGACCGCGATCGCCGAAGCCGCGGAGCGCAACAACCGGCATGTCGTCCTGCTCCTCGAGAAGCGGTACTACCCCGAAACGCTGGCGGCGATCGAGCTCGTCCGATCCGGGGAGCTGGGCACGATCCACGGCGTCGTCTCGTCCGGCCCGCACAAACTCAACCGCCCATCTCGTCCGGAGTGGTTCTTCGACCGGACGCAGTACGGCGGTCTGCTCAATGACCTCGCTGTCCACGACATCGACGCGGCGCTGTGCTTCACCGGCCTCACCACTGGCACTGTCAGCGGCGCGCTCGCCGGCGAACCGGCCTTCCCCCGCTACGGCACCGCAACGCTCACCGGCCCGGGCGTGCTGATCACGGCCGGCGTCGACTGGCTCACCCCCGCCGCCTCTCCCCTGCACGGCGATTACCGGATGAAACTCACCGGCACCGAAGGCACCGCCGAACTCCAATGGGCCCGCCACCGCCTGATCCTGACCACGACCGAGAAGCCGCCGTACGACGTACCGCTGCCACCCGGTCACCGCCCGGCCGAGCTACCGCTGCAAGCACTTGCTGACGGCAACGAACCGGATATCACCACCAGCCACAGCCTGCTGGTCACGCGGCTCGCCCTGCTCGCCCAGCAGTCGGCGGAGAGCGACAACCTTCCGATCCCCTGGTCCAGCTGACCGAAAGAGGTTCCATGCGTTTCGCCGTCGTGGGTGCCGGAGCGATCGGCACCGTCCATGCTCGCCTGCTCGAAGCCCTCGACGACGAACTCGTCGCGGTCGTGGATCAGGACCTCGAGCGTGCGCAGAAACTCGCTGATCAGTACGGCGCTCGCGCTTCCCCGGACGCTGCGAGTGCGTACGCCGAGGTCGATGCCGTGAGCATCTGTCTGCCCAGCGCGTTGCACGCGGACGCCGCAATCGAAGCCCTGTACGCCGGAAAGCACGTGCTGGTCGAGAAGCCGGTCGACATCACCCTCGCCGCCGCCGACCGACTCATCGCAGCCCAACGCGAGACCGGTCGCACGGTGTCGGTTGTCAGCCAACGCCGGTTCCAGGAGCCGGTCGTGCGGATCAAGGAGGCGGTCGAGTCCGGTGCGCTCGGGCGGATCACGTCCGGGATCGTCGAGTCCGCGTTCTACCGACCCCAGTCGTACTACGACGGCGACGGCTGGCGCGGGACACTGGCTGTCGACGGCGGTGGAGCGTTGATGAACCAAGGTATTCACGCTCTCGACCTGCTGGTGTGGATGCTCGGCCGCCCGGTCCAAGTCAGTGCCCAGACCGCCCAACTCGCCCACCAAAACCTAGAGGTAGAAGACGTAGCCGCCGCCACCATCACCTTCGAGTCCGGAGCCATAGGTCTACTCCTAGCCAGCACAGCCGCCTACCCGGGAAGGGCAGTCCGCCTGTCCATACACGGCGACCAAGGAATCGCCGTCATGGACGACGACCGCCTAGTCGCTCTAACCACTGAAGGTGGAGAGGGGGTGGAGCGGCACACAAGTAGTCGGCCCGGTGAGGGCGCGGCGGGTGGTGTCGGGAGGGGCGTGGCGGAGGCGGCGACTCCGTCCGGGGCGGACGGGTGGGGGCCTGTGCAGTTGGCTCATCTTGCGCAGTATCGGGATTTTGTGGGGGCTGTGGTGGAGGGGCGGGCGCCTGGGGTTGGGGTGGCGGATGGGCGGCGGGCGTTGGCTACTGTGCTTGCTGTTTATGAGTCTGCTCGGGTGGGGCGGCCTGTTGAGGTGGACGGTTGATGCGCATCGGGTTGGTGGGGACGGAGAACAGTCACGCGACTGAGATCGTCCGGCATCTCAACGTCGAGCCGATCAGTGACGGGGCTCGGATTGTGGCTCTTGTCGGGGCGGATGACGAGCACAATCGTGGGCTCACCAGAGCAGGTGGGATCGGGCGGTTTGTGCCCACATCCGCCGAGTTGATTGGCAGTGTGGATGCGCTGATTGTCACCAACCGGGATGGGGCGTTGCATCGGGAGCATGCGGTGCCGTTTCTTGAGGCTGGGGTTCCGGTGTGGGTGGACAAGCCGCTCGCGGCCAGTACGGCGGATGCCCGCGCGATCATCGCGGCCGCGAATCGGACCGGTACGCCGGTGACGTCGTACTCGGCTGTTCGTTGGCTGCCTGATGCGGAACTGCTTGCCCGAGGCACCCAAGAGGTTGGCGAGGTGCAGGCGGTGACTGTGACCGGGCCGGCCGACTCAAACAGCGAGTACAGCGGGATCTTCTTCTACGGCATTCACGCGGCCGACCTCGCTCAGCGGCTCGCGACCGGCGAACCTGAAGACGTCCGGGTCGAGCGAACAAATGCAGCTGTCATCGCGCGGTATCGCAGCAACGGGGTGCTCGTCACGCTCCAGTTGGTGAACGGCCAGGTGCCGTTTCACGCTGAGATCGTCGGCCGCGAGGGCCTCGTGAGCCACGATGTTCGGCTGGATAAGGACTACGTCGTACCCGGGTTGAAGGTGTTTCTCGAGATGCTTGCGACCGGGCGAGCGCCGCTTGACGATGCGACTCTGCTCGCGCCGATCACCGTCCTCGAACAGCTCAGCTGAGCAGGAGTTCGGCGGCGCGCTTCGTGCCGTCGGTGTCGATGGTCGGCGCCAAGGCCTGCGCTCGGGCGAGCGTCGACGGAGCCAGGGTGACGGCCAACCCCGCGCTCAACGACTCGAGAGTCGGATCCGGATCCTGATGGGCGAAGCCGATGCCGAGTTCGGCGACGCGGGCGGCCCAGCGGGGCTGGTCGACGAGGCGCGGTACGACGAGTTGCGGCGTACCGGCCTTGGCCGCGGTAGTTGTGGTCCCAGCGCCGCCGTGGTGGATGACGGTGGCGACTCGCGGGAACAGGGCCTGCTGGTTGACCTCGCCGATCTCGAACGTGTCCTTCCGGTCGTCGATCGCCGCGAGTTCGGCCCAGCCGCGACCTAGCAGCACCCGGCGGCCGTGGGCCCGGGCGGCCTCGATGGTCGAGCGGGCGATGTCCTTCGGAGCGTGCGCGGCCATGCTGCCGAAGCCGACGTACACGGGTGGTTCGCCGGCGTCGAGGAAGGCCTCCAGGTCGGCGGGGAGCGGACGGTGGTCGGGCAGCGTCCAGGCGCCGATCTGCAGTACGTCGTCAACGTCCGCCGGCCAAAGCGTCGGGTCAGAAGCCAGCCAAGACTGCTCGGTGCGGACATGTGACCGTACGTCGTCGACCGGCGGCAGGCCGATCGCCGACCGGTTGGTGTTGAGCGCCTCGAGGTACAGCTCGTTCGTCTTCTCGGCCGGCAGCCCGAGGGTGTGGAACGAGGCGAACGCGTAGCCGATGCCGAGCTTCTCGGCCACGTCCCGAGCGCCGGCCGGCATCAACCCGGTGGCGACGATGGCCTTGGCGCCCTGGGCGAGCTTCGGCAGTACGGCGAAGCGCGCCGCGACCAGGTCGGGCGCTAACCGGAGCGCGTCCTCTCGAGTCGGCGGCTTCGGGTTGTTCACCACTGAGCGCACCGACGGACCCAGCGGCACCAGCTGGGCACCCGCCCGCTCGGCCAGCAGCTGGAACTCCTCGTCGGGCGGCGCGCACAGCACCGCCTTCGCGCCGTACTCCTGTAACCGGACCGCCAGTCCGGCCAGCGGCTCGACATCTCCGCGCGATCCCCAGGTCAGCAACACAAATCGCATCTGCACGTCCTTCGACTCGTGATCGGACGGCCATCCTGAAGCATCACCCGGGCCTTGCCGCAAGCCCACCCCTCGGCTATATGTTGGAAGGGGAGAGGGGATCCACTTGTCTGGCGCTGGGGGCGGCGAGGGCAGAGTCGGTCGAAATTGGGGCAGGATCCACGGATCCGCGGCGGCGTGGGGTGCGTCCGAACCTACGCTCGGGGTTGTTTCTCATGAGGGGGTAGGTCAGTGCGGAGTCAACTGTTCGCGGCGGAGAACCAGGAGCAGGAGTCGGCCCAGCCGGGTCTGCGGCTGCAGAACTCGAAGCTGCTGAAGGTCGAGCTGCGGGGTGAGGTGTTCGCGCGGCAGGGTGCGATGGTCGCGTACCAGGGCAACGTTCAGTTCGAGGCCCAGGGGTCCGGCGGCATCGGCAAGTTCATCAAGCAGAAGCTGACCGGCGAGGGTATCCCGCTGATGAAGATGCGCGGGCAGGGCGATGTCTTCCTCGCCGACCGCGCGTCCGACGTCTACCTGATCGACCTCGAAGGACCGCAGGACGGGCTCAGCATCAACGGCGCCAACGTGCTCGCGTTCGAGCCGACGCTGAGCTGGGACATCCAGCGGGTCCAGGGCATGGGCATGATGTCGAACGCCGGCCTGTTCAACTGCACGTTCTCCGGCCAGGGCCGGCTCGCGATCACCTGCAAGGGCACCCCGGTGGTGCTGTCGGTGGACCAGCCGACGTATGCCGATCCGCAGGCCGCGATCGCCTGGTCGACCAGCCTGCAGACCGGCTACCAGCGCGCCGACCAGATCGGCCTCGGCACCCTGCTCGGCCGGACCACGGGTGAGGCGTTCACGATGAGCTTCGCCGGCCAGGGCTTCGTCGTCGTCCAGCCGTCCGAGGAGCCGCCCGGCGGCGTCATCGGCGGTACGGGCAGCGGCACCCAGAGCGGCCAGGACGGTGGCGTCGGCGGTGTCCTCGGTGGGCTACTCGGCGGACGCTAGTGTCCTGAGCCGGGGAATCGGCGAGTGCTGGAGGTGTCCAGGTGCGTGCATCGCAAGGCGGAGGAGCGTCCTCGATGCGGTGTTCATCGTGGATGCTCCTCCAACGCAGCGAGGTGCGTGCCTGGGCGCCTCCAGTGCCGTCGAGTCCCCGGCTCAGGACACTGGTCCTTCGCAGATCTCCCAAGCAGCTTGCTGGAGAAGGGCCGCGGTGTCCGCATCGAGGCCCTTCACCGGTACGTCGATCCCAACCGGATCCTCAGCCAGTAACGCGATCAGGAACACGCACGCGGCAAGGTAACTGCCGGCCAATGCCGGGTGACTGTTGTCCTTGTCGTGCAGCACGGGCTCGTCATGGGTTTCGAGGAACCGCTCCCACACCATCCCGACCGGGATCAGCGTCGCACCCAGCTCAGCCGCGGCCCCGCCGTACGCACTCGTCAGGGCAGCCTGGGCCTCCGGTGCATTCCGACGCGCCCAGGTCAGGTAGAGCGCGGTCCGCGCCCCGGCCGCCTTGATCGCCGCATCGAAGTCGCGCGCACTCTCCCGAAACCGCTCCGGACTCTTCACCGGCAACGTGCTCTGCTCCTGCAGTACGACGACGTCGTACCCGCCGGCCGCGATCGCCGCGAGCGCCTTCCCCGCATTCAAATGCTGGCGCAACGAGGCCCCGCCCGCCTGGATGAGCGTCGACTCGACCTCGATCCCCCGCGCCCCGGCCAGCCCCTTCAGCAACCCCGGCAGGTTGTTCCGCGCCGTAAAGCTGTTCCCAACAAACAGAATTCGCACGACATGGACGCTACTACGTGCCACCATCTCCAGCCATGACGCTCAGGATTGTTCGGGTCCACGACGAGGTGACGCTGCTCGAGTGGCAGCAGGTGCACAACGAGATCGTGCCGACCGCGGCCTTGTCGGTCGACGAGGTCCGCGAGCGCGCCACGCGCAATGTCCTCGAGGTCGCGTACGACGGCGACGTCCTCGTGGGGTGTTCGACCGTGCGACCACCGGACGCGGACACGCCTGCGGAAACCGTGATCGCGCGCGTACTCCCGCCGTACCGGCGATGTGGTTTCGGCGAGACGCTCTACCAGCACTGCCTAGCGCAGACCCAGGGGAAGGGCGTGGAGACCCACATCCTGGCCACCAACGTGGATGGGGTCCGATTCGCCGAGAAGCACGGATTCCTCGAGGTGGAGACGTACCTCCTGCCAGGCGACACCGTCCCCTTCGTGCTGATGCGCCTCGGCTAGGCGGACGCCAGACACTCACCAACCTGCGAAATCCGCAGGCGCTGGGCGTGCGGGAGCGTGGTGAACCGAGCAGAATTCGAGTTGGTGAGTGGGGGCGGTCCGCCTCAGCCTTGGGCCGGAGTGGTTTCCGGTGCGATGCGCTCGCGTAGGCCGGGGGTGGTGGAGGCGACGGTGACTACCGCGGCTACGCAGAGGATTGCGCCGGAGATCAGTGCGGTGAAGGGGGAGGTCAGTTGGGCGGTGACGCCGCCGCGGACGTTGCCGAGGTTTGGGCCGGCGCTGCCGACGATTTGTTCGGCGGCGGCGACTCGGCCGAGCAGCTCGTTCGGGGTGTGCAGCTGGACAATGGTGCTGCGGGCAACGACCGAGACTGTGTCGGCGGCACCGGCAACGGCTAGGAAGGCCAAGGCGATCCACGGGGTCGGCGCGAAGGCGAACAGGCCCAGGGCGATGCCCCAGCTGCCGGCGCCGATCAGCATGACGACGCCGGGACGTGGCAATCGGGTGTACGAACCGGACAGCACCGAGGCGGTTACTCCCCCGACGGCGATCGCTGTCAGGAACAGCCCGAGGGTCCGCGGATCACCACCGAAACGTTCAGCGTTCAGCGCCGGGAACAGGCTGATCGGCATCGAGAGCACGGTGACGGCCAGGTCCGTGACCAGAGCACCCCGGATCACCGGTGTCGACACGACGAAGGCCAGGCCGTCTGCCACACCACGCACCCCGGGTCGCACCTCGCCCTTGACTCGGAGCACTGGCAGACCGAGTACGCCGTACAGGACACCGCTGAAGGTCAGTGCGTCGACCAGGTACGCCGTACTGGGGCCCCAGGCGCCGACGATCAGTCCACCGACGGCCGGGCCGACCAGCATTGCGCCCTGGAAGGCGATGCGGTTGAGCGCGATTCCGCCGGCCAGCAGTTCGCGTGGGAGGAGTTGCGGGAGGATGCTTCGGGCCGCTGGACCGGACGCGGCCCCGAGCGCCGACTGCATGGAAACCAGTCCGAGCAGTACGCCGACCGGCACTGGACCGATCAGGAGCTGGCTCGCCATCAGGGTCGCGGTGATCACCTGACAGATCGTGATCACCAGGTAGAACCGCCGCCGTTCGAACCGGTCGACGGCTGCCCCGGCGAACAGGCCGAGCACGATCAACGGCAGCGCCTGCGCGAGGCCGATCGCGCCGGTCCACGCCGTACTGTGCGTCTGGTCCCAGACCTGGAACATCACCGCGACGAACGCCAACTGCGCGCCGAAGATCGACACCACCTGGCCGAACCACAGTCGCCGGAACGGGCGCGAGGCCCGCAGCGGCGCGAGGTCGATCAGCACGCCCTTCATTCGGCGAGCTTCTCGGTCACCCGCTGATAGAAGCTCTTCTGAGCCAGCCTCTCTTCGATGTCGCGCACCACCTGAGTCATCGGGTACGGCAGCTCAGCCTCGAGCTCGGCGATGGCCGCCTCGGTGGCCCGCCACTCGGCCGCCAGCAACCCGGCCAGCTCCTGCGCCTTCGGAGTCAGTGCGACCACCTTGGCGCGCGCATCCGGCCCGGTCTCGGTCTGCACCAACCCGGCCGTCCGCATCGCCGCGACCTTCTGGCTGAGCGCGGAGTGCGTCCGGCCCACCGACTCAGCCAGCTCGGTGATCGTCATCGGCCCACGAACGTGGAGCCGCAGCAGCTCAATCACCCAGGAGGGCTTCAGCCCCTGGATGTCCCGGTCCGTGTAGACCCGGCCGATCTCACCATCCATTCGCGCTAGCAACTGGTGGAGCGCACGCCACTGACTCTGCTCTGTCGGATCATCCACCGAGCGATCATAACAGCACTTATATAAGCACTGTTACAACGGTTTGATGTTCATGTTCCGGTGGAACACGTTGTCCGGGTCGTACGCCGTCTTGATCTCCTGCAGCCGCGCGTACTTCTGCACCCCGTACGACGCCTTGACCCGGTCGGCGTCGAATTCCGCCATCGCGTTGATGTAGCTGCCGTTGCCCAAGGTGTGCGGCTGGAGTTCGTCCCAGAATGCCCGCACCCAGTCGCGCTCGGTCGGCAGGCCGTCGGCATCCGGGGAGATCGCGACCACGAAGACCGCGTACCGCGGTGAGCGGCCGCCTCCGAAGGCGGTGTCGTCGTCACCGATCTCGGAGTAGGCGCCGTCGAGGCGGTAGAAGAGGGTGTTCGACAGCGGCGAGACCTTCCGCGCGACGTGGTCGGTGATCACCTCGATCGCCTCGTCGGTCAAGTCCTCGATGTAGGTGCCTTTGTCGTAGCAGAAGTGGCCCCACGCGTTCGGTTCGTCGATCGACTTCTGGACCTCGGTGAACGGCATCGGCGTCGTGAACTCGACTGTCGGCGGCAGCGCCGTCCGGATCTGGCCGACGATCTCCTCGAACTTCTCGGCGTCGAAGCCGACCACGACCAGCGCATACCCGGGCTTGAACTGGTGCTCGGCCGGTACGAACGGGGCGGGCGGCGCGTTGAGCGCGCCGATGATGATGGTCACGTCGCGCGGCAGAGTCGGGACCAGGTCGCGCGCGAACCGCAGTACGTCGGCGCCTTGGTCGAGGTCCCACCAGAGCAGTCCGTACTGGACGATCGGCGCGACCTCGTGCAGCTGGAACTCGAACTCGGTGACGACACCGAAATTGCCGCCACCGCCGCGAACAGCCCAGTACAGCTCGGGATTCTCATCGGCCGCGGCGCGCAGTACTCGGCCGTCGGCGGTGACGATTTGCACCGAAAGCACGTTGTCGAGGCTGAGCCCGAACTTGCGGGTCAGGTACCCCATCCCGCCGCCGAGCGTGAGCCCCGCGACGCCGGTGTGGCTGATCATCCCAGCCGGCGCGGCCAGTCCGTACTCGGCCGTTGCGGCGTCGAGCTCGGAGAGCAGCGCACCGCCGCCGACCACCGCACGCTTCGCCTCCGGGTCGACGGTGATCTGGTTCATCGCGCGGACGTCGATCATCAGCCCGTCGTCGACGACCGCCGCACCGGACATGCTGTGCGCGCCACCGCGAATCGTGATCTCCAGCCCGTTGCGCACCCCGAACAGGACGGCCGCTTGGACATCGGCGACGTTTGCGCATTGTGCGACCAGTGCCGGTCGCCGATCGATCGCGGCATTCCAGACCCGCCGGGCGTCGTCGTACGCCGCGTCCTGCGGCCCGACCACCACTCCCTCGATCGTGGTCCGAAGCTCGTCGATCCCGCTGTCAGCCGTCTGCGTCATCCGTCATCCTCCCCAGTCCATTACTCCCTGTCACCCTAGGCCCGTAGCTCGCGAGCAGCAGGAGCCTTTCGGGCAGACCATCGCGCGGACCCACGGCCCATCACAATTGGCGCGGATGGACCCGCCCGAGCGTGGCGACGGGTGGACGACCGCAGTTGTGATGGCCTGCAGGTCCGCATACGGTTCCCGACCATGACGAAGGTTTTCGCGGTGCGGACCACGATCGACCTCGACGCGCCCCTGGCGGAGGTCTGGCGGGTGCTGACCGACAGCGCGGCGTACCCAGCGTGGAACCCGTTCATCCTCTCGCTGACCGGTGAGCTGACGGTCGGCTCGACCGTCACCACTCGCATCCGCGACGCCGAGGGAAAGGAACGCACCTTCACTCCCAAGGTGCTGGTCGTCGATCCGAACCGCGAGCTCACCTGGCTCAGCCGCATCGGCTTCGGCGGCTTGTTCGACGGCAAGCACCTCTTCCGGCTGGAAGAGCTGCCCGGCGAGCGCACCCGGCTCGTCAACGACGAGGAGTTCCGCGGCCTCGCCGTACCGTTCCTCCGCTCGATGCTGCGCCGCACCATCGAGCCACAGTTCGCAGCGATGAACAACGCACTCGCAGCACAGCTCAACAGCTGACCGTCCCACCCGCCGGGTAGCCCCAGGCCCGGCGGGCAGGACGGTGATCAGGTGGGCGAACCGAATGACGGGCTGGTGGCGTGGCGGATGAGCAGGGTGGGCGGTTTGGTCAGGCCGACTGACCAGATGTCGGTGGTTCCGTCGGCGGCGCGGAGTGGGTAGAGCAGGGTGTCGTTGTCGCGCCAGACCGGCTGGTCGTCGAGCAGGCGATCGTCGGGTGGGTTGGTGATCTTGCGGGTGGCGAGGTCCATGACGGCGAGCCGCCACTTGCCGGTGGCAACCTTTTGTTTGTAGGCGATCCGGCGACCGTCGGGTGACAGCGACGGGCACTCGACGTTCCGGGCGATCGCGTGCCCGTGGTACTTCGCGTAGTCGGCTTCGATCAGGTAGGTCTTACCCTTGCTGCCCATGGTCAGGTAGAAGCGGTTGCCGTCGGCAGCGAAGGTGATCCCCCAGAAGTTCACATCCGAGGCGAAGTACCGTTTGTCGTCGATGAGGATCGGGAGGGTCTCGACCGACTTGATCAGCCGCTGCTTGTCCAGGTTGTAGAAGCCAGTGCGAGTGGAGAAGCCGGTGGCCGCGTAGGAGTCGCCGGTGACGAAGAGTGTCCAGTTGACGATGCGGCCGTTGGGCGAGACCCGCGCTCGGCTCGGCGTTCCCGGGAGCGTCTCGCGGTGGATCTCCTTCAGGTTCGCATCCAGGACGAGCATGTCGGTGAGCGGTGGCAACGAACCAGGCTTGAGCCGCAGACAGATCGCCGTACCCCGTGCTGCGGCGAACCGATCGCAAGACAAGTCCCCGACACGTCTGGCCATGCCCGGATCGGTCGCCGGGACGGCCGCAAGTTTGCCCCGGTCCGGACCGTCGGCGAGATTGCTGAAGAACAGCGTCGACGAATCCAGGGCGAGCGTCTGCCCGGTGCTTACCGGTACGGCGTTCACCGCGGCACCGCCGTGTCGCGCGGAGACGACGTACGCGACCGCACCACCCAGCAGTACTACGAATCCGGTGATCAGGCCGATGATCTTCCTCATCGTGCAGCCTCCAACGGTCGGACCACGGCCGCGGCGACGGTCACCGTCAGCAAGGCCGCAGTGAACAGGAGCAGCGCCGGGCGAACGTCCCACACCGTCCAAAGCAGCCCGACGGTGACGGCCGAGACCATCCGCGCCAGCGCCTGACCGGTCTGCAGCACCGCGAGACCGGACGCCCGCAGTTCCGGCGGCAGCATCGGACCGGCGGCCGCCGGGAGCACCCCGTCGGTCGCGGCGTAGAACGCTCCGTGCAAGGCAAGCGCCAGCCACCAGTTGCCGATCGGCCCGCAGACCAGCAGGACCGCGACGACCAGCGCCAGATGTCCGACGATGAAGATCTTCCACCGACCGATGCGGTCACCAAGCCGGCCGAGCGGAATCGCCAGCAGGAGAAAGGTTCCTGCCGTCCCGAGTGGCAGCAGCGGGAACAAGCGGCCGTCGATATCCCAACGGCGTTGCAATGCCAAATACAGAAAGGAATCGGTGACAGTGAACAGCCCGAGCGCCGCAGCCCACACGCAGCAGCGCCGGAAGCTTGCCTCCCGCAACAACCCCAGCATGGTGCGGAAGGACGGCTTGTTCTTCGCCGGCTCGGTGGTGAGTCGAGTCCGGTTCGGAACCA
This sequence comes from Kribbella sp. NPDC056951, assembly GCF_042674205.1. Lineage (NCBI taxonomy): Bacteria > Bacillati > Actinomycetota > Actinomycetes > Propionibacteriales > Kribbellaceae > Kribbella > Kribbella sp. NPDC056951. Next base: position 97,280 of record NZ_JBHUQZ010000004.1, read on the forward strand.
GAACCACCAGCAGCAGTACGGCGCACGTTGCCAGCGAGAAGCTGGTGACGAAGACCGCGTTGTAGTTGCCGAGCGCCGCCCAAAGAACAGCCGTCGCGGCCAACGGGCCGAGGAACGCGCCGATCGTGTCCATGGCGCGATGGACACCGAAGGAGCGGCCGAGGGTTTCGGGTGCACTGCTGAGCGAGATCAACGCGTCGCGCGGGGCGGTGCGGACGCCTTTCCCTGCTCGGTCGACGGCCAGTACGACGCCGATCGCGGGCACCGACGAACCGGCCGCGAGGAACCCCAGTTTCGCGACCGCCGAGACGCCGTACCCGATGCCGGCGACCGCCTTCAGTCGTTGCCAGCGGTCGGCGACATGCCCACCGACCAACCGCAGTACGGCGGTCGCACCGGCGTACAGGCCGTCGAGCAGGCCGAACTGCAAGGGGTTCAGCCCGAGACCGAAGACCAGGTAGAGCGGCAGGATCGCGGTCACCATCTCCGCGGAGATGTCCGTCACCAGGCTGACGACGCCCAGCGCGATGACGGTGCCGGGGACCCGGCCGAGGACCGAACGGGCTGGTGTCGCCCGGGCCGCGGCGTGATCCGCAGCCCGGGTTCCGGCGAGGTACATGAGACCTCAGCCCTTTGCCCGGCAGTTGTAGGTCGGGCTGCTGTCTTCCACGGTGTTGTTCAGGCCGATCAGCTGCGAGGTGAAGGAGGTGTCCGTCATGGTCAGCTTGATCACGCCGTAGGTGCTGAGCAGCTTGGCCGTCGTCGGGTGCGGCGTCTTCAGGTCGTACGGCGATGCGCCGCCCATCCCGCCGAGCAGCTCGACCGTCCCGTTCGGATCGGCGTCGCCGTCACCGTTCATCGGCACGAACCGCTCGTAGTGGTGGTCGTGACCGTTCAGCACCAGGTCGACCTTGGCGCCGGTGAGAGTCCGCCAGAACTGCTCACTGTCGTCGTTGTCGCCGTGGTCGCCGGAGCTCCAGCGCGGATGGTGGAAGTACGCGGCCACACATCCCTTGGTGTTCTTGGCCAGGTCCGCCCGCAGCCAGGCGAGCTGGTCGTCGCGCGGCGAGGCCAAGGTGTCGTGCGTCATGTAGTCGGACGAGTCCAGGGCGATGAAGTGCCAGTTCCCCTTCTCCCAGCTGTAGTAGCGCTTGCCCTGCGGCTTCGCGATCGCGGCCCCGAAGTACGTGTCGTACCCGTTGTACGACGGCTCGTCGTAGGTGTCGTGGTTCCCCGGGACCGGCTTGGTGATCGACTTGAACTTGCCCCAGGTTTTGGCGTAGTAGCTGGTGTAGTCGGACAGGTGGGCGTCGTCGTACTGGCTGTCGCCCATCGTGATGACGTTGGCCGGGTTGATCTGCGTGACCAGCGCGGCCGTCTTCGGGTGGATGCAGGTGGACGAGGATGCCGTGCACTGCTTGGCGATGTCGCCGGCGGCCGCGAGGACGAATCCGCCGGTGCCACCGGTGCCCGTCTTCACGGTGATCGGCGTACTCGCACCGGACACATTGCCGGCCAGGTCACGGGCCCGGACGGTGTACGTGTACGACGTGTCGGCCGTCAGACCGGTATCGGTGTACGACGCCGAGGTCGCGGTCGCAACCGCGGTCCCGTTGCGAAGTACGTCGTACCCGGTGACTCCGACGTTGTCCGTCGACGCGGTCCAGCTCAGCGAGACCGAGGTCGCCGAAGTCCCGGTGCTCTGCAGACCGGTCGGCACTGTCGGCGCCTGGGTATCACCGGACGAGTCGCCGACGCCGTAGACCTCGAGCTCGAACAGCGAATACCCGTACGCCGTGCCGCGCGCCGTACCGACGACTCGGACATACCGACCGTGGCCGGTCAGGCCGGTGTTGTCGTCGGTCCCACCGTTCTGACTGGTCAGCGACTTGACCGTACTGAACGTCGTACCGTCGTCGGAAACCTCGATCCGGTAGCTCTTCGCGTAGGCGGCCTCCCAGTTCAGTTTGACCCGGTGAATGTCGGCGGGCTGGCCGAGGTCGACGCGGATCCATTCCGGATCGTGGCCTTCCATGCTGGCCCACCGTGTCGTGGTGTTGCCGTCAACCGCCTTGTCCGCGGTCAATGTGTTGTCCTCGATGCTGGACGCGAGGACGGGTTTTCCCCTGGATAACAGGGAATCTGCGGTGGTACCGGCAATGGCCGCCGATCCACCCAGTGCGGCGGCCAGGACGACGGGTAGCAGCGTCGACAGCCGGCGCATTCGTTTGCTCATGACAACCTCCGTGGGCGTGCCGGAGAAAATTGTTAGGAAGGTTACCTAACAGTTGCGAGCAAAGGTAAACCCCAGGTGAACGACTCGTCCAGTGCTCAGTGTTCATGCGTTTCACGTATGAACATGGCACCGAAGAACTATTGGACGAATAAGTACTGTGCTGGTTGGCTCGACACCATGGAGATGCGCAGCTTGGGACGAGTAGGGATCGAGGTCAGCCCGGTCGGGTTCGGCTGCTGGGCGATCGGTGGGCCGTTCAGCAATCCGGCCGGTGAGCCGCTGGGCTGGGGCGAGGTCGACGACGAGGAGTCGATCCGGGCGATCCGGCGGGCGATCGAGCTCGGCGTGACGTTCTTCGACACCGCCGACGTGTACGGCGCCGGCCACAGCGAGCGCGTACTCGGCAAAGCCCTGAAGGGTCGCCGGGACCAGGTCGTGATCGCGAGTAAGTGGGGCAACACCTTCGACGAGACAACGCGCGTCATGCATCAGCAGGACGCATCACCGGAGTACCTGCGCAAGGCTGTTCATGCCTCGCTGGATCGCCTCGGTACCGACTACCTCGACCTCTACCAGTTGCACTTCGACACCAGCGACGAGGTGGCGCTGCCCTTGCGAGCGGCCTGCGAAGAGCTGGTGGCCGAAGGCCTGATCCGTAGCTATGCCTGGAGTACGGACACCTTGCACAGTGCGAAGTTGTTTGCCGAGGGCACGCATTGTTCGGCGGTCCAGCACGAGGCGAGCGTCCTGCACGACGCCGGTGACTTCTTCGCGTTCTGCGAGCAGGCCGACCTGGCGAGTATCAACCGGACCCCACTCGGGATGGGCATCCTCGGTCGCCGCGACACCAACCGGCCGGCCACCGGTGCGGACATCCGCACCCTGCCGCCGTCCTGGCTGCGCTTCTTCGACAAGGGCGGCGTACCGGCTCCGGAGTGGTGGGAGAAGGTGTCCGCGATCCGCGAGGTGCTGCAGAGCGATGGGCGCACCCTGGCTCAGGGAGCGCTGGCCTGGTTGTGGGCGCGCAGTCCCCGGACGGTTCCGATCCCCGGGTTCCGGACGGTCGAACAGGCCGAGGAGAACGCTCGGGCTCTCGAGTTCGGACCGCTGAAACCCCAGCAACTGCAGGAGATCAGCGGGCTACTCGCTTGACCTCGTCGTACCACGCAGGACGAGGTGCGCCGGGACGATCAGCTCCTTCGGGCCGGTCGGCTCGGCGCCGCCGAGGTGCGCCAGCATCCGGGAGATGATCTCGTCGGCCATCTCCTCGTGACCCGGATTGACCGATGACAACGACGGCACCAGATAGGCCGCCTCGTCCAGATCGTCGAACCCGATCACCTGGACGTCAGCAGGCACCCGGAGGTCCGCATCCGCGAGCGCCCGGAGCGCTCCCATCGCGACCACATCGGTCAGTGCGAACACCGCGTCGAACGAGATACCGCCATCCAGCAAGGACCGGATCGCGTCGTACCCGTCCTGCAGCCGGAAGCTGCATCGGACGTTCAACGAAGGATCGACCGGTACGCCGGCCTCCTCGTGCGCGAGTGCATAGCCGGTCGCGCGCAGACCCGGCATATTCGGGGTGCCGGACGGCTCGCCGCCGATCATCGCGACCCTGGTAGCGCCGGTCGAGAGCAGGTGCGCGGTCGCCAACCGGGCGCCCTCGACGTTGTCCATCATCACGTGGTCGAACCGTGACGGCAGCGCCCGCTCGCCGATCATCACCACCGGCGCATCGGTGTTCAGCCGGGACAACTCCCCCGGGTCGAGGTCGACGACGCTGAGGATCAGACCGTCGTACATCCGGAGCCGGGAGAACGCGACCGCATCGAGCTCGCCCTCGCGGCTCGCGCCGGTCCGCTCCATCACGATCCGCAGACCGTGCGCCTCGAACCGATCCGCGAGCCGAGCGGCCAGCTGAGCGAAGTACGGGCGCTCGAGCTCGGGCACGGCGAGCCCGATCACACCGGTCCGGCCGGCGCGCAGGTGCCGAGCGGCCAGATTCACCTGATAGCCGAGCTCGGCGATCGCCGCCAGCACCCGCTCCCGAGTCGCCGCGCCGACCCGCGGCCGGCCGTTGACGACGTTGGACACGGTCATGGTCGACACCCCCGCGGACCGGGCGACATCAGCCATCGTCACCACGGAGGCCTTCTTCATACAGGCCAGCCTAGAGGTCTTTGGCTTCCTGTATACGTTCGCGGTTCAGGAGGCGATGTTGGTACGGCGTTCGCGGACGGCCGCGTAGCCGAAACCGGCCACGGCGATGACGAGTCCGCCACCGGCCAGACCGGCCACCAGGTTCATCCGCTGGTCCAGCCGGGTGTCGCACTGCATCGGCGTGATGCCCTTGTCCGGCGCGTAGACCGAGCCGCAACTGACGCTGTCGACCGACAGCGGCCGCGTGGCGAGGAACAACCCGGTCAGCAGCAGGAGGACCCCTACCGCGCCGAGTACCTTGCTCAGCACTGCCCAGCTCTCGGCACGCCCTGGACCTGACCCGGCTTCAGACCGTTCCGCAGGCTCGGCAGGAGGGCAGGCAAGCCCGACCAAGTCGCGGTGGTCAGACCCTGCATGCACGCTCACGCTCCCTGGACGCTTGTCAGATTTGATCAAATCTAACGCGCCTAGCAGCGCTGGCTGAAGCCCAGGCCGGTCCGGAACTGCAATCTTCACTCATTCCTAACGCTCCTCCCGGCCTACTAACGAGTTACTTGGCTAACCGGTTCATCGGACGGCACTCCGCAGCGCCCGTTCCCGCCGGTCGGCGACCGCCGAGCCGGACTCCCGGCGGGCCATCCGACGCAGGACGACCGGCGCGAGCAGCAGCCCGACCACCGCCCAGAGTCCGAGTACGCCGGCCGTCTCGAGGTGCCGCCACGATTCGCCGACCTCGACCACGACCGCCTCGTCGGGCAGGAGCGCCGACCGCATCCCGAGCCCCATCCAATAGATCGGGGTCAACTGACCGATCCACTCCAGCCAGGTGGGCAGTGCGGTGAGCGGGTAGAAGATGCCCGAGATCGCGATGAAGCCGAGCATCGGTAGCTGGATCAGCCCCTGCGCCCGCGCGCTCGTGAAGACGGACCCCAGAACCGCGCCGATCGGCAGCGTCGCCACCATCCCAAGGAGAAGCACCCAGACCAGGGTGAGCCAACCGGACGCATCGACGCTGAGCCCGCCGACGATGATCAGCCCCGGAATCAGGACGATGAGGAGGTCTGCCAGTAGCGAGCCGGCCACCGAGACGACCTTGCCGATCAGATAGCCGAGCATGCCGTGCGGAGTCGCCTTCGCCCGCAGCAACGTGCCGTCCTCCCGATCGGCGGTCAACTGCTGACTCATGCTGACCATGCCCATCGCCGCGTTCATCCCGAGAATGCTTGGCAGGGCGAGCGCTCCGAGCAGCAACCCACTCGATCCGAAGTCGCGGTGGCGTAGGAAGAACAGCGCGGCGAGGGTGAGTACCGGCCAGAGGAAGTGGCTAGCGAGCTCGGGCCCGTTGGTGAACGACTGCCGCAACTCGATCAGTCCACGCCGCCAACCGGCCCGGATCGCTGCTTTCATGACTGGACCTCCTGGCCGCGCACCAGCGCGAGATACGTGTCTTCCAGCGAGGCCCGGCGGACCTCGAGTTCGCGGAGCTCTGCGCCGTACTGGGCGAACAGGCCGCGGACGAACTCCGTCGAGTCGGCGGTCTGCTTGCGGAAGGCCTGGCCGTCGATGCTCCACCGGACCTCGTCCTCACCGGCGATCGCGGCGGTGAGCTCACTCGGCGTTCCGATGGCGACGATCCGGCCACTGGTCAGGATCATGATCCGATCCGCGAGCCGGCTGGCCTCGTCGAGGTCGTGGGTGGTGAGCAGGATCGTCGTTCCGTATTCGGTGGCGAGCTGAGCGACGAGTTCGTGGAACTCACGTCGCGCCTCGGGGTCGAACCCGACTGTCGGTTCGTCGAGGAAGAGCAGTTCGGGTCGACCGACGATGCCGATCGCGACATCGAGCCGCCGGCGCTGACCACCGGAGAGCGTGCGGATCTTGTGGCCGGCGCTCTCGGTCAGGCCGACCGCGTTGAGCAACTCGCCGGTCGGCCAGGGACTCGGGTAGTACGAACCGAGGTGGTGCAGCAGCTCACCGACCCGCCAGTTGCCGTGGTCGCGCCAGGACTGCAGCACGATCCCGACCCGCGCGCGCCAACTCTCATCGGCGTGGGCCGGATCGACACCGAGCACCTCGACCCGACCGGCCGAGCGGAGGCGGAAACCCTCGAGGATCTCGATCGTGGTGCTCTTCCCGGCACCATTCGGCCCGAGCAAGGTGAGCACCTCCCCCGCCCGCGCCGCGAACGACACGTCGTGCAGAACCTGGACCTCGCCGTACCGCATCTGTAAGCCATCAACTGTCAGCACCATGCTCCGAACGCTAGGTTGCGTTCACTCCTGGAGAAAGCTCAATCAGCGGGATCTGTGCAATGATCTGTAGGTGAATGCACTGATGTTGCAATGAGTGGGAGGAAATGATGCCCGGTGGCCGGCTGTCCCATCAGGAACGGCGAGCGATCGCGGCCGGCCTGACCGACGGACTCGGGTACGCCGAGATCGCGCGGCAGCTCGACCGCCCGACCTCGACGATCAGTCGCGAGGTCGCCCGCAACGGCGGCGGGCGCGGTTATCGCGCCGACCACGCGCACTACGCCACGTCCTCCCGGGCACGCCGCGGACGGCCGGCGATGCCGAAACCACTGAGCGACGCCGACGAGTACGCCGAGAAGTTCGCCGCGATCATGGTCGACGGCGGACTCCCCCGGATGGCCGCGCGGGTGCTGGCGCGGTTGTACACCGCCGACAGTCGCAGCCTCACCGCGGCGCAACTCGTGCACGCACTCCAGGTCAGCCCGGCTTCGATCTCGAAGGCGATCGGCTATCTGGAGCAGGTCGGCATGCTGCATCGCGAGCCCGATCCGCGGCGGCGGTTGCAGCACTACGTGATGGCCGAGGATGTCTGGCAGAAGGCGTGGCAGGTCAGTTCGCAAACCAACCAGAGCTGGGCGGATACCGCGGCCGAAGGTGCCGCCTTGTTCGGCGACAGCGCGGCCGGGCGGCGGCTCGCGCAGATGGCCGACTTCTTCCAGGTGCTCGCCGAGGACATGAGCGGTGGCGCTGGGTTCGAGGTGGTCGATGATGCGCTGACCGTGCTGGCTACGTACCGGGAGGCCGGCCGCGTGGTCGACGCCGACCAGGTGGCCGCCGTACTGGACTGGCCGCCGGAGCGGGTGGTCGCAGCACTCGAGGTGGCCTCGGCGACTCGGCTCACCCCCGAGCAGCGAGCAGCCCTAGCAAGCGCGGAGTGATCCCGCCACACGTCCGAAGATCCGGAGACCACGCCTACGTGTTCTTCGGACGTTAGCTCAGGGCAGTGATTAACGTCCGACGATGCGGAGACCACGCCTGCGGGTCCTTCGGACGTTAGCGGGTAGGGCGGTTTGGTGCGCGGCCGTGGGCAGCGAGCAGGGCTCGTAGGAGGTGGGGAGTGATTGTGCCTTCGGCTAGGCCTAGCTCCACGAGGTCGTCGAAGACTCGCTGGTCGGCTGCGGCTGCTCGGATGCCTCGGGTGAGGACGTGTGGGGAGTTGGTGAGGTGGGCGGTTAGTGCGGTGTGGCGGAGGTGTCGGCTGAGGAGTTTGCGGACGGTGCGGTTGTAGCGGCGGCTGGGGTCAGACTCGTTGCTACGCAGGGATTCTGCGACTGCGCGGCCGGCGAGGAGGCCGGTCGCGATTGCGTAGTAGATTCCCTCGCCGGTCATCGGGTTGATCAGACAGGCTGCGTCACCGGCGAGCAGGACTGGGCCTTTGGGCGGTCGCCAGGACCATCCCGTGAGTGGGAGGTGGTGGCCTTGCCACGCGGTACCGCCGTCGGTAGCGCCGGGGAGAAGAGCGTCCAGTTGCGCGAGCAGGTCGGCGCGGGTCGGGTGTGGGCGGTCGGCTGCGAGACGTTCGCCGTACCCGACATTCGACCAGCCGTCGCCGCGATCAAAGGACCACGCGTACGACGGTTGCCGGCCGGCGCCGTACGCGATCACCTGACTGGCCGAGCGGGCCGGCGGGGTCGGCGCGTAGCCGCGAATCGCCAGTGCGACCGGACCCGGCGGTGCGCCGAGCTCCCGCCGTACGACGGAATGCGCGCCGTCGGCGCCGATCACGAACCGTCCATCCAACTCGTGGAGCCCGCGGACCCGATGTCGTACCAGCTCGGCTCCAGCAGTCTGGGCGGCCGCGACCAGTCGGTGGTCGAAGACGGCTCGCGGGACGACCCAGTTCGGCCGAGCCATATCGCGTTCGACTCCGACAGCCCCGTTGGTCAGCACGAAACGGCGTACCGGGGTCCAGTCGTCGACCAACCCGGTGACGCCGACCGCGGCGAGCAGGTCGAAAACGTGCGGCGCGATCCCGTCGCCGCAGGTCTTGTCGCGGGGGAAGTCGTGGCGATCCATTAGTAATACAGACAGGCCCGGGTCGACCGCGAGCGCGCCGAGAGCGGCCGCGGCTCCGGCCGGTCCGGCGCCGACGATCACCAGATCCCTCACGCTCTCAGTCTCCCATTGGTCTAGGGCGTGTCTCTTGGTTCCGCGCCGTAGCGAGCATGTGCTCGGTGCGGTGCATCGGTGTGCTGGAGGGGAGGCCTCGATGCTTTTCCATCGTGGCCTTTCCTCCAGTGCGGCGAGGTGCCGTGCCGAGTGCAGCGCAGTAGGCGGGGAATCAAGAGACACGCCCTCGCGGTGTTCGAGGCTGTTCGAACAGGTTCACTCCGGTGAGTACGGCGGCGACCATCGACGCATGAGAATCCGCCTCCTCGCGGCCGCCGTACTGATGTTCGGGGCCACCCTCCTCGCTCCCGGTACCGCGCAGGCCCGTGATCTGCAGATCGAGAGTGTCGCGAACGGCCCGATCTCGCGGCAGGAGATGCTGCTGCGATCCGCGTCGTGGATCCGCGACAAGGTTCCGTACAGCCAGGACAACAACAGCCCGCATGTGAACGAGTTCGGCAGCTACCGCCGCGACTGCTCGGGGTTCCTGTCGATGGCCTGGCATCTGAGCAGCTCACTCAGTACGTCGACGCTGCCGTCGGTGATGCGGCAGATCACGTACGACGATCTGCAGCCGGGCGACGCGTTGTTGCGGCGATCGGGTGGGGTGAACCACGTCGGACTGTTCGTCGGCTGGTACGACACAGCGCGGACTCGGCCGAAGGTTCGGGAGGAGTACGACTTCGGGCATATCGCCGAGGAACGGGTGTGGACGAACACCTACTTCAAGACGTTCACGCCGTACCGGTACAACAAGGTGGTCGGGGCGACCGCGAGCCCGGGGTCGTCGATCGGGCAGGACGTGACCGGGCGCTTGATGCGGTTCGAGGCGACCGCGGATGGCGCGGTGCAGTTGAGCGAGCAGACCGGTCCGGCCGCGACGACCTGGGAGACCGGCACGATCGACCCACCGGGTGGCGTGGTTCCCGGCGTACCGATTGCGACGGCGGCGGATTCGATCGGGCGGGCGTACTACTTCGCGCGGACGCCGGACAACAAGCTGCGGACCGGATGGGAGAGCAGTCCGGGTGCGGGACCGTGGCTGTCGGCAACGATCTCACCGACCACGGATATCGACGGGGTCGAGACTGTGCAGCCGGTCGGGCGGGTTGCTGCGGCGATCGATGCCCGCGGCAAGTTGACGTACTTCGTCCGGACCAGCGACGGCCGGCTGCTGCACGGTTGGCAGGACCAGCCGGGAAGCGCGGCCTGGCACGCGACGATCATTCGGGACGGCGCGGGTGTCGCCGTACAGCTCGACGGCGACCCGGTGGTTTCGCAGGACGTGCACGGGCGGATCGCGTTCCTCGCTCGCACCTCCGACGGCAAGCTGCGGTATGGACGACAGGCCGCGCCGGGTACCGGTCCGTGGGTGGTCAGCACGCTGGCGGCGACCGGCATCGTCGGCAACCCCTCGGTCGGTCTCGATGTTTCGGGCAAGCTCGTCTACTTCGCTCGCGGCACCGACGGCAAACTGCAGCACGGCTGGCAATCGACTCCGGGTGCGGACACGTGGCAGTCGACCGTGATCGCGCCGACCACCGACACCGACGGCGTCGAGACCGTGCAGCTCGCGGGCGACCCGGTGATCAGCCTGGACAATAGCGGCAAGCTGACGTACTTCGTCCGAACCACCGATAGCCGGATTCTGCACGGCTGGCAGAACGTGCCCGGCTCGGACCCGTGGCACGCCACGATCATCCGCGACGCCACCACGAGCCAGGCCGCGCCGACTGCCGTCGACCCGGTGCTCTACACCGACTCGGCCGGGAAACTCGTCGTACTGCTGCAAGACACCTGGCTTTACCAGAACGCGCCGGGCACCGGTCCCTGGCACCTTCGGGCAATCTCGGGGTAGCGCGGTAACTACCTCGATCCGGGTCCTTGGGCCACTGCGGGCGGTGGAGCACAGCTCTAGCGTCTGCAGTGACTCCAAGGAGGGGACGATGAAACTACTGCTGGCGCTGGCGCTCCTGGGCGCACCCACCAGTACGACGGCAGTCGCGGAGGCGACGCCTATTGAATGGCATCAGTGCGCGCTGAACGAGAATGATGCCGAAGGCAAGGCTCTCGACGAGGCCGATGCCCAGTGCGGTGATCTGAAGGTCCCGCTGGACTACAGGCGGCCGAACGGGCCGAAGATCACGTTGGCGCTGTCGCGGATCAAGGCGACCGGTGATCGGATCGGCGCGCTCGTCATCAACAACGGCGGGCCTGGCGGCCCGAGTCTGAGCGCGCCGATAGAACGGCCGGACGTGATCGAGGCCCTGGGCAAGCGGTACGACTTGATCGGGCTGGATCCGCGGTCCGTCGGTCGCAGTACGCCGATCGACTGCAAGCTGCCGTTCGCCGCGTGGCCGTGGGCAGGCGGCAGCACGCGCGCGTCGTACGCGAAGAGCGTGGCGATCCAGGCCGACGTCGCGCACCGCTGCGAGCAGCAAGTCGGCTCGATGCTGCAGTACATCAACACGCGGAACACTGCGCGCGACATGGATCAGGTCCGGGTCGCGCTCGGCGAGCAGAAGATCTCGTACCTGGGCTATTCCTATGGCAGCTATCTCGGGGCCGTGTACCTGCAGCTGTTCCCGGGGCGGACTGATCGGGTCGTGCTGGACGGTCCGGTGAACCCACAGACGTTTGGGCCGCGACTCCTGCAGCAGGCGGGACCGGTCAACGAGGACAACCTGCGGGCCTGGGCGACTTGGACGGCCGCCCGGAACTCGACGTACGGGCTGGGGGTGACCCAGCGCGAGGTGCTGGCTTCGATCGACCGCGTCTACCGGCACGTGCGGACGACCGAACTGGAGATCGGCGGGCACAAGATCGGCGAAGGGCTGGTGCCGATGCTGTTGTTCGTTTCGATGAACGACGACCGGGAAACGCCTCGTGCCGATGCTGCCGTGCTCGTCCAGACGTTGGTGAAGGCGATCGATGGGCCGGTGGAACCGCGGGCCGATCTGGGCGAGCTCCTCGACCTGATCCTCTCCCCCGCGATGTCGCAGACCATCAGCGCCCAGACCGCGATCGTCTGCGGCGACCGGGCGGCACCGCGCGATCCGTCTGTTTACTGGCGCGATATCCAGGCCCATCACGCCCGCGAACCGCACTACGCGCCGATCACGCGGAGCATCTCGCCGTGCGCCTTCTGGCCGGTCCAGCCGCAAGAGGCACCGACCCGGGTCGCGAACGCCGAGCACGCGCTGATCGTTGCCGCCGAGCACGACCCGCGGACTCTGTATGGGAACGCCGCGGTGCTGCGGAAGGGCATCAGCAACTCTCGGGTGCTCACCGTGCAGAACGCGCGGAAGCACGGTGTCTTCGGTGAGTACGGCAACGCGTGTGCCGACCAGAAGGTGATGTCGTACCTGTTCAGCGGCAAGCTGCCGGTGGCTGACGAGACCTGCTAGTAGCCCGGGCGACGACCAGGCTTATTAGTACGGCGAGGCGTCGTACGGCGTGGGCGGGGTGTCAGGCGATCGGCGTGGCCCCCGCCTGCCGGGGCAGTGGGAGTGACCGGCCGCGCTTCGTCCAGGTCGACCACCTTGGGTGGCGGCGGGATGTAGAGCGGCTTGGTCCTCTCTTCTACTACCGGTGGCGGCGTCGGCGGCCGGGGTGCTTCCGCACGGGCAACCGACTCCTTACTTGCCCGAGGCACGATCGCCACCGCGGCGGCCGCGACCGGCGGCCGGACGTTGCGACGCGGCAGCTTGGTCCGGAGTTCGATCCCGAGTGCGTCGATCAACCGGCTCCAGGCGGCGATCATCACCGCGACCGCGAAGACCGTGCAGCCCGCGAACAGAATCGACTGGAACCCAGCCGCCCAATCCGACGGACCCGTCCGGGTCATCGCGGCAAGCATCGCGACCACCACCGCATTCGTGATGCCCACGGCAACCGCCACCCAGACCGTCCGAAGCAGCACCCGCCGCTCCAGCCCGACATCGTCCGCCGCCGCCACCAACCCAGCGATCAGCCCAGCAAGAACCGGCACTGTATAGACAAGCGCCAGCGTCAGCCCCGGGCTAGCGACCAGATAAAAGATGTCGAAGACCAGCGCCGTACCGGTGAGAGCCGCCGCGAAGCAGACCACCATCGGCGGATACGCCCGCACAATCGCAGCCGCATCCGCAGGCACCGACCTGATCATCCCGAACGCCAACCCACCGGCCCTTCCACTCTTCCCCCCATTGTGCCGCCCCCACCACCCTAAGTACCCAACGAGCCCAGGCGAGTCGCGTCATGCCCCGCGCGAGTGGTTGCTGGGGGCAAGGGTGGGGGTCAGGCGGCGGTGGGGAGGGGGGTTAGTTTGGTGCGGAGGTCGTCGAGGGTTTTGCGGAGGACTCGGGAGATCTGCATCTGGCTGACGCCGATGTCCTTGCCGATCTCGGACTGCGTCCAGCCTTCGACGAAGCGCAGGTGCAGGATGCGGCGTTCGCGCTCGTTGAGTCCGGACAGGACGGGCTGGAGCATTTCGACGTTCTCGAGCTGATCGATGCTGCTGTCGTCGGTGTCGGCGACGACGTCGGCCAGGGTCAGGTCGGCGTCGGTCTCGGCCGGGCGGTCGAGGGACAGCACGTTGAAGCAACCTTTCGCGGCCATCGCCTGCTCGACCTCGCTCACCTCGACATCGAGGCACTCGGCCAGTTCGGCGGGGGTCGGCTCGCGGTTGAGTTGCTGTTCGAGCTCCGGCAACTTGCCGGCGATCGTGCCCTGCATCTCCTGCAGGCGGCGTGGGATCCGGACGGTCCAGGCGCAGTCGCGGAAGTACCGCTTGACCTCGCCGCGGATGGTCGGGATCGCGAACCCGATGAACGGGGTGTCGGCCTCGAGCCGGTAGTGATGCGCGGCCTTCACGAGACCGAGATAGGCGACCTGCTCCAGGTCGTCGGACTCGGCACCCCGGCCGCGGAACCGGCGGGCGATACCGCGCGCCATCTCCAGATTGAGTTCGACGACCTCTTCGAGCAGCTCCTGCCGCTCGGCCTCGTCGGTGCTGGCGGCCCGGCGTTCCATCAGGTCCCGGGTGGCTGCTTCGCGGGCGGCCCGATCGGCCGCGGTCGAGCACTGGATGGTGTTGCTCTTCATGGTGGATGACCTCGCGACTGGCTCGTCACGGCGTGGCTCTTAGCTGAACCACGGTCATGCCTGCCTCCTGCCCGTACCCACCTGCTCCGATCGCATGCACCCACCTCTCAGAGCCCCGTTTCGCTCACGGATCGCGACCGAATCGGCGTGTTCGAACGGTCGTTTAACCGCAACACGGTCACAGCAAGTAAGGGAGCGGACACGAGACCCTCAAACGTGTACGATGCAAATGCAAGCCCAAATGCACGTGCATATGCCAAGGACGTACGGAAGGTGCAGCTGATGACTGCTATCTACAACGGCATGCCCGGCGACTCCCTTGAGGACCTGACCTGGCGCAAGAGCCAGCGGAGTGGACCGAGCGGTAACTGCGTTGAGGTGGCGAAGCTGCCGGGCGGCGGCGTGGCGATGCGGAACTCGCGTCACACCGACGGACCGGCGCTGGTATTCACCAAAGCGGAGATCGAGGCCTTCCTGGGCGGCGCCCAGGACGGAGAGTTCGACTACCTCGTCTGACCTCATAACCTCGGAAAAGCCAGGGCCCCTTCGCCAGGCGAGTGACGAAGGGGCCCTTTTTCCTGCCCTGCTCCAGGCAGCCGCGCGAACACACGTCGAAGGCCGGCCCTCGGAGGGAGGACCGGCCTTCGGTGTTACCGGAAAAGCTTGTGTACTGCCGACTACTGCACGGTGAGCGGCCAGAGTTGCTCGCTGCTCGGGAGCTCGGACGCCTTGCCGGTCGCGGCATTGTCCACAGTGATCCGCAGACCGGTGAACTTGGGCGTCATCACCCGCTGGTACCGGGAGGCACGGTCAGGCTCGGCCAGGTACTCCGCGATCAGGTGATCTCCCAGCCAGATCCTTACCATTTTCCGTCCTCCTCGGTCCGTGTTCATGGGGCCAGGCTCACGATGGGGTCACCGTCGAGCTGACGGACACCGCGCAACCAGCCTTCGAAGGCCCAGCGCTGCTGCTCGGGGCAGCGCGCCACCAGCTCCTGGATCTCCCGCTCAGTCAGCTCGTCGGGCGCGCGTCCGCCGGCATAGGCGGTGTGCTCGGCTACCTCACTGTCGTCGTCAATCATCGACTCGGGTTCCCCAACCAGTCAGGCCGGCGCACTTGCCACCAGCGATCCGTAGGACCGGCCTGCCAGCTCTCGCGATGTCACGGTTTGCGAGAGCCAGCTCACCTTCTGTGCATGAATCAATCATGGCGTCGGCACGCTGCGAATGCAAGCGCCCGATGCACGTGCATCCGCACGTTTTCCGTTTCGAGACCCAAATCGGCCGATTCAGGCGCGAGCCGGGCCCCCCGAGGCCCCGGCGAACACCGTTCGACGGCCTGTCGGGCACTGAGTTTGTCTTGACAAGGAAGCTGGCCGGCGAGCACCCTGAATCACTGAAAGTGACGATCGATGGCGATTCGCGTGGCTTATGTAAGAACTTCGGCAGATTGAAGGTCGGACATGCGATGATGTCTGCCTGCGGAACCGGTTCGCCCCGGCGTCGCGCCGGGGAAGCTGAGGACAGAGCCACTGGGGGCCGGAGGTGAGTGTGAACGAGTCGGGCGCGCAAAGCGGACCGACAGCGCTCCGCATCATCCTCGGAGCGCACCTGCGCCGGATGCGGGACGCCGCCGGGATCAGCCGGGCGGACGCCGGGTGGGAGATCCGCTCTTCGGAGTCCAAGGTCAGCCGGATGGAACTCGGTCGCGTCGGCTTCAAGGAGCGCGACGTCCGCGACCTGCTCACACTGTACGGCCTGGACGACGGCGACGAGCGCGAGCGACTGCTTGCCCTGGCGCGCGAGGCCAACAACCCCGGCTGGTGGCACCGGTACGGCGACGTACTCCCGAGCTGGTTTCACTCCTACTTGGGACTCGAGTCGGCCGCCGCACTGATCCGTTCCTATGAGCTGCAGTTCGTGCCCGGCCTGCTGCAGACCCAGGACTACGTCCGCGCCGTGGTTCAGCTGGGCCGCGGTCTCGTCACCGCCGAAGAGGTCGAGCGTCGGGTCACCCTGCGGACCAGCCGCCAGGATGTGCTCACCCGTCCGAGCCCGGTCCGGTTGTGGGCTGTCGTCGACGAGGCAGTACTTCGCCGGCCGATCGGCGGCGTGAAGACGATGATGATGCAGCTCGACCATCTCATCGAGATGAGCCAGCTGCCCAACGTCACTCTCCAGGTCATGGGCTTCGGCGCCGGAGGTCACGCAGCCACCGGCGGCGCCTACAGCATCCTCCGCTTTCCCGAGCCGGACCTCGCCGACGTCGTCTACATCGAGCACCTCACCAGCGCTCTCTACCTGGACAAGCTGGAAGACCTCGACCAGTACACGGCGACGATGGAAGCGCTCTGTGTCGCAGCCCCGCCGCCGAACAAAACCCGCGACATCCTCACCGACATCCGCCGCGACTTCGACGCCTGACGGACTCTCCGCAATCCCCCAGTCCCACGCGGCTGTGGTCGACGGGATCGCAGTGGTGGAAAGCGGGACGGACACGGGCGTCAGGGATCCAGCATGCCCGCCCCGCTGCTCTGGGACCGCTGATCCGTTGATGGAACATCTGGTCGTCATAAAACGACAGTACGGACGGTGATCACATCGTCACCATCCGAATTTGGGTGCTCGATCGGGGTCGGGCGCCTCCCCTTCCGACCCAGCTTTGTACCTATGGGGAGCGAAAACGCGAGGTTGTGGACAACCGCCTACCGGGCGATCAACTCGGCGATCAGCGAGCTCGAATCGCGTGGGCTCAGTGCCCTGGCGCGCAACTGGTCGAAGACATAGCCGTACCGGTCGATCTCGGCTTCCAGCTCCAGGAAGAGATCCCCCGCCAGTCGCTCCTCATAGACCAGGTCAGGTGCCAGGCTACCGAAGACGAACCGTACGAACGGTCCCGTCATCCCCGGATGGGCACCTTTGGCGAACGGAATGACCTGCAGGTTGATGTTGGGCCGTTCGTTCATCTCCAGCAACCTGCCGAGCTGTGCACGCATGACGGCCGGGCCTCCGACTGCCCGGTGCAGAACTGCTTCGTCGACGACTGCCCAGAACTGGAGCGGGTCGGCCCCTTGCCGCTTGCGGGTCAGGACAGTTTGCCGCTCCATCCGCATCTGAACGCGCCGCTCGATGCCTTCGTCCTCCATCGGCAGGCCGTCGATCATCGTGGCCCGCGCGTACTCCTCCGTCTGCAACAGCCCGGGAACGACGATCGTCTCGAAGTTGTGCAGCGCCTTCGCCTCGGACTCGAAGCTGATGTAGGTGGCATAGCCATCTGACAACTCGTTGGTGTACTCACGATACTGCCGCAGCCACCCCGGATACTTCGCGCCGCTGGCCAGATCGATCAACTCGGCTCGGCGTCGCGCCGGAACGTCGTACAGATCGAACAACGTCTCCAACGTGCCGTTGTGGGGCTTGGCGCGACCTTTCTCGATCCGCCACAGGGTTCCCTGGTTGACGCCGGTCTGGTCCTCGACCTGCTCGCGGGTCAGCTTGGCCGCTGCCCGGAACGCTGTGAGTTCGGCGGCCAGGCGGCGGAGGCGCACGGTGGGTGGGCCTGGCGATCTCGGCATCTACCCATCGTACGAGTCAGAGTCCCTTCAGGAACTCGAGAAGCGCGGTGTTGACCAACTCCGGGTTTTCTTGTTGGGTCCAGTGGCCGCAGTTGGGGATGTCTACTGTGGCGCGGAGGTTGGGGACGATGGCGCGGGCTGCTTCGTCGAGGGGGTACATGGCTCGTACGCCGTCGTTCTCGCCGCTGATGTAGAGGGCGGGCGGGGTGATGGGTGCGTCTTGCCAGGCTGCTGTTTGTTGCCAGTTGTGGTCGAGGTTGCGGTAGTAGTTGAGGCCGCCGGTGAAGCCGCTCTTGGTGAACTGTTTGACGAAGACGGCCAGGTCTTCGCGGGGAAGCCAGGCGGGCAGCGTTTCGGGGTTGAGGAAGCGGCCGGCGAAGCCTGGGGTTGGGTCGGGGGCGGGGACGCCGGCGTAGATGCGGCGGAGTGCGCCTTCGACATCCTTATTTAGTTCGGCGTCGGCGATGCCGGGTTCCTGGAAGTAGTTCTGGTAGAAGTCTGGGCCGAAGCGTTGTTCGGTGACGGTTAGCGGCGGCAACGTGCCGCGCGGGATCGGCGGCACACTGATACCGACAACACCTCGTACGACGGCCGGTCGGAGGAGCGCGGTGTTCCAGGCGACGATGGATCCCCAGTCGTGGCCGATGACAACGGCTTGCTCCTCCCCCAGTTCGCGGATGAGCGCGACGACGTCGCCGACCAGGTGGAAGATCGAGTACTGGTCGATTGCGGTCGGGCGATCGCTGGCGCCGTACCCGCGTTGGTCTGGAGCTACGGCGTGATAGCCGGCTGCGGCCAGTGCTTCGAGTTGGTGGCGCCAGGAGTGGGAGGTTTCGGGGAAGCCGTGCAGGAGCACGACGAGCGGGCCTTCGCCCTGCTCAGCTAGGTGAATGTCGATGCCATTGAGTCGGACATATCTGTTGCTGGGCAAGGGTTTTGGCTCCTCTGTTATTTGCCGATGGATTCCAGGAGGGCTTCGCGCCTGGTCGCGAGTTCGGCGAGGGCTGCGTCGGCGGTGGCGCTGATGTCGCCGGGGCCGGGCTCTTCCGGACCAAGTAGAGCGGTCACCGCGGCGGCGAGGACTCGGATCGGATCGTCGACCGAGATGTGGGCCAGCACTCGCTGCTCGGCGGAGATGGTGACGAAGCCGCGGATCAGGGCTTGCAACGCGTAGGCCTGGTCGTCGAAGGCCCAGTCGGTGCGAGCGAGATGGTGCTTGCGCCACACCGGCAGCGCGATGCGCATGAGTGCGGCGGGACCGAGGTTCTCCAGGAGCGAGGCACTGCGCGGGTGCTGGGTGAGTACGCCGAGCAGGTCGTCGTCCTCGACCTGCAGCGCGCGGATGAACGGGTGCTCGACCGTGCTCTGGATCAGCAGCGGCAGCAGCCGGCTGGGGCGCGCGACCTCCGGATCGGCGGTGAGCTCAGCACCGAGCTCATCGAGGGATGCAAGGAAGTCGCGGCCGAACAGGCCGACCAGCAGGTCCTCGCGAGTGCTCCAGTGCAGGTAAATGGTGCCCTTGGCAACATGTGCCCGCTCCGCGATCTCCGCGACGGTCAGCCCTTTGACACCGCGTCTGAGCACCAGCTCCCGCGCCGCGCCGAGAATGCGCGCCGCGCTGCCGGAATCCTGCTCGGCCAGTACAGCCATGGTCGTCCTTCCGTTCACACCCGGGCGATGTCGAGGTCCTTCATGCGACCGGACTTGTTGTGTGTCCGCACGAATCGCAGCACCTGCGAGGCTACCGGCATCGTCATCCCCCGCATCATCAGGCGGCGCACGGTGATCTGCTTGCGATTGGGCGTGAAGACCGCGGTCTGCTGGAACCCGAGCTGCTGGTAGTAGCCCATGTGCGGCCGCAGCTGGTTCTCCCACTCGGACAGCGCGCGCCCGATGTCGTCGTACCGGCCGAGCATCGTCCCGAGCAGGTCGGCTCCGGCCAAACCGGCGGATACGCCCATGCCGGCGTACAGGGTGACGCACCAGGCCGAGTCACCAACCAGTACGACGCGGCCCTGGTGCCAGTGGTCCATGTGCACCTGCTCGACGGAGTCGAACAGCAACTCGTCGGTCGCCTCCAGCGCTTCCAATGCAGCACCAAGCACATCGCCAGTCGGCTCCGGACCAAAGGCCTTGCGCACTCGCGCTCCCGGTGACTCAGCGAACTCGGCGTCCACGTCGTCGGTCTGGTAGCCGATGAGCACGGTCGGCGCATGATCGGCGAACGGGAAGACCCACAGCGAACGGTCAGGCTCCAACAGCGTGAGCCCATCATGTACGGCGAGTTTGTCGAGTCCACCGGGCAGTTGGAACGCGGCGATCATGTAGTTGAGCCGATGCAGGTAACGCTCATCCGGTCCAAAGGCCAGCTTGCGAACCGTCGATCGCAAACCATCAGCGCCGACGACGAGATCGAACCGCTCGGTGACGCTACTGCCGTCGGAAGTGTTGGTCAGCGTGACGTCGACACCGTCGGAGTCCTGCTCGATCTTGGTGGGCACAGTCGAGTAGCGAACCTCGGTGTCCGCGGGCAGCGCTTCGAACGCGGCCTGCTCGACATCACCGCGCACCATCAGCCACGGCTCGCCCGGGATGTCGCGGAAACCGAAGCCGGCGCGCCACTCACCGAAGCGGTCGACGTCGTAGTTCCGCCCGTCGAACGCGGTGCGGTCGTGCAGAGAGTCCAGGAGGCCGAGCCGCTCGGCCGCGGTCTTGCCCGCGCCGAACAGACCGACGAAGTACCCGCCGGAACGCCGTTGGGGCGCCTTCTCGATCAGAACCGGTGTCCAGCCGGCCCGGAGGAGCGCGAGTGCTGTCGAGGTGCCGCTGATGCCGAGCCCAACAACCAGTGCCCGGCGCTGCCGTTCCGATGTCGTGGTCATAGCTCCACGTTAGACGTACTGACCAAATTCGTCATTTGGTTCAGTCGGTGAGGCGCGTCACAGCCAGCGACCGGGTCAACACGGCTTAGGAGTTGTCGGTCAGCCAGGTCAGGAGCGGCTGGGTGGCCTGCCAGTCGGCGCGGATCGCGGCCGCCAATTCAGGCGTGTGGATGACGGGTTCGAAGCCGTACGACTTGGTGACCGTCAGGGATTTGTGCCGCAGCAGCTCGATCCGCGGGTGCTCAGCGTCGTAACCCCGCGGGCTGGTCTTGAGCCGATCGCCACCGACCGTCCAACCGGCTGCGGTGAGGTCGGCCAGCAGTCCCTCGAGTTGCTTGCCACGACGGTCGTCGTCGATCGCAGTGCGAACCCGCGCCAGCCGCTCGGCGCTCGCCTCGTAAAAGCCCGCCGCGACGCGAACCCCGGGGGCCGCCACCTCGACGTACCAGCCGGTTGCGGGGGCCAGGTCGATGAACGCACCCTGATGAGTCTTGTACGGCGTCTTGTCCTTCGCGAACCGGACATCGCGGTACGGCCGGAAGAGTTTCGCCTTACCGAACTCGGCTTCCAGCTCGGCCAGCAGTGCCGCCATCGGCGCCCGGACCGACTCCTCGTAGACGTGTTTGTTCGCCGTCCAGTACGTCTTGCTGTTGTCCATCTCGAGGTCGTCGTAGAAGTCCAGCGCTGCCGCCGGGAAACCGGTGAAACCCATACGAGCAAGCCTAGTCCGTCAGATCCAGCCCGCCTGCTCGGCCTTGCGGATCGCCTCGATCCGGGTCCGTGCATGGGTCTTCGTCAGGATCCGGGACAGGTAGTTGCGAACCGTCCCCGCACTCAGACACAGCTTCCGCGCCACCTCCTGCGCAGTCGCCCCGGTGGTGACCAGCTTCAGTACTTCGCACTCGCGATCGGTCAGCGGATTGTCCCGGACCCGGATCGCGGCGAGCATCAGCTCCGGATCCAGCACCGGCTCGCCTCGCGCGATCTGCCGGATCGCACCGACCAACTCACCAGGTGAAGCATCGGTTGCGATCAACCCCACTCGCGGCGCCTGCCGAACGAGCCGCAGACTCGCGCCCGCCGACAGATCCCGGTCGGACAGCACCAGCACTCCACCGGCTGCCGACCGACGCGCCAGCACATCGATGCCAACGGCACCTGGTAGGTGCGCGTCGAGCACCATCACGTCGGGCTGCCCTCGCACGGACGCCGGCAGTACGTCGTCCCCGTGGTCGATCACAGCCACGACTTCCAGATCATCCTCAGTTGCGAACACCGTGGCCAATGCTCCACGCAGCAATGCGCCCCGGTGTCCGAGCAGCACTCGGATCACGGCCCCGCCCCCCATGACGACGTTCCGCCACTCTGATGGCCCCCCAGCCGATGTCATGACCTAACTTAGGACAAGCTCGTGAAGAACGCACGAACGTCCCCGACGAAAACGGCCGCTTGTTCGATGGCCGCAAAATGCCCGCCGTGTGGGTGACTCGTCCAGCGGACGATGTTGTCGGTCCGCGAAACCTTGTGCCGCAACGGGATGAAGTTCTCGTGCGCGAGATCGAGCAGAGCGGTCGGAGTCGCCGACGTCAGATCCCCGTACGACGTGTGCGCGCGCTCGTAGTAGACCCGGCCCGCCGAGCCCGCCGTACGGGTCAGCCAGTAGAGCATCACGTTGGTGAGCAGGTGATCGCGATCGATCTCGCTCGCCGGATCACTCCACGCCACGAACTTCTCCGCGATCCACGCCAACTGGCCAACCGGCGAATCCGTCAACGCGTAAGCCAGCGTCTGCGGTCGGGTCGACTGCAGATCGGCGTACCCCTGCTCTTCCTTCGACCAGTTCTGGAACCGTCGCCACGACGCCCAGGTCCGATCCCGCTCGGCCTGGTCGAGCGGCTCCAACTCCTCCGCCGTCGGTTCCGCGGTCGCGCCGGCTCCGGGGATCAGGTTGAGGTGTACGCCGATCACCCGCTCGGGGTGGATCCGCCCGAGTTCGCGCGAGATCGCGGCACCCCAGTCGCCGCCCTGTACGCCGTACCGGTCGTAACCGAGCTCGCTCATCAGGACCGCCCAGGCGCGCGCGATCCGCTGGTACTCCCAGCCGCGATCGCGGGTCGGCCCGGACAGCCCGAAGCCGGGGATGCTCGGGATGACCAGGTGGAACGACTCCAGCAATGGGCCGGCGACCTCGGTGAACTCGACGATCGAGCCGGGCCAGCCGTGCGTCATGATCAGCGGGATCGCGTCCGGCGCGGATGAGCGGAGATGGGCGAAATGCACCCGGGCGCCGTCGATCGTGGTGGTGAACTGCGGCCACTCGTTGAGTCGCGCCTCGGCCGCTCGCCAGTCGTAGGCGTCTCGCCAGTACGCGACGAGCTCCTGCAGATACGCGAGAGGTACGCCGTACTCCCAGCCGGCATCGGGGAGTTCGTCAGGCCAGCGGACCAGGTCGAGCCGGGTCCGCAGGTCTGCGAGCTCGGTGTCGGGGATCGCGAGCCGGAAGGGTTCGATAGTCATCCCGGACACCATCTCGCGACCGGGCGGTGGTCGCACCCGAATTCAGTCGCCGACGCGGGCCGAGATCTTCTTCACGGCGATCGCGCCCACCAGCAGCGCCACGCCGACGGCGATCACCACGGTGACCAGCGTGCCCGCGCTGCTCAGCGCGCTGTCGCACGTCATCGGCGTGATCCCGGCCGCGGTCCGGAAGGCCGAGCCACAGACGGTCCCACTCGACGACACCGAGCGGAATCCGAGCGCGATCCCGCCCAGCAGGACCACCACCCCGGCGACACCGAGCACCCTGTTCAGCACCGTCACGATGACCGCTCCGGCGCGTGAGGGCATGCCGACGGCACACCACGCGAGCCCCGTTGCACGTTCCTTCACCCCAAACCTCGACGGACCACCCGCACCGAACTTACGGTCCGGACCGGATGAACCACAGCCGAGGAGGGGGTCAGCAACGATTCTTCACAGAGTCCTTACTCAGAACATGACAGATTGTGATCGTCGCCACGAGATCCTGGCCGGTTCAGAGCCGCTCGGTGAGGTGCACGGTGATCTCGTCACCAGGGTTTTTCGCCAGTACGGCGCGCAGATCCGCCTTCACCGGCAGTTTGTGGGTTCCGTCACCCAGAGCCATGAACGAACTCTCGAACGGATGCCCGTCCATCGTCCCGCGCACCTTCACCAGCCCGCGGGTCCCGAAGTACTCCGCCGATCCCGGCAGCTGCACGTAGGTCCAGCCACCCTTGGCCGGGCTCTTCTGCAGCGGTGCGGTGAAGGTCTTGTCCAGCTTCTGTGCGCTCACTTTGAGCTCCTCTCTACACACCTAGGTAGAGACTGGCAGACGGGTTTCGACATCTATCCTGAAATACGTGCAGATCACGATGCGGCCGGGTGGCGCGGACGACGTACCGACGGTGTTGGCGTTGCTGGACGGGGCGACCGAATGGCTGGTTGCTCAGGGTCGGACCGACCAGTGGGGTACGCAGCCGCACTCGACGAGCCCGTGGCGGATAGAGCAGATCACCGGGTTCGCCGCCGATGGCGGACTGTGGATCGCTGGGTACGACGGTCGTCCGGTCGGCGCACTTGCGATCGGCGACGCGCGGCCGCCCGTGCCGCCTGCGGAGGAGCCCGAGGTGTTCGTCCGGCTCCTCGTCACCGATCGGAAGTCCACCGGCCAGGGCATCGGCGCCGTACTGCTCGATCACGCCCGCAAGCTCGCCCGCGACGCAGGCGTCGCCCAAGTCCGGCTCGACTGTTTCGCCGGGAACGACGGCGCCCTGATCCGGTATTACGAGTCGCAGGGCTTCACGCGGGATGTCAGCTTCGTCGTCTCGCGGGTCAATGCGCCGGATTGGCCAGGTCAGGTCCTCGTCCAGCGGCTGTGATCGAGCGGTGCACAGTGCCGTGCGCGTCCGAACAGTGCGCGTCTATCTCGTCGCCGGTCGCGTGGTCGACCTGAAGTGTGGAGTGCGTGAGCCCGTGGCGCTCGGCCAGTAGCTCCTCGATCCGGACCCGGATCTGGTGACAGTCGAGGCCTTCGGCAACCAGGATGTGCGCTGAGGCCGCCGGCTCACCCGAGGTGATCTCCCAGACGTGCAGGTCGTGTAC
Source organism: Kribbella sp. NPDC056951 (assembly GCF_042674205.1). NCBI lineage: Bacteria > Bacillati > Actinomycetota > Actinomycetes > Propionibacteriales > Kribbellaceae > Kribbella > Kribbella sp. NPDC056951. Next base: position 121,763 of record NZ_JBHUQZ010000004.1, read on the forward strand.
CTCGACGACGCCATCGATCGCGCACAGTTCGGCGCCGAGCGCCTGCGGGTCGATCGCGGCCGGGGCAGCCTCGAGGAAGATCCGGCCCGAGTCGCGCACCAAGGCGACCCCCGCCTTCAGCATCAGCGCGGCGACGACCAGCGCGGCGATCGCGTCAGCCCGGGCGAACCCGGTCAGCAGGACGATCAGACCGGCGATCGCGGTGGCGATGAACGCGAACAGGTCGTTGAGGATGTGCTGGAACGCGCCTTCGACGTTCAGGCTCGAGCGGTTCGCCTTGCTGATCAGCCAGGTCGCGAACAGGTTCACCACGATGCCGACCACGCCGGTGATGAGGACCAGTGCACCCTTGACCTCGGGCGGGTTGATCATCCGGTTGACGGCTTCATAAACGAAGTACACGGCGAGCAGCAGCAGGGTGATCCCGTTGGCCTGGGCGGACAGGATCTCGACCCGCTTGAACCCGTACGTGAACCCGCCGGCCGGTGGCTTCGCCGACAACCGGATCGCGACCAGCGCGAGCACGATCGCGATCGCGTCGGTCAGCATGTGCGCGGCGTCCGTGATCAACGCCAGCGATCCGGCCGCGAACCCGACGACGACCTCGGCCAACATGAACCCGACGATCAGCGCCAGTGCACCGCTGAGGAGCTTCCGGTCCGCGTTCCCACTCACCGCGTGCCCGTGACCGTGTCCGTGCCCAACTTCGGCCATGTCAGCGCTCCGGGTGAATCGCGTCGGTGTGCTCGGTATGCGCGACCGCGAGATCGACCAGCATCCGCACGTGCGCGTCGTCCAGCCGGTAGAACGCGTTCCGCCCATCCCGCCGTACGGCGACCACTCGATGCGCGCGCAGCAGCCGCAGAGCATGCGACGTCGCCGACTCACTGAGCCCGGTCACGGCGGCCAAGTCGCAGACGCACAGTTCGCCGTCGAGCAACGCGACCAACAGCTTCAACCGACGCGGATCCCCGAGCAGACTGAACACGTCAGCGGTGTCGACGATGTCGTTCTCGGCCGGCATCCGAGCGTTGACACTCGTCACCCGCTCCGGATCGACGAGCCGGACCGCACACTCGTCCAGACCCTGCACATCTGCAGAACTGTTCATATGTGGAGGCTAACCCATCGCATCCGGCGATGCCAGTTCCGTGATCGCGGTCACCCTAGACCGTTGAAATGTTAAATTTCCGCGCATGCCGCCTCCCCCGTCCAGGATCCGGTTGCTCGGCCCGATCACCATCGAACCCACCCGCCTAGGCGCCCCCAAACTCGCGTGTGTGCTAGCCGCCCTAGCCCTCCGCCCCGGCACCCCGGTCGCCCAGACCGAACTGATCGACCGAGTCTGGGACGGCGACCCGCCGGATGCCGTCCTCAACGTCCTCTACTCGTACGTCGCCCGCCTCCGCGCAGCCCTGAAGTCCGTGCCAGGTGCAGCCATCCGCCGAGCCGGCTCCCACGGCTACGTCCTCGACATCGACCCAAGCGCCATCGACCTACACGCAGTGCGGGCGCTGCGCGACGAGGCTCGGAGAACTGCAGGACGCCCAGACGAGGCAACTGAGGGAGTGCGACGCCCGCACGAGCTGCGCAAGCGAGCGGGACGCCCAGAGCAGGCACTCGAGCGAATGGGGCGCCCAGACGAGGCGCTTGAGCTTTGGCGCCAGGCGTGTGAGCTGGTTGGCGATGACGCGCTGGTGGGGTTGAGCGGTCGATGGGCCGACGAGACCCGCGCGGCGCTCGCGGCCGAGCGGCTTGAGTTGCTGACTGAGCGGTACGCGGCCGAGCTCGACGCCGGCCACCACGCCGCCGTACTGGGAGACCTCACCGCACTCAGCGACGCCGAGCCCCTGGCCGAACCCGTCGCCGAACTGCTGATGCTCGCCTACTACCGCAGCGGCCGACCCGCCGACGCGCTCACCCGCTTCGAGACCACCCGCACCCGGCTGCGCGAAGAACTCGGCGCGGACCCATCCCAGCGCCTACGCGACCTCCACCTACAGATCCTGAACCACGACCCCACCCTCGATCTACCAACAGCCGCACCCATCCAACTCCCCTCCGACATCACCGGCTTCACCGGCCGAACCACCGAACTGAAAGCGTTGGAGCAACTGGCAGAGTCTGCGTCACTCGCCGCGGTCGTCGGCCCGGGCGGCGCAGGCAAGACCGCGCTGGCTGTGCACTGGGGACATTCGATGATCGACCGGTTCCCAGGCGGTCTGCTCTACGTGAACCTCCGCGGCTTCGACGAAGGCGACATGGTGTCACCGCGCGAGGCTCTCGGACGGTTGCTGGTGGCAATGAACCTGCCGGGTGACGCCGTACCCGACGATGTCGATGCGGCTGCCGAGCTGTTCCGGGCGACGACGGCCGATCGCGGCGTGCTGGTCATCCTCGACAACGCCCGCAGTGCCGAGCAAGTCCGGCCGCTGCTGCCGGGCGCCGGCGCCTTCACGATCGTGACGAGTCGCGACCGGCTCACCGGACTGATCGCACTGAACGACGCCCGCCCGGTACCCGTCGGCATGCTCGACCAGGCCGAAGCCATGGAATTGCTCACCCGGATCCTCGGCGCGGACCGGGTCCAGTCAGAGTCGGAGGCAGCCGCGAGACTCGCCGAGCTGTGCGGGCATCTCGCCTTGGCGTTGCGGATCGCCGCGGCACACCTGGCCGGTGAACCGATCATCCGGATCGCCGACTATGTGGACGAACTGGAACGGCGCGACCGGCTCGACGTACTGGCCGTCGACGGCGACCCTTCCGCAACCGTCACCGCGAACCTGGAGCTGTCCTACCGCGTCCTCGATCAGGACACCCGCGATCTGTTCGCCCGCTTGGGGATGCTGCCCGGGGAAGACTTCGCCGAAGAGCTGATCACCTCGGCGTCCGGGTCGGCCGAGACCGCCACCCTGCGAGCGCTGCGACGCCTCGTCACCGCACACCTCGTGGAACAACCCCGGGTCCGCCGCTACCGGATGCACGACCTGGTGCGTCTGTACGCCGCACGGACGGGCGAACGGGAGTTGAGCGAGCACGACCGATCGACACTCATCGACAGCTTCATCGAGTGGCACCACGACCGTGCCTACCAACCGATCAACGACGAAGAGACCAACATCTTCCTCGCCTGCGAAACGTTGGCGGACCATCCGAAGCTGTGGCGACTCGTACTCCCCCTGCGCAACACGATCAACGAGTGGCGTTTCATCAGCCGCGTCCAGCGACTCATCGAAGTGGGCAAGCGCCGAGCAGAAGAGGCGGCGGACGGTCTCGGGTTGTTCCGGATGACGAGCATGGCGGCCACTGCGCGCCGCGCGACCGGCGACAGCGATGCCGCGATCGAGCTCGGCACCCGTGCACTCACCCTCGCCGAACCGCTCACTGCCCGAGAGCAAACCGTCGCGAGCGGGAACCTCGGCATCTACCTGTTCGACTATGGCGACCTGGCCGGATCCGCGGCGGCGTTCATCCGGGGCGTCGACCTCGCCATCGCGTCGGGCAATACCCGGTCTCAGCTCATCTTCACCAGCAGCATGGCTCAGGTACTGGTCAGGCTCGGCCGGTTCGATCAGGCCGAGGCCTACGTGCGGAGCGCCGAGGCCCTGGGCGAAGACGCACTCTCCCCCGAGCAGCGCATCCGGCTCGAGCTGTCCAACGCGGAGATCCATTTCAACCGCGGCGATTTCGAGCGGGCGATGGTGGCCGCCGACCGAGCCATCGCCATCGCCCGCCAAGGCTCGTACGGCCATCTCGACATGTGGTGCATGCAGGTCCAAGCCCAGATCCTCCTGCACAGCGGCCGCGCCGAAGAGGCCCGCGCCCTGTACGACGAGGAGGTCCGGCAGGTCCGAAGCCGCAAGATGGTCTCCTACGAACCGGAGGCCCTGTCCTACCTCGCCAGCGTGCTGGTCGAGCTCCGCGAGTACGCCGGGGCCGGCGAGCTCATCGCCGAGGCTCGCCGGAAACAGCCGCAGGTCGGCCGCGGCCTCCAGGTCTTCGTGAACCTGGTCCTCGCGGGTGTCCACAACGGCTTGGGCGAATTCGAGACCGCGCTGGCCCACGCGACGGAAGCGGTCACGGGCTACGCAGCAATGCCGTGGCCGGCGCGGCACGAGCTGGCGCTGGTAGCACTGGCCGACGCGTACGCGGGCCTCGGCGATCCCGGCACCGCACGCGAGCACCGAGCCTCGGCCGACCGGATCGCGTGTCCGGTCAACCAACTACGAAGGCACCGCTAGACATGCCGCCTCCACTGACCAGGATCAGGTTGCTCGGCCCGATCACCATCGGGCCAACCCGCCTCGGCGCGCCGAAACTTGCGTGTGTGCTGGCCGCCCTCGCGTTGCGACCCGGTACGCCGGTCGCCCAGACCGAACTGATTGATCGAGTGTGGGACGGCGACCCGCCCGACGCCGTCCTGAACGTTCTGTACTCGTATGTCGCCCGGCTGCGCGCGGCTCTCAAGTCGGTGCCGGGGGCCGCGATTCGACGGGCCGGCTCGCATGGGTACGTCCTGGACATCGAGCCGGGCGACATCGACCTGCATGCCGTCCGGGCACTGCGCGACGAGGCGGTTGAGCTGAACGCGTCGGGGCGAACGGATGAGGCTCTCGAGGTGTGGCGCGAGGCGTGCGACTTGGTTGGCGATGACGCGTTGGTGGGGTTGAGCGGTCGGTGGGCCGACGAGACCCGTACGGCGCTCGCGGCCGAACGACTCGAGCTGCTGACCGAGCGGTACGCGGCCGAACTCAACGCCGGCCAGCATGCCGCCGTACTGGGGGATCTGGCAGCGCTCAGCGACGCCGAGCCGTTGGCCGAGGCGGTCGCTGAACTGCTGATGCTTGCGTACTACCGCAGCGGCCGACCGGCTGACGCGCTCACCCGCTTCGAGACCATCCGGATCCGGCTGCGCGACGAGCTCGGCGCGGACCCGTCACAACGACTGCGCGACCTCCACCTGCAGATCCTGGACCACGACCCGCAACTAGACGCAGCGGAGACACCAGCCACGCCGATCCAACTCCCATCGGACATCAGCGGGTTCACCGGCCGGACGGCAGAGCTGAAGGCACTCAATCAGCTCGCCGAGTCGGTGCCGCTTGCCGCGGTCGTCGGGCCGGGTGGCGCGGGGAAGACTGCGTTGGCTGTGCACTGGGGACATTCGATGGTCGACCGGTTTCCCGGCGGCCTGCTGTCGGTGAACCTGCGCGGCTTCGACGAAGGCGAGATGGTCTCGTCGCGCGAGGCGCTCGGGCGGTTGCTGGTCGCGCTGAACATTCCCGGCGAAGCGGTACCGGAGAATGTGGATGCTGCTGCCGAGCTCTTCCGGGCCACCACCGCCGACCGGCGCGTGCTCGTGATTCTGGACAACGCGCGCAACGCCGAGCAGGTCAGGCCGCTGCTTCCCGGGGTGGGCTGCTTCACCATCGTCACGAGCCGCGATCGTCTCACTGGATTGATCGCCTTGAATGACGCCAGGCAGGTGCCCGTCGGCACGCTCGGCAAAGTGGAAGCCGTCGAACTGCTCGCGCGGATCCTCGGCGCGGAACGAGTCGACGCAGAGGCACAGGCGGCCGAGCGGTTGGCCGAGCTGTGCGGACACCTTGCCCTGGCCTTGCGTATCGCCGCCGCCCACGTGGCCAGTGAGCCGCACATCCGGATCGCTGACTACGTAGGCGAGTTGGAACGGCGGGATCGGTTGGATGTCCTGGCAGTCGACGGCGATCCGGCCGCGACCGTGACCGCCAACCTCGAGCTCTCCTACCGCGTCCTCGACGACGACACCCGCGATCTGTTCGCCCGGCTGGGAACGTTGCCCGGCGAGGATTTCTCCGAAGAACTGATCGTGTCCGTTGCCGGGCTCGCCGAATCTGACGCACCACGAGTACTGCGCCGGCTCGTCACCGCGCATCTCGTCGAACAACACCGCGCACGCAGGTACCGGATGCACGACCTGGTCCGCTTGTACGCCGCCCGGACGAGCGAACAAGAACTGAGCAAAGACGACCGGATGGCGCTCATCGACCGCTTCATCGAGTGGCACCACGACCGCGTCTACGAGCCGCTCAACGACGAGGAGACGAACGTCTTCGTCGCCTGCGAAGCGCTCCGCGATCATCCGAAGCTGTGGCGACTGGTCTTCGCCCTGCGCAACACCGTCAACGAAGGCCGCTCCATCGGCCACATCCAGCAGCTCACCGAGGTCGCCGCCCGGACAGCAGACGAGGCCGGGGACGACTTCGGGCGGTTCCGGATGGCGAGTATGAAGGCCAACACCCTGCGCGCGCAGGGCGATGCTGCCAGCGCCATCGCACTCGGCACCGAGGCGCTCGCCCTCGCCGAGTCGCTCAGCGACCGCGAACAATCCGCAGCAGGTGGAAACCTCGGCATCTACCTGTTCGATCACGGCGACTACACCGGATCCGCCGCAGCCTTCATCCGCGCGATCGACCTCGCGATCGCGTCGGGGAACACGCGATCCCAGCAGATCTTCACGCACAGCATGCTCACGATGCTCGTCCGACTCGGCCGGTTCGACGAAGGAGCGCCGTACATCCGGAGCGCCGAGACACTCGGCGGAGCTGAACTCACCACCATCCAACGCATTCAGCTCAGCCTTTCCACCGCGGACCTGCAGCTGGGCGCGGGGGACTACGACCGGGCCATCGAAACCGCCGACGCGGCGCTCGCTGCGGCTCGCCACGAGCCGCACCCCTATCTCGACATGTGGTGCCTGGACGTCCAGGGCCGGATCCACTTGTCCGCCGGACGTCCGGAAGCGGCACGTGACTCGTTCGCGGAGGAGCTGCGACTGGCGCGGGTCCGAAAGCTGTCCTCCTTCGAGCCGGAGATTCTGTGTGATCTCGCCGAATCCCTCGTCGACCTCGGCGACTATCAGCAAGCCGCAGAACTCGTCGCCGAGGGTCGCCTCACCTGGTCCGACATGGCCCGCGGCTCCCAATCCATTCGGGAGCTCGTGATCGCTCGAATCCACAACGGACTCGGCGAATACGACGTGGCGCTCGCCCACGCGAAGACCGCGATCAACGCCTTCGCGGCACTGCCATGGCCCGCGCGACACGAACTGGCGCTGCTCGCACTGGCCGACGCTCACGCGGGCCTCGGAGAAACCGAGGTCGCTGCTCAGCACCGAGCTGCCGCCGACCGCATCGCAGCCCCGATCAACCGAGTGCGGAGACACCGCTAGCCAGCCTCCGAAGGACAGGACGTATTTGCCGGTCTCGTCTTCGGATGGCCGCCGTGAGCGGGGCCGATGCGTCCAGCAGACGTATACGTCCTGTTGCTCGGCGGATTGAGACCGGCGGCTGTTAACGTGCACAGCATGCCGCCTCCCCCGTCCCGGATCCGGTTGCTCGGCCCAATCACCATCAACTCGGCCCGCGTCGGCGCGCCCAAGCTCGCGTGTGTGCTGGCCGCGCTTGCTCTGCGGCCCGGTACGCCGGTTGCTCAGGCCGAACTGATCGACCGGGTCTGGGACGGCGACCCGCCTGATGCCGTCTTGAATGTTCTCTACTCGTACGTCGCTCGCCTGCGGGCCGCCCTCAAACCGATTGCAGGCGCGGCGATCCGTCGAGCTGGATCGCACGGCTACGTCCTGGACATCGAGCCGGAAGACATCGACCTGTATGCCGTGCGGGCGCTCCGCGACGAAGCGGTTGAGCTGAACGCCTCGGGGCGATCCGACGAAGCCCTCGAGCTGTGGCGACAGGCGTGCGAGCTGGCCGGCGATGACGCGCTCGTGGGGTTGAGCGGTCGGTGGGCCAACGAGACCCGTGCGGCGCTCGCGGCCGAACGCCTGGAGCTGCTGACCGAGCGATTCGCCTTGGAGCTCGACGCCGGGCACCATGCCGCCGTACTGGGTGATCTGGCAGCGCTCAGCGACGCCGAGCCGTTGGCCGAGGCGGTCGCTGAACTGCTGATGCTTGCCTACTACCGCAGCGGTCGGCCGGCTGACGCGCTCACCCGCTTCGAGACCATCCGAGTCCGGCTGCGCGACGAGCTGGGGGCGGACCCGTCGCAGCGACTGCGCGATCTGCACCTACGGATCCTGGACCACGACCCGCAACTAGCCGCAGCGGAGACACCAGCCACGCCGATGCAACTGCCGTCGGATATCCGTGGGTTCGCCGGTCGGGTCGCCGAGCTGAAGGCGCTCGACCAGGTCGCCGACAGCGTGCCACTTGCCGCGGTGGTCGGCCCAGGCGGCGCAGGCAAGACCGCCCTGGCCGTGCACTGGGGACACTCGATGGTCGACCGATTCCCCGGCGGCCTGCTCTACGTCAATCTCCGCGGCTTCGACGCAGGCGAGATGGTGTCGCCGCGCGAGGCGCTCGGACGGTTGCTGGTGGCAATGAACATCCCGGGAGAAGCCGTACCGGAGGATGTCGCCGCCGCTGCCGAATTGTTCCGGACCACCACCAGTGATCGGCGCGTACTGGTCGTTCTGGACAACGCTCGTAACGCCGAGCAGGTACGACCGCTGCTTCCCGGGACAGCCTGCTCCACGATCGTGACCAGCCGCGACCGTCTGACCGGGCTGGTCGCCCTGAACGACGCACGGCAGGTGCCCGTGGGAACGCTCGGTCAGGCCGAAGCGATCGAACTGCTCACCCGAATCCTCGGTGCGGACCGGCTCGAGCCCGAGCCGGAGGCGACCGAGCGGCTCGCGGAACTGTGCGGGCACTTGGCGCTGGCACTACGCATTGCCGCGGCCCACCTGGCCGGCGAACCGCACATCCGGATCGCGGATTACGTTGGCGAGCTGGAACGGCGGGACCGGTTGGACGTGCTGGCCATCGACGGCGACCCGGCCGCCACCGTCTCCGCGAACCTGGACCTGTCCTACCGAGTCCTCGACGAAGACACCCGAACGCTGTTCGCCCAGCTCGGAGCACTGCCGGGTGAGGACTTCAGCGAAGAGCTGATCGTATCCGTGTCCGACCTGCCCGAAGCCGACGCCCTGCGGGTCTTACACAGGCTCGTCGCCGCGCATCTCCTCGAGCAGCACCGGGCACGCCGCTACCGGATGCATGACCTCGTGCGTCTGTACGCCGCGCGGATCGGCCAACGGGCCCTGAGCAACGACGAACGGGCAGCGCTCGTCGAGCGTTTCATGGAGTGGCATCATGACCGCGCCTTCGAGCCGATCGGCAAGGAGGAGACCAACATCTTCCTCGCGTGTGAGGCGCTGCGGGATCATCCGAAACTGTGGCGACTGGTGCTGCCCCTGCGCAACACCATCAACGAATGGCGCTCGATCAGCCGCGTCCATCGCTTGATCGACGTGGCAATCCTCCGGGCCGAACACTCGAAGGACGACCTCGGGCTGTTCCGGATGACGAGCATGAAGGCCGGCGCCCATCGCTCGCACGGTGACAGTGCCGATGCCCTGGAGTTCAGCACTCGTGCCCTGGCGCTCGCAGAGTCTCTCAGCGATCGGGAACAGGCCACGGCGAGCGGAAACCTCGGCATCTATCTGTTCGACTGCGCAGACTTCACGGGATCCGCCGAGTCGTTCATCCGGGCGGTCGATCTGCTGGCGGCTACGGGGCACAGTCCGGCCCAGCTCATCTTCTTCACCGGCAACATGATCCAAGTCCTGGCACGGCTCGGCCGGTTCGATGACGCTACGGCATACCTACGGAGTGCCTGGACACTCGGGGAAGCCGGTCTCACGCCCGAGCAGCGTCTCCGGCTCACGCTCTCCGACGCGGAGTTCTGTCTCAGCACAGGTGAGTTCAAGCTTGCTATGGCCGCCGTCGACGCGGCCGACGCCATCGCCCGCCAGGACTCGTACGGTCAGCTGGACATGTGGCGCCGGCAGGTACGGGCCCAGATCCACCTGCATGCGGGCCGCCCGGAGGCGGCACGCGAAGCCTTCGAGGACGAACTGGCGCTCGCGCGCGAGCGGAACATGGTCTCCTTCGAACCGGAGATCCTGTGCGATCTCGCCGATGTCCTGGTCGAACTCGGCGAGCACGCCCAGGCCGGAGAGCTCGTCGCCGAGGGTCGCCGGAGATGGCCCAAGCTGGCCCAAAACTTCCAGGTCTTCCTGAACCTCGTACTCGCCGGCATCCACAACGGACTCGGCGAGTACGACGCGGCGCTCTCACACGCGAAGATCGCGGTCGACGCGTTCGCTGCGATGCCATGGCCGGCGCGGCATGAGCTGGCGTTGGTCGCCCTGGCCGATGCCCACGCCGGCCTCGGAGATACCGAGACCGCACGTGAGCACCGAGCCGCCGCCGATGGGATAGCCGCGCCGATCAACCGGCTACGACGAGGGCGCTAGTCCCAGGGTGACCCACCTGTCCCGAACCACTCCGGATCGAAGATGCCCCAACTGTCGAGCTCGTCGAAGGTCCACGCGTAGCCCGTTTCCTCGAAGCCCGTGAAACTCGCTGGGAGGAGACCGACTCCGACGCTGACGAAGGGGTTGTACGTCAGGTCGCCTGAACCATCTGCCACGACGGCCGTGCTCCCCACCCCGAAGAAGTCACCGATACCAGTCTCGCCGCCGACGCCCTTCCCTGTGCCACCCAGCTCGGCGGCCGAATTGGAGGTCGTCCACATCGGGCCGACGTTCACTCCGACGCCGAGGTTGCTTGTAAAGCCCTCCTGGAATGCGCCCGACAACACCATGCCGTCGTTCCTCGTGTACACCGCGCAAAGACTGACGCCGAAGGAATAGCCTGCTGCACCGCCGGCGCCGAGGCAGCCGCCGTAGCCACCAATCGGCTCCTGAGCGGCTCCGCCGAGGGGACAGTTCGGGGACGACGCCATCGCCGTACAGATGGCGTTGTTCACGGTCCAGATGGCGTCACTCCAGGCCCAGAACTTCTCCGAACCGCCGGGGGCAGCGTGCCCGACGCCGTTGCCGCCTGGGTGGTGGATCTTGGGAGCGCCACGTTGGCGCCTGCGGTCGTGGTCGTAGTTGTCGGGGAGGGGTTTCGGGATGCGCGGCGGCTGGAGTTCGGTACCTCCGCCGGCCCGGTGTTTGGGGCCTCTCTGTTGGGTGCTGCTCTTGGACTGCTTTTTGACCTTCTTGCCTGGCTTGGGGACTCTCGGGGCCTTCTTCACGCTCTTCAGGCCGGTGGCGTCCGACATTGTCACTGGGGAGTTGTTGGCGTAGGCGTAGCCGTTGATTTGTTGGGGGTCGGTCAGGTCCATGATCGGGTCGGCGGAGAGGAAGCGGCCGGTGGTTGCGTCGTATTCGCGGGCTCCGACGGTTGTCAGTTGTACGTCGTTGTTCTCGAGACCGCCGACGAAGCCGCGGGCGTCCGGCCAGCTTGGCGGGGTGGCGCCGCGGACAGCGCCGAACGGGTCACGTCGTCGTACTGTGGCTGTCAGGGTGTCGCCGTTGACGATCCATTGGTTGGTGCCGTGATGGTCGCCGGTGAGCCACTGGATGTCGCCGAGGCCGTTGCGGACGGCTACGACGGCGTCGCCGTGTTTGTAGTAGCGGGTGGCTTCGACGGCGTCGGTTGCCTTTTTGTAGGTCAGTTCGTAGCCGGCGACCCATGCCGTCAGGTCGCCGTTGGCGTCGGCGCGCAGGATCCGTTGGCCGTCGGCGTTGTCGAAGAACTTCGCCGTACCCTCGTCTGACTTGATCGTCTCCACTCGGCCGGTGGGGGCCCAGTTGAGGACATCCACCTGGCCGCCACGATCGATACCGGTGGTGAACCCGGCCTTGTCGTAGGTGAAGGCGGTCGAGGCGCCGCCGGTCGAGGTCACACCGGTCAGCTCATGCGGTCCCGCGTCGCCCGCACCGGTGTAGGAGTACTTCTTCTCCACCGGACCGCCGGGCGTCCACTTGGTCTCACTGGTCCGGTTGCCCACCACGTCGTAGCCGTACGACGAGCTGTACGCGCCCGGCCCGCCGACTGCGGGCTCCGCGGCACACGGCGCCGAGGCACCGGCTTGAGCCCAGGCATCCGTCAGCCGCTGCAAGTAGTCGTATCGGAAGCACTGGGTTTCCGGGTCGAGCTTGTCCGAGGTGTGTACCGGATCGTCCTTGATGGACAACACGTTGCCTGACTTGTCGTACTTGTACGACAAAGCCGCGATCCCGTAGTTGCTGCCGTCGAACTCCCCGGCAGTGTCCTTGTCGAAGTAGAACTCCGCGAGCCTTCCGGTCCCCTCCTCGTAGATCCAGGTCTGCCACGTCTGCCCCGAGGTCCCGCTGACATCAGCAGGGTCACCGAGCTTGCGCTGCAACAGTTGCCCGTACGGCGAATAAACGGCCTTGTCGACGTAGACCTGCCCGAAGCCGAAGTCGTCGCCCCACGCGGTGACACGCCCCGGCCGGCCCATCGAGTCGTACGACTGCGTCATCACCTCCTCGTTGAGACTGCCCGCGGCCTTCGCGCCCGAGGTGTGCAGCGAACCGTCCTCGTTGTAGGTGTACGCCTCCCAATACGAGCCAGCCAGTGCGCCGGCAGCGGCAGGCAGGTGCGTGTAGACCTGCTTCGGCTGCCCTTCGGCCGTGTACTTGCGGGTCTCGGTCGTCCAGGCCTGACCGTCGACCCATCGCGTGGCCTTGAACGGCATGCCGATGCCGAACTCAGCTCCGTCGTAGGTGCGCTCGGTGAGCGCGGTGCCCCCGGAACTCACCTTTGTCGGGCGACCCAACGCGTCGTACGCGTAAGTGAGGGTCTTGTTGCTGGCATTGGTCGTCGACACGACCTGACCGCCAGGGTTGTACGTCGTCCTTGACGTCCCGGTGTCCGGATCGTGCAAGGCGCTTCGCCGACCCCGAAGGTCGTATTCGTACGTCCACTTGTTGTTCGCCGGGTCCGTGACCTGAGCGAGCTGGCCGTTGCCGGCGTACGAGTATTTCGTGGAGTCGAATGCACCGGTCGCACCGCTGTCGCGGAACTGCCGGAGCTCGACGGTACGGCCGAGTGCGTCGTCCAGGGTGGCCTTGGTAGTCCCGCCTTCCGGAGGGATGGCGGTGGTTTTCCAGTTGGTGGTGTCGCCTCCGAAGCGGTACGACGTGCGCCACTTCTCGGTGCCCTTCACGACGAAGATCTCGTCGGTGACTCGGCCGGCGCCGTCGTAGGCGAACTCGGTGCGGGACAGGTCGTTCGTCCTGCTGATCTGGACGAGCTTGTTGGTCGGGCCGGAGTCGTTGTTGTAGACGGCTCCAGAGGTGTAGCGCTCCCGCCCGTACGAGTCGTAGACGGTCTGGGTGATGAGCCGGCCGCCGTCGGTCTGGGCTTGTACCTGACGCTCGCGGAGCAGCGCGTCGTACAGGGAGACGCTGGTGAGGTACGAACCGTCGTGGATCATTCGCTCGGTCTTGACCGTGGTCGGAGCGGTCTGCGAGATGGTGTAGGTGAACTTCTGGTTGGGACCCTCCGTCGCCGGATCCCTGCCGGGTAGCCAGACCGCGGTCCGGCGGCCGAGTGGGTCGTAGGAAGCGACCGTACGCCGGGAGTTCGCGTCCACTGTCTCGGTGGCTGTGCCCCGGGCGGGCGAGAGCTTCGTGGTGGTGGCGTGTCCCAGGGCGTTTGTGGTGACCGTTGAGGTGACCGGGCCGCCGGCGCTGGGGGTGTGGGCGGTTGTCGTTTTGTTGCCGAGGGCGTCGGTTGCGGTTAGTTGGCGGCCTAGCGCGTCGAAGGTGGAGGTGCCGATCGTTTTGTACGTCGCCGTGCCGTCCCACGTCTCGAGCGCGTCGGACCGGGTCATCAGGCCCCTGGTTGGGGCGCTAGTCAATGAACTGCTGTTGTCGTAGAACGCTCGCACCGAGCCGATCACGTCGGCCGGCCGGTTGACCGCGGCGGCGCAACCGACTGAGACCGACTCGACGGTTGACACCGACTCCAGGAGCCAGGCCGTCGCGTTGTCGGCGTACGTCGTCCGCACGCAGCGCTCGTCGCCGGGCTTGCTGATATCACCCTGCTGGTCGACTCGCACCTCGCGGCCGAGCTCGTCGTACGCGGTCTCGGTGCGGGCGGTCCGCCAGACCGAGGACGCCAGCAAAGTGCGGGCGTCGGTACGGCGTTCGCCCGTTAGCCAGGCTTCGATCGTGCCACCGTCATAGGTGCGTTTCGCGGTGCGTGATGTCCAGTACCAGGTGGTCTCGGTGCCGATCAGGGTGGTGTCGTCGAAGGAGGCGGTTTCCCACTCGGCTCCGGCGAGGGCGCGATGATCGGGCGCGGTGTTGCCGGCTTCGCCGGTGACCGTGACTGTGCGCTTCTCGCCACCAGGCAGCCGATCGCCGTCGAGCCCCCGGTAGTAGCGGGAGCGGGAACGCAACTGCGGTCCCGGGTCCGCCGGGTCGCCGGTCAGGGTGGTGACCTGCGCGTAGCCGCGCCACTGGTTCCAGTCGCGGTCCTTCTTCTGCACGAACTCGGCGTCGTTCCACGCCCACAGCGCATTCGTGCCACCGCCGTCGGTGGAGTACTCGTAGAACTTCCAGACCGTGTCACCGCCACCGGTCGCATCCGACTCGCCGATCGACCGTACGACGTACTTGTGGAAGTACACGTCGACGGGCTCGGTCAGACCCTCTGGGGTATAGCGCGAGGGGAAGCAACGCCGGTTGTTCTGGTGAGCACTGGTCGGCAGACTCCCGGCGCGACAGTCCGGCTCGGTGTAGTTGATCGTCGTGACGCCGCCGGTCTCGCTCTTGATCGACGTGAGTCGCGGGCGCCAGATTCCGGGGAACGACTCCCCGTTGTCGACCCGGTTCGGCAGGAAGCTTCCGCCGAACTCGGTCGGCGGGGTGGTCGCCGTACCGCCGACGTGACCGGTGTGCTTGATCGATGAGAGCCAGAGGACGATCTGTTCCTTGTCGCCGTAGTTCTTGAACTCGTGGGCCAGCGCCCAGGAGTCGACCGGCGAGTATCCGGTGCCGGAGGCAACATAGGTGGTGACCGACGCCAGCCGCTTGGCCGAGAAGAAGGCCGGCGAGTACTCCTCGCACTTGGTCCCCGCCGTACACGTCAGCTTCCATGGCGTGTCCGGCCATTTCGACGTCTTCGGATCACCATTGGACTCGCGGCAGTCCGCAAGGCAGCGGTCGGCCGTGGTGAATTCAACCTTGGCCGTCTTCACAGACGTGCGTTGACCGTACTCGACGGTCTTCAGCCAGCCATCACGGATGTACGTCGCCTGGGTGTCGGAGGAGACTGCCGGTGCGTACCGACCGGTCGCGGTCTCGTACGTGTACTGCGCGAAGTTGCCGTGGACATCGACCGACTTGTCGAGCATCCAGCGGTACGCCTGGTTGCAGCGGGAGCCCTTGAAATCGCCTGCCTTGTAACAGGTTTCGCCGGAATGGTTGCCGAACACCGGCATCGTCCAGCGGGACGTGGCCACGGATCCGAAGTGGTGCTTGGTTCCGTCAGTGGTCGTGATCGTCCACTGTTCGGTGGTCGCGCCACTCGCGGTGGCGCGGGATCCGGTGTGCTCGACGCGCCAGTTGACGTCGTCCGCGGCCTTCCACTTCTTCGTGGTGTCGTCGAGGACGAGCGACGTACTGACGCCGTCAAGCGTGACGCTCAACGACGGCGAATCGCCTTCCCAGCAACGATCTCCGGTCGGGTCGTCGCCCTGGTTGCCGTTCTTGTCGTCGGAGCAGGCGATGTAGGTGCGCTCGATGAAACTCGGCGAGGCGGACCAGCCGTCACCCACCATCGACGCCTGGTTGTTCGTCCCGGAGGTCCGCCCGTCGTGCTCGGCGGACGAGTAGGACAAGCCGACCGAGGGTGTTGGTCCGGCGGCTGGTGGCAGCCGCAGGTCGTAGTTGTAGGAGAAGCCGCCGGACGAGCCGCCCTGTGACCAGGCCCCGGCCGCAGCCAGGTCCGTGGCCGACCAGTTGCCGTCGTCGGCGTCACCGGCCGCATCGGACGTTTCGCCCGACCAGTCCGCGGCGGCGTCCTTGAACGCCGAGTCGGCACCGGCGACGGCCTCGACGGGTGTCGAGGAATACGCCTGTGGGTTGCGCTCGAAGTTCGCGAACGCCGAAGACGAGAGCGCTAGCAGGGACAGGACCATCGAGGTCGCGACCGCACCGGCCTTGACCTTGAGATTTCGCATCGTCAACTCACCACCGTCTCGTTGGTGCCGAACATGTTCTTGACGGCTTTGGCAGAGACCGTGCTGTGCCAGACCACGACGTCGTCCACCCGGCCCTTCAAGTAGTGCGAAGGTGAGCCGGTGGTTGTGTCATGGGCACCGATCGCCAGCGGCCCCGCAGCCTTCCACGGGCTGGCCGGGCCTGTGGTGCCCCCGACCTCGTCGCCGTTGACGTACAGCCGCATGGCCTTGGTGCGCAGGTTGAAACTGCCGACGACGAAGTACCAGGTACCGACCGTCGGCGCCGGACCGCCACTCGTCCAATGAGTCGTGCTGTCGGCGACGTCCTGCGCTGCCATACCGAACTCAAAGCGCTGGTACGTCGGGCTGTACCGCAACCGGAGCGCGGTGTTGTGCGCACCGCCTGCCGCCACGATCGTCTGGTGCACATCGAGCGCGTCGAGTCGCACCCAGGCTCCGACGGTGAACGACTCATCGGTGTTGACCACCGGCGTTGTCGTCGCCGCGTAGTTCGTGCCGTCCAACTCGAGAGCGCTGTCCGGGTTGTCCCAGAAGCCGTCGTTGTACCGCGGTGTGCCAGTGAAGGTCAGGTTGCGGCCCTTCCCGGACTCGTCGACGCCGGTCTCCTCCAGCGCCCACCACGAGGCAACCTCCGCCGGCGCGGATTCCTTCAGCGAGTACGTCGGCTTGACCCCACGCCACACCTGGACGTCGTGGATCAGGCCCTTGAAGAAGTCACCCGTCTTGTGGCAACCAACGGTCAGCGGTGCATCCGCGCGACCGGGCAGACCACGGGTCCAGATTTCGCCATCGCGGCCGTCGACACTGGCCGTCCATTTCGCATTGCCGTGGTACTGGAACTCGACGTACTGCCAGCCGACCTTCGGTGCGATGTACATGCCTCCCGCCGACCGAGTGCCCATGGTCGTCAGGCCGATCTGGGACAGCGATCCCAGCTCCCACCTGCCTTCGGCGGTGATCATCATCGCGAAACCGTCCCCGGCGGAGTCCGCCTGGGAGAACAGCACCTGGCGTCCGCCCTTGACCTGCTCGGGTTTCACCCAGGCACCGATGCCGAACGGCGTGTCCGACGGAACGATCGGCGTACTCGTCGTGGCGCACGACTGACCGTCGAGAACCAGCGCGCCGTCCGGGCGACCGAACGGGTCGAAGGACTGTTCGGCCGAGGCGGGCAGGGTCAGATCGCGACCGAATCCGCTGGAGTCCGTGCCGTCGCCGCGAAGGTCCCAGTGCGCGATCTCGCCGTACGGGAGTTTCGCTCCAGCCGTGATCTCGGCTGGGGTCATCAGGCCTTGCCAGACACCCACGTTGTCCACCGCGCCGGTGAACGCGTGCGAAGCGCCGCCGCTCGAGGTGGGCAGGCAGCCGAGGCTGAAGAAGCCGGTGGCGTTCCACGGCGTGAAGCTCACGGCGCGTTCTCCGGCGAGGGTGCCGTTGAGGTAGATCCGCTGCAGTCCGGCATCCGGATCGTACGTCGCGACGATGCGCAACCACTTGCCGAGAGCAACCGGGTTGGCAACGGTGACGCTCTTCCACCCGTACGTGTCACCGGGTGCGTCGACCAGCGAGAAGGACCAGGTGTTGTCCACCCCGTTGTGCTGGATCTGGTACATCGAGTGAATCGTGTTGCCCTGGGCAAGCACCTTTGTGTAGCCGGTGGTGTTCATGGCGTCCATCCGGACCGACAGGGCGACGCTGAACGCGGCGTCCGTGCGGATCGCAGTGGGTGCCTTGAGGCAGTCGTTGCCGTCGAACTCGACCGCGGAGTTGGTGGGATCGACGGTGTCGGTCACGAACGCCGGGTCGCCGGTGAGCACGGTCATGTCCTTGCCATGGCTCGTGTCGTCGACCAGATCGCTGCCGAGCGGCCAGGCGGCCATCGGCGTCTTCGGGATGGTGCGGCCCGCGAAGAACGTGAACACCTTGTGCTTCGACTTGTTGCCCGCGGTGTCCACCGAGCGGACGTACAGGACATGCCGGCCCGCGGTGACCGCCGGGCGCGAGATGGTCGCCGTACCGGTCGAGGCGGTCTTCTGGTCGAAGGCATCGGTGTTCCACGAGTACTCGAAGCGGTTCAGGCCCGAGCGGGAACCGTTGACGGTCGGGTCGTTCGCCGACACCGCGAGATTCACGGTCGATCCTTCGGTGACGGCCCCCGTCGGTCCGGTCACCGCAGGAACGGTCGGCGTGGTGGCGTCCACCCGGAAGTAGCAGTAGTTCGTGTAGCCCGAGTTCACGGCCTCGCTCTGCCGCGAGTCGCTGCGCGCCTGCCACTTGTACGGCCCGTCGGGGAGCGACGTCGTACTCTTCTTGGACTGCGGGGACGCAGCGACGGGGGCCGGTGTGCGGTAGTAGTGGAAGTTGGTCTCCGAGGCCGATTTGCGGACCCGGAATCGCCAGTAGACCGAGTCCGACTCCGAGGTCCGCACGCGTGACGAGAAGGTCGGGAAGCGCTCGTTGATCCACGGCGAGCCGGATTCGGTCGGGTCGCACGCGGTGCCGTCGACGGTCAGCCGATCCGGGTGTGGCGGGTAGATGTAGTACGTGACGTGCAGCTTGACGCTTGAGGTCTTGATCCGCCGCCAAGCGTCCCGAGACGACTCGTTGGACGACCGCAGACCGAAGGTGATGGTGGAGTCCTTGTGTGCAGCCGCCGACTGGACCCGCTTCTTGACGTTCGCGCCGTCGAACTCGACCCATTCGTCGGACTTGCCGGAGCAGCCGGTCGTGTTCGACGAAGGCACGGTCTTGGATTGCAACGGAGCGCCGTACCACCAGTTGACGTTCTTCCAGGACGTTCCGTTCGAGATCTCGCCGGTGCGCCACAGCTGCAGGCCTTGGTCGCCGCAACCGCCGGTGTGCGTCTGGAGCATGTTGACGCTGGCTGAAGCGATGTACTTCCCCTTCAGCTTGCCGATGTCGAGTTTGATCGCCGAGCGCCACAGGCCGCAGCCGTCACCACAAGTGCTCCAGGTGTCGTTGCCGACCCGCATACCACCGGATCGCGGCCAGCTGCTGTCTCCCGTCCAGCCCTGGCTCGGGCGACCCTGAAACACGTTCGCCCACGCCTTGCGCGTCGACGTGAACGGCGGGTCGATGTACAGCGGGAACCTCAGCGTCCGGTCAGCCAGCATCTTCGTGTCCGGAACCAAGGTGAGACCCGTCGCGGTCTTCTGTACGTCGACATCGCCGATCCGAGCGGGATCGGCCGCCGTCTGCTTGCGCGCTCCGGCGGGTGTGGAGTCCCACATGATGCCCTGGCCGGCCTCGAAGATGACGTCACCGTCAGCATCCAGTACGTCGATCCGCCCCGACTCAGGGTCTTCTCGCACGGTCAGCCCGGTGGTGGTGATGCCGACCCGGATCGTTTCCAGCTCCGGGTTCTCGGCCGCCTCGGGGGTCTTCACCACGAGCACCCAAGAGAAGCCGACGGCCTCGGCCTGCACGGCGAGGTCTACATCCGGAAGCACATTCGGGAAGGTCGCCACCGCGCCGCTGATCACCGGCTTGGGCAGCGGGCCCTTCGGCCAAGTCAGCGACAGTACGCCGCCGTCCGGATCGGTGGCGGTCACGAACGGCGTCGTACCGCCGGCGCCGGTCTCGATGCGGATCACCGTCGCGGCCGCCTGCGCGGACCCGTCCGGTCGCGCGGCCAGCGTCGGGTCGATGTCGACCCAGGCGCCCGCGGAGTTCTGCACCCAGTACGGCTCAACCGCGATCTGGGTGTCGAGCACACCGGCGGGCGTCGCGAACGCCTGCCGGTCGATATCGCGCAACGACAGCACCTCGACGTTGCGGTTGCAGGCGAGCGCGAGCTGGTACGCCTCGAACTCGTCCGCGGCGGTGGGATCGCCGTTGAAGGTGGGACACGTGCGGGGCGGGAGCTCGCCGTCCGGCGGCTCATCCGCCGCCTGGGCGGTCATCGCGGTAGTGGCCAGCAGAGCTAGGGCCGTGAGCAAAGTGGTGGTCAGACGTCTCAGTGGCGGGTGACCGAACATAGAAGCCTCACAAATAGGCGGGCACGCGGTGTGAACTCACCGCTGGGCGCTGCCACCGTAAATTTCCACCGCCTCAAGTTTCTTGAGCGAAACTTGAGCGGTGACTTATCCCAGTACGACCGCGGACGAGCGCGACGCCCTCGAACAGTTCCTCGACTTCCACCGGGACCGCGTCTTGAAGGCACTCGACGAGGTGTCGGACACCGAGGCGGCCACCCGGGTCCTCGGCGCTACCGACATGACCGTCGGCGGGATCGTCAAGCATCTCGCGGCCGTGGAAGACTTGTGGTTCCACCGCAAACTGCTCGACGTACCGAGCTCTGAGCCGTGGCGGTCAGCACCCTTCGACCAGGACCCCGACTGGGAGTGGCACTCGGCGGCCGAGCAGACCGTGGTCGAGCTGCGCAAGCTGTACGTCGATGCGTGCGCGACCAGTCGCGCGGTCGCGGGGCGGATCAGTTCGCTGGACGAGCAGGCGAAGCGGGCGTCGTTCGGGGAGCAGTTTGTGAACCTGCGGTGGGTCTACCTGCACATGATCGAGGAGACCGCGCAGCATCGCGGGCATCTCGATCTCCTGCTGGACGCGATTCGTCAGGCGAGACCGAGCCGGTAGGCGTAGGCGACGGCCTGGGCTCGGTCACGGAGGTTGGCCTTGGCGAACAGGTGGTTGATGTGGGTCTTCACCGTCGCCTCGCTGACGACCAGGTGGCGGGCGATCTCGGTGTTGGAGAGCCCTTCGGCGATCAGGCGCAGTACGTCGAGCTCGCGTGGGGTGAGACCGGTGTCGACCGGCTTCGGGGCCTCAGTGGCGCCTTCGATCAGGCGGCGCTGGACGTCTGCGTCGAGGATGGACTGACCTGCGGCCGCGGCTTCGAGGGCACGGCCGATCGCTTCGGCATCGGCGTCCTTGGTGAGGAATCCGCGGGCACCCGCGCGCAGGGCGGACAGCACCGAGTCGTCATCGCTGTACGTCGTGAGTACGACGACCTCGGTCCGCGGGTACTCGGCGCGGACCTGGCGGGTCGCTTCGACACCGTCGACGTTCGGCATCCGCAGGTCGACGAGCAACACGTCCGGATTGTGCTCGGCCACCAACTGGACCGCTTCGGCGCCGTCGGAGGCGGCCGCGACCACGTCGATACCGGGCAGCAGCTTCAGCAACGTCACCAGGCCGTCGCGAACCACCCGCTGATCGTCGGCAACCACGACCCGCACACTCATCCCGGCACCTTCAGCTCGACGCGCCAACCCTCCGCGGTCGGCCCGGCCACCAGCGAACCACCCAGCAACTCGGCCCGTTCCCGCATCCCGACCAGACCATAACCGCCCGGCGCGGCGCGATCCGGCCGCCGCCCCGGGCGGTCCGCCACAGTGAGCCGGACATCTTCGCCGTACTCCAACGTCGCCGCCACCGGCGCGCCCACCGCGTGTTTGCGCGTATTGGCGAGGGCCTCCTGGAGCGTCCGGTACAGCGCGGTCATCACCTCGGCCGGCAGCTCCCGCGGCGTACCGACGATCTCGAAATCCGCGGTGCCACTGTCCAGCCGGTACGCCGTGACGAGATCGGCGAGCGCTCGTTCGTCGGGGACTGCATCCTCCCGCAGCGCCGCGACCGCCCGCCGCGCCTCGGCCAGTCCTTCGGCCGCGAGCCCTTGCGCCCGCGTCACCTGCTCGATCGCCTCCGCCGACGCACCGTCGCGAACCAGCATCAACCGCGCGCCCTGCAGGTTCAGCGACAGCCCCGCCAGTGAATGCGCCAGTACGTCGTGGACGTCGCGCGCAATCCGCGCCCGCTCGGCCAACGCCGCCGCGCGACCGTGTTCCTCGAGCGCCGTCTGTTTGCGGGCGAGCGAGACCTCGCGTTCCTCCAACTGGACCTCGCGATTGCGACGGTTGGTCGACGCGAGGACCAGCGCGGCCATGCCGAAGACGGCGCCGAACGCCACGCCGACGGAGTCCGTGGACAGGTACAGCGGAAGACCGGCGCCGAGCGTGGCGATGCCGACGACGACCCACTCCGCGGGACCGGCGCGGTGATAGCGAACGGCCATGCGGGCGGCCCAGTACGGCAGGGCGATCAGTGGGCTCGACGGCAGCCCGAACCACAGCAGCGAGCCGGCGATCGCAAACGCCAGCAGCGCGATCGCCCGGCGCCCAATCGGCTCACCGTCCTGCAGGAAGAGCAGCCAGCCGTTGCTGACGACAACGATTGCCGCGAGCGCGATGAGCACCGGGAAAGGCAGCCGACGCACGTCGTCGGCCGTGACGACCGTGAACACGACGAGCACGCTGGGCAGTGCACGCAACACCATGCCGGGTCCGGCAGAGCGCCGTACCCGGTCCTGGAGTGTCAGTTCCACGGTCTCATCATGCCCGCTGAGCTACCAGCGGGATGTGCAACTGCTGGGCCCGGCGGTAGATCATCGCGCTCTGAGCCGCGATCGTGACGCCGATGGTGAAGACCAGCGAGGCCTCGCTCACCGCGTTGTGCGGCCAGATCGCCTGCGAGACCAGCGCACCGCCGATCCGGATCCCGATCGTCAGCAGCCACAGCAGGAGCGTCGTACCGGTGCCCTTCTGCCAGAGTCCGTCCGGGGTGCTGGTGAGTCGCAGGCTGGCGCCGCGGGCGACGCCGAAGCCGACCAGGACCACGCAGTCGAGCAGGAGGAAGGCGACCTCACCAGGCGACGCCTGGCCGAGGACCGGCCACAGCGTGAGCAGTCCGATGGTGAGCAGGACGCCCGGCATCAAGAACAACGAGCGCTGCGAGACCAGCGAGCCGGTGAGCTGCCGCCCGACCACCCGCACCCAGCACGAAGCCCGCCACCAAGATCGCGAGTAGGACGTGGGCCGACATTTCAGGGTCCTTTCCGAGGAGTTTTCGTTGTCTCCAATCTCCTCGGAAAGAACCTCGGTGACGTCAGCCCGCAGTTCGCTCCCGGGTGGAACCTCGGCCTCAACCCTGGGGTTGAGGTCAGGGCGTGAACTTGAAGGGAGCCTCGGCTGGTTCGGCGCAGACCGCGTCGCCGGCCCCGTCGGTCGATTGCAGGATGAAGACCTTCGCTCGGTAGCTGGTCCAGGTCTGACCGTGCACGCCGTTGATGGAATCCGGGCCCAGCGCACGCCGGCCCTCGATGCGCGCGACGCCGTCGGATCCGGTGGCGACTACGCCGAGAACCACGCCGTTCGGGCCCAGCGCGGAGAACTCCACCTTGACGCCGACGACTGGATCACCGTCCTTGGTCAGTCGTGCTTCGAGCGGCATGTCGACGGTCCGCCGACCATGGCCGACGATGGTCACCGGCTCCACCGACAGCTCAACGCCACAGCCGCAGCCGGACAGGGCGGTTGGCGACGCCAGCACCAAGGCCAGCGCCGCCAGTCCCGAACGATTCCTCACGGGCCGAAGCTATCCGAGCATCAGGCCAATCTCAGGCCACTCTCAGGCCAGCGAGACCAAGGAAAGGTAGTCGTCGGACCACAGATCCTCGTCGGCGTCGGGCAGGATCAGGACCCGGTCCGGACGCAGTGCCTCGATGGCACCCTCGTCGTGGGTGACCATCACGATCGCGCCCGGGTAGCTGCCAACCGCGCCCAGGACCTCGTCACGGGAGGCAGGATCCAGGTTGTTGGTCGGCTCGTCGAGCAGGAGCACATTGGCGCCGGAGTGGACCAGACCGGCCAGGGCCAGCCGGGTCTTCTCGCCACCGGACAGTACGCCGGCCGGCTTGTCCACGTCGTCGCCGCTGAACAGGAACGAGCCGAGCACGTTCCGAACCTCACCGTCGGTCAGACCGGGCGCAACCGCCGCCAGGTTCTGCCGGACCGTCCCTGCCAGGTCCAGGGTGTCGTGCTCCTGCGCGAAGTACCCGAGCCTCAGACCATGACCGGGTACGACGCGGCCCGCGTCCGCCTCTTCCCGACCCGCGAGCAGCCGCAACAGCGTGGTCTTGCCTGCGCCGTTGAGGCCCAGTACGACGACTCTGCTGCCGCGGTCGATAGCCAGGTCCACACCGTCGAGTACCTGCAGACCGCCGTACGCCTTCTTGAGGCCTTGAGCGGTCAGCGGCGTCTTGCCGGACGGTGCAGGCTCGGGCAGCCGGATCTTGGCTACCCGGTCGGTACGGCGTGCTGGTTCGAGTCCGGACAGGAGTTTGTCGGCCCGGCGCGCCATGTTGCGCGCGGCAACGGTCGTGTTCGCGCCGGCCATCATCTTGCGCGACTGGGCATGCAGGATCGCGGCCTTGCGCTCGGCCGTGTTCCGCTCCCGCGTCCGGCGGCGTTCGTCGAGCTCGAGCTGCTGCAGATACTTGTTCCAGCCGGTGTTGTGCACGTCGATCGTGATCCGCTGCGGGTCCAGGTGGAACACGCGGTTAACCGTTGCCTTGAGCAACTCCCGATCGTGGCTGATCACGATCAGCCCACCCGGGTACCCGAGCAGGAACGACCGCAACCATACGACCGAGTCGGCGTCCAAGTGGTTGGTCGGCTCATCGAGCAGCAGCGTCTCATGCTGCGCGAACAGGATCCGCGCCAACTCAACCCGCCGCCGCTGCCCACCGGACAACTCCCCCACCGGCTGCTCCAACGCCCGCACCGGCAACCCAACACCCCCGGCCAACCGAGCCGCCTCAGCCTCCGCGGCGTAACCGCCGCCCGCCTGAAACCGCGTCTCGGCTCGCGCGTACGCCGCCATCGCGCGCTCCTGGGCGGCACCAGTCGCCGTACTCATGGCCGCTTCGGCTTTCCGCAGGTCGCGGATCGCCGTGTCGAGGTCACGAGCGGACAGGATCCGATCGGTGACCGTCGTACCGGGGTCGGCCGCGCGAGGATCCTGCGGCAGGTAGCCGACAGACCCGGCAACCGTGACAGTCCCCGCCGCGGGCCGCTCTTCCCCCGCAAGCGTCCTCAACAACGTGGTCTTGCCGGCGCCATTACGCCCGACAAGCCCGACCCGATCCCCCGGGCCGACATGAAACGAAAGGTCGGACAGCAACAAACGAGCGCCGACGCGAAGATCTACACCACTGACGGTGATCATGACTATAACTCTCTGTGAAGGCATGCGGACACACTTCGGGTACGGAAGCGGGTCGCACACCTAGACACAGAGGCAAGTAGCCATGCCCCCACACTAAATGCCCACCTTGAGCACGCACCAACCATTTTCCACCCACCACCCGACCTGAGCGGTGCACAAGGCCGACGCGCCCCACCACAACCACGCCATCCGACGTTGTGCACCCCTCAACCACGAATCGACGCAAGACGTGGCTGGTGGGCGCCCAAGGTGATCCACGAAAGTCACCTTGGGCACGGATCAGTCGTCGCGGAAGGCGCGAAGTGGTTGGTGGGTGCTCAAGGCGCTGGGCGGAGGCACGCCGACGGTGGGTCGGCTGCTGGCGTTCGGGGCGCGGGGAGCGCGGAGCGCGAGGGAGGGTGCTGGGGTTATTTGGCTGGTAGTTCGATGGCGAAGCGGGCGCCGTTGGTGGGGCTGGTGGTTACTTGGATGGTGCCTTGGTGCCACATGACGTGGCGGGCGACTATGGCCAGGCCTAGGCCTACGCCGCGGCCTCGGCCGCTGGTTTCGCCTCGGCCGAAGCGTTCGAAGATTCGGTCCCGGTCTTCGGGGGCGATGCCGGGGCCGGCGTCGTCCACGGTGATGATGACGCCTAGGCCGCCGGGGGCTACGGTGACGCCTTTGCAGCCGCCGGCGTGGTCTTCGGCGTTTTCTACGAGGTTGGCGATGACGCGTTCGAGGCGGCGTTTGTCGGCTTGCATGACGAGGAATTCGGCGCGGGGTTCGACGGTGGTGATGGGGCGGCCGGCGGTGGCGTCGGCGGCGGCGCGGACGAGGTCGGCGATGCGGACGATTTCGCGGCTGCCGCGGTCGCCGCCGTCGTCTCGGGAGATCTCCAGGAGGTCGATGACCAGGCGGCGGAAGCGGTCGAGGTCGTCGCCGAGGAGGTCGACTGGTTCGCGGACGGCTTCGGGGAGTTCGGCGCGGTGGTTCTGGATGAGTTGCATCGAGTTGAGCATGGTCATCAGCGGGGTGCGGAGTTCGTGGCTGACGTCGCCGGCGAAACGGGCGTCGGCGGCGACTCGGCGTTCCAGGTTGGCGGCGGTCTGGTTGAAGGAGCGGGCGATACCGCCGAGGTCGCGGTCCTGCTCGGCGTCCAGGCGAGCGTCGAGCCGTCCGCGGGCGACAGCGTCGGCGACTTTGGTCAGCTCGGCCAACGGGCGAAGCGCGAGGGTGCTGGCCAGCCGCCCGACCGCGAGGCCGACCAGCAGAGTCGCGATCGTCGCGGCGATCAGGGTGAGTCGCAGCGTCTGCAGGGTGTCGTCCAGTCCGGACAAGGGATGCCACTCGAAGAGCGCATTCCCCGGTCGCTCCAGCGGTACGCCGACCGCGAGCACCCGCTGACCGCTCACGACGATCCGCTGGTCGGTCGCCGTCCCCAGTCGGGCCGACTGGATCAGGTTCTGCGGTAGGTCCTCGGGACGGCCGGTCAGCGAGTACCACTCGCCGTCGACGTAGACCATCGAGGCGGCCGAGTCGCTCGTCGGCAGGCTGTTCAGTACATCCATCGGCGTCACGCCCGGTCTTGGCTCCGCCGGAACGCACTCCACGCGCAGCCGGGCGGGCGTGCAGGGCGTCGAGGCGCCGTACAGACCGTAACGGAAGGCGGCCGCGTTGTCGGCGGTCTGGCTGATCGCGGACTCCCGGCGCTGTTCGGTGAGGTAGTCCGAGACGATGCTCCACGTGACGATCGCGAGCACCAGCGACAGCCCGAGCGCGAGCAAGCCGTAGGCGATCGTCACCCGCCCGCGCAGACTCGTGCTGCCCAGGAGCCGCAACTCAGCTCACCAATCGGTAGCCGAGACCGCGGGCAGTCACCAGGTGCGTCGGGCTGGCCGGGTCATGCTCGATCTTCAGCCGCAACCGCCGGATGTGGACGTCGACGATCCGGCTGTCCCCGAAGTACCCGTAGCCCCACACCTTCGACAGCAACTGCTCCCGCGACAGCACCCGCCCCTCGGCACCGGCCAGCTCGGCGAGCAGCTTGAACTCGGTCCGCGTCAGCGGCAGCACCGTGTCACCCCGCGTCACCTCGGCACCCGGTACGTCGATGGTCAGATCACCCACGACCAGTACGTCGGGCTGCCGCGCGTTGGCGGGCTCGACCCGGCGCAGCAGCGCGCGGATCCGGGCCGACAGCTCCTTGGCGACCAGCGGCTTGGTCACGTAATCGTCCGCACCAGCCTCCAGACCGGCGACCACGTCGTGGCTGTCGGTCCGCGCGGTCACCATGATCACCGGTACGTCGCTGTTCCGCCGGATCTCGCGGCAGACGGCGAACCCGTCCCGGTCCGGCAGCATGATGTCGAGCAGAACCACGTCCGGTGGTTGCCGGCGCAGCGCCGCGAGCGCGTCGAACCCGTTGGCCGCCTCCGCGACCTCGTAGCCCTCGTCTTCCAGGGCGAGCCGCAGTACCCGGCGGATGCGGGGCTCGTCGTCGACCAGCAACAGGCTGTGTGCCACGGGACCAGTGTCGCTCACCAGCGGTCCGGACGGCGGTTACGGCTGTCATGAATCCGTCATGTTCGCCCCGGAGCCAGATGACAACTCCTTGACGCTTGGGTGATCGCCGTTCCGGCCGGGTCCGGAAGTCCTAATTTCAGGCCATCCAGTCCTGGAGGAGGACACATGGCACGAAAGAGGCTGGCGGCCGTATCCCTTGCCGCCGTGGCGAGCCTGTTGCTCGCCGCCTGCAGCAGCAACGGCGGATCGCCGACCGGATCCGGTGGCACCGCCGGTGCACCGGTCGCCGGTGGAACGCTGAACATGCTCGGCGCACAGGACGTCGACTACATGGATCCGAATATCAGCTACTACTCCGTCGGCTATCTGAGCTTACGCCTGTGGAGCCGCCAGCTGTTCACCTACCCGGCCGAACTCAACGGCAAGAACACCACGCCGGTCCCGGACATCGCGCCGGAGATCCCGACCACCGCGAACGGCGGGATCAGCGCGGACGGGAAGACGTACACGATCAAGATCCGTCCGGGCGTGAAGTGGGGGACGACACCGGCCCGCCAGGTCACCGCGGCCGATGTGGT
Organism: Kribbella sp. NPDC056951; assembly: GCF_042674205.1. Classification (NCBI taxonomy): domain Bacteria; kingdom Bacillati; phylum Actinomycetota; class Actinomycetes; order Propionibacteriales; family Kribbellaceae; genus Kribbella; species Kribbella sp. NPDC056951. The sequence goes on from NZ_JBHUQZ010000004.1 coordinate 149,971, forward strand.
CCGCGGCGTCAAGCGGACCGCGAACCCGGTCCAGCCGTTCGGCGGTACGCCGGACTTCGCCGACCTGATCGTGGGTTACCAGAAGTTCGCCGACGGATTCGCCAAGGCGCCGAAGACGGTCGCCGGGATCCAGGACTACATCGAGAAGACCCCGCTGCCCGGTGTCGAGGCGAAGGACGACAGCACGGTCGTCTTCCACCTCACCCAGCCGGCCAGCTACTTCGTCGACATGCTGACGCTGCCGGCCTTCTCGCCGGCTCCGGTCGAGTCGCTGAAGTACCTCCCGGCCAGCACCGAGCTCGGCAACAACTTCCCCGCCGACGGTCCGTACAAGGTCGACTCATGGGTGCCGAGCAAGTCGATCACCTACTCCCGCAACCCGGCCTGGGATCCCGGCAGCGACCCGGTCCGCAAGGCGTACGTCGACAAGGTCGTGGTCACCCAGGGTCTGACCCAGGACTCGATCCAGCAGCAACTGCAGACCGGTACGCCGAACGCCGACATGGAGTTCGATGTCGCGCCACCGCCCTCGCAGCTGCCGGCATTGCAGGCCAAGAAGGATCCGAACCTGCAGATCGGTGACACCGCGGGCTCCAACCCGTACGTCATCTACAACACTGCCTCGCCGAACAACAACAAGGCGCTGGCGAACCCGAAGGTCCGGCAGGCGATCAACTTCGCGATCAACCGCGACCACGTCCTGCAGGTGCTCGGCGGCAAGACGCTCGCTCCCCCGCTCACCCACGTGCTCCCCGACGTGATCGTCGGTTCCAAGCAGATCGACCCGTACCCGTACGACCCGGACAAGGCCAAGCAACTGCTCGCCGAGGCCGGCTACCCGAACCTCACGCTGAAGTTCCTCTACCGCAACGCGGCCGAGGGCAGCAGCAAGGCGTTCCAGACGATCCAGCAGGACCTGTCGAAGGCCGGGATCACGGTGACCGGCGTACCGTCGCCGAACTCGGACTTCTACGTGAAGTACTTGCAGGTACCGACCGTGGCGCAGAAGGGTGTCTGGGACATGTCCCTGGCCGGCTGGGGCGCGGACTGGTACGGCAACGCGGCGCTGTCGTTCTTCAAGCCGCTGTTCTACGGCAAGGCTGCGTTCCCGCCGGTCGGCAGCAACTTCGGCCTGTACGACGACGCGGAGACCAACACGCTGATCCAGCAGGCCGCCAAGGCGCAGACCGAGGACGAGGCCGCCGAGCTCTGGGCCAAGGCCGACGCCCGGGTGATGGACCAGGCGCCGTTCTTCCCACTCACCAACAACAAGCAGGCGAACTATCACGCCTCCCAGGTGCAGAACGCCGTCTACGTGCCATCCCTGCAGAACTTCGACCCAGCCAACGTCTGGCTCTCCAAGGACAAGCAGGGCGGCTGACCTCATGGCTCTGCTTGAAGTAAGGGACCTAAGGGTCTCCTTCGACACCCCGGACGGTACCGTCCGCGCCGTCCGGGGCCTGTCGTTCGATGTCGAGGCCGGACAGACCCTCGCGGTGGTGGGCGAGTCCGGCTCCGGCAAGAGCGTGTCCACGCAGACGGTCACCGGTCTGACCCGCGGTGCGACAGTGTCCGGTACGGCGTACTTCGACGGCACCGACCTGATCACCGCGGACCAGTCGACGCTCCGCCGTCTGCGGGGCGCGCGGATCGGGATGATCTTCCAGGACCCGTTGTCGAGCCTGCATCCGCACTACCGGATCGGCTGGCAGATCGTCGAGATGATCCGCGCGCACGACCACGAGATCAGCAAGCAGGATGCCCGGAAACGAGCCGCCGAGCTGCTCACGCTGGTCGGCATCCCGCGGGCCGAGGAACGCATCGACGACTACCCGCATCAGTTCTCCGGCGGGATGCGGCAGCGGGTGATGATCGCGATGGCGATGGCACTCGACCCGGCGCTGCTGATCGCGGACGAGCCGACCACCGCACTCGACGTGACCGTGCAGGCCCAGGTCCTGAACGTGATGCGCCGCCTGCAACAGCAGTTCGGTACTGCGATCGTCCTGATCACCCACGATCTCGGCGTGGTCGCCGAGATGGCCGACGAGGTCGTGGTGATGTACGCCGGGACCGTGATGGAGCGGGCACCACGCCGGGACATCTTCTATCGCAACCACCACCCGTACACCCAGGGACTGCTCGCGTCACTGCCGGCGCGCAGCGGCGAACGGCTGACCCCGATTCCCGGCAGTCCGCCGAGTCTGATCAGCCTGCCGAAGGGCTGCCCGTTCGCGTCCCGCTGCCCGCACGTGTTCGACAAGTGCCGGACCGATGCACCGCCGTTGGCCGATATCGGGCCGCGGCACCAATCGGCCTGCTGGCTCCCGGTTCAGGCAAGCGAGGCGATTGCGTCATGAACGACGTACTGCTGAAAGTGGACAACGTTCGTAAGGAATTCCCGACGCACTCAAAGGAGGTGGTCCGGGCAGTCGACGGTGTCTCGCTCGAGGTCTTCAAAGGCGAGACCCTTGGCCTGGTTGGCGAAACCGGCTGCGGCAAGTCGTCGTTGGCCCGCTGCATGGCTCATCTGTACGACGTGACGTCGGGCTCGGTGTCGTTTGAGGGTACCGAGATCAGCGCCCTGTCCCGGCGAGCGATGCGGCCGATCCGCCGGGAGATCCAGGTGATCTTCCAGGACCCGTACGGTTCGCTGAACCCACGCCGGCGAGTCGGTTCGATCATCGGCGACCCGTTCGCCATCCACGGGATTGCCGCCGGCAACGCAAGGAAGAAGCGAGTTCAGGAGCTGATGGAGCTCGTCGGCCTGAATCCCGAGCACTACAACAGGTTCCCGGCCGAGTTCTCCGGGGGCCAACGGCAACGAATCGGAGTCGCGCGAGCACTTGCACTCCGCCCGAAGCTGATCATCTGCGACGAACCGGTCTCCGCGCTGGACGTGTCGATCCAGGCCCAGATCATCAACCTGCTGGCCGATCTCCAGCGGGAGCTGGACCTGACCTACGTGTTCATTTCGCACGACCTCTCCGTGGTCCGGCATGTGAGCGACCGGATCGCGGTCATGTACCTGGGCAGGATCGCCGAGCTGGCGCCGACGGACGAACTGTTCGGTCAGACCCGGCATCCGTATACCCGGGCCCTGCTGTCGGCGCTACCGGTCGCCGACCCGGATACCGCCGACAGCAGGGAGCAGATCATCCTCGGGGGCGACATCCCCGCCGCGACGAACCCGCCGGAGGGGTGCAGGTTCCACACGCGGTGCCCGAAGGCCCGGGCCGACTGTGCGTCGATCGAGCCGCCATTGGTCGCCGTACTGGAGGACACCGACGACCATCGGACGGCCTGCCTGCATCCGTTGACACTCGGCGAGGACCTGTCCACCGCCGTACCGAATCTGCAGGCATCATGACGGCCGCACTTGAGCTCGTCGACGTACTGGACGAGCCGAAGGCGATCGAGGGGCGCAGCCCGCTGGTACTGGCGTTGCGGCGGCTGCGGCGAGACAAGGTGGCGATGATCTCGCTCGTGGTGATCATCCTGATCGTGCTGATGGCGGTGTTCGCGCCGGTCTTCGCCGCGATCACCGGGCATCCGCCGAACGAGCAGTACCGCGATATCGGCCTGACGCCGGAGGGGTTGCCGCGCGCGCCGAACGGCACCTTCTGGTTCGGCACCGACGATCTGGGCCGGGACATCCTGGTCCGGATCGCGTACGGCGCCAGGGTGTCGCTGCTGGTGGGGGTGTTCGCGACCGCGATCACGGTCGTGGTCGGCGTCGTACTGGGTCTTGCCGCGGGGTTCCTCGGGGGGATCACCGACACGATCTTGACGCGACTGATCGACGTGGTGCTGTCGGTCCCGTTCCTGCTGGTGGCGATCGCCCTGGTGTCCATCACCGGGCCGAGCCTGACCGTGACCGTGCTGGTGATCGGCTTCTTCAGTTGGGCGTCGGTGGCCCGGATCGTGCGCGGCCAGGTGCTGTCCCTGCGCGAACGCGAGTTCGTCGAGGCGGCCCGGTCGCTGGGGGCGAGTGACGGCCGGATCATGTTCGTCGACGTGCTGCCGAATGTGCTGGCTCCGGTCATCGTCTACACGACGTTGCTGGTGCCGGTGGTGATCGTGACCCAGGCGACGTTGTCGTTCCTCGGGCTCGGGCTGCCACCACCAACCGCCGACTGGGGCGGAATGATCAACTCGTCGCAGAACTACTACACGACGTCATGGTGGTACATCCTCTTCCCCGGTCTGGCCCTGCTGATCACGACGCTCGCGTTCAACCTGTTCGGCGACGGCGTCCGGGACGCCTTCGACCCGCGCGCCGACCGGACGTAGGAGGCTTGTGATGGCTCGTTTTCTGCTCCGTCGCCTCGGGCACGGGGTGCTGGTGCTGTGGCTGATCTCGATGGCCATCTTCGCGCTGTTCTTCATTGCCCCCAGCAACGTTGCGCAGACGCTGGCCGGCCGCCAGGCCACCCCGGAGACGATCGCACTGATCCAGCACCGGCTCGGTCTCGACCTTCCGGTCTGGAAGCAGTACCTGAACTTCGTCACGAACGCCGTCCAGGGCGATCTCGGATACGACTACTACCACCAGGTGCCGGTGACAACGATCATCGGACAGGCCTTGCCGGTCACGTTGTCGCTGGCCCTGGGCGCCGCCGTACTGTGGCTGCTCCTCGGGGTCACAAACGGCGTCATCTCGGCGGTGCATCCGCGGTCGCTGGCCGATCGTGGACTGACGATGTTCGCGTTGTTCTTCTACTCGTTCCCGTCGTTCCTGCTCGGTCTGCTGTTGCTGTACTTCCTGTATTTCAAGCTGACCCTGGCCGGTTTCGACTGGTTCCCGGCCGGTGGGTACACACCGTTCAGCGCCGGGCCGGGGGCCTGGCTCCAGCACCTGGTGTTGCCGTGGATCGCGCTCGCGTTGCTGCTGGCGGCGACGTACACGCGGTTGACGCGCGGATCGATGCTCGACGTACTGGGCGAGGACTACATCCGTACGGCGCGGTCGAAGGGGATCCGGGAGACTCGGGTGGTCGTCCGGCATGGGCTGCGCAGTGCGCTCACGCCGGTGGTCACGCAGTTCGGGATCGACCTCGGGCAGCTGGTCGGTGGTGTCGTGGTGACCGAGACCGTGTTCAGCCTTCCGGGCCTGGGCCAGACCGTGGTCACCGCGATCAACCGGCAGGACCTACCGGTGATCATCGGCATCGTGCTGTTCGCGTCGGCCGCGGTCGTGGTCGCGAACATCCTCGTCGATGTCGCTTATGCGTTCCTAGACCCGCGAGTCCGGTTGCACTAGAACAGGAGGGCCGTCGTCTGCGGGCTCGGGATGGACTGAACGGCGGCCAGGATCTCGGTGAGCGCGTCGTACTGGCGGACGGCGGCCGCGCGGTCGCCCTGGATGAGATGCAGCGAGATCAGCGCGCGGTGGGCAGCCTCGAGCAGCGGTTCGAGGCCCACCGCCTGCTGATACAAGGCGATGCTCTCCTCTACCCGCCCCTCAGTGGCCTTGGCCTCGGCCAACGCCAGCAGATCCCCCTCCGCCATTCCAACAGCGTAGCCTCCTGGGATGGCGATCGTCGTGTATGGAGCTGGTGGAATCGGCTGTTATGTGGGCGGGCGGCTGGCGGCGAGCGGGAGCCCGGTGACTTTCGTCGGGCGGCCGCGGATGGCCGCCGAGCTGGCCACGCACGGCCTGCGGCTGACCGACTACCTGGGCGCGGAGCTTCGGGTCGAGCCTGGATCGGTGCGGTATGAGACGGCTCCTGCTGCGGCGGCCGAGGCGGATCTGGTCCTGGTGACGGTGAAATCCGCCGCGACCGCGGCTGCCGCCGACGAGCTCGCCGGTGTGCTCAAACCGGGGGCTGTGGTCGTGAGCTTCCAGAACGGGATCCGGAACGGTTCGACGCTGGCGGAGCGGTTGACCGAGCAGCGGGTCCTGACCGGGATGGTTCCGTTCAACGTGCTGAACAGCGGTGGCGGGCATTTCCATCAGGGGACGGAGGGCGCGCTCGATATCCAGCGGGACGCGGCACTGACGCCGTACGTCGAGGCTTTCGAGCAGGCCGGGTTGCCGCTCAAGCAGCACGACGACATCCTGCCGGTGCAGTGGGCAAAGCTGCTGCTGAATCTGAACAACCCGATCAACGCGCTGTCGGATGTGCCGCTGCGGGAGGAGCTGTCGCAGCGGGCGTTCCGGAGGTGTTTGGCGGCGGCTCAGGCTGAGACGCTGGAGTTGCTCGCGGCGAAGGGGCTTGAGCCGGCGCAGATTCTGCGGGTGCCGATGCGACGGTTCCCGACCATTCTGCGGCTGCCGGACTTCCTGTTCCGGCGGCTGGCCGGGGCGATGCTGGCGATCGACCCGCTGGCCCGGACGTCCATGTGGGAAGACCTGCAAGCCGGCCGAACCACCGAGATCGACTACCTGAACGGCGAAGTAGTCCGCCTCGCCTCCGAGCTCGGCCGAACCGCCCCCGTCAACGCTCGGTTGGTCGAGCTCATCCGCGCGGCCGAGGTTGACCGGCGCGCGTGGTCCGGGTCCGACCTGTACCGCGAGCTGCAGGCGTAGCCGCGCGCCCCTGCCCGCGAGCTGCAGGCGTAGTTGGCGCGAGCCCGATCCGCTGCCGCGGGTGTAGCTGTGCCAGCGACTTACTCCGGTGCCTGTAGGGGTAGCGGGCCGCGGACGGTGATGCTGGTCAGGCCGTAGCGGAAGCCGAGGTGTTCGTTCAGCGCCCGCATGTTGGCGTTGCCCTCTTGGGTCCACGTGTAGATCTCGGTCAGCCCGTTCTCGGCGGCCCACGCGGCGCTCGTCCGCTTCAGCGTTGACGCGACACCCTTGCCACGCCAGTCCCGCCGTACGGCGGTGTAACCAACCTCGGCGCGCTGCGGCTGATCGGGATCCGGGATCAGCCCGGCGAGACCGATCACCTCGTCACCGTCGATCGCCAGGAACATCGCCGCCGGATCGTTGATCCACTCAGTGGCCCACTCCTCGGGCGACACCTGCATCGGCCAGGCCAGGTCCATGTCCGGGAACGTCGGCAGCGCGACCTGCTCATACGCCTGCGCCCACAGCTCCGGCCGCTCCGCCACCGACACGATCCGGTACGCCGTGGGTGCGGGCGGCCGCGGTTCGTCGCCGATCGCGCGGAGCTGCTCGACCTGCCGCCCGGTCTCGGTGAACCCGAACCGCTGGGCGAACACGAAGGACCCCTCGTCGTCGACACTGGTCCCGCCGAACTCGTAGCCCTGGGCAACGGCATGGTCGACCAGCGGCCGCAGTATCGCCGTACCCACACCTTGACGGCGAGCTTCCGGACGGACACGCGCTGCGACAACAGCACGGCCGGCCTCCGACGAGCGATCGGCCATGCCGTGCCCGACGACCTTCCCGTCCACCTCGGCCAGGAGCAGCAAGCGCACCGGGCTCTCCAACTCACGCAACTCCGCCACGCTCGGGCAGCGCTCGTACGGCATGGCCGCGATGCGCACTTCCCGCCAGGCCTCGTAGTCCGCGTCGGTCAGCACCGGCCGAATATCCACCATGCTGACGGTTCTATCAGGGACGGGCCGCCGGTGGCAGCAGGTTTTCGTCGGCGACCGCCCAGTCGGCCGGCGCCGGGCCGAGCTGGTCAAGCTCGTCGAGCTGCAACTCGGCCCACGGGGACAACCCCGGTACGGCGCGGATCTCGGACCACTCGATCCAGCGGTACGCCGCGACCTCGGCCGGAGCGGGTTCCGGGTCGCCGGACCAGCGGACCCGGTAGACCGGGCAGACCTCGTTCTCGACCATCCCGTTCGGCATCTCGGCGCGGTACCGGAACTCGGGCAGCACGAGCTCGGCCGTACCGTCACTGATCCCGAGCTCGTCGGACAGCCGCCGTACGACGGCGTCCTCGATCGGTTCACCGGGCAGCGGGTGCCCGCAGCAACTGTTCGTCCAGACACCAGGCCAGGTCGGTTTGCCGAACGCGCGCTGGGTGATCAGCACCCGGCCGCGGTCGTCCACGACATAACTGGAGAAGGCCAGATGTAAAGGGGTGTGGGCATGGTGGACCGTCGCCTTGGCCTCGGTCCCGATCGACCGGCCCTGTTCGTCCAGCAACACCACCAGCTCCTGCGTCACCCCACGAGGGTATGCGGATATCGCCTGCGGGGCCGAATGCGTGCGTGTTAGGTTGGTGGCGTGATTATGCGAGGCGTGGCGTATCGACCGGCTCTGGGAGGAGCCGGCGTTCGGTAGTACCCACCTCGCTCCATCCAGAGCCTCCTCTTCTGTTGCCGGAGGCGCTGTCGCTGGGTGTCTCCATTCATTCTTCTTCTTGGAGCACCCTTATGAACGATCCCCTGACCGTGATCGGCCGATTACGCCGTACGACCGATGCCATCATCGGCGAAGCCGACCTGTGTGAACGCCTGGCCGCTGGTCGGCCGCTGCGGATCAAGTACGGCGTCGATTTGACCGCGCCGGACCTGCATCTCGGTCATGCGGTCAACCTCTGGATGATGCGCCAACTCCAGGACCTCGGCCACCAGGTCGTCTTCCTGCTCGGCGACCTCACCACCCGCGTCGGCGACCCGACCGGCCGCTCGGACACGCGTCCGGTGCTGACCCCTGAAGAGATCTCGGCGAACGCTTCGTCGTTCCTGGAGCAGGTTTCTTTGGTCCTTCGGACTGAGCCTTCGGTCTTCGAGGTGCGGCGGAATTCGGAGTGGTACGACGGGATGCGGATCGCGGAACTGCTCGGGTTGTTCGGGCAGGTGACACAGGCGCAGCTGATGAGCCGGGACATGTTCCGGGCGCGGGTCGAGGCCGGGCGGGAGATCGGCGTACATGAGTTGGTGTACCCGGTGTTGCAGGGGTACGACAGTTTCGCGATGCGGAGTGATTTGACGATCGTGGGGTCGGATCAGCTGTTCAATGAGCAGCTGGGTCGGCACTTCCAGCAGCGTTTGGGCATGCCGCCGCAGGTTGTCATCACCACGACGATCACGCCGGGTCTCGATGGGCGCGCCAAACAGTCGAAGTCCTTGAACAACTACATCGGTCTGACCGATACGCCGCAGGACAAATTCGGCAAGCTCATGAGCATCCCGGACGAACTGGTCGAGCCGTACGCCCACGTCTACACCGAACTCCCCCTCGAAACCGTCGCCGCCCTAGCCGCCTCAGCCGAAGCCGGCGGCCCCGCAGCCCGAGACGCCAAACTCCGCCTGGCCGCGGCCGTGGTCACGCGCTACCACGGAGCCGGAACCGCCCGCACCGAGCTGCAGTCCTTCCAACAGACCTTCACCCACCGAACCCAACCCACCGAGATCCCCACTGTCGTCCTGGACCACCCCGTAACCACCGTCCTAGACCTCCTAGCCGCCGTCCGCCCGTCCGAAACCCGCTCGCAACTCCGCCGCCTGATCCACCAAGGCGCAGTAACCATCAACAACACCCGAGCCACCGACCCCACCCACCCGGTCGACCCCGCAACCCCACTAGTAATCCGCTCCGGCCCCCGAACCTGGCACCAAATCCACCCCACCCCCTAACCACCCACCGCCCCCACTCGCACGCACGGTGGCTCCACTCGCAAGCGCGGTGGCCCACCCGCGACCGCACGATGGCCCCACCCGCGAGCGCACGATGGCTCCACTCGCGGGCGCACGGTGAACCCGCTCGCGAAAGCACGTGACTCCCCGCCGAGTGTGCAAACCGTGTCGCCGGTAAGCGCAATCCAGCAGCACGGTCCTTCCACTCACCACCGCCCCGCACGGTGGCTTCCCTCGCTAGCGCACAGTGGCTTCACTCGCGGGCGCACGGTCGCTTCGGTCGCGGGGCTCGCCACCTGGGCCGAGGGGTTCCACCGAGTGTGAGGAGAATGTCGCAGGCAATCGATATCCAGCGACACGGTCCACCCACTCGACGGCCGACTCCTCACACTCGCACGGTGGCTTCAGTCGCGAGCGCACGGTGGCTTCGGTCGCGGGGTGCGGTGGGTTCAGTCGCGGGGCATGGACACGGGGGCCATCACAACTGCAGGGTGCGGAGGTGGTCACGCGGGGGCGGGAGGATTCCGGGCGATTGTGATGGCGTCTGGGTCCGCCCTCAGGGCAGTTGGTTATGGGCTCCACCCGATCCGGTACGACGTTGAGCACGGGTCAGCCATTTGTGCGGCCGGAGGGTGGTTGAGGGGTGCTCAAGGTGTGGTGGGCGGGGCGACCTTGAGCACGGTTCGACCGTTTCGGTGGGCATCAGAAGGTTGGTGGGTGCACAAGGTGCGTCCCTGTGAAGCGCGCTCGGCGGCTCGCCGTTCAGGCCGGCCAGCTGGGCGGCCAGTTCGGGTGGCCGATTTGGCGGTCGGGTGGGGTGGGGCGCGGAAGAACTCGGCCGGGGACGTGGGCTGTGGCTGATCGGCGCTGCCGGCCGACTACAAGGACGGGTGGCTGGGCGCCGCGGTGGTGGAGGTGGATGGCGAGGCGGCGAAGTCGGCTTCACGTCGCCTGGGGTTGCCGGGCTGTGGTTGCTGTGCGGGAAGGAAACCGGCAACGGCGCGGTCCCATCCCCCTCAGCCATTCGTAACGTCCGACGATTCGGAGACCATGCCTGCAGGTCCTTCGGACGTTAGCCGGGAGCGGTGGCTCACGTCCGACGATTCGGAGAACGTGCCTGCGGGTCCTTCGGACGTTGGCCGGGAGCAGTGGTTCACGTCCGGCGATTCGGAGAACGCGCTTGCGGGTTCATTGGACGTTGCGGTGGGGCGGGATGGCGCAGAGGGGTGGGGGCCGCAGTACGGCGCGGCCTAGCTCCAGCGCTTGAGCAGGGGGCTTGCGGTCCGCCTCTCAGGTTGTCGGGGTTGCGGCGGAGGGCTCCGGTGCCGGGGTTGGGGTGGGCGTCGGCTCCGGGGTTGGGGTGGGGGTGAGTGTCGGCTGCGGGGTTGGCGTCGGCGTGGGCGTTGGGGTTGTTGGGGTGCTTGGGCGGGTTGGGGGCTGGTACGGGGGTTTGGGGGATTGTGGTTGTTGGGGTGGGGGTTTGAGGGGCGGGGGGAGGACGACTGGCGGGGTGACGGGTGGTGGGGTGATGGTGGGTTGGGCGGGGCGGGTGGGGGTTGGTGGTGTGGGGATGGGCTTGTCGGGGGTGCCCTTGTCGTCGGGTGGGGGCGGGATTACGCCTTCGGAGTCTGGGACTTGGACTGTTTGGCTGGTGTAGGACTGCATCCAGCGGAGGACTGTGGAGACGTACTCCATTGAGTGGTTGTAGCGCAGGACGGACCGCACCAGGGTTTGGGGATCGGCTAGGTTGGCGCCTCCCCAGCAGAGGTAGTTGGCGGTTGCGCGCGAGGCGTCGTAGATGTTGTGGGGGTCTTTCAGGCCGTCGGCGTTGCCATCGGCACCGAAACTCGCCCAGGTGCCGGGGATGAACTGCATGGGGCCGACCGCTCGGTCCCAGACCGGGTTGCCGTCGTAGCGGGCTTGGTCGGTGTCGGGGATGGCGGCCAGACCGGGGCCGCCGTTCAGGACCGGGCCTAGGATTCGGCCGCGGGTGTTGCCTTGGGCATCTACCTTGCCGGACCCTGCGTGGTCGGACTCGACCTTGCCGATTCCCGCCAGCAATGGCCAGGTCAGATGGCAACCCGGCAGCGCAACACTCACATCGAAAGCAACCCGTTGGTACGCCGCCAACACCGTCCCAGGGATTCCAGACGCATCACCCGCGATCCCCGGAATCGGCTGCACCGTTCCATCCGTCGTACCAGTCTCCGGTACGTCGGCCGGTTGCAGCACTGGCAGTTGACCGTCCACCCCGGGTCCCGGTGGCAGGTCCGCCGGCTGGTCGATGAACCCGGTCACCGCATGAGCATCGACCACCAACTGATTCGCAGCGCCACCACCGCCGGAGGCGATCACCAGCGCCATCAGTCCGAGCGGCGCCGCGCACGCCCAGCCCGCGATCAGTTTGATTCGCCACGTATCGCCCCGGGTGATCACCCGAACCGCCCTTCCACGTAGTCCGCCGTTCGCGAGTCCTCCGGGGTGGAGAAGATCTTCGTCGTCGGTCCGGATTCGACGATCACGCCCGGAGTCCCCTGCTCGGCCAGGAAGAACGCGCAGGTCTGCGACACCCGCGCCGCCTGCTGCATGTTGTGCGTGACGATCACGATCGTCACCTCGCGGCGCAGTTCATGGATCGTCTCCTCGATCCGTCGAGTCGACGTCGGGTCGAGTGCCGAACACGGCTCATCCATCAGCAGTACGTCGGGTCGCACGGCCAGCGATCGTGCGATACACAACCGCTGTTGCTGCCCACCGGACAGCGCCCCACCCGGTGAGCCGAGCCGATCCCGGACCTCCTTCCACAGCCCGGCCTTGCTCAGGCACTCCTCGATCAGCTCAGACCGTTCACTCCCCCGAACCCGCGTGCCGGTCAGCTTCAACCCGGCAGTGACGTTCTCCGCGATGCTCATCGCCGGGAACGGGTTCGGCTTCTGGAACACCATCCCGACCCGCTTGCGAGTGTCGGTGATCCGCCGTTCCGGCTCGTAGATGTCGTCGCCGTCGAGCAACACCCGCCCAGCCAGCGATGCACTAGGCACCAGCTCGTGCATCCGGTTCAGGATCCGCAGGAACGTCGACTTGCCGCACCCCGACGGGCCGATCAGGGCAGTGACCTGACCGGACTCCATCCGCAACGAGATGTCGGCCAGCACCTTGTGATTCCCGAACCAGGCCGCGACCCGGTCGCTCTCCAGCATGCTGCCGCCACTGACCGGCGGCAGCACGGTGGTCTCATCAGACGCCGCACTAGGAACGGCAGGCAGTACAGACGTCATGCGAGTCCTTCCGATCGAATAGAGCTGATACGAGCAGGCAGGTCAGCCACGGCGCCGGCCCCGACGCAGCAGCCCGACCAGATACGAACCACCGGCGGCCAGACCCCGCCGTACCGGATGTCCCGGCTGCGAGATCACCCGGATCCCCGGTGACGCGACTCCGGCCGCCAGGCCAGCGGCAAGCAACGCCGGCAACCCCCAAGCCAGCCAGCCGAGCGACTCACCGGTCGTGGCCGCGATCGGCTTCGTGCTGGAGTTGTTCACCGGCGGCTGACTACTCGGCCCACCAGACGGCGTACCCGGGCCTGGCGTGGGACTGGGCGTCTTCCCATCCCCAGGACCGTTCGGGTTCTTCGGTTCGTTGGTGTTGTGATGAGGTGAGTTCTTCGGCGGATCGTTCGGCGTCGGGTCCTTGGGATCGTCGACCGGGTCCTTCGGCGGAATCGGCGGCGTACCGGTCTGTGCCCCGACGGCATCGGCAACCCGGCCGGCCTGGTCGCGCATCTCCTGGGTCAGCGCGAGGTAGCCGTCCGGCAGCTGCCCGGCCTCCTGCCCCCACTGCTGCCCCTGCGTGCTGATCCACCGCAGGTTGTCCGCATACCGCTGAGCCAACGTGCTCGGCAGCGACGACGTCGGCACGGCCGCGTAGCTGATCATCGTGCCGGGGTAGCCGCGCTTGTCCATCGCGTCGTAGTCGAGCTTCCAGGTCCCGGAGTTCTTGTCCGGCTGCGCGCCATCCAACGCGTACCCCATCGACTCGACCGTCGGTCCGACGAACTCCCCCGCGCTGTTGCGCAGCTCAGCAGCCCGTACGCCGGTCTTCTCGAGCTCGGGCAATACCGAGAGCACGAAGATGTGTCGCTCACCGAAGTTCTGCGCGTTGTCCCGCTTCCCCGCGAAACCGCTCGTCGGCGTACTCGGGTCGCGCAACTGCGGGCTTTGGGTCAGCGGCCAGCCAGACATCGTGATGTCGGAACCGTTCGCCCACGAGTTCGTGTTCTGCGCCCAGAACGTCTGCGGCTGGAAGCCAGCCCAGTCACCACCGGTCTTCGGGATCTGCCAACCGTCGTTCAGGTTGTAGTCGTCGGTCGGCAGCTCCCAGCCGCGGTAGGTCTTATTGACCGTCATCCCCCACGGATCCGCCTTGCCCTGCAGGAAGGAACGCGCGGTCGGATCAGCCCAGATCCATCGAGTCAGCGCAAGGAACACGTCACTGCGAGCCGTCGGCATCGCCAGCTGAGTCCCCTCGGCCGCGTTGGCTCCGGCGTAACCGGCCGCCGCGGGATTGAGCTGCTGGAACTCGGGATCCTTGAAGATGTTCGCCGGGTTGCTGGCGGTGTTCGGATTCACCGGCAGCTTGTCGGTGTTCGGGCGGAACTTGCCCGGGTAGGACTGGGACAGCATCTTGGCCACCAGCCGCTGGTTGAGCTTCACATCGGTGACCTGGCTGAGGGTCCCGCCCTGGTTCTGGTCGACCGTGTAGCCGATGGCGAACCCGGTCGTCGCGATCGGCGCGTACCCGAGCCTGCGATCGCTCGACACCGGGTCGTCAGGCGACGCCGGCTCGCTCACCACCGCAGCATCCGCGGCGTACTTCGACGTCGAGGCGGGGTCACGCAAGCCTAGCTGACGCAGCGAGTCCGGTTCCCAGGCACGGGTGAAGTCCAGGGCGGCCGGGCTCTCCTTCTGGCAGCGAGCCGGCACCCAGCGGCGCATCGCCTCGGCAGTGAGTTCGGATCCGAGGAACTTGGCCTGGTCGGTGCGACCGATGCACTTGGGCAGGCTCGGGCTGAACGAGAGCTTAAAGACGTACCGCTCGTACCAGTTGGCCAGCAACTGCCAGTTGCCGATGCCGGCCTGGCCAACGGCCTTGGCGCAGTTGCTGATCGTCAACGGCGGCGCGCCCTGTTTCGCGTTCCGACAAGGACGCTCCCGCACTGGTACGACGACCAGGGAGCAAGGCGATGTGTCCGAGCACCCGAGTGACGGGTTCTCGACCGCCGTGTTGACCCAGGTCTGCACCTGTCCGGTGCCATCCGCCTGAGTCACTCCGCGCCGGAAGTTCCGCGTTCCCGGCGTGAAGTCGTCGATCGGTCCGAGCTTGTGCTCCAGGTCCGGCTCGATCAGCAGCGGCATGGTGTTCCAGAACCCGTTCAGGGCATTACGCCAGCCCTGGTACTGATCCTTCGTATCATCGGCCGAGTCGACCTTGCGGAACGGCACCGAGAAGAACGGACCGGCCGGCAGGGTCTTGGGCTGGCTGTACCAGTCCGACGTCTCGACCGGTGCGTAGTACGTCGCCTTGGCCTGCAGCTTGTTCGTGCCCTGCGCGTCGCCGTTGTCGGCGACCGAACCCATCCAGCAGTCCTCGCGACTCGGATTGGTGCCGCGGCACTGCATCACCACGACGGGGTAGATGAAGTTCGTCGGAGACCGGTCGAGGCCCTTCCACGACACCGACACCATCTGCCGGGTGAGGTTCCCGGTCTTCGATGCGGTGACACTGACGCCGTCCCGTTGCAGCGTCACCGGGTTCGCGGACGGTTCGGCGACCATGGCCGCGTCCGTCGGGTCCGGCGGCGGATCGTCGTCCGCGGCGACGGCTGGTCCGGGCACCACCGACAACAGCGCCAGCAGGCACGCACCCGCGATCATGGTGAGCTTCTTGGGCCTCACAGCATTCCTCCCTCTCAGTACCTGAACCCCGGTGGGCGCGGAAGCTCCGCACCCACCGGGGTTTGTTGCGTTTAGTGCGAAAGTCAGAGCACGCCGCAGGTGCCACCGTTGGCGGCGTCGCCCAGCGGCAGGAAGCCGTTGGCGGTCACGACGTCACCGGCCGTGGTGGTGGCCGGGTCGGTGTCGGCGTCCTCGCAGACGAACGGCGTACCGCCCAGCGAGGAGAAGCCCGAACCGTCACCGAAGACGTCGGCGAGGCCGGCCGGAACCGAACCGCTGACGGTCTTCACGACGTTGTAGAGGTTGCGGTCGTACGCCGCGGAGTCGGCGGCCGCGATGTCGCCGCGGACGGTGCCGCTCTTCTCCGTGGCGGTGAGCAGGTTGTAGCGGCCGACGGAGAACGGCGCGATCGCACCGGCGTTGGCCTTGATCAGGGTCGGGCTGTGCTCCTGCACCGGCGTACCGCCGACGTTGTCCTTGACGCAGGACGGGAGGCTGCTGGCGTTGATGCCGACCTGGGTGGCCCAGAAGGTGCGGGTCCCCGAACCGGCCTGCGGGATCAGCGGCAGGATGACCTGGTTCGGTCCGCCCACCTGGTTCCAGTTGGTGATGGTGCAGTTGTAGATGCCGGTCAGCTGGGCGTCGGTCAGCGAGGTGACCGCAGCGACGCCGCTGTGGGCGGCCCAGCGGACGCTGTCCTTGGCGAACGGCAGGAAGGCGAGACCGGCGCAGTCACCGGTGGCCGGGCCACGCGACGAGCGCGCCGCCGACACGTTGGCGTTCGAGCACAGCGCGGCGATACCGGCGCTGGAGCCGTTCGGCCGGGTGACGGAGGCGGTGCCGGAGCGCAGCACGATCGGCGAGGTGCCGGTCGCGTCCCACGAGGCGAGCTTGGCCGACGGGGTCGGCGTCCGGCCGTTGTAGACGGCGGCGAGGTCGTTCAGCACGTTCTCGCTGGTGTCCGAGCCGACCAGGACGATGTCGTTCGCGTCCGGCGTGAACGTCGGGTCCGCCGCAGCGGTCAGCGCGGAGGTGGCGACCAGCGCGACCGCGGCAGCGGCGATCGCGGTGGCACGGGCGGTACGGGTGAAACGCATTAGGGGAATTCCCTTCCTCACAAGCGTTTTCGCGACCTTCGTGAGGTCGCGGTGCCGGTTTGCGGTCACATCCCTAATTCATCGTGCCGGGGTCACCAGCAGGTCGCTGTTCGGTTAACCGGACATGACCCGCTGGCTAGCCGGAAACGTTCTCACTCTCAGCAGGGGAAGCTGATTCCCCACGCAATCGCGTTCAGGGCGTTCTGGCTGCCGGTCAGGCCGGAAGCCGGGTTGTAGGTGTCGGTCTTGTAGTCGACGTCGAGGTCGTCGGCGGTACCGCCGAAGCCGTCCGGACCCACGCCGTACAGGCCGGGGAAGTTGCCGTCGGCATCCATCAGGGTGGCGGTGGTACTCGCCGGGTCGGCCGGAGCGGCGCCGTACAGGGCACCGAGTTCGCGGCTGGCCAGGTTGCCCAGGGCGGTGCCGACGAACGCGATCCGGTCGGAGGTGGCGGTGAGGTAGGTGTTCAGGCTGAGCGGGCCGGTGGCCGCGCTGATCCGGTCGAGCTGGACGAGAGCGGTCTCCTCGTGGGCGAAGTTGCCCGGGTCGATGGACTGCGCGGTACCGATCCGGCCGATTCCGGACTCGGCGGTCTTGCCACCGATCACCACACGGCTCACGTTCGGGCTGCCGAAGGTGTCGGTGTCGTCGGCGCTGGTGCGGATTCGCACGTTGACGTCGTACCCGGCGCGGACGGCGTCAGTGCGCAGGTTCTCGCGGACAGTGGCCGTCGCCTTGGCGATCACGGCGGCCTCATCGGCCGCGGTCAGACCCCAGTTCGGCAGGTACGGCGTCAGTCCGGACAGCTGCCGTACTCCCGTACCACCGAGCGGCGCGAGGTCGATCGAACCACCGTCGAAGTCGAGGAACACCGTCTGCGGAGCGTCGTCGACGGCCGGCCGGGATACCCCGAGACTTAGGTCGTACGGGCCGAAGCCGTCGGTGACTGAGACGGCGTACCAACCGGCCTGGTCGGCGACGACCGCCAGGTCGACTGCACCGCGCGGAAGCGTGGAGGCGGCCGGCACCTTGCCGAGGCTGTGCAGATCGGTGCCCACAGCAACCGATCCGTTCGGCCGGATCACCGTCAGCCGGTCGCCGGATGCACCGAGCGCGGCGCCGAGGACATCGCCCTCGGCCAGCTTGACGGCGTAGAAGTCGCGGTCGATCGGAGCCGCGGCGATCAGGAGCTGGTAGGCGCCGGTGTCGGCACCGCCCAGACCGCTGCCTGAGTTCTGCGGGTCGGTCGGGAAGTCGCCAGCCGCACTCTTGCCCGCAACGGCCACGTAGTAGTCAGCAGTCGCGGTGATCGGGAACTGGAGCTTGCTGAGCGCACCGGCGCCGCTGTCGTCGTCAGACGCGAGCAGTTGGCCGGCCGCGTCGTACAGGCCGACGACGGTGTTGGTGGAGGCGGGCGAACCGTCGGTGCTGACGGTCAGCGTCTGCCCGGCCTGACCGGCTACCTGGTAGAAGTCGAAGTCATTGGTCTTGTCGCCGAGCGAGCCGTGCGGCCCGTCGCCGAGTGTCCCGCTGGTGGTCACGGCCCGGACTGCGCCGGTACCGATCCCGGTGGCCGTCGCGGATGCGATCGACCCGTTGTCCTCGTCACCGGCGGTCAATGCGACCGGGGCGGGCGAGAGGGTGCCGTGGACGGTCGCCGTACTGACGCCGTACAACCGCTCTGCAGTGGCCCGGCTGTCGTTCTCCCCCGCTGCCGTGGCCACTTCGTGCTCTTGGTGGTTGGTGGTGGTGACTACCGCGGACGAGACCCCCGGGGTGGTGGCTAGCAATGCAGCGATCAGCGCCGCGCCGACCACTGTCCGGTGGATTCGTGCGTTCATCGTTTTCCCCTCCAATGAACTGATCTGGTCAGATCAGGTTCGGAAGCATGGCGGCGATCTGCTCGAACACCCGCCATACCAGCGCGACGACTACCGGCGCGCCGATCAGGTAGGACTCCCAGCGGCCGATCCGGGACCGGAACCAGACGAGTCCGATGGCGACTGCGATCAGTGCCTGCAACCACAGCACCAGCGTCAGCACACCGGACAGGTTCACGCCGAACGCCTGCTCAGAGTCCGGGACCCGGGCCAACCGCCCGCCCGGGTCGGGTATTGCAGTGCCGTCGACAAGCTCGGCGTCGACGTACACGGTCTTCGCGGGTACCGGTGCGCCCTCGGCGGTGACGAGTGTGACGCGGGACCCACCGCTCGGCAGGACTGCGGGCAACGGGTCCCCCGCCCGTCGTACCGCCTTCACCTCGTAGTTGAAGCGTCCCTCCCCGGTGACGACCTCGAACCGCGCACCGGGCCCCAACTTCGGTACGGCGCGGAACGGGCCGCCGTAGCTGAGCGCGCGACCGTAGATGACGGCGACACCAGCCTCACCGGGCAACGGACTGTCGGCCCGATGCCCCGGTCCCTGCATCAGGATCGAGCCGGTGGTCCCCTCGCGAATCACCTGCCGCAGCCCGAGCCCCTGAATATCGAGTACGGCGACCGGAGCGCCGTACTCGACGCCCGGACCGATCGGTGCCGTTGCTTCGGCGAGCTGACCGCGGATCTTGTCGTAGGCGATGTCCTGGGCGCGGTTGTACTGCAGCGCGCCGAGGAGCAGCACGTAGATCACGAACACGAGGATTCCGAGCGCGAACAGCCGCAACGCATCCGACGTCAGCTGCGGCCGGAGCGCGAGTTCCTCACGCGCTTTGGTTGCCATCCGCAACGGTGCGGAGACGGCGACGGTCACCGGCCTGCTCGCTTACGCTGCAGGTGCCGGGACACCAGGGTCGGAACCAGGAGCAGCAGGAGTGCCTCGGCGGAGACCAGTACGGCGAGGTTGCGGAGCATGTCGCCACTGCCGCGACTGCCGTTCAGGTCGGTCACTTGTCCGGTCGGCACGTACCCGCCGTTGTTCGGGCCGCCGGCGTTGATCACTTGCCCGGTCTCCGGATCGACCACCGGCGCGCTCGTCGGACCGCTGCCAGGTTGTTGTCCTGGTTGAGTCGGCTGACCGCCGTTCCCGTTGCCGTTCGGGTTGCCGTTCCCGGTGCCGTTGTTGTTACCGGTGCCGTTGTTGTTACCGGTTCCGTTGTTTCCATTGCCGTTGTTGTTCCCGTTGTTGTTGCCGTTCCCGTTGTTGCCCGCGGCAACACACTTGCCGTTGACGGGAGGGCCGGCGCCGTCGCGGTCACAGGGCAACGGCTGCGGAGCGACCACGGCAAGGACGTTGCGGTTCAGATTCTTTCCGTCGAACGTCGGATTGCCGCATTTCTTGATGTCCGTCGCCCCGGCCTTGCTCCCCGGCACCCTGGCGATCTGATGGAACCCGGCCTGCACCAGGTTCAGCGGCAGCGGTGAGTAGCCGAGTGGGGCCGCCTTCTGCTGGCCCTGACAGAGGAAGTACGCCGCGAAGTCCGCCAGGGTCTGGCCCTTGTTGGCGCTGAGATTCGCGGTCGGCAGGATCATGTACGAGTACGACGACAACGGGTACGCGCGCGGATCCGGGTGGTTGTAGACCCCGGTCAGCTTCTGGGTGAGGTAGAGCGGCGACTTCGAGTTGGTCTCGATCTGCGCCCGGGTCAGCGCGACCGCGGTGTTGTAGGCGTTGGGCTCGGTGTAGTACCCGGCGGTGTTCTTCACCTTCGCGACCGGGTAGCTCTTGCCGAGTGCGTACGAGTACTCGACGTACCCGATCGCGCCGTCGGCGTAGCTGGCCGAGATGTACCCGGCCATCTGACTCGAACCACCTTGCGCCTTCACACCGGAGAAGTTCGTGGTCGGGAAGTACGACGTCTGGCCGCACTTCCGGTTCTGCGTGGACTGACAGAAGCCGTCCCACAACGCCTTGTGCTGAGTGTTCATCCAGAGCGTGAACTGGGCCGTCGTACCGGAACCGTCCGAGCGGACGACCGGGATGACCTTCTTGCTCGGCAGCTTCTTGCCGTTGTTGTCGCGAGTGATCTGCGGATCGTTCCAGTTGGTGATCTTGCCGGTGAAGATCTTGGTGATCGTGTCCCCGGACAGCCGCAGATCGCGGTACAGCTGACCGCGGATCCGGATCTGGTACATGAACGCCGTGCCGCCGGCAACGATCGGCATGTAGGCATACGCACGGCCGTGGGCGTTGTCGTCGGCCTGGGTCAGCGGGTCCTTGCCCTGGTACGGGATCTCGCTGATCGCGAAGTCGACCAGGTTGTTGGCGAAGTCGAGCCGGCCCCGCGACGACCCGCCGCCGCCGTACTCGACCCGCATCCCGAGCGGCTCGACATCGCGGATCCATTGGTCGAGCGCGTTCTGCGACCAGGTCGACCCGGTGCCATAGATCGGCGCGTACGCCGTACTGCCGGCCGACGCCGGGAGCGCCGCCGACGCGAGTGTCAGCAGCAGGGCGAGCACGAAGGCGCTGAGCCCTCTGATGGGCCTACGCATGGCTGGTCCTTTCATCGGGAACCGGACCGGCCGCGACCGGCCATCCAGCGGGAGAAGGCGAACAGCAGCAGGACCAGGACCAGCAGCAACGCCGCGGCGCCGAACGCCCGGCTGATGTAGTTGGCCTCGGGCGACTGCGACATCTTGAAGGTGAACAACGGCAGCGAAACCATCGGGCCGGAGAACGGGTTCAGGTTCAGGTACGTCGTGAATCCGGCGGTCAGGAGGACTGGCGAGGTCTCGCCGATGCCGCGCGCCGTACCGAGCACGAGCGCGGTCGCGAGACCGGGTCGCGCGGTCGGCAGCACGACTGACCAGACAGTTCGCCACTGGGTTGCGCCGAGGGCTAGGGACGCTTCCCTTAGGCCGCTGGGAACTAGCCGGAGGACTACTTCGGACGAGCGGGCGATGATCGGCAGCATCATCACCGAGATCGCCATCGCCGCCACGAAGCCGGACAACCGCATCCCGAATCCGATCAGCAGTACGACGTACGCGAACAGGCCGGCGACGATCGACGGCAGCGCGGTCATCGCCTCGACCACCGAGCGCACCAGCCGCGACGCGCGGCCGCCGACCTCAGTCAGGTAGACCGCGCACAGGATGCCGAGCGGGAGGGTGATCGCGATGGCGATGCTGATCTGGATCAGCGTCCCGGCGAGGGCGTGTAGCGCGCCACCGGTGCTCAGCGGCTCGAGTGGTCCGGCCGTGCGCAGGTCCTGCGTGAAGAAGTTCTTGTGGATCAGAGCCCGGGCGCCACGGATCAGGGTGTACCCGATCACCGTCGACAGCGCGAAGCCGACGAGTGCCGCGCCACTATGGGCGAGCAGTACGGCGAAGCGGTCGGCGAGGACGACGCGGCCGCGCCGGAGTCCCGTGTAGAGCAGGTACAGCGCGGTGAACGAAAGCCACCAGCAGACGATGAATCCGAGCGTGCCTTCGGTCGGCAGGATCCGGCTGTAGACAACCCAGGTCAATGACAACCCGGCAACCGCCGACCCGACCAGCCCGGCCCGGTCCTCCACGTCCACGATCCGCAGCTGACGTCGTACCGGTTCTTCCGCAATGGCGGCCATCAGATCTCCGTTCCGGCGCCGCTGCGGCTGCGAGCAACCACGAAGCCGGCGATCAGGTTGACGATCAGCGTGATCACGAACAGCACCAGGCCGGCCGCCATCAGGGCGTTCAGCTGGGATCCCTGGGCCTCGCCGTACCGGAGCGCGATCATCGACGAGATGGTGATCGAGCCGGACTGCAGGACGTGCCAGTTGATCTCGAACAGCGGCGACACGATCATCACCACGGCGATCGTCTCGCCGAGGGCGCGACCGAGGCCGAGCATCGTGCCGCCGATGATGCCGCCGCGGCCGAATGGCAGGACGACTGCGCGGACGACTCCCCAGCTCGTCGAGCCGAGTGCCAGGGCGGCCTCGCGTTCACCGGCCGGGGTCTGGTCGAAGACCTCGCGCATCACCGCGCAGGCGATCGGCATCACCATCATCGCGACCACGATCCCGGCGATGAACGCCGAGGATGCGTACGTCGCGCCGTCGAAGACCGCGGCATCCGGATCGGTGTCGACCTTGAAGATCGGGATCCAGCCGAAGAAGTCGGTGATCCAGCGGGACAGGTGGATGACGCGCGGCTGCAGCAGGAAGAAGCCCCACAGGCCGTAGACGATCGACGGCACCGCGACCATCAGGTCGACCACCGCGACCAGGCTCTTCTTCAAACCCCGCGGCGCCCACTCGGTGATGTAGAGCGCGGTTGCGACCGCCAGCGGGAACGAGATCGCGATCGCGATGGCGGCGACCACGACGGTTCCGAAGAGGATCGCGGCGACGCCGATCTGGTTTG
The DNA here is from genome assembly GCF_042674205.1 of Kribbella sp. NPDC056951. Classification (NCBI taxonomy): domain Bacteria; kingdom Bacillati; phylum Actinomycetota; class Actinomycetes; order Propionibacteriales; family Kribbellaceae; genus Kribbella; species Kribbella sp. NPDC056951. The sequence continues at coordinate 172,813 of NZ_JBHUQZ010000004.1, forward strand.
CCTCGGGCTGCCAGGACTGCTCGGTGAAGAACTTCCAGCCGTACGTCTGGAGTGTCGGTTTTGCTTGGTAGGCCAGGAAAATTCCGATCCCACCGGTGATCAGCAGCACCAGGCCACCGCCGCCGCGGGCCACGAGCCGGAAGATCAGGTCGGACGGTGCGAGCGACGACCGCAGCCTGCGCGGTGCCGGCTCGACGGTCTGTTCGGTCACCGCTGCTCCCGTTGGGTCAGCTGCCCGGAGGTGACCTCGGCCAGCTCAACCGCTTGCGTGAATCGATGGAATGCGCGGCGAGCGTCGATCCGGCGCGCGAAGACCCCGGGACAGCGGACATCAGGCCCGTTGTCCGCGGCCAGCTCCCAGCGCCACCGTCCCTCCGGATCCCGCCGCAGGGCCGGCTCCGCCTCGCGCGCAAGCCGCCGTACCGCCGCCAGCTCTTCCTGCGGCGACTCCCGCCCGCCGCGCCCCATCGCGAGTGGGCGGTTGTTGCCGGAGAGCAGTCGCCACAGCCGTTCACCTCCTCGCGGATCCTCGAGAAACTGCATCCGCACCCCCACCTCGCCCCTCCAACCTCTCCCCCAGAGCAGTTAGTCAGGGGGACTGTTGCCAGGAGCGGACAACGCGTGGTGAACCGAACCGAAGCGGAGCATGAACACGCTTTTCGGTTACGGCCGGGGCCGGAATGTCTTAGTCGCTGAGGGCGGCGATGTACTCGGTGCCGGTACAGAGCGTGCCGAGACGTGGGAAAACCTTACTGAGGGCGAAGTTGTGGGACTCCTCGTCGAGGCCGGTCATCGCGTCGATCAGGTAGACGGTCTCGTAGCCGAGATCGTCGGCAGCGCGGGCGGTGGACTCGACGCCGAAGTTGGTGGCGATACCGGCCAGGGCGAGGGTGTTGATGTCGCGGCGCTGGAGTTCGGCGTCGAGGGTGCTGCGGCCGAAGGCGCCCAGGGTGTTCTTGACGATCTCGAGGTCGCCGGGCTGTGGGGCAACCTCGGGTGCGAAGCCGCTGCCTTCCGGCTGGTAGTCAACGCCCGGGCGTTCGACCCGGACGTTGACCACCAGACCGCCGACAGAGCGGGTGGCCTTCGCCAGCGCGGCACAGCGCGCGAGCACCTCGGTCCCCTTCAGGGGCGCGGTGTCCAGAGCGATGATGCGGGGCATCAGGTCGATCAGGACGAGCGCCGTACGGCGGGGATCAAGGCTGAACGTGGTCATCCGCCGAGCGTAGCCGCCAAGGCGTTCGCGTAGGTCACGTCCCGCTCGGTGCCGGAGAAGCCGACGCGCCAGGTGCCGCCGTCGTACGTGCCCTGCGGCCAGGCGCGACCGCCGGGTTGCCAGAGCGGCTGCCACGCGACGCCGTCGCTCACCGGGTCGTACCAGTGGTTGTCGTTGGACCAGGCGTTCTTGTGCGCGGTGACGAGGCTGAGTCCTGGGCCAGTCGCCATCGACCACTTCGGAAGGCCGGGGACATCGCCGTCCCGGCCGAAGCCGCCGGGATCGCCCTGATCCGGAAGGGCCGAGTCGACGTTGAAGGCCACCTCCCAGAGCGTCGCACTTGTTGCCCCGTTCACCTTCCAGGTCAGACCGGTATCGAAGGTCCGCGCACCGAAATCGAAGGTCCAGTCGGCGGTCACGGGCTCGTCGCCGAACGGGATGCCGGTCAGCTTGAGGCTCGTGCCGGTCGTCTCGACCTGCGCGGCCGGACCGGTGATGTCGGTGGCACCGAAACCACCAACTCCCAGGTACGGCGCGGTCGCGCGACCGGTCTCGTCGAGCGCCTGGCGGTACTGCTTTTGGCCGGTCGGGTCGACCTCGAGGCTGGTGATCGCCGTACGGGGACTGGTCTGGATCGTGGCGCGGTAGTGGTCGTTGCTGACTACTTGTCCCTTGGTCACCTCTTGTTTGGCGAAGTCGAGTGGGGCCAGGAAGAGACCGCCCTTGCCCCAACCGGCACCGGTCACGTACCAGTTGTCGCCGTCCTGCACGACCTCGGCGGCATGCGCCTGGATCGTGCCGGCCAGCTGGTCGGTGGTGAAGTGCAGGGGATCCTTGCTCTTGTAGACCTTTGTCGACTCGTAGCCCCCGTCGCAGCAGACGAACAGGTACCAGTCGGTCCCCCGTTGTACGACGAACGGCGACTCCGTCGGACCGCCGTACGTGCCGGTCGCCGGGTGCTGGAACGCCGTCTGCCGTGCGCTCCAATGCTTCAGATCGGAACTGGTGCGGTAGGCAACGATGTGGTTGCCGCCGGATGGCGTCGAGTTCGCGGTGTAGTACATCACCCATTGGTCGCCGACCTTGCGAACCATCGGGTCTCGACCGTCGAAACCGTCAGTGAACAAGGGATTGGCCGCGTCTCGGGTCCACGTCTTGAGGTCGGTCGAGGTGGCCAAATGCATCCGGTACGCCGTGTGGTCCGGCGTACCGGCCGCGTAGAAGAGGTAGTAGGTGCCGTTGTCGTAGATGGCGTGCGGTGCCCAGATGTGACTCTCACCGGCATTCGGGTCGGCGACCAATGCAGGCGGTTGCTTGGTCCACGGGCCGTTGGCGGTTGGGGCCGTGGCGTGGCCGAAGCTCTTCTCGTCGAGCGGGTTGGCCGGCTCGGCATGCGTGATCGCGTACACGTGCCAGGTACCGGTCGTGCGGTCCTGGATCAGCGTGTGATCGTTGTAGTACCACGGACCGGTCTCGCCGGTGCTCGGGTCGTAGATCTTGGTGAACTTGCCGGCCGCAACCACTGTGTCGGTCTTCGAGTACGGCGTGATCTGGGTGCTGTTCAATTCCAGGTCCAGGAGGTCGAGGCCGGCCAGGTAGCCGGTAGCGGCCGGGTTCTTACCGGTCAGCGTGACGGTCAGGTTGTGCTTGCCCGCGGCGAGTTGCCGGGTGCCGAGGCTTTGGCGTTGCGTGCCGACACCGCTTGCTTGATAGCCGTCGAAACTCCTGGCCTCGCCGGCGTCAACTTGCAGGTCGACTGTGCCGTAGTCGGCGGCCTTGGTCAGTACGGCGTTGAGCTCGTAGGTGCCGGTGGTCGGCACGGTGAAGGCCAGCGTGGTCTTGTCACCAGCCTTGGTGCCGTGGATCCAGGCTTGTGCGCCACCCGACCAGCTCACGCCACAGCAGTTACCCTGCGGATCTACAGGCACGCTCGACGAGACAGGTGGCAGCATCGCCTCCCCCTCCACCCGCAGCACGTTGCCACTCGTCCCCTCGACCGCCGTCGACCTAGGCCCCACGTTGCCCGCCAGGTCGACCGCCGCCACTCGATAGGACCACGCCTCGTGGAGTCCGAGGCCGCGGTGGACGAAGCCTGGCAGCGGCGTGCTCCCGAGCAACTCCTCGCCGCCCTGCGCTGCCTGCCCACCCCGCGTTTTCTCCTGACCCCGCGCTTTCGTCCCGACCACCTTGGTCCCATACACGTTGTAGTGCGCGACACCTGACTCATCAGGTGCGTCCTTCCAGCTCAGGTTGATCGCGTTGCCTGTTTGGCCGGTCGCCCGCACGTTGGCAACCGCGGCGGGTGCGCGGCGGTCGACGTACGGGGTGACGAGCGACTGGACGACGTACCGGCTGGCTGTCCACGGTCCGGTGGGTCGCAGCTCGATGTCGAGTGTCGACCTGCCGGCGGTGAGCGTTGCGGGCAGTTGGTAGTTGTCGTCGAGCCAGCGCTGGTGGGTATTGCCGAGCGGCTGCAGCCACGTGCCGGCGGCCTTGCCGTTGACGAAGACCTGCGCGGACTGTCCGGCGACCTTCTGATCGCTGCTCCTTCTGAGCGTCACGCCCTGGTTGACCGGGTCGATCTTCGCGGTGAAGCGCAGCAGTTGACCGACCTGATCGGTCAACGCGACATCATCGTGATCGCCTTCGTAGACCGACGTCAGCTCGGTCCCTGGTACGTCGATGCGATCGGTCTCGCGGGCTCCGAACTTCGCCGACGTGTAGAGGAACGCCGTGGAGCCGTAGATCGCCGGGTGATCGTCCTGCTGACCGTGTTCGATACCGATGTCGAGCTGGTTCTGGAACCCAATCGCGTCGGTGATGTGCAGTCGCCAAGCGCCATCGCATTCATAGGTACAGAAGCCGGCCTGGACCTCGTGGGCGGAGTTGCCGTGGAACGGCGTGGAGTAGGTGCCAGCGTTGAAGTACCAGCCGGACTCGTAGTAGTCCTCGGTCCCGGTACCGTGAATCGCCGGGGTCCGCTCACCGTCGACGTACACACGCTCGTCACCTTCGAGGTAGCCGCGAGTGTTGCCGTTAGCAAGCAATCCCTCCATGGTCTGGACGACGCCGACGAACTTGCCGCGCCCCGAGGTCTGTGCGAGCGTCCAGTCGCTGCCCTGCGGTGTCTCACCGCGTTTCGAGATCGCAGTGAAGTAGCCGGTCTTCCCGGTGACCAGGTCGACGGCCTTGCGCGCGTCACGGGACGCGGTGACCTCGGACTGACCAGTCAGCGGGTACGCCGATTTATTGACCAGGCTGACCGTGGCACGGGCGACGTACGGCATCGGCCACCAGGCGGAGTACCAGCCGTTGGGGTCCATGGCGAAGAAGAGCGAGCGGACCGGGTTCTCGCCGAGACCGGAGCCGAAGAACTCACCGATGGGGGCATCGACGCGTTTCTGACCGTCGATCGTCACCTCGACGCGGACACCGGCCAGCAACGAGTCGGAGGGCTTGACGCGAGCACCGTCGGCTTCCGTTGCGGCGTACGGCATCGTGTGGGCGCCGCTCCAGGCCTGCTTGGTGATTTCGTAGCCGTGCGCCTGCTCGTCGGCGACGTGGTTCGGCCCGACATCGAGGGTGTCGGTGCGCTTGGGTGAATCGACCCAGTAGGTGAACTCGTTGAAGTCGAGGTCGGAGGAGATGAACTGGTTGGTGATGGTGATCTGCGACTTGCCCGCGGTGAGTGCGGCCGGGAGGTCGACGGTCTGGTCGTGCCACTGCGCACCGGCCGCCTTGAGCGGAGCCCACTCCCCTGCTTCGACGCCGTCGACCAGAACCTTGGCTCGCTGGTTGCCGATCCGCAGGTCCATCCGACGCGTCAGCTTCACCCCGGTGTTGGCAGGGTCGATCTTCATCGTGAACTTGCTGCTGCCGGTGAAGGCGCGGCCGTCGTCGGCGAACTCCGGCAACTCGAGGCCGACGATGCTTGGAAGCTTCAGCCGGAGCGCACTGAGCTCACCTGGTCCGTAGGTATCGGCCAGCGTGACTCGCTTGCCGGGGGCAAGTTTGAGCGTGCTCTTGGTGGTCTGGCTGTTCGGCTGGGCAGGTTTGGGGTCCTTGGTGCCGGCGTCCTTGAGCAGCTTCAGTACATCCTCCGCCTTGTCTGCCGGGTCGAACGTGCGGATGCCAGTTGCGTCCGGGAACTCGCGGTAGCCGACGTGGTAGAAGTACGGGTTGCTCTGGGTGGTGATGCGCATCGAGGAGCGGTACGGCATCGGGACGCGGATGTAGACACCACCGCTGCTCTGGACGCCGTTCGCGACCAGGGGGTAGCTGAACGGCGCACCGAGCTTGCCGTCGACGATGTCTTGCAGTGAGCCGTGCAGTACCTGCTTGCCGTCGAGTTCGACGGTGATGGTGCCGGTCTTGGTCACGTTGCCTTCGTCGCGGGTGAACCAGATGGAAGCGACCTCACCAGGGCCGCTGTCCTCCGCGATCACGCAGCCGGCTTCCGACGTACGCAGACAGGAGAAGGCGCCGTCGAAACCGTCGTTGTTGGTGCCGTCCCGGCCGAAGCTGGAGAACTGCTTGGTGCGGACGCCGGTCTGGAGTTCCGGCAGGCGGTCCAGGTGGCGGTAGACGTCCCATCCGACGGGACCGTTGTTCTGCGGAAGCGGCGTCGTACCGGCTGTTGCTGTTGCGGTCGGGAGCACCAGTACGGCGGCAGCGACCACCGCGACTATGCGACGGAACATGGGCGAGCCCTCCGGCGGAATGGATGGCGGGAAATCGATTTCTCAGTGTCTACCATCGTTGGACCGCGCTTGAGAAGGGCACAGCTTCGAGGAGTTGGCTGTCCGCTGGCCGGGCCGCTGCGGCGACCGCTTGCCGGGCGCGCAAAGATGGGTCCGCACACAACCTGAGACTCCGGGAGTAATTCGATGAGCTCTGCAGACGCCGACCCCACCCCACCACCCCGGTCGGGGGAGAAAGCCGAGATCGCCGTCACCGGCCTCGCCGTGATGGGGCGCAACCTGGCCCGGAACCTGGCGCGCAACGGGTTCCGCGTCGCCGTCCACAACCGGTCCCAGGGCCGCACGGACGCGCTGATCGAGGAGTTCGGGCACGAGGGTGACTTCACCGCGGCCGCCGACCTGCCCGCGCTGGTCGAGGCGCTCGAGCAGCCGCGCAAGATCATCATCATGGTCAAGGCCGGCGAGCCGACCGACGCCGTCATCGACGAACTCGTCCCGCTGCTGGACCAGGGCGACATCGTCATCGACGCCGGTAACGCACACTTCCTGGACACCCGGCGCCGCGAGAAGGCGCTGAGCGAGAAGGGCCTGCACTTCGTCGGCAGCGGCGTGTCAGGTGGCGAGGAGGGCGCGCTCAACGGGCCGAGCATCATGCCCGGCGGCTCTGTCGAGTCCTACGCCGCACTCGGCCCGATCCTGACCAAGATCTCCGCACACGTGAACGGCGAGGCGTGCTGCGTGCACGTCGGCCCGGACGGCGCCGGTCACTTCGTGAAGATGCTGCACAACGGGATCGAGTACGCCGACATGCAGCTGATCGCGGAGGCGTACGACCTGCTGCGCCGCGTTCTGGGTCTGTCCCCGGCCGAGCTGGCCGACGTGTTCCGCGAGTGGAACACCGGCGACCTCGAGTCCTTCCTGATCGAGATCACCGCCGACGTCCTCAGCCAGGTCGACCCGACCACGGGCGGGGCGTTCGTGGACGTCGTACTGGACCAGGCGGAGCAGAAGGGCACCGGGCGCTGGACGGTACAGTCCGCGCTCGACCTGGGCATCCCCGTGAGCGGCATGGCCGAGGCTGTGTTCGCACGGTCGCTGTCGGGCGACGTCGTACGGCGTGAGGCGGCGGCCGGCGTACTGCCGGGGCCGGCGTCGGCGAAGGTCGATGTGGATCGGGACGCGTTCATCGAGGACGTGCGGCACGCGCTGTACTCGTCCAAGCTGGTCGCCTACGCGCAGGGCTTCGACGCAATCCGGGCCGCCTCGGAGCAGTACGACTGGAATGTCGACCTCGGCGCGATGGCGACGATCTGGCGCGGCGGCTGCATCATTCGAGCCCGCTTCCTGGACCGCATCAAGGAGGCCTACGACCGGAACCCGGCCCTGCCGTCACTGCTCGTCGACGACTACTTCAAGGACGCCGTCGCCAACGGCCAGGACGCCTGGCGACGCGTGGTCGCGACCGCAGCCACGGCCGGCGTACCGGCTCCGGGCTTCTCGGCGGCACTGTCGTACTACGACGGCCTGCGTGCGGACCGGCTGCCGGCGGCGCTGATCCAGGGTCTGCGCGACCTCTTCGGGGCGCACACCTACAAGCGCGTCGACGCCGAGGGAACCTTCCACCTGGAGTGGTCGGGCGACCGTTCGGAGACCAAGTCTTAGGTCGGGCGACACGCGGGCGGGTTGGCGTTGGGGTCGAACGTATGTTCTAATGTTCGCACAGTGCCAGCCCGCTCACCGCGGGCGACGTTACTAAGGAGATCGCCGCAACGATGACTGTAGACACTCTGGCAGTAGAAACGCCGTCGGACGACGTCGACACTCCCGTCACCGCCGACACCACCCCGGCTGCATCCTTCTCGGCTCCCGACGCCGAGGCTGAGTCTGAGGCTCCGGCCCCGGCCCCGAAGAAGGCGCCGGCCAAGAAGACCGCTGCCAAGAAGACCAAGACGATCGAGCTGACGCTCACCGTCACCGGCACCGCCGACGGCGAATGGACCGCCGAGCTCAAGCAGGGCTCGACCTACCTGGCCCGTGGCGTGGCAGTTGCCGCCGCGGCCGTCTCACGCGCCGCCAAGGAGCTGCACGAGGACCTCTCGACCCCGCTCGACGAGGTCATCGAGGAGGCCCGCGCCCAGCAGGCCGCCAAGGTCGCCGCCCTCGAAGCCGAGCTAGAGGCCGCCCGCCAGGCACTCGCCGACCTCTCCTGACCCACCCACCCGTTGTCTGGCCCTCGCCGGCCGGACTCTCCGGTCCTGGCAGCCACCTTCCCTGGCGACCAAGACCCGCCGATGCTCGTCCTCTTCCCAGGACGCACATCGCCCCCGCAGCCCAGGTGCCCCGCGCATCTGGGCTGCGGTCTTTACTCAGCTGATGTCGTGCAGCTCCAGCATCTCCCCGTCCCGCAGCCGTCGATGCTCTAACCCGCGCTCGGCGAGATAGGCCGCGGCTAACTCCGCCCCTTCCGTCTCAGCATGTTCAGACCGCCAGTGCGGAACGATCCGAAACGGCACCAGCCCGAGGCACTCCGGTCGAGTCGACGATGAATACCCCGCGGGCAGAACGCCCGGCTCATCCATCAGCTCGATCCCCTGAAGATCCGGCCCGGCCACACAGGCCCCCGCCGAATACCCGCCGTACACGAAGTCCGTCCGCTGCCCCTGCTCCTGAACAGCCGCCCGAAATCCCGCCCGAGTCATCGCCCGAGCCAACACAAACGCGTTCCCACCCAGGACCCAGACGAGGTCGAGGCCGCCCAGGCGTTCAGTGAGTTCCTCGGGCCCTGCAAAGTACTCGCGGAGATCGAGCTCCTCACAGGAGTACCCGAAGGACTCCAGAGTGCGGCTCTCCCGGCCATAGTCGCGAGCGCGCGATACGCCGTACCCATCAAGCGCATTCAGCACGATTCCAGCCCGGCCCCCGGAAAGCACCAACGGCTGGTTGTCAGGGGTCAGGAACCAGGAACTCAACAGCAACCTCATCGACACCTCTCGCGCATCGGACCGGGGGCGTGAACAAGATCCAGTGGCCCTGAACAAGGTATTACCTGTCCACGGCCCCCGCCGGCTACGCCCACCCCCGGGTTGTGGCCGGTACGACGTTGAGCACGGGTCAACCATGTGCGCGGCCGGGAGGTGGTTGAGGGGTGCCCAAGGTGAGTCGGCTGGTTGACCTTGAGCACGGTTCGACCGCTTCGGTGGGGGTTAGATGGTTGGTGGGGTCTCAAGGTGACCGCCGGGCCGGCGCCCGGCTGTCAGGGGTCAGGGCTGCGCTCGTTGCGACCTCGTGAGATCGGCGCGAGACGCCGGTGAAACAGGTTGTGACGACGATCTCGGGTATGAAGATCTCACTGACGAAGAAGGTGATCGCGGGGGCCGGCGCGGTCACCCTCGCGGCCTTAGGAGTACTTGCGGGTGTGCGGGGTGCGGCGCCGGCCAGCGCGGACACCGTCACGGTGACCTGGTTGCGCAACGGCGGCCAGTACGGCGATGGCCGCGAGAACCTGTGCCTCGACGTGGTCGACACCGATCTATCCCTGACGACGCGACCGTGTACGGGCGCCCGGACGACACAGAGCTGGAAGATCACCACTGTCTCGTCCACGACCGCCTGGATCGAGAACACCCAGTACCGCAAGTGCATCGGCGTGGTGGGGGCGAGCAAGAAGCCCGTCCTGATGGACTGCGGCTTCCCGAACGCCAAGGGCTTCTTCACCACGAAGCAGTACGACCCCAGTTGGTTGTCGATCCACAAGCCGGACACCTTCGACGAGAGAAGGTCCTGGCTGGCTACCGCGTACACGCCCTCGGTGACCCTGCAGAGCGAGTACTACGCCGGCCCCACCTACGGCGCCAACGGACTGTCCCGCTGGCAGCAGCTCGGACAACTCGTCTACTACCCACCGCCGAAGAACCCGTGCTCCGGCATCCGCTGCGAAGACCCGATGTAACCGAGTCAGGTGCCGGGCTGGGTTTGGAGGACTATGCGGAGGTTGGCTTTGGGTTGGTTTTGCCAGGCTGTTTCGGCTTCTTCGAGGGGGTAGGTCTCGATGATGGGGCGGATGTTTTTGAGGACGGCGAAGTTGAGGGTGTCTTCGGAGTCTTGGGCTACGCCGGAGTACCAGCCGGAGACGGTGAGGCGGGTGTCGGCCAGGTCGTGGCCGGTGACTTGGATGGGGTCGGAGCCTTCCAGGACGATGAGTTGGCCGTTGGGGCGGAGGCCTTTGACCAGGTCGGATTGGAGTTCGGCGCGGGAGACGGTGGCTAGTACGGCGGCTGCTCCGCCCAGCGCTTTGAGGGCTTCGCCGGCGTCGCCTTCGGTGCTGTCGATGTAGTCGTCGGCGCCTAGTCGGCGGGCCAGCTCCTCTTTGTCGCGGCCGCGGTTGATCGCGACGGTGCGGAAGCCCATCTTGTCGGCGAACTGGATCGCGAGGTGTCCGACACCGCCGACGCCCTGGATCGCGACCAGGTCGCCGGGTCCGGCCTTCGCGTGGCGGAGGGCGTTGAACGCGGTGATGCCGCCACACATCAGCGGGGCTGCTTCCTCGAAGGTCAACCCCTCGGGGATCCGCGCGACCGCGTCCTGCGGGGCGACCATGTATTCGGCGTAACCGCCGTCGTACGACGTGCCGACGATTGTGTGCTGAACGCAGTTCGTGAAGTCGCCGCGGCGGCAGAACTCGCAGGTGAAGTCGACGCCACCGGACCAGCCGACGCCGACCTTCTCGCCGACCGTCCAGAGCGTCACGCCTTCGCCGACCGCGTCGACCACGCCGGCGATCTCGTGGCCGGGGGTGCGTGGCAGGACCGTACCGAACAGGGCGTTGCGCGGGATGGCGTCACCGCCGCAGATCCCGCAGGCGTAGACCTTCACCCGGATCTGGCCGGGTGCGGGTTCCGGGATAGCTACATCCGTTACCACGAAGGGGCCGCCGGGCTGCTGAACTTGAGCTGCTCGCATAGTCATCAAAAACCCTTTCAGTGCATTCCGCCGTCGGCGACCAACTGCTGTCCGGTGATCAGGCCGGCGTCGTCGCTGGTCAGGAACGCCACGACGCCCGCCACGTCCTCCGTCGTACCGAGGCGCCCGATCGGCACCATCTCGATCAGGCTCTGCTTGTACTCGTCGTTCGCCGGGTCGGTGAAGATGCCGGCGCCGTCGATCGGACCCGGTACGACGGTGTTCACGGTCACGCCGCGTGGTCCGAGTTCGAGCGCGAGCACCCGGGCCAGGTATCCGGTGGCCACCTTGCTCGTGCCGTAGAGACCGACCCCGAGTTGCGGAACCGTGGTGGTGTTCGACGAGATCGTGACGATCCGGCCGTTGTCCGCGATCCGGCGAGCCGCCTCGCGCAGGACGAAGTACGGGCCCTTGGTGTTGACCCGGAAGAGCAGGTCGAAGTCCTCCTCGGTCACGTCGGTGACCGGGATGTTCACCTTCTCCATCCCCGCGTTCGCGACCACGATGTCGATCTGGCCGAACGCCTTCATCGCGGCGTCGAAGACCTGAGTGATCCCGTCCACCTGGGACACGTCGGCCGCGACCGTGATCGCCTGTACGCCGAGTGCCTCCGCGGCCGCCTGAACCTCGGCCGCGGCGCTCTCGTCGCGCGAATAGTTGACCACGACATTCGCACCCTGCCCGGCGAGCCGGAGCAGGATCGCCCGGCCCAGCCCTTTCGACGAGCCGGTGACGAGCGCGGTTTTCCCCTGCAGCGTCATACTTACTTTCTCCCATCAAGTCGCCTTGTTCCGATCGTCCGGCGTGATCCGACTGAACGGAAACAGAGACTTGTTGGGGAGGTCACAAGATTTCGTTGTGACAGGATGCAGAGGTGGATCTGAGCTTGCGCCTCCTGCAAGCGCTGGCCGCCGTCTCCGAGGACGGCAGCATGACGCGAGCCGCCCGGCGACTGAATCTGACCCAGCAGGCAGTCAGCGGGCAGATCCGTCAGCTCGAGCGCGTCGTCGGTACGCCGCTCGTCGTGCGGCTGCCGTCGGGAATCGAGCTCACCGCGGCCGGCCAGGTTGTCCTGAAACAAGGCGAGGCGCTGCTGTCGTCCGCCGAGGCGATGATGTCCGAGGCCCGGATGGTCGCGGCCGGCCGGTCCGAACCACTGCGGATCGCGTTCAAGGCGCAGAGCACCGCACATTTCATGCCGGCGGTCGAGGCGGCGCTGCGTCGACAGGCGCCGGATCTCGAGGTGCAGCCGATCGCCTCGCACACCCTGCCGGACGAGATCGACGCCCTGGTCGAGGGGCGCGCCGATGCTGCGTTCCTGTGGTTGCCGATCGGCGACGATCCGCGGTTCGTCATCCACCCGCTCTTCGCCGAGGACCGCTGGGTCGCGCTACCGCCCGGGCACCCGTTGACCGGGCGGAACAGCCTGACGATCGCCGACCTGGCCGACGTACCGGTGGTGGGTCCGCGCGAGGGGATGCCCGAGGCGGTCGTCAGCTTCTGGTTCATCGATCCGCGCCCCGACGGGTCGCGGGCGGTGTTCGGGCCTGAGGGGCGGACTCCGGAGGAGTGCCTGCATCTGGTGGCCGCGGGTCACGGCTGCTGGATCGCGCCGGCGTCGACGGTCACGTACTTCGCGCACCCGCGGCTGGTGTGGCTGCCCTTGGTCGACGCGCCGCCGAATCAGCTGGCGCTCATGTGGGCTGTGCACAACCCGAACCCGTACCTGCCATTACTGCTGCAGGAGACAAGCCGGGTGCTACTGCCGATCACGTCACCTACTAGCTGACTGTCCGGTGGACTGAGCCGGCTTGTCGAGGGCGCCGTCGAGGCGCGTGGTGATGGTGATCGTGAGGAGCGTGAGGACGGCCAAGGCCGCGATCAGGGTCCAGCGGGCTGCGGTGTTGCTCATGAGGAAATCGTGGCGCGCGGCACGGGCTGGGCGAAAGGGTGCGGCGCGGGTTTCAGGGGCTGGTCCGGGGTGCCCTCCGGGGGTTCCCTTGTGCAGGGTGGCTTCGGTCGCGGGCGCACAGTGGCTCGGGAACGGCGGGTGAACTGGGTGTGACCGAATCGGCACGCCGGGGTGGTGGGCGATCGGCGGCCTGTGGCCTTACGGTTGGTGCCTGGGCCGGCGCCGAGAAGGGGTCAGATGAGCACTTTCCAGGACTTGGGTTCGTTGTTGCTGGTCCGCGGTGCCGACGAGATCGACCATGCCGGCGGAAGCCTCTACGTGCATCTGCATCGCGTCGCCAAGCGGCTCACCACGCTGGGTGCGTCGGAGACGCTGACGCTGGCGGGGCTCGCGCATGCGGCGTACGGGACGGACGGGTTCCCGACCCATCTGTTCGACTGGCAGACCGAGCGGCCGGTGCTCGAGTCGGTGATCGGCCCGGAGGCCGAGCTGCTCGTCTATCGGTACGGCGCCTGCGACCGCGAGACCAGCTGGCGCGATCTGGCCGAGCACCGCACGGTCACCGACCGCTTCACCGGTACCTCGGAGGAGCTGAGTGGTGAGGAGCTGCGGGAGTTCGTCGACCTCACGATCGTCAACGAGCTCGACGTTCTCGACCACGCCCCGAAGCTCGCGGACAAGCTGCGTCCGTTCCTGCAGGAGCAGATTCCGCGCTGGCAGTCGCTGACCTCGCCGGCTGTGCTGGCCGAGGCGCAGCGGATCCTCCAGCTCTGATTTCTGGAGTTCCGCGACCGGGCGACGCATGATCGAAGTATGTCCAGGTACGAAGTGATTGCTCACGCCAAGCCGGTACGCCGCCTGACCGAGCCCGAGTACGTCGCCCTGTCGCTCACCTCGTACCCGCTCGACCGCGGACTGCGGTTCCAGCGACTCGACGAGTTGCCCGACGGGAAGATCGCGATCGTTCTTCAGCACAAGTCCTCGGCCCGCAAGCAGGATCAGGCCTACGCGATGGCGCAGCGGACGCTGTTCCAGCTCGGCATCGCCGCCACCGAGGTCGAGCGCGTCGACCTACTCCGGCTCACCCGCAAACACGGGCGCACGCTGGTGCGTTCCTGGATGGGGCCGCAGGGTGGTCCCGGCGACCCCGCCGGAGATCGCGAACCGCGGAGGCCGAAGCCGACGCCTCCACAGCTGCGGGCCGCGCAGGAGCTGCCGACAGACTGAGCCGAGCGGTCGGCGGACAGTTCGGTGTGCCCGCCGACCGCGCGATGCTCCCACCTGCGCGACCGGACCTGGCGCTACGGGGTGAAGACCTCGAAGCGGGTGGCGTACTTGGTGCCCAACGCGGTGCCGGTGGGGCGGGAAGTTCCTTCGAGGAACTCTTCGGCGTCGAAGTGCGGCCAGTTGAGGCCGTCGATGTAGGCCTTGTGCGCCTTCAGGGACTCGACACCGATGCTGAACGTGTCGGTGGTGTCGGCGGCATGCCGCGAGTTCGGCGAGCCGGCCGCCCAGACCTGCTTGACGCCACCCCAGCGCTCACCGGCGTCGGGGAAGATCCAGCGGTTGGCCGCGTCGCGGACCGCGTCCAGCGTGGCGCGGCCGGTGTTGATGTGGTCGGCCTGGTTCAGCAGTACGTCGCCGTCCCAGGTGTCGCGGAAGTTGTTCGTGATCACGATCTCCGGCTGGTGCCGGCGGATCACCTCGGCGATCACGCGGCGCAGCGGTACGCCGTACTCGATCGTGCCGTCGGGTTGACCGAGGAACTCGACCGCCGACACTCCCACGATCCGCGACGACTCGATCTGCTCGGCCTCGCGGAGCGGGCCGCACTCGTCGGGTGCGATCCCGTCGATCCCCGCCTCCCCCGACGTGAGCAGGACATACACGATCTCCTTGCCCTGCGCGGTCCAGCGCGCGATCGCCGCCGCCGACCCGAACTCCAGGTCGTCCGGGTGCGCGACCACGGCCAGCGCCTTCTGCCAGTCCTCGTCGACCGGCTGCAATCCCTCCGAAGTACTCATGGAGTGCAGGCTAGTCGCCGAAGACCTTGCGCGTGTACGGGTTACTGAACGTGCGGCCGGGGTCTACCCGATCGCGCACGGCGAGGAAGTCGTCGAAGTGCGGGTAGCGGGCGCGGAGGTCGTCGGCACCGAGGGTGTGCAGCTTGCCCCAGTGCGGGCGCCCTTGGTACTCGGCGACGATCCGCTCGAAGGCCTGGAAGTAATGGTCGTGCGGCAGCCGGTGGTACTGGTGGATCGCGATGTACGCCGTGTCGCGGCCCGACGCGGTCGACAACCAGATGTCGTCGGCCGCAGCCACCCGGACCTCGATCGGGAACGGGAAATGGTGGCCCGAGTCATCGATCCAGCGCCGAAGCCGGTGCAGCACCTCGACCACGTGCTCACGCGGTACGGCGTACTCGGACTCGCGGAACAGCACGTTGCGCTCGGAACAGAACACCTTGTACGACGCGTCGACGTACTCGCGGGCGGAGAGGGCGCGGGATGCCAACCGGTTGATTCGCGGTACCAAGGTCGGCCGTCTCATCGCCAGCCGGTTGGTGAGCTCGAAGACGCGGTTGGACAGCAGCTCGTCGTCGACCCAGCCACGGATCGCGTTGACCGGCGACGGTCCGACGCCCGCGGCGACCCGGTTGTTGCGCTTGGTCAGCGCGATGTCGGTGTGCGGGAACCAGTAGAACTCGAAGTGATCGTTGCCATCGGCAAGTTGATCGAAACCGTCCAGCACTTCGGCCAGCGGCAGCGGCATCTCCTGCGCACGCAGCAGATACGCGGGAACGGTCTGCAGGGTGATCGAACTGATCACGCCGAGCGCGCCGACCGACACTCGGGCCGCGTTGAAGACGTCGGCGTTCTCCTCCGACGAGCAGTGCAGGATCGAACCATCGGCCGTGACCAGGTCGAGTGCGGCGATCTGAGTGGCGATTCCGCCGAGACGAGCCCCGGTCCCGTGTGTGCCGGTGGAGATCGCGCCCGAGATGGTCTGCTTGTCGATGTCGCCAAGGTTCGCCATCGCAAGATCGAACGCGGCCAAGCCGGCATTCAGCTTGCGCAACCCCGTCCCCGCGCCGACCGTGACGCGCCCAGACTCCTGGTCGGCATTGGTGATCGCGGACAACCCGTCGAGGCGAACCATCACCTGCTCAGGCACCGCACAACCAGTGAACGAGTGACCGGAACCAACTGCCTTGAGCTTCTTGCCCTGCTCCGCCGCAGCCTTGACCGCCGCAGCCAACTCGTCGACCGACCCCGGCCGCAGCACCTCAACCCCGGTAGCCGCCTCAGTGCCGGACCAGTTCCGAAAGGTGTGGCTCATCCGAAGTTCCGCCCCTCACCTCGGTAGGTCGTCAGCTCGGTGACCACGTCGCCGTCGATCGCGTGAACGACCTCGAATCGCTCGAACATCTCCCCCGCCTTCGCGTAGCGCATCCAGACTCGATCTCCAAGATGCAGGCCGTCGGCGGACTTTCCAAGGACCGGAGTCTGCACTTCTCCGGCACCTTCTGTGCCCAAAAGCTTCAGGCCGGCCGGCCAAGCGGGTGATGGCAGGCGGGACTTCTTGGCGGGGCCGGACGCGACATAGCCGCCGCCGAAGAGGGTGGCGATCCGGGGCGCGGGCCGGCGTACGACGTCCAGGGCGTACGCGACCGCGGGTTCGGGCTGGAAGATGTCGTACTTGTCGAAGAGAGTCGGACCGTAGAGACCGGAGCCGGCGGTGACCTCGGTGACGGCCGGGTCGGCACTGCTGATCTCCAGGCTGCCGGTGCCCCCGCTGTTGACGATCCGCAGCGGACCGAGCTGCTTGACCGCGTCCACGACCGCACCACGCCGGTCGGCGAGCTCAGCGGCGGAGCGACGCTTCACCCAGCGCACGGCCGGGGACGTGTCAGGCAGACCGGCGATCTGCGCCTCGTAGAACATCACGCCGGTCAGCTCGAACGCATCGTCCGCGACAACCTGGCGAGCCAGCGCGGTGACGTCATCCGGGGTGCGGAGCGGCGACCGCCGTACGCCGAGGTGCTGGCCGAAGACCCGCAGCGACGCGTCGACGTCGAGCGCGACCTGAATCTTGGCGCCGCCAGCGTCACCACCAGAGGTCACCGACCGAATGAACGCCAGGTGCTCAGGTGAGTCGATCATCAGCGTGATCTTCGCGGCCGCCTCGGGGTTGGCGGCCAGCTCGCGCAGCGCAGTGCGGTGCGCGGTCGGGTAGCCGAGCAGGATGTCGTCGACACCGTTCTCGGCCAGCCAGAGCGCCTCCACCAGTGAGTAGCCCATCACCCCGTGGAACCCGGGCCGCTCCAGCGCGGCCGCGAGCAGCGGCCGGCACCGCACCGACTTGGACGCGACCCGGATCGGGGTCCCGGCGGCTCGGCGGACCAAATCGTCCGCGTTCCGCCGGAACGCGGCCAGATCCACCACGGCGAACGGGGCTTCCAAGCCCGCGGTCAGCCGTCCGTATCGCTCGAACTCACCCATCTTCGGAGTGTAAGCGAAGAAATACTGAAAGGTAATACATCTTTTGGAGTTAGCTGCTCAGCCGGGCGGCCGCAGCCTCGACGCGCTCGTCGGTGCCGGTCAGCGCGACCCGGATGTGGCGATCGGCGTCCGGGCTGTAGAAAGTGCCCGGCGCGACCAGGATGCCGTGCTCAGCAAGAGCGGCCACCGACCCATAGGAGTCGTACGTCGGGTGGTCCGCCCACAGGTAGAGCCCGCCGTTGGACAGGGTGATGTTCCAGCCGGCCCCGGTGAGCGCGTCGCGCAAGAGGGTACGGCGACGGAGGTAGCGCTCGCGCTGCTCGTCCACATGGGTGTCATCGGCGAACGCAGCAGCCATGGCCGCCTGGATCGGCGACGGCACCATCAGTCCGGCGTGCTTGCGGACTGCGAGCAGCTCCGCGACCACCGTCTCGTCACCCGCAACGAATCCGCCGCGGTAGCCGGCCAGGTTGGAGCGCTTGGAGAGCGAGTGCACCGCAAGCAGGTTGTCCAAGCTCCCACCGCAGATGTCAGGGTGCAGCACAGACACCGGCTTCTCGTCCCAGCCGAACTCGGCGTAGCACTCGTCACTCACCAGCAGTACGTCGTTCGCCCGCGCCCACTCGACAGCCCGCCGCAGGTCTTCCGCAGGCGTGATCTGCCCAGACGGGTTGCGCGGCGAGTTCAGGTACGCGACCCGGACCGGACCGCCGTCGTACGCCGTCGGGTCCGCCACCGGCACGCTGGTTGCGCGCACCAGCGCCGCACCGGCCTCGTACGTCGGGTAGGCCAGGTCGGGGATCAGCACAGTGTCCCCAGCACCGACACCGAGAAGCGTCGGCAGCATCATGATCAGCTCTTTGGTCCCGATGACCGGCAGTACGCCGTCCTGCGGGTCCACGCCGACCACTCCGAGCCGGCGGGCCATCCAATCGACAGCGGCCTGCCGAGCGGACGCCGTACCGATCGTGGTCGGGTACGCCGGTGCGTTCGCCGCGTC
The DNA here is from genome assembly GCF_042674205.1 of Kribbella sp. NPDC056951. Classification (NCBI taxonomy): domain Bacteria; kingdom Bacillati; phylum Actinomycetota; class Actinomycetes; order Propionibacteriales; family Kribbellaceae; genus Kribbella; species Kribbella sp. NPDC056951. Next base: position 191,102 of record NZ_JBHUQZ010000004.1, read on the forward strand.
AGCCAGCGCCTTCTGCACCAGAGCGGGCACCGGGTCGACGGGACTGCCCACGGACAGGTCGACGATGCCGTCCGGATGGGCGGCCGCCTTGGCCTTGTAAGGGGCGAGCTTGTCCCACGGGAAGTCGGGCAACCGGCTGGAGGTCTCGAATTTCACTCCCCCATTGTCTCCCGCACAACCGCCGGCCCATCCCCGGGCGCCCGCTCCGCGAGAAAGTCCACCGCCTGCTGCACCAGCGCCGCATCCCGCAACACTCGTCGGTGCCCCAGCCCATCGCTCGTTTCCAGCCGTGAACCCGGCCACTGGTCGAGCAGCGCAACACTCCCCTGGTACGACGTCTCCGGGTCAGCGCGGTCGTGAATCAGCAGCAGCGGCGGCAGGTCGAGCCCGGCGATCACGTTCGGCAGCGCGAAGTCCTCGAGGGGTCCGAAGTCTCGCTGGAAGCGCGACAGGAACCCAGCGCGGACCCGCGGTCCGAATCCGAGCAGCGCCGCGAACTGGTCGAGTGTCTCGCTGAAGTCGGTGGCTGCGGCAACAAACACCATCCGCTCCACCTTCAGGCCGGCCCGCAGCGCCAGCGCAGTCGCAACGGCGCCGCCCGAGTGCGCGATCAGGCCGTGCGCCGGGCCGTGCTCAGCCACGACGGCTTGGAGGGCTTCCGAGGCTTCCAGCATGGTGGACCTGCCTGGGCCCAGCTCTCCGGGATCCGCGTCCCCATGGCTCGGGGCGTCGTACGTGATGACCCGGAAACCCTGCTCGACCAGCGGAGCGACGTACGCGCCGAGCTGCAGGCCCCAGCCGGCCCACCCGTGGACCAGGTAGACCAGCGGCCCCTCGCCGTACGCGCGTCCGCGCACTGCGCCGACCTGGAACGGCGTTGCCTCGGGGAGACCGGCACGCGGCGCGCGCACCTTCTCCGGTACGTCGCGGACCTGGAACCACGTCCGGTAGAGCAGTGCGGCGCCCAGAGCAGGCGCAACCCGCTCCAGGAGGGCGAAGGGCGGTCTTATTCGCTGCATGGCTTGCCTGGGTCCACTCTCTGGAGGATCTGGTCGGCGATGGCCTTCAGCTGAGCGAGTTGCTCCGGCGTGAGCGCATCGATCACATACTCGCGGACGGTACCGACATGTCCGGGCGCTGCGTCCACGAGGAACGCGTAGCCGGCATCCGTCAGGGTGGCGACGGTGATCCGGCCGTCGTCCGCAGCAGGACGCCGTACGACGAAGCCGCGCCGCTCCAGCCGTTTGACCACATGCGACAGCCGCGACAGCGAGCCGTTGGCGAATCCGGCCAGATCACTCATCCGCCGGGACCGGTCCGGTGATTCGGACAGCCCAGCGAGCACCAGATACTCGAAATGGGTCAGACCGGAGTCCCGTTGGAGCTGGTAGTCGAGTGCTCCGGGCAGCTTGAACATCAGTCCGGCCAGGGACATCCAGGCCGCGAGCTCATGGGGCTCGAGCCACCGGGTGTCTTCGTTCGTCTCCGCCACGCCAATAGTTTACGCGATTTGTTGACGCTTCAAGTCTTAACGACCTACCTTGGGTTGAAACATCAACTCATCACCGAGAGTGGGCTATGAACGTCTTTCTGTGGATCCTCGCCGGAGTCCTGGCCGCCTTCTTCCTGGCGGCGGGCGCGACCAAGCTGGCGCAGTCGCGCCGCAAGCTGCTCGCGAACCCGAACATGCAGTGGGTCGAGGACTTCTCGGCCGGCACCATCAAGCTGATCGGCACGGCCGAAGTGCTCGGCGCGATCGGCCTGATCCTGCCGGCGGTCCTCGACATCGCCCCGATCCTGACCCCGCTGGCCGCCGTCGGCCTGGCGGTGATCATGCTCGGCGCGATCGTCACGCACGGCCGCCGCAAGGAGAACCAGCCGATCATCATCAACGCGGTGATCCTGGTGCTGGCCGTCGTGGTCGCGATCTTCCGGTTCGGCCCGAACAGCTTCTGATCAGAGGGCTCTCAGAGGTAGAGGCCGGTCTGACCGTCCTCGAGCCGGTTGGAGGCGACGGCGTGCAGATCGCGCTCACGCAGCAGGATGTAGTCGTCGCCCCGGACCTCGACCTCGGCCCGGTCCTCCGGGTCGAACAGGACCCGGTCGCCGACCTCGACGGTCCGGACGTTGGCGCCGATCGCGACGACCTTCGCCCAGGCCAGCCGGCGGCCCATCTGGGCGGTGGCCGGAATCAGGATGCCCGCTGACGACTTCCGCTCACCCTCGGCCTCCAGCGAGACCAGGACGCGGTCGTGCAGCATCCGGACCGGCAGCTTGTCGTCGGTCAGCTTCTTGCGAGCAGTCACCGGCGTCCCACCAGGCGACGGATCAGCAGCAGGACGGCCACCACGCCGACGGCCGCACCGGCGACCGCGACGACCTTCTGGGTGCGCAGCTGCCCGGTTTCGTCGAAGACCTGGGACTTGGCCTGCTCGACCTGCCGCAGGGCCACGTTCTTCGGGTGCGCGCGGTCGACCAGCTCGTCCACGGTCGAGGCCAGCCGGGCCCGGGTGGCGGCGATGTCCGCTTCGATCTGCTCGGCGGTCCGAGCTTTCGTCTCCGACATACCCCCATCCTCGCAGGTCAGCCCTGCATGTCCACGACCACCTTGATGTCGTCCGGCTCCCGGGCCAGCGCCGACGTCCAGTCGGACAGCGGGACGGTCCTGGTGATCAGGCGCGCCAGCCAGTCCGGATCGGCCGCCTGCAGCACGTCCACAGCGTCGGCGTAGTGCCGCTTGCCGGCGTTCACTACGCCGATCAGCGCGACGTTGCGCACCACGAGCTGCCGGACCAGCGCATCGAGCTGTACGTCGATCGACGCCGGCCCTGGCGAGATTCCGATCAGACACATCACCCCGGCCGGCCCCAGCAGCTTGGCGCAGTCGAACACCACCTGCCCGACCCCAGTCGCTTCGATGACCACATCCGGTACGACGGGCAGCTGGCTGAGGTCCGTCAGATAGCTGGCCCCGAGTGCCCGGACCAGCTCCGGCTTGAGCCCGTCGGACATCCGGTCGAGCACATGGACGTCGTACCCGCGCTGCCGCGCGACCATGGCGGCCAGGAGCCCGATCGGCCCGGCCCCGGTGATCAGGACGTGCTCGGGCCCGTACCAGGACCGCTGTCCGACCGCATCGATCTGTTCCCAGCTCTTGGTGAGCACACTGGCCGGTTCCACCAGGACTCCGAGGTTTCCGAGCTCAGCCGGGACCGGTACGGCGAAATAGGGGTCGACGCGCCACCGCTCAGCGCCGTACCCGTCCATCAAATTGATGCCGCGCTCGCGGTACAGGCCGTTGCGGCAGAAGTCCCACTCACCGCGTGCACACGCCGGACAGGGCACAGGGTCGGGCCGGCGGACCACTCCGGCGACCAGGTCACCCGGTGCGAAGCCGGAACCCGCAGGTGCTTCGAGGACGCGGCCCAGCGACTCATGGCCGATGACCAGTTCATCAGAGCCCGGCGGAGCAGAGCCGAAGTGAGCTGACACCAGCTCGAGGTCGGTCCCGCAGATACCTGTCAGCAGGGCTTCGACGAGGACCGATCCGTCGGTGGACGGCGGCTCTGCCACCTCACCCAACCGCGCCGAGTCAGCCTTGCCCGGTGTGATGGTCATCGCCCGCATGGGCTCAGGCTAACCGGGTCATGTCCACTGTCACCTCGATCGCCGTGGCCGCGCCACCCGAGTAGATGCCCTTCAACGGAGACACGTCGGCGTAGTCGCGACCAGTGGCAACCCAGACGTGCCGGTGCGCGATCGGAATGTCGTTGGTCGGGTCGAAGCCCCACCACTCACCGGTCCACGCTTCGATCCACGCATGGCTCTCACCGACGACTGTTTCACCCACTGCCGCGTTGGGCTTGGTGTGCAGGTAGCCGGAGACGTAGCGGCTCGGGATACCGACAGCACGCAGCATGGCGAGCGTGAGATGCGCGTAGTCCTGACACACTCCCTCACCGGCCTGCCACGCGTCGATGGCCGACGAGTGCACGCCTGTCGTGCCGCGCTGGTACTTGAGGGTGTCGTGCACCCACTTGGAGACCGCGAGAACCGTCTCCTGGGGAGTCCGCCCCTTGCGCAGTCCGCGAGCCACAGCGGTCAGCTCGCGGTGCTTCGGAACGTAGCTGGTCCATTCGAGGTACTCGGCGTACAGGTCGACGGACTCCGAGGACCGCACCTCGTTCCAGGACGCATCGACCGCGGGAAGCGGCCGGCCGGTCGTCTCGACCACGGAGGCCGCGACGACCTTCAGCTCGGTGTGCGGGGTGAACAGGTCGAAGGCGTTGACCTCAGTACCCCAGTAGTCCGTGTACTTGTAGGCACGTGTGGAGGGGACAGTCTCCAGCCGCGCAACCATCAGGTTCTGCCGGTCATCACTGCGGGGGGTGAGCCGAGCCTCGTTGTAGGACTGGGCGACCGGACCGTCGTACCGGTAGCCAGTTGTGTGCACTACACGCAGACGCCACTTCACAGGTTCACCTCCGCGTTGTTCCACTCGATCCAGGGCACGGCGTGGAAGTACTGGCGAGACACTGCCTCACCGACCTCGCGCACTGTGGTCTGCAACGCCTGCAACCGACCAGTGAGGTTGTCGAGCAGTTCGGCCGGGCGCAGGAACTCCAGGTCGCTCCGCGCCTTCCCCAGTAACCGGGACGCCTCCGCACCGGTACCGATCCGAGCCGTCGGACCGCGGTCGAGCTCCTCCAGGCACGCCTCAGCCTGCAGCAGTGCGTGGAACGCCGACCGCGGGAACAGCCGGTCAAGCAGCAGGAACTGCACGACCCGGGACGCATCGAGTGCACCCCGATAGGTGCGCAGATACGTGTCGTGCGCACCCGCAGAGCGCAGTACTGTCACCCACCCGGGAGACGTCGGCTTGTCACCCACACGCGACATCAGCAGCCGGACGATCATGTCGACCCGCTCCACCGAGCGCCCCAGCACCAGGAACCGCCACCCGTCGTCACGGCTCATCGTGGAGTCCGCCAGCCCAGCGAACATCGCCGCCCGGTCCTCCACGAACGTCAGGAACCCGTGCGGCCCCAGCCGCCGGGCAGCACGCTGCCGCTCCGGTACGGCGTTGTACGTCGCGTTGATGCACTCCCAGAGCTCACTCGACACCACCTCTCGGGCGACGCGGGTGTTCTCCCGGGCACTGGAGATCGACGAGATGATCGAGCCGGTCTCCGGTGACATGGCGACCAGCTCGGTCAGACCCCACACGTCCAGCGGTGCACCGTCGGGCGGGTTGATCCCGAGCACGTGCAGCAGGGTCCGGCTGGCCGTGTCGGCGTCCACCGAGGCATCCTCGAGCAGCTGGTGAACCGAGACGTCGAGAATCCGCGCGGTGTCGTCCGCGCGTTCGACGTACCGGCCGATCCAGTACAGCGATTCGGCGTTGCGTGCGAGCATCGTCAGCACCTCCCCATCACTGTTGCTGCTGTTGCTGGGCGATATTGAGTTCCGGTCCGCGTTCCGGAGTGGCTGCGTCGTCCGAGGTCACACCGAGTCCTGCGCCGCTGAGCTCGGCGATTCCGGTCGAAGCACGTGGCGCCAGAACCCAGGTGTCCTTGGAACCGCCACCCTGCGACGAGTTGACGATCAGACTGCCCTCGGGAATCGCCACTCTGGTCAGTCCACCCGGCAGTACGAAGACGGAGTCCCCGTCGTTGACTGCAAACGGCCGCAGGTCCACATGCCGTGGCTTGAGCCGTCCACCGACCTTGGTCGGCACAGTCGACAGCTGTACGACGGGCTGTGCGATCCACCCGCGTGGATTCGTCTTGATCCGGCGCCGCTGGGCCTGCAACTCCTTGGGCGAGGCATCCGGTCCGAAGACGATGCCATAGCCGCCAGAACCCTCCACGGGCTTGGTGACCAGTTCGTCGAGCCGGTCCAGCACCTCATCGTGTTCAGCGGGCAGCCAGCAGCGGTAGGTGTCCACGTTGGGCAGTAGCGGCGCTTCACCGAGGTAGTACTTCAGGATCTCCGGCAGGTAGGTATAGACGAGCTTGTCGTCACCGACACCGTTTCCGATCGCGTTCGCGATCACCACGTTGCCCGCACGTGCCGCGTTCACCAGGCCCGCGACACCGAGCACGGAGTCCGGTACGAAGTGCACGGGGTCGAGGAAGTCGTCGTCGATCCGCCGGTAGATTACATCGACCCGCTGTTCACCCTCGGTGGTCCGCAGGTAGATGACGTTGTTCCGGGCAAACAGGTCGCGGCCCTCGACCAGCTCGACCCCCATCTGCCGGGCCAGCAGCGAGTGCTCGAAGTACGCCGAGTTGAAGACGCCTGGTGTCAGTACGACGACATTCGGGTCAGTGGCACCCGGTGGAGCCGCAGCGCGGAGTGATCTGAGCAGGTGCACCGCATAGTCGCCGACCGGCCGCACCCGGTGCTTGGCGAACAGGTCCGGAAAGACTCGCGCCATCGTCCGGCGGTTCTCCATCACGTAGGACACTCCGGACGGACTACGCAGGTTGTCCTCCAGCACCCGGAAGTCGCCCTGCTCGTCACGCACTACGTCGATCCCGGCCACGTGGATCCGGACGCCGTTCGGCGGGACGATGCCGGCGGCCTGCCGGTGGAAGTGCTCGCAGGAGGTGATCAGCCGGCGCGGCAGTACGCCGTCCTTCACGATCTGCTGGTCGCCGTAGATGTCAGCCAGGAACGCCTCCAGCCCGCGCACCCGCTGCACGATTCCGCGCTCCAGCCGAGCCCACTCCGAGGCCGTGATGACCCGCGGCACCAGGTCGAGTGGGAACGGCCGCTCCTGGCCGGACAGGCTGAACGTGATGCCCTGGTCGACCAGTGCGCGGTCCAGCGCCTCGGACCGGGTCGTCAGGTCCCCCGGCTGCAACGGGCTGAGCGAATCGTGCAGCCGCTTGTACGCCGTCCGGACACCGTCGACCGGATCGAACATCTCGTCGTACGCATCGGCATGCGGCCGGCGCGGATCGAGGTATCCGGCGAACAACTGAGGTTCCGGGCGGCGACTCATGTCCGCATCCTCACTCACGAAAGCCTTGTCCGCACCTGGAACGAGAGGCGTGCCCCCTGCGACCCGGTCAGAGTTTTCACGCACGTAACATTGCGGGCATCTCACTCGATCCGTGGAGGGCCTGATGTCCGAACGTCTGTCCGTCGGTGACACCGCACCTGATTTCACCCTCCAGGATGCCGACGGCAACGACGTCGCGCTGAAGGACCTGCGCGGCAAGAACGTGATCGTCTACTTCTACCCGGCCGCGATGACCCCGGGCTGCACCAAGCAGGCCTGCGACTTCCGCGACTCGCTGGACTCACTGCAGGCCGCCGGGTACGCCGTACTGGGGATCTCCCCCGACAAGCCGGCCAAGCTGGCCAAGTTCCGCGAGCGCGACGGCGTGACGTTCCCGCTGCTCAGCGACCCGGAGAAGGAAACGCTGACGGCGTACGGCGCCTTCGGGGAGAAGACCATGTACGGCAAGAAGGTGACCGGGGTGATCCGGTCGACCTTCGTGGTCGACCCGGACGGCAAGATCGCGGTCGCGCAGTACAACGTGAAAGCGACCGGTCACGTGGCCAAGTTGCGGCGTGATCTGGGGCTGTAGACCTGGTTGCTGATTCACCGGCCGGACGCCGTTTGCGGAGGGAAACCTTCGACCGTTTCATGTGAGCGGTCCAGAGGCCGGTCCGGCTGGTGTGATTTGGATCACACCGCTAGTTCAGCGATCCGCAGCTACGGCATCACCCACCGTGAGATTTCCCGCTTTCCTGTGAACGAGCAGTACTCCGGAGCCCGTTGCAGTATTCCGGAGAAGCCGTTTCGGTTCGCGGTGAACTTCGCTCTGACCTGCCGAAACCGGGTACTCTGCGCGCGCAGTGAGCCTCTGGGAGGGAGGGACCAACCGCGATGGGAAAGCATTCCTCTGCGGTAACGCGAAGTAACAAGAGCAACAACAACCGCCGGCCGGTGTACATCACCGCGGTCGGACTACTGGTGCTGTCGATCGGCGGCGTCTTCGTAGTCCGGTCCTTCGGCTCGGAGTCCGGCTCCGACGGGATCCTCGGGGGTAAATCCTGCGACGACCCCACGCAGATCAAGCTGACCACCGCACCCGAACTGCAGCCCGCCATCGAGACCGCGGCCAAGTCGCTGTCGGCCAAGGGCGGCAAGGACGGCGTTCCGTGTCTGCAGTTCACGATCACCGGTACGCCGGCGGCCAAGGTCGCCCGGAGCCTCGCGACCGGTGCCGACGACCGCCCCGACATCTGGATCCCGGACTCCTCACTCTGGGTCTCCCAGGCCGACGACGGCGAGACCGTCCCGTCCGTCGCCGTACCGTCGGTCGCCAGCTCGCCGATGGTCCTGGTCGGCCGCAACACGAACTTCGCCGACACGTCGTCCTGGCTGCGGGCCCTCGGCGGCGCGCAGCCGGCCCTGCTCGACCCCTTGGGTACGTCGCCGGGTGCGCTCACGCTGCTGGCGATCCAGGCCGAGCGGCAGCAGACCTCGACGTCCAACACCACGGTGAACAACGTCGTCGTACCGCTCGCGCAGCGTCTCGGCTCGATGCCCAAGCCGTTCACCGATGTGAACGCGCTCTTCGGCCGCGCCAGCCAGGAGGGCAGCGACGTCATCGTCCCGGCCTCCGAGCAGGCGTTCGTGAAGTACCAGGAAGAGCACCCCGAGGGCGAGCTCAAGGCCGTCATGCCGGCCACCGGCACGCTCTCACTCGACTACCCGGTCGTGGTCACCGCCAAGGGCGACACCGCCAAAGCGACCGAGGCAGCCAAGACACTCGGCGGGGAGATGATCGGCGACGCCGCCGGCCAGGCCCGCGACCAGGCCGGCTTCCGCGACCAGCTGCTCGGTCAGCTCAGCGGCGGCCGTGGCGTCGGTGAGATCAACCAGCTCCCGAAGCCGAACGCCGACTCGATCGACCGCACGCTCGGCACCTGGAGCCGGCTCTCGCTGTCCACCCACTCGCTCGCGGTGATCGACGTCTCCGGCTCGATGGCGGAGAAGGTCGGCAACAAGACCCGGATGCAGCTCACCATCGAGGCGGCCAGCGGCGGCCTCTCGCTGTTCCCGGACAGCGCCTCCCTCGGCCTGTGGACGTTCTCCTCGAACGTCGGCAAGGACGGCGCCGACTACAACAAGCTGGTTCCGATCGCGCCGCTGTCACCGAAGCAGCGCAACACGATCGGCAACGTCCTGAAGCAGCAGAAGCCGATCCCGAACGGCGGCACCGGTCTCTACCAGACCGCGATCGCCGCCGTCCGCGCGGTGCGCAGCAACTACGACCCGAACGCGGTCAACTCGATCCTGCTGTTCACCGACGGCAAGAACGACGACCCGGGCAGCTCCGACCTGGACGCGACCATCCGCAGCCTGCAGAGTCTCAACGACCCCGACCGCCCGGTCCGCATCATCGCCCTCGGCATGGGCCCGGACGTCAACGCCAACGAGCTCAGCCGCCTGGCCCAGGCCACCGGCGGCCGCTCCTACGTCGCCGACAACCCCAGCGACCTCCGCCAGGTGTTCATCGACGCCCTGCAGAGCCGCTGACGCAACCCGCTCCCCTAGGATGTCTGTCCTAGGGGAGCTCTTTCCCCGGCCAGAGTGGTGGAACGGCAGACACGCCGGCTTTAGGTGCCGGTGCCCTTGGGCGTGCGGGTTCGAGTCCCGCCTCTGGCACAACCCTGACTAGTCGAGGCAGAACTCGTTGCCCTCGACGTCCTGCATGTTGATGCACGACTCGTTGATGCCGTCGGCGTACAGGATCTGGCCTTGTACGGCGCCAAGCGCGACGAGGCGGTCGGATTCGGCCTGGAGGGTGGCGAGCCGCTCGTCGCCGACGAGGCCGGTTCCGGCGCGGACGTCGAGGTGCACACGGTTCTTGACGACCTTGCCTTCGGGGACGCGCTGGAAGAACAGGCGCGGCCCGACGCCGGTGGGGTCGACGCAGGCGAACGCGGAGCCCTGACTCTCCGCCGGGAGGGACTGGTCGAACTCGGTCCAGGACGCGAAGCCCTTCGGGGGCGGCGGCACCTCGTACCCGAGCACCTCGCACCAGAACCGCGCTACCCGCTCGGGTTCTGCGCAGTCGAACGTCACCTGAAACTGCCTGACCGTTGCCATGCCCTCCACCCTATTTGCATTAACTTGTCGAGGTGGCTGTTTCCGTGGATGACGCGATCAGCCGGGTCCACCGCGAGGAGTGGGCTCGGGTGGTGGCCGGGCTGGCTCGGCGGTTCGGGGATCTGGACGTGGCCGAGGAGGCTGCGGCCGAGGCGTTCGCGGTGGCGGTGGAGCGGTGGCCGAGTGACGGCGTACCGCCCAATCCAGGTGCGTGGCTGACGACGACGGCGAACCGGAAGGCCATCGACCGGCTCCGGCGGGAGAGCAAGCGCGACGACCGGCAGAAGGAAGCTCAGCTCGCGTACGACGAACCTGTCGAGCCGCTCGGGGTGATCGACGATGAGCGGCTGCGGCTGATCTTCACGTGCTGCCATCCGGCCCTGGCGCCGGAGACGCGGGTGGCGTTGACGTTGCGGATGGTCGGTGGGCTGACCGTGCCGGAGATCGCGCGGGCGTTCCTCGTGCAGGAGACCACGATGGGCCAGCGGATCACCCGCGCGAAGGCGAAGATCAAGGCGGCCAAGATCCCCTACCGGGTGCCGGCGACAGAGGACCTTCCGGCGCGAGTGACCGGCGTACTCGCGGTGTTGTTCCTGGTCTTCAACGAGGGCTATCTCGCGACCGGTCCCGACACAGATCCGGTCCGCGCGGACCTCACCGCCGAGGCGATCCGCCTGACCCGCCTGATCCGCGGGCTGCTGCCCACCGACGGCGAGGTCGCGGGGTTGCTGGCACTGATGCTGCTGACCGAAGCCCGCCGTACGGCGAGGGTGTCGGCGACCGGGGAGCTGGTTCCGCTCGGGGAGCAGGACCGCGGAGTCTGGGACGCCGAGCTGATCGCGGAAGGGCATCAGCTCGTCCGCGAACGCCTGGCCGCCGGTGTCGCCCCCGGGCGGTATCAGATCCTCGCGGCGGTGAACGCCGTACACACGTCGGCTCGCGATGTCCGAGACACCGACTGGTCGCAGATCGTCGCTCTCTACAACCAGCTCATCCGCGTGGACCCCTCGCCTGTGGTGGCGCTCAACCGAGCCATCGCCATCGCCGAGCTGGATGGACCGGAGGTAGCGCTGGCCGCGATCGACGAGCTGGAACCGGCACTGTCGGGCTATCACGCCTACCACGCGACCCGCGCCGATCTGCTCCGCCGGCTCGGTCGCAGCGACGATTCGCGGGCTGCCTACGACCAGGCGATCACCCTCGCCGGGAACACTGCCGAAGCAGCTTTTCTGGGCCGTCGCCGCGATCAACTGGGCTAGCCCGGAAACTATTCAATTCAGGTCGAAACAATCCATCCAAACGCTTGGCCGAATACCCGCACGGTAACTGCACAATTACCCAAGTGATAACTCCGGGGAGCTTTTGCCGAACGTGACTTGGCAACATGGTGAAGTTGCAGCGAGGTGCCGCGAAAGGCCTAAAAAACATAGCGGTTGTTCTTTATTCTCTTGAGGGCGTCCACCAGCCCCGGTGGGCCTCAGGGGAGGAACTTCAGTGACGGCTGCGCGATCGACGAGCTTCGACGGATTTACCGACCAGTTGTTCAGACGAATACCCAGGGCCGATCAGCGGCGGTGGGCCGAGGTGTACGTGCAGGGACTCCTCACGACACCGGGCAAGAAGACGGTCCGGCGGATGGCAGCCGCCGTCACCGATTCCGATACCGCGGCCCAGGCCCTGCACCAGTTCGTCAATGCGAGCCCCTGGGAATGGGAACCCATCCAGACCGAGATCACCCGCTGGGTCGAGCGGCACACGCAGCCCCGCTGCTGGAGCCTCGCGCCGGTGGTGCTCCCGAAGCGCGGCGGGCAGTCCTGCGGTGTGCACCGCCGGTTCATTCGGCAGACCGGCCGGACCGTCAACTGCCAGATCGGGATCGGCGCTTTCCTCTCGTCGAGCACCGGCGACCTGCCGGTGGCCTGGAACCTGCTGATCCCCGAGGAGTGGTCCGACAGCGCGCGCCGCCGGCAGGCCCGGATCCCGGGCACCGCAACGGCGGCCTCGGCGATCCCCAACGCCTTGAAGCTGACCAACGGCCTGGCGCTCTACGCGACCGAGGACTCGCTGCCGGTGGTGGCCGACATGGTCGGATACCTGGACACGTCCGCGATGATCCGCGGACTGGTCGAACGCGGTCACGACTTCGTGGTCGCCGTACCGGACAACCTGCTGCTGCAGCCCGGCAGCCACCTGGCCGCCCGGCAGTGTGCTGAAGGCGCACCGGTGCGCGCCGCGCAGTTCCTGGACGGACGCGCCGGCCACGCGCCGCACCCGTCCGGCCTCGTCTACCTGCCGCGCACCCACACCAGGCCGGGTCTGCAACGCACCTATCGCCTGTTCGCGCGCCCGGAGGACGACCGCGGCCGTCCTGGTGGTCTCTGGCTGACAAACATGACGAACCGGCCCTTCGGCGAACTGCTCGCACTGGTGGACGCGCAGACAACGACCGCGACCACCATCGGCCGCCTCGAGCGGGACTTCGGTCTGCGGGACTTCGAGGGCCGCTCGTACCCGGGCTGGCATCACCACATGACGCTGGTCTCCGCGGCGTACAACTATCAGCAGTTGGCAGTGCGCCACCTGCGCCAGGTCGCCTGACGACACAGCAGGGCCGCGCTCTTCAGTACGTCGAAGAGCGCGGCCCTGACTGGTGTTTACGGCTTGGTGCTGAAGAGATGACCGTAGTCGGTGATGCCGGCCGCGATGTGCGCGGCATCCGCGAGGTGCAGCGCGTGCCACATGATCACCTGGTTCGCGGTGACCACGTGGAAACCGAGCTCCTCCTCGAGCGGCTTGATCGTCCCGACCGCGCGAATCCCGTTACCAGCAACCAATACGGCGTCCGGCTGGTGGGCGGCGACCGTCGTACGGATCCAGGCCGACAGGTTGGTCGGCGTGATCGCCTTCTGGTTCGACGGCAGACCGCACGGCCCATGATGTACGACGTCGAACCCGAACTCACCGAAGTAGTCGGCGCCCTGTTGCGAGAGGACGTCGTCGAACCACGGCGGATTCACGATCGCGATCTTGTGTGCACCGAGCGCGCGGAACGCCGCCCGAGCCGCCACGGTCGTGCCGGTGATCGGCAGACCGCGAGTGACGGGGGCGAGTCGTTCGAAGAGCTCCTCCTCCCCTTTCGCCTTCAGCACATAGCTCGACGAGGTGAAGGCGAGCGCGAGGGCATGCAGCGGGCTCGCGGCGACGAGCTCCACAGCCTGGTCCAGGAACGGCGGTTCGACGAACGCGCGGACCGGGTCGTGCGGGATCTTCTCGTCCATCTCGCCACCGGCCCGCATTGCGGCGAAGTGGATCCGCGATCCGTGAATCGACACCGACGAAGGAGCCATCGCCTGGAGCTCGGCCTCGGGACCGACATCGGCATGCGGTACGACGACTCCGATCCGGGTGCTCGCGTCCCAGCCGTCAAGTGGTGCATTGCTCATCGAATTGTCCCTTCTGCGGCGAGACTCCCGCCGGCGACGGTTCCCGTGCCCGAGAGGAACTTGGGGTGTTTGGCGCGCATGGTGGCGATGACGAACTCGTACGGGACGTCGTCGAAGCTGCCGTGGTCGGTGAGGAACTCCATCGACCCGCCACCCTCGGCGTACGGGTGGTAGAGGCTGTCGCTGAGGCCGTCGAACTCGAGGGCCTCCATGCCGTACAGCTTGCAGAGCATCTTGTTGAAGACCGGTGTGGCCTTGACCCACTTGCCGTTCAGGTGGACCTGGGTGAGGCCGTGGAAGAAGACGTCACCACCAATGTGCTCGATCAGTCGCGGCGAGGCAAGGTGGTTGCGCACATCGCCGTACACGAGGCGCGACGGGATGCCGACGGCGCGCACAGCCGCCGCGTAGACCGCGGACTTGTGCAGGCAGAAGCCGGACTTGGCCCGGACCGTGCTCGACGCCTTCAGCCCCTCGGGCGACAGGTCGGCGTCGTACACCTCGTAGAAGATCCCGTCGCGTACGGCGTAGTACAGCTCGATCGCGTTGGTCGTCGGGTCGGCCGAGCGGTCCTTGACGGCATGGTCGACGAAGGCCTGGACCTCGTCGGTCTCGTAGTCGAGGAACTCGGTCGGCCGGGTCAGCTCGTGCAGGTTCATGGAAACTCCTCAAAGGCCCATCAGGGTCGCGATGCGGTTGCGCTGGATCTCGGAACTGCCGGAGTAGATCGTCCCGGCGATGGAGTTGCGCAACTCGCGCTCCATCCCGAACTCGGTGAGCACGCCGCGTCCGCCGTGAATCTGGACGGCGTCCAGCGCGGTCTGCACGTTGGCCTCGGAGACGATGGTCTTGGTGGCGGCCAGATCGAAGGCGGCGTCCTGCCCGGCCTCGACCTTGGCTCCGGTGTCGGTCAGCCACTTGCGGGCGGTCTCGACGCGCATCTTCATGTCGGCGAGCTTGTGCGAGATCGCCTGGTACTTGCCGATCGCCTGCCCGAACTGCGTGCGGGTCTTGGCGAACTCGACGGTCTCCTCCAGCCGGCGGGTCATCTCGCCGAGGGTGAGCGAGAATCCGAACAGGACCTCACGCTTCATCACGTAGTCCAGGACCAGGAATCCCGCGCCCTGGGCACCGATCCGGTTGGCGACCGGGACGCGCAGGTCGTCGAAGGCGAGGGTCCCGATCGGGCTGGTGCGCAGGCCGAGCTTGTCCATCACCGGTCCGACCGACAGACCCGGCGTACCGGCCTCGACCAGCAGCGTGGTCAGACCGAACGGGCCTGGCTTGCCGGTGCGGACGTACAGCAGGAACAGGTCGGCGATCGGCGCGTTCGTGATGAACATCTTGCTGCCATTGATGACGTAGTCGTCACCGTCGCGATGGGCCACGGTCGACACGTTCGTCGCGTCCGACCCACCGGTCTCCTCGGTGATCGCGTGCGCGGTGATCAGGTCACCGGCCATGATCCGCGGCAGGTACCGGCTCTTGAGCTCGGGTGTCGCGAACCGCTGCATCGGGATACCGACGGAGACGATCTGGGTGGACGTGGAGAAGGACAGGCCGGCGTCACGCGAGGTGTAGCCGAGGCCTTCCAGGGCACGCATGGTGTCGGTCAGGCTGCGACCGCTGCCGCCGAGTTCGGGGGCGAAGGGGGTCCGCAGGATTCCGGAGTCCTGGATGGCCTTCCATTTGTCCTGCGGAAAGGCACCGGCTGCGTCCGACTCCTGCAGGTCGGCGTTGAGCTGATCTGCCCACGGGGTGGCAAGGTGGAAAAGGTCGTCGTTCAAGAGGTGTCCTCGGTTCGGCTGCGGGCGCCTGCCGGCCGTTGCTTGTGGCAACAGCCGGCAGGCTCGGACGGCTCAGTACTGCGAGAAGCCGTCCGCGGACAGCGTGTGCTTCTCGTTGCCGACGATCGGCGGGTTGAACACCGAGATCAGGTGCAGGTCCTCGTCCTCGGACGCGACCAGGTAGTGCGGGTCGTGCTCGTTGAGGGCGTACATCGTGCCCTCGACGATCTTGTGGCGGGTGCCGTCCTTTTCGACGACCTCACCCGAACCACCGACGCAGAAGCAGGCCTCGAGGTGGGCGCGGTACTGCAGTGCGCTCGTCGTGCCGCGGCGGACGAGGGTGTCGCAGATGGCAAAGCCCATGCCATCTGCATCCGTCAGGACGCGGTAGCTGAGGCCGTTGCCCCACTCGACAGGGGCGACGTTGTCGATGCTGCGGACGATCATTTCTTGCTTGCTCCTTCTACTGGACGGGTACGACGGAATGGGTCTGGACGAGGGCGACGATCGCGTCGAGGCTGCGGAAGTTGTCCGGGCCGAACTCGATGTCGTCGAAGGAGACCTGGTAGGTCTCGGTGAGATGCGAGATCAGGCGGATCAGCCCGAGGCTGTCGATGACGCCGGACTCGATCAGGGCGTAGTCACCGGTCAGGTCGGAGGTGTCCTCACCGGCCAGGTACTCGGCCACCACGTAGGCGCGGATCTCGCCGGCGATGTCTCGGGTGCTCATGAGTGGATCTCCTTCAGGCGGTTGCTCTTGATCAGGTTTCGGTCGGGCTTGCCCGTGGACGTGCGGGGCATCGGGTCGTCCGTGACGTGCACGGACGTGGGAATGGCATGGCGGGGCAGGTGCTGACCTGCGTGCGTTCGCAGCCGAAGGCCGGTCAGCGCACTGCTGTGGCGCCGGCTGACATGTGCATGCAGCCGTACGCCGGCCTGTTCGTCCGGCAGCGGTACGACGACCGCCTCGATCACGTCGGGGTGCGCGGAGATCACCCGCTCGACCTCCTGCAGGTTGGTCCGCACACCGCGGACCTTCACCTGCCAGTCCGCACGGCCTTGCAGGCTGTACAGACCGTCGTCGTCTTGGGTGACGAGGTCGCCGGTGCGATAGAACGTGCGGCCGTCGATCTCTTCGAAGACCTCGGCGTTCAAGGCGGTGTTGAGATAGCCGTCGGTCTGGAACGGCGTTGCCACCAAGAGCTCGCCGTCGCGGATGAGCGCGTCGGTTCCGGCGATGGGACGGCCGATCGGCATCTTGCCGGTCAACGTGGCCGGGTCGACCTCGTGGATGAACGAGTCGTTCGTCTCCGTGCAGCCGAAGATGTTGTGGAACCGGGCATTCGGGAAGGCCGCGCTCACCGGCTTGAGCAGCGAATCCGGCACGCTGTCCCCGGTGAAGATCACCTCGCGGACCGGAGCGAACGCCGTACCGGCTTCTGTCAGGAGGCGGTAGAGCATCGGGACGCCTTGGATGAAGGTGACGTCTGCGACCAGGCTTTCGACGTACGGCGCGTCCGTCGCCCGGCCCTGGTCGACCAGGACGACCTGCGCTCCCAGCTGCAGGAAGGTCCAGATGTCGAGGAGCGCGAGGTCGAAGTTGAGAGGTGCGTAGGAGAGCGCAACCTCGTTGTCCGTAAGGGAAAACTCTTGCGTGGCCCAGGCTGCGAACGCGTCGAAACCGGTGGCCGCGATGGGCACGATCTTCGGCGTTCCGGTGGAACCCGAGGTGGTGAGCAGGAGGCAGGTGCGGGCGGGATCCGGGGCGGCGAACCCCGCCGCCTCCTGCTCGTCGGGCTGCACCGCGTCCGCGGTCAGGGCATCGATCGCGGACGCGGTGAGTACGTGGGTGGCGCGGGCCTGCTGCGCCAGGCGGGCCAGTGCGGCCGCGCCGAGATCAGGAGCGGGAGCCAGTACGACGAGGCCCTCGAGGAACGCGGCGAGCAACAGCGCGATGGTCTCCGGCGACTTGTGCGCCGGGACGCAGATCGTGCTTCCGGCCGGCAGGTTCAGCTCGATCAGGCTGTGCCGGAAGGACTGCGTGAGCTCGCCCAGTTCGCCGTACGAGACGGTGCGGTCGCTGGTGACCAGGGCGGTTGCGTGGGGTCGTAGGTGGCCGTGAACGGCGACGGCTTCGGCCAGGCAAGGTGATGGCACGGCGGAATTCCTCGCACTAGGGAAATCTCTGGACGGTGCACACCCACTCGGTTCGAAGGTTTCGAACCCGTGGCGGCGGTGCCGAAGGTATCCCGCGAGGTACATGCTTGGTCAAGCATCTACTTGGCGAAGTAGTAGTGAGCAGGATCATTGGTGCTTGTGCGGGCAAACAAAAACCCCCGCATCGCCGGATCGGCGAGCGGGGGTTGCTGAGCGGTATTACGCGGTGCGCAGCGCCTGGACCGTGGGGCCAAGGTCAGGGTCCGCGGCGAAAGCATTCAGGGCGGCCGACAGCACCTCGACGTACGTGGCATGGGCCGATTGGTAGCGCTTGCGCCCCTCGTCGGTGATGACCGCATAGACGCCTCGTTTGTCCGACGGGCAGAGGTCCTTGAAGGCGAAGCCGGACGCCTCCAAACGCCCTACCAGGCGGGTGATCGACGACTGACCGAGGCCTACTTTGTCGGCCAAATCCTGCATCCGCAGCTCACTGGTCTCGGAGCCGACGAGGTGCTCGAGGGACCGGTATTCCGACAGGCCGATGCCGTGCCGGCTCTGCAGGGCCGCGGCGAGCTCACGCTCGACCTGGGCGTGCAGGGTGAGCACGCGATCCCAGGCGCTGCGGTCGGAAGTGCGCGCGGGCGCCAGCTGCGAGGTCGTCATGGAGCCTGGTCCTCCTCGATTGATTCTTGAATCAGAGTACATGCCCATGCAACCTCTCGGGGTTTCCCTTGCTCAGGAGTTTGCCGTACAGTCTGAGCCAGACGCTTGCATGTACAAGCAACTCAACGGAGGACACCTCATGCACTGGCTCCTACTCGGCATCGCCGTCGTCTTCGAGATCGTCGTGGCGATCGCGGCCGGCAAGGCCGAAGGCTTCAAGAACCGCAAGTGGACGATCATCACCCTCGTCAGTGGTGCGTTCGGCACCTTCTTCCTCAGCCGGGCCCTGCTGACCTTCAACGTCGGCGTCGGGTACGCCCTGTGGACGTCGATCTCCGGGATCGGGATCACCGTCCTCGGCGCGCTGCTGTTCGGCCAGAAGCTGAGCTGGCGCAAGGGCCTGGGCATCGCCGCGATCATCGTCGGCGTCGTCGGCCTGCAGCTCAGCGGCGCAGCGTAAATCACCCTCCTTCGAAAGGAATCTCCGATGTCCTCGACGTCCCCCTCCGCTGCCAAGTCCTGGCTGATGCTCCTGCTCGCCGGTGTTTTCGAGATCGGCTACGCGCTGTCCGTCGGCGGCAGCCACGGATTCACCCGGCTGACCTGGTCCCTGGTCGCCGTCGTCTTCTTCCTGCTGACCCTGTGGGCGCTGAGCGCCGCACTGCGCACCATCGAGGTGGGGATCGGTTATGCAGTCTGGGCAGGAATCGGCGCGGCCGGCGCGGCAGCCCTCGGCCCGGTCTTCTTCGACCAGAGCCTCACGGTCGTGCAGTCCCTGTGGCTCGGCCTCATCGTCCTCGGTGTCATCTGGCTCAAGCTCGCCGACAAGTTCGACGCCCCCAAGGCTTCGGCCGAGCAGTCGACGCAGACGCCCGAGAACGCCGGCGTCTGAACCGCCCCTCGACGCACCCGGAGCGGCAACCTCGCTCCCGTCCGAGCAGACGGGCCGCTCCGGGTGTTCCCTCCCACCCCAAAGGACATGCGCCTGATGTCAACTGATCTTCTCGACCACCTGACTCCTCACATCGAGGAGGCCGTCCGGATCAGCAGCACCCACGTCGCCGAAGGCGGTATCCCGTTCTCCGGGATCGTCGTCCGCGACGGCCACGTCCTCGGCACCGGTTTCAACCGCGTCCTCGAGGACGACGACCCGACCGCCCACGCCGAGGTCGTCGCCCTCCGCGCCGCCGCCAAGAAGTCCGGCCGCTTCGGCGTCGCCGGCGCCACCCTGATCGCGTCCGGCGAACCCTGCGCCCTGTGCTACATGGCCGCGCTCTACTTCAACATCGAGCACATCGTCTACGCCGCCGACCGCAAGACCGCCGAGGCCTACGGCTTCAACTACTCCAGCTCGTACTCGATCTTCGCCAGCGACCCCACCGACTGGCCGATCCAAGTGACCCACGCCCCGATCGAGGGACACCAAGCGCCGTTCGAAGAGTTCATGTCCGGCCGGAAGGGAGCCCACCGATGACCGACAAGGTCAAGATCAAGATCTTCTCCGACTACGTCTGCCCCTTCTGTCTCCTCGCCGAAGGCCCGATCGAAGAAGCGACCAAGGACTTGTACGTCGACATCGAGTGGATGCCGTTCGAACTCCGCCCGCACCCGCACCCCACCCTGCGCCCCGAAGACGAGTACCTCCCCGCCATCTGGTCCCGAGCCGTCTACCCGATGGCCCGACAACTGGGCGTAGACATCACCCTCCCCACCGTCTCCCCCCAGCCCTACACCCACCTGGCCTTCGAGGGCTACCAGTACGCCGCCGCCCACGACAAAGGCACCGAGTACACCCACCGCATGTTCCAAGCCTTCTTCCAAGAAGACCAGGACCTAGGCAACCCCGACGTACTCCAGGCCCTGGCCGCCGAGATCGGCCTAGACGCCCCCGACTTCCGCAAGGCCCTCGACAACCGCACCTACCGCGAGAAGCACCAAGACGCCCTCCGCGAAGCCGAGGCCCACCAGATCCAGTCCGTCCCCACCATCCTGGTCGGCAACACCCGCATAGAAGGCGTCCCCACCCCCTACGACCTCCGCAAAGCGATCCTGGACGCCCAGGCCGAGCAAGCCATCGCGTTCGGCACGGCCTGCAGCGTCGACGGCTGTTAGTCGAGGGTGTTGAGGTACGCCGTTCCGCGGGGGGAGAGCTCGTAGCCGGTTTCGAGGCTGTAGGTCAGGCCTAGGTTCTTGAGTTTGCGGACGTCCAGTTTGAAGGGGGCGGTTTCGCGGCCGAGGGTGGCGGCTAGGTCGGCTGCTCGGGTGGCTGGCTTGGACTGGATGAGGCGGAGGGTTTGGGTGGTCCAGGGGCCGTGGGGGTTGCCGGCGTCGAAGCGGGCTAGGCGTTCCTTGATTTCGGCCAGGTCGTCGGCGGAGAGGTCGGTCTGGGCGGCGAGTTGTTCGCGGGGGTCGGGTTCCTTGACCAGGTGGAAGCGGATCAGGAAGGTCGGCCAGGTGTCGTCGCCGCGGAGGCGGCGGAGGATGTCGCCGGCGTTGCTGCGGTCGGCGCGGGCGACGTCGGGGTCGTTGTCGGCGATCAGGGCGGGGTTGATCTCGCTGATGCTGTCGATCTGGATCCGGCCGGCGTTGGTGCGGTAGATCCGGCCCTCGACGACGCGGGCCTCGGACCAGCGGCGGTAGGCCGAGGTGATCCAGCCGTCCTCGACGCCTTCCTTGTCACGTCCTGCGAACAACATGCGCTAGGCCCCCAATGCTTTCGCGACGATCGGAGCCAGGGCGCGCAACGCCTTGCCGCGGTGGCTGATCGCGTCCTTCTCCTCGATGGTCAGCTCGGCCGTGGTCACGTCATACCCTTCGGCCTGGAACAGTACGTCGTACCCGAAGCCGCCCGTACCGCGGACTTCGCGGATCACCGAGCCGCGCATCTCGCCGAGCACGAGCTCGTCGGCCGCGTTCTTCCGCACGAAGGCAACGGCCGCGACGAATGACGCACCCCGGCGCTCGTCGGGCACGTCCTCGAGCTGACCCAGCAGCAGTTGGTTGTTCGCGTCGTTGTCCTTGGCCGGACCGGACCAACGCGCCGACAGTACGCCGGGCATTCCGTTCAGCGCGTCGACGCAGATGCCGCTGTCGTCGGCGATCGACGGCAGGCCGGTCGCGGCCAGCGCGGCGTGTGCCTTCAGCAGGGCGTTGCCCTCGAAGGTCGGCTCGGTCTCCGGCGGTTCCGGGTACGGCGGTACGTCGCCCAGCCCGAGCACCTCGATCCCCGGCACGATCGGGGTCAAGATCCGGCGCAGCTCCTCGAGCTTCTTCTTGTTGTTCGAGGCGAGCAAGACGCGCGTCATCCGAGGGCCTCCTGCTGCAGCTTCGTCAGGTCCGCACAACCGGCAAGACCCAACGAGAGCAGGCTGTCCAGCTCGGCGCGGTCGAAGGGCGCACCCTCAGCCGTGCCCTGAACCTCGATGAACTTGCCGTCGCCGGTAATCACCAGGTTCATGTCGGTCTCGGCCCGGACGTCCTCCTCGTAGCAGAGGTCGAGCATCGGGGCGCCGTCGATGATTCCGACCGACACCGCCGAGACCGTGCCGGTCAGCGGCTCACTCTTCAGCAGCTTGCGGTCGCGCAGGTACGACACCGCGTCCGCGAGCGCGACGTACGCGCCGGTGATCGCCGCCGTACGGGTCCCGCCATCGGCCTGCAGTACGTCGCAGTCCAGCAGGATGGTGTTCTCGCCGAGCGCCTTGTAGTCGATCACCGCACGCAGCGACCGCCCGATCAGCCGCGAGATCTCGTGCGTCCGGCCACCGATCCGGCCCTTCACCGACTCGCGGTCCGAGCGCGTGTTCGTCGACCGCGGCAGCATGGCGTACTCGGCGCTGACCCAGCCCAGCCCGGAACCCTTCCGCCACCGCGGCACACCCTCGGTCACGCTCGCCGCGCACAGCACCCGCGTCTTCCCGAACTCCACCAGCACCGACCCTTCGGCGTGGTCGAGCCACTTCCGGGTCAGGGTTACCGGGCGGAGCTGGTCAGGGGTACGTCCGTCGATGCGAGCCATGGTCCAAACCCTAGGGCATGGGCGGTGATCTCCTGCCGTCGCGAGCAGGTGCTCGGTGGAGTGCCTCGGTGTGCTTCGGGCGAGGTCTCGATGCGGAGCATCGTGGCCTTGACCGAAGTGCGCCGAGGTGCCCACCGAGTGCCGCGCAGCAGGCAGGAGATCGCCGGCCATGCCCTAAGCCTCCAGCCGCTGGACCTCCGCATTGGTCAACGCGCCCGAGGCGGGCCGGCGCTGCGACAACGCCATCCGGGCGACGAACGGGAGCAGGTCGCCGGCGCGGCGGCCCAGCCACGGGACGCCCTCCTTGACCATCCAGACCGTGTCGGCCCACTTGCTCGGCGGTTTGTAGGCGCAGTCCAGATCCGGCGGTACGTCGATGCGCACGCCCCGACCGGTCAGTTCGTCGGCGAACATCCGGGCGAGTTTGCGGTGTCCACGCTCACCCGGGTGCATCCGGTCGATGCTCCAGAAGTCGCGGCGGTACACCTCGGGGTAATCGGCCATGTCGAGCCGGATCCCGCCGTACCGGGTGTGCAGGTCGTCGTACGCGAGGTTGACCTGCTCGATCCGCTGCCACAGCGGCCGGCCCATCCACTTCGGCAGGCCGAAGATCTTGGCGTGGTCATGGAACCGGACGGTGAGCAGCAGCGCGCCCCGCGCGGTCAGCTCCTCGGCGCACACGTGCAGGTGGTCGCGGACGCGGGCCGGGTCGAAGGTGGACCGCAGGGTGTCGTTGATGCCGACGATCAGCGAGGCGATGTCGATCGGGCCGCTGCCGATCTCGGGGAGTTGTCGGGTCGCGACCAGGTCGGTCGTCGCGCCACTGGTCGCGAAGTTGGAGAACGTCACACGGTGGGAGCTGCCCAAGGAGTCGGCGAGCAGCGAGGCCCAGCCCCGCCACCCCTCCCCCGGGCGCGCGCCGGCACCGGAAAGGTCGGTCGTACTGCTGCCGTTCATCGGGTCCCCGACACCAACTGTGGTCGAGTCCCCCAGTGCCACGTAGTGGAGGCTCACATTCCGTCATGGTGGCGACACGGGGCGAGGTCCCGCTGTCGACTGGGTGACCAGGAAGGCAATTCCATCCAGCGACCCGGTGATTGAAGGACGGAACTGCTCGGAGTTAGGCTGATTCAAACAACTATGTGCAGGAGTTGCTGGCTGATGACTGATCTTCGACTCGGCGTGGTGGGGCTCGGCGCCCGGAGCTACCTCGCGGGACACGCCCATCGCCCCGGGGAGGGCAGCGCGATCGTGGCCGTGGCCGATCCGGTGGCCGCGCAGCGTGACCAAGCCCTGGAGAAGTACCCCGAGGCGACCGCGTACGCCGATCACCGCGAACTGCTCGACCAGAAGCTCGACGGTGTCTTCCTGACCACCCCGGACGACCTGCACGAGGGTCCGGCGATCGACTTCCTCACCGCCGGGATCCCGGTCTTCGTGGAGAAGCCGCTGGCGATCACCACCGAGGGCTGCGACCGCGTCCTGCAGGCAGCCTACGAGTCCGGCGCCCGGCTGTACGTCGGACACAACATGCGCCACATGCCCGTCGTACAGACCATGCGGCAGCTGATCCAGGACGGCGCGATCGGCGACGTGAAGGCGATCTGGTGCCGGCATTTCGTCGGCCACGGCGGCGACTTCTACTTCAAGGACTGGCACGCCGACCGCCGCCGTACCACCGGCCTGCTGCTGCAGAAGGGTGCCCACGACATCGACGTGATGCACTGGCTGGCGAACGGCTACACCCGGCGCGTCAACGCGATGGGCGCACTCACCCTGTACGGCGGCATCGAGGACAGGCTCGACCGGACCGGCCAGCGGTTCTCCGACTTCGTGAGCTCGGACAACTGGCCGCCGCTGGAGCAGAAGGGCCTCGCGCCGGTGATGGACGTCGAGGACCTCTCGATGGCGAATCTCCTGCTGGACAACGGCGTTTTCGTCACCTACGAGCAGTGCCACTACACGCCGGACTACTGGCGCAACTACACCGTGATCGGCACCCACGGCCGCCTCGAGAACTTCGGCGACACCGCGGGTGGCGTGGTGAAGGTCTGGAACAGCCGCCGCTCCGGCTACCGCGAGGACGCCGACCTGGTCGTCGAGATCGCCGGCGAGAGCGACCACCACGGCGGCGCCGACCCGCACCTGGTCAACGAGTTCCTCACCTTCGTCCGGGACGGCGGTACAACGTTGACCTCCCCCATCGCCGCCCGCGCCGCAGTCGCCGCCGGCGTCGCCGCCACCAACTCTTTGCGGTCGAACGGCGTACCAATCGACGTACCGGACCTCGACCCCGCCCTGATCGCCTACTTCGACAACGGTCAGGCGCACTGACGGCTACGCCTTGAGCACGGATCAGTCACTTGTCCGGCCGGACGGTGGTTGAGCGGTGCTCAAGGTGGGCCAGGCGCGCGACCTTGAGCACGACCCAACCGTTTCGGCAGGTGTCACGTGGTTGGTGCGTGCACAAGGTGGCTGTCGCCTAGACCTTGGTCGCGCAGACATCGCTGTTGCCTCCTGGGAAGGGTCGGACGAGCCGAACCGTCGCACCACCCGGCGGACGACGTCCAGAGCGCTTGCTCCTCGAGCTCGCGCTCTGGGATAGGGCTGGTCAGTCCGATGGAGCGCATGACCGCAGGTGCTAATATCCACGACGTGACCCGGTACGCCGTCGCGATGCGAATGCTGAGCCCTCGATATGGAGGAACCTCGGCAGCGTAGTCACGTGTGCTTGCAGCGAGAGGCCTCCCTGTCGGGGGGCCTCTTCTCATGTCTGCAACCACCCCAGGAGACCTCGCATGTACCCGATCACCTACCTGACCGACTGTGTCGGCGGGAACGCCCGCGCCCGCCTCAGCACCCGCATCGGCGCCCTCTTCGGCCAGTCCCCCACGATCATCGCGCTCGACGACCCCGATCCCGAGTCGTTCGCGGCGTTGACCCTGCTCGACTGTCTGAGATCGACGGAATCCCTCGGCGAACCCGGCCACCCCACCATCACCCTGCTCAACCTCGCCCCTCGTGACGGTCATTGGCCGAACGGCGTCCCCTTCTGCTTCTTCCGGTACGGCGAACATCTCGTCGCGAGCACGTTCAATCCGCGCGCGCTCGGCCTGGTACGGCGGGAGCTCGGGATCACCGAGGTGTTTGTCACCGACATCGCCGAGGTTCTGGAAGCCCTCGACTTCGACCCCGTGGAATCCGAGCGGATCATCACCACCCAGTTCCGCAGCCTCTGGTACCTACCACTGCTCGCGAAATGGGTCACCGACGGCCGGCCGGTCCCCTCGACGCCGACCCCGATCCCCGTCACCCCGGACGAGGGTCCGCTGGTGACCGTCATCGACAACTTCGGCAACTGCAAACTCGACCGCGCCCCCGACGAACTCAAGCTGGCCGGCATACCGCGCTACCCCCACCTGACCGCCGTACCGCGTGATGAACCCGGCCTCATCCCCGGCAGCTCGGACGTAGCCGAACTGGTCGTCCGCGGCGGTTCAGCCGCCGACTACTTCGGCCTACGCCAAGGCGATCGGCTGGATGATCGTCGTGCGGAAGAGCTCGCGGACCGCGTCGGGCGCTCGAACGACAGGACATAGACACCTACGCATACGCCTTCCCCCGCCTGAGTGCAGCGGGCCCGGCGCCGATTCGGCCGATACCTCCTGTCGCTCGGGCTGTCGGGACGGCCTGGTAGACAGCGGTATGACTGCGCTCCGGATCGACCATCAGCAGGCGGTTCGGTACCGGTTGGCGGTCAATCACCTCGGTGAGCGGTTGCCGGCTGGGACGTATGTGGAGGCGGCGCGGTTCGGGTTGCAGGACACTGCGCCGCGGGACGCGTTGGTTGGGTTGCATGCGCGAGTGGCGGACTGTGAACCGTCGGCGTGGGAGGCGCCGGGGCTGGTTCAGACGTACAGTCCGCGGGCTGCGGTCTACGTGCTGCCGGCAGCTGACTTCGGTGTCTTCACGATCGGGCGGATGCCGCTCGATCCCGCCGAGCAGAAGTCGGTGGCTGAGCTGGCCGAGCGGATCTGCCGGGAGTTCGACGGAGCCGAGCGGCGACACGGTCATCCGGAGTTGCGGGGTGCGTGCGCGACCGGGCGGGTGGTTCTGCGCTGGACGACGAGCGCCTTGTACGCCCGGGAGGTCGCGCCACCGGACATCGACTTTCGCGAGGCCCACCTGGAGTTATGCCGTCGCCACGTGCGCGCCTTCGGACCGACGACCGCGGAGACCTTCGGTTGGTGGGCGGGCTTGTCACGGCCCGACGCCCGAACCGTCTGGAGCTGGCTGGCCGACGAACTACTCCCGGTCGAACTCGAGGGACGCGCCGCCGCAATCCTGGCTTCCGACGAGGACGCCGTACGGTCATCGCCGCCCGCACCCGGTGCGCGGTTCCTGGTGGCATCAGACCTGCGGTTGTTCGGTGCCGACCGGTACGAACTGTTCGCAGGCCCCGGCCAGAAGTCCCGAATCGAGTTCAACGACTGGCACCACCCGCACGGGCTGATGCTCGACGGCCGCATCCGCGGCGCCTGGGGCCGCCGACAGGGCTCGATCGAACTACGCGTCGCCGGCCGATTGACCGCGGCCGACCGGGATGCGATCGAGACCGAGGCACTCTCGATGCCGATCCCCGGCGCCACGATGACGCTCAAGGTGTCTTGAGCACCACGGCGCGGAGGATTTCGCGGACGGCGTCAGGCTGTTCGCGCCACGGGGAGTGACCGGCGTTGGGGATGAGGTGGAAGGACGGTTGCTGGGCGTGCTCGGCAAGAGCCTGTACGGCGGTGTGCGGGCGCGGGTCGCCTTCGCCGTGGAGGAAGGTGATCGGGGCGAGGATCGCGGCAGCGTCGTCGGTCTTGCGGCTGTCCGGCCAGCTGTTGATTTCGTTGCTGAGGGCGCGGTTTGCGGCGAAGTTGATGGGGAGGTCGACGGCTGCTTCCTCGGCGGCCCATTGCATTGCCTTCGACGTGTCGGCGTGGCTGGTGAACCAGGCGAGGACGCGGAACTCGGTTTCCTCGGCCGGGGTTCGGGGGCGGCGGGCGGAGAGGTCGTCGAGGCGGGCGGCTTGTTCGGGGGTCATGCGGCGGCGTTGTTCGGCCTCGCAGGGGGTGTGCCAGTCGCCGATGCCGACGCCGCCGAGGTAGACCACTGCGGCGACGCGGTCGGGGTGGGCGGCGGCGTAGGTGACCGCGAGGGTGGCTCCGAAGGAGTGGCCGATGACAACGATCTTCTCGTGGCCCCAGAACGCGCGTAGCTCGTCGATGTCCCGCACGCTGAGGGCCATCGACTGCTCGGCGGACGCGCCGGAGCGGCCGCAGCCCCGCTGGTCGAAGCGGTGTACGACGGTCAGGTCGTCCACCATCTCCGCGAGAACGGCGTAGTCATCCCAGAGCCCAGGGCCACCATGCAAGATGACTACCGGCGCGGCGGCAGGGGACGCCGTACCAGTCGTTGCGGTCCACAACGGAATGCCGTCAGATGTCGAAAACTGCATGGGGGGTCGCAATCTCGATCGGTCCCGAGTAGGTGCGCCGGGCGTTCTCCGCTTGGGTCACCCGGTTGTACCACGGTGGGACGTGCGTGATCACGAGCTTTTTGGCGCCGGCCTTCTTGGCGTGTTCGCCGGCGTCGGAGGGGGTCAGGTGCAGGTCGGTCGGGTTGTTCGGATTCTCGTCCTGCAAGGCCGCTTCGGACAGCAGCACGTCGGCGCCGCGGGCGAGCTCGACGAGTGCGTCGTTCGGCCCGGTGTCTCCGGTATACACCAGCACCTTGCCGGCGTGCTCGACGCGGATCGCGTACGCCGGGACCGGGTGCACCATCTGTGCGGTGCGGATCGTGAAGGGGCCGATCTGCTGAACGTCCTGCCAGGTATGGAATTCCAGCTCTTCCTCCATCCCGGGGTCGATGGGCAGGTCATAGGCCAGAGCCATGCGTTCGGCCGCGTTGGGCGGCGCGAACACGGGGATGCGGGGGATGGGTGAACCTGGCGCGTATTTGGCCGCGACGTACAGGCCGGTCAGGTCCATACAGTGGTCAGGATGCAAGTGGGACAGGCCGATCGCGCCGATCTGCGGAACGGCGATATGCCGCTGGAGCGATCCGAGTGCGCCGCTGCCGAGATCGAGGACCAGGTGGAAGTCCTCGGCAGTGACCAGATAGCTCGAGGCGGCCGAGTCCGGCCCGGGGACGGACCCGGAGCAGCCGAGCACGGTGAGCTTCATATCTTGAGATTACCGGCGGGTTGCCGGCTTCGCAGGGCAACTCGTCGCGTCGCGGAACAGCTGATCGAGTTGCCTGGCAATGATTTCGCGCACATCACGGGCAGATCTGGTGCCGTGGACAACATCCATCGCGAGCCCGGTGACACCGGAGACAAGCATGTCAGCGGTCGAGGCGATATGGACGCCGGGGCGCAACTCGCCTTGCTCTTCGGCGTACCGCAGGATCAGTGCGACGAACTCCTCCAGCGAGCGGTCGCCGTTCAGGAAGATGGCGGCCAGCGTGGGGTCGGTGAGACTCCGCGTGTAGTACCCAGCCAGGGCGCGCAGGCTCAGTCGCCGGTGCGCGTCCAGCGGCAGGAATTCGTCCAGGACCGCGCATAGCAAGGCTTTCGGCTCGGTCAGGTCGGCGTGTATACGTCCGGCGGCGAGTTGTTCGTTGGTGCGATGCAACAACTCCAGCGAGTCCACGAGCAGCTGATGCTTGGTTCCGAAGTGATATTGCACAACGCGCACCGATACTCCGGCCGCGGCCGCCACCGATCGCATGCTGACGGCATCCAGCCCTTGCTCGGCCGCGATCTTCCACACCAGCTGGGCAATCTCGGTACGGCGCTCTGCCCGGCGACCGCTCTCGGGTACCTCGACCGGCCGCACCGGCCCGCGTCGCGCGCGGTAGGACTTGGCCTGGCACGCGCGTGAGCAGTAGACCGGCCGTCGGCCACGCTCCGGCGGGCTCAGCCGCTGTCCGCAGACCCGGCACATTTCATCACGCACAAGCTCATTCTATTCGTGACGTAACGGCACATTTCAAGACTAAAGTCGCACGATCCCGTTGGTACGGTCGTATCCATGGACGAAGGAATGTATCGACTGATCATGGTGGCGGTGGGGTTGGACGCACCGTGGTGCTACGTCGTGGCGGGAGCCACGATCGTGGTCGCGTTCTTGCTACTGGCCGTGCTGGAACCGCGCCGCGCGCGGGCAGATGCCTAACGCACCCAGGCGAACTGGTCTACCCCGGAGAGCACCGGGCCGAGGAAGCGGGAGCCGATCGCCTCGAACTCGGACGGGGTGCCGGTCGTGACGAAACGGTGCTTGGGTTCGGCCAGCGCGTCCGACCGCAGCAGCCCGGTCTTCGTCAGCACGCCGTAGACATCCTTCGCGCACTCCTCGGCGCTGCTCACCAGGGTCACGGCGTCACCGACGACGTACTGGATCACGCCGGTGAGCAGCGGGTAGTGCGTGCAGCCGAGGATGAGCGTGTCGACGCCGGCATCGACCAGCGGGTCGAGGTACTCGTGGGCCGCCTCGAGCAACTCCGGTCCGGACGTCACGCCGGACTCGACGAAGTCGACGAACTTGGGGCAGGGACGCGTGATCAGCTCGACCTGCGGTGCGGCGGCGAACGCGTCGTCGTACGCGAGCGACTGTGCCGTGGCGCGCGTGCAGATCACGCCGACCTTCTGATTGCGCGTCGCGGCAACCGCTCGCCGAGCAGCCGGGAGGATCACTTCGACGACCGGTACGTCGTACCGTTCGCGGGCGTCGCGCAGCATCGCGGCGCTGGCCGAGTTGCAGGCGATGACCAGCATCTTCACGCCGGCCTCGACCAGGTGGTCCAGACACTCCAGTGCGTACTCACGAACCTCGGCGATCGGCTTCGGCCCGTACGGCTGCCGGGCGGTGTCTCCGAGGTACAGAACCGGTTCATGCGGCAACTGATCGAGCACTGCGCGGGCGACGGTGAGACCGCCGAAACCTGAATCGAAGATCCCCACCGGCGCATCTGTCACGTCGCGCATTCTATCGGGGACACGCCGACCGCCGATTGCGACCCGTAACCGGGGCCGGATTCGGGTCGTTCTAGAAGACACCCCGTCCCTTCTCCTGAAACGACACGCCGAACATTGTCCACATCTTTACGTTATGTAATTGCCAACCGACGTGATCCGCGCCACTCTGGACCGATGTTCGTACGATCCGCCCTCGAGCTGCCATGAGTCTGGCTCATCACTTCGTGGCGGTGCTGAGCAGCACCGCCGGACCGAATCCGCAACCTGATCACGTCGCCGCCTCCGGGCAGGCCGCCAACCAGGCCGCGGAAACCAACAGCACGGCCGCAGACATCGCGTCGTCCCTCGGGCCGACCGGAGTCCTGCTGCTGATGCTGATGGCGGCGTTCTTCCTGTACGTCGTCTCGCTGTCGCTGCACCCGAATGCCAAGTGCAACCGTTGTAAGGGCGCCGGCCGTCACCACGGTGGCGTCTTCAGCTACGCACAACGCCCCTGCACGAGCTGCAAGGGACGTGGCGTGCATCCCCGCATCGGCCGCCGGATCCTCTTCAAATCCCCATAACAGGCACGACTTCTCAGGCCCAGAGCTGACCCTCGAGGCGGTCCTCCGCCTCGTCGATCGTGCCCTCGTAGGCGCCCGTCGACAGGTACTTCCAGCCGCCGTCGGGAACCACGAAGGCGATATCGGCTTGCTGTCCGTCACGCACGCACTTGGCCGCCTGGCCGAGCGCGGCGTGCAGGATCGCGCCGGTCGAGACGCCGGCGAAGATGCCTTCGTTGTCGAGCAGTTCGCGGACCCGCCGGACGGCGTCCCGCGGGCCGACCGAGAACCGTGCGTCGATCAGCGTCGCGTCGTACAGCTCCGGGACGAAGCCTTCCTCGAGATTGCGCAGACCGTAGACGAGCTCGCCGTACCGCGGCTCGGCGGCGACGATCCGGACATCCGGCTTGTGCTCACGGAAGAAGCGGCCGGCACCCATCAGCGTGCCGGTCGTGCCGAGGCCTGCCACGAAGTGCGTCACCGACGGGAGGTCGTCGAGGATCTCGCGCGCGGTGCCGTCGTAGTGCGCGGCCGCGTTCGACGGGTTGCCGTACTGGTAGAGCATCACCCAGTCGGGGTGCTCGGCGGCGACCTGCTTGGCGACCCGGACCGCTTCGTTCGAACCACCCGCGGCCGGGGAGGAGATGATCTCGACACCCCACATCCGCAGGATCTGCCGGCGCTCCTCCGAGGTGTTCTCCGGCATCACGCAGACCATCCGGTACCCGCGCAGCTTGGCCGCCATCGCCAGCGAGATCCCGGTGTTGCCCGACGTCGGCTCGAGGATCGTGTTCCCCGGCCGGAGCCGGCCGTCCTTCTCGGCGTCCAGCAACATCCGCAGCGCCGCCCGGTCCTTGATCGAACCGGTCGGGTTGTGGTCCTCCAGCTTGGCCCACAACCGCACCTCGGCCGACGGCGACAGCTTCGGCAGACCGACCAGCGGCGTGCCTCCGACCGAGTCGAGCAGGCTGTCGAAACGCATCGTCAGCCGCCGGCCACCGCAGGCAGGACCACGACCACGTCGCCGTCTTTCACCCCGGTCGCCAGCCCACCGGTGAACCGGACGTCCTCGTCGTTCACGTACACGTTGACGAACCGGCGCAGCTCCTCCGGCTCACCCTCGACGATCCGCTCCTTGATCCCCGGGTGACTGCCGTCCACGTTGTCGATGAACGCGGCCAGCGTCTCCCCCGCCCCGGTGACCAGCTTCTCGCCACCGGTGAAAGTGCGCAGGATCGTCGGGACCCGCAACTCGATCGCCATCTCAGTTCTCTCCTGTTTCACTGTAGGCCGTCACGACCTGGACCTCTTCTTCGGTGACCGTACCGTCGACGATCCGGAACGACCGGAACTCCACCGGCCCGTCGTACGTGAGCGACTCGGCGCCCTCCCGCGTCGACACCAGCACGTAGTGCGCGTTCGGCTCCCGCGCCTCCGAGATGTCGGTCCGCGACGGGTACGCCTCGGTCGCCGTGTGCGAGTGGTAGATCACGACCGCTTCCTCGTCGTTGTCCCACATCTCGTCGTACAGCGTCTTCCAGTCGTCGTCATCGAACTTGTAATACGTCGGCGACATCGCCGCGTTCAGCATCGGCACCACCCGCACCGGCCGGTCCGAACCCTCCGGCCCGACGACCACACCACAGGCCTCGTCCGGGTGGTCCTTCCGCGCGTGCGCAACGATCGCGTCGTACGCCGCCTGCTCGATGATCAACACGTCACCCACGGTACGGCGACCGCTCGGCCGCCCCCGCCATCTCGCCCGACGGTCCACGATGTGGACGCTCAGCAGTCATGATGACGGCCGCCAGCGCCGCGCCGAGGACCAGGACGCCGGCCGCCACCACGAAGGCCAGGCGGTAGCCGCACACGACGGCCTCTTCGACGTTCAGGCCGGTACGGCGTGCTGCCGCGGCGTGGCTGAGCGCGATCATCGTCAGCACCGCCAGCCCGAGCGCACTGCCCAGCTGCTGCACCGACGTCTGTACACCCGAGCCCAGCCCGGCGTCAGCCTCGGACAGACCGTGCAGTGCGGCGTTCTGGAGGGCCGGCAGGCCGATAGCCAGACCCAGCGCCGGCACGACCGTCGCAGGCAGCAACTGCCCCCAGAACGAACCCTGCGCGTCGATACGGGCCAGCAGCAACATGCCTGTCGCAGACACCACGAAGCCGGTGCAGATGGCTGTCTTCGTGCCGAAGCGAGTCACGAGCTGCGTCGACAGCACCATGCCCGGGACGAAGGCGACGCAGAACGGGACATAGGCCAGCCCGGACCGCAGTGGTGAGTAGCCCAGCACCTGCTGCACGTACAGCGTGACCATGAAGAACATCGCGGCCATCGCACTGGTCAGCAGGATCGTCGTGAGGTTGGCCGTCACGCGCGTCCGGTTCGCGAAGAACCGCAGCGGCATCATCGGGTCGCTGGAACGCGCCTCCACCAGGGCGAACAGAGCAAGCAGCAGGAACCCGGCCACGAACCAGCCCCAGTGGTGGCCGTCGCGCAGCAGTCCGTTCACCACCAGGATCAGTCCGCTGGTCACCAGCAGACCGCCGGGAATGTCGAGCGTCCGGCGTCCGCCCTTGGCGGGGATGTCGGGAACCAGCCGGGCGCACAGCACCAGGGCGACAACGGCCACCGGGAGGTTGATGAAGAAGACCCAGCGCCAGTTCGCGAGGTCGACCAGTACGCCGGACAGCAGCACTCCGACGGTCGCGCCGAGACCGGCCAAACCGCCCCAGAGGCCGAGCGCCTTGGCACGCTCTTCGCGGGTGGTGAACATGACCACGATCAGCGCCAGTGCCGCGGGCGAGGCGAGGGCCTCTCCGGCACCTTGGACGAACCGGCCGGCGATCAGGACACCCGAGTTCCAGGCGGCTCCGCTGATCAGCGAGCCGAGCGCGAAGACCGCCGTACCGGCGATGAAGATCCGCTTGCGGCCCAGCAGATCGGCGCACCGCCCGCCAAGCAGCAGTAGACCGCCCGCGGTGAGCAGATAGCCGTTCAGCACCCAGGCGAGCCCGGCCTGTGAGGTGCCCAGGTCGGTCCGGATCGACGGCAGCGCAATATTCACCACGGTGTTGTCGATGACGATCATCAGCTGCACCATCGCCAGCACGGCCATCGCGCGCCACCGACGAGGTTGCGTCAATGTGGACATCAGAACTCCCTTCGGACTCCTTCCAGCGAACGCCGTACGGGCTGCTGCGGTCCAACAACCGTCGGTCCTGCCTTGACAACCACTGGTTGTCGCACACGATGGATAGGTGGAACTGGACCTGGCACAGGTACGGGCTTTCGTCGTCGCCGCCGAAGAACTGCACTTCGGGCACGCTGCGGAGCGCCTGGCTGTGAGCCAGCAGGCAGTGTCCAAACGCGTCGCCAAACTCGAGGAGTCGCTCGCGACGCGGCTCTTCGACCGCGGGACCCACAAGGTCGAGCTCACCGCGGCAGGTGCGCGGTTCCTCCCCCACGCGATCGAGGCGCTCGCCGCCGCCGACGCCGCGATCGCCTCCGTGGTGCCGACCACGCGCACGCTGCGGCTCGACGTACTGGATGAGCGTCTGGCACCGCTGCAGCTCGTGCAGCACGCCGTACGACGGCTTGACGACTTCCCGATCGAGGTGAGCATGCGGCACGGGCTACCGGCCGCACTGCCCGCGCTGCGCAACCGTGAGGTGGATGCGGCGTTCGGGCGGGTGCATGCGCTGACACCTGGCCAGCTGGCTGAGCTGGATCATCAGCTGGTGCTGCTGGAACCGCTGGCGCTGCTGGTGAGCCGTGAGCACCCGCTGGCCGACGCCGAGACGGTGACGCTGGCGTCCTTGCGTGAGGTTCAGCTGTGGGCGCCTTTGGGTGGTGCGGTGGCGGAGTGGGCCGACTACCTCGCGCAGTTCGCCCACGCCTGGCAGCTCGAGCTGGACACCACAGGTCCCGCGCTGAGTCTCGACTACCTGGTGGACGAGGTCGCGGCCCGGCCGGACGTGGCGACACCGATAGGCGCCCGGATGCAGCTACCGCCCACCTCGCACACCGCTGTGGTGTATCTGACCGACCCGACGCCGGTCTACCCGTGGTCGCTCGTCTGGCGCGATGAGCACCCGCTGCTGCCGACGCTGCTGGAGTCGATCACCAGGGGCTTCACCTGGCCGTCGGACGTGTGGCTGCCCGAGGCCGACCGCGCTACCAGCGGTCGTGGATCTGCGGGCGGATGAGGTCGTCGTAGATCTCCCGTACGGCGGTCTGCTGATCGTCAGTGAGTTCGTTCAGAGCGGCGGCGGCGATGTTGCCGGCCACCTGCTCGGGGTTGCGGGCGCCGGGGATGACGACGGAGACACCGGGCTGGTCGATGATCCAGCGGAGGGCGAACTGGGCCATGGTGGCGCCGGCAGGGAGCCAGGGCATCAGGCGGCGGACGGCTTCGAGGCCAGTGCCGAAGTCGACGCCGGAGAAGGTCTCGCCGACGTCGAA
The DNA here is from genome assembly GCF_042674205.1 of Kribbella sp. NPDC056951. Taxonomy (NCBI): domain Bacteria; kingdom Bacillati; phylum Actinomycetota; class Actinomycetes; order Propionibacteriales; family Kribbellaceae; genus Kribbella; species Kribbella sp. NPDC056951. Next base: position 226,338 of record NZ_JBHUQZ010000004.1, read on the forward strand.
GGCCTCGCCGTGGCGGTTGTAGGTGCGGTGGTCATCGGCGGCGAAGACGGTGTTCTCGTCGTACTTGCCGGAGAGCAGGCCGCTGGCGAGCGGGACACGGGCGATGATGCCGACACCCGCCTCCTGGGCCGCCGGCAGAACCTCGTCGAGGGGCTTGAGGCGGAGCGCGTTCAGGATGATCTGGACGCTGGCCACGTTGGGGCGCGCGATCGCGGTCAGGGCCTCAGCGGTGGTCTCGACACTGACGCCGTACGCCGCGATCCTGCCCTCGTCGACCATCGCGTCGAGGTCGTCGAAGACCGCGTCGGTGGAGTACACCGGGGTCGGCGGGCAGTGCAACTGGACGAGGTCGATGGTGTCGACACCGAGGTTCTGCCGAGAGCGGTCGTTCCAGGCGCGGAAGTTGGCCGGGTTGTAGTTCTCCGGGAGCTGTTCGACCCGGCGGCCCATCTTGGTCGCCACGGTCAGACCCTCGTGTTCCTTGAGGATCTGACCGACGAGCCGCTCGCTCCGGCCGTCGCCGTACACGTCGGCGGTGTCGATGAAGGTGACGCCACCCTCGATCGCCGACCGCAGCACGGCGAGGGCGTCGCTCTCGTCCACCGAACCCCAGTCGGCGCCTAGTTGCCAGGCACCCAGCCCGACGACGCCTACATCCCGACCGGTCCGTCCCAGCTTCCGCGTCTCCATGGGCGCAACCCTAGGACCTCAGGTCGATCTCCAGCTCAGAGCCCTCCTGTACGACGAGATCCGTGGCCAGCGTCTCCCGCATGATCAGCTCGCGATGCGTCTCCACGGCCCGAGCCACGGGCGGTTCCGCAGTCACGGTCAGCCGAATCCGGTCCGTCACCTCGAGCCCCGAATCCCGCCGCGCCTGCTGAATCGACCGAATCACATCCCGCGCGGTCCCCTCCGCCTCGAGCTCAGGAGTGATCGTCGTGTCGAGGACAACGAAGCCGCCGCCCGGCAACAACCCACTGGCCGTTGAGGCCGAGGCGCCGGCCGGCCCGCTCGACTCGCCCGCGCCACCGAGCCCGAGTGGCCCGCTCGACACAGCCTCCGTCGCCAGGGTCGTTGTCAGCGTGTACTCCCCGTCGACCAGCTCGATGCCCCCGGCAACCACCACACCATCCTCGGCGATTGACCAGTCGCCGGTTTTCGAGGCCTTGATCGCTGTCTGCACGGCCTTGCCCAACCGCGGTCCGGCGGCTCGGGCGTTGACCGTCAACTGTTGTGACACCGGGGCGTCGATGGCGTCCACCGAGGTGAGCACAACCTCGCGGACGTTCACCTCGGCGGCGATCAGGCCCGTCAGCGCGTGCAGATCATCAGCCGTTGCCACGGTCAACTTTTCCAGCGGCTGCCGGGCGCGGATCCCGGTCGACTTGCGGATCGCCGACGCGACCGAACACACCTCGCGGGCGCGCTCCATCTGCGCCACCAACGCCGGATCGTCCGGCAGGTCGTCAACGACCGGCCAGTCGGTCAGGTGGACCGAGCGCTCACCCGTCAGCCCGCGCCAGATGTCCTCGGCAACCAACGGCAGCAGCGGTGCGACCGCACGACAGAGCGTCTCGAGGGCCGCAAACAGCGTGTCGATCGCCGCCTGCTCACCCGCCCAGAAGCGGTCGCGGGAGCGCCGGATGTACCAGTTCGTGAGCACATCGACGTACGAGGAAACCGCGTCACAGGCCGAGGCGATGTCGTACCGGTCCAGCTTGTCCTGCACGTCGGTCACGAACAGCCGCAACCGCGCCAGCAGGTACCGATCGAGCAGATCCGTTGGCTGCTTGGTCGCTTGCCCCTCGATACCGGCGGCATTCGCGTAGAGCGCGAAGAACGACCACGCGTTCCAGAGCGGGATCAGCACCTGCCGGACGCCCTCGCGAATACCCTCCTCGGTGACGATCAGGTTCCCGCCGCGCAGGATCGGGCTCGACATCAGGAACCAGCGCATCGCATCCGCGCCGTCCCGGTCGAACACCTCGCGCACATCGGGGTAGTTCCGCAGCGACTTGCTCATCTTCTGACCGTCGCTGCCGAGCACGATCCCGTGGCTCAGTACCGACTTGAACGCCGGCCGGTCGAACAGCGCGGTCGCGAGCACGTGCATGGTGTAGAACCAGCCGCGCGTCTGCCCGATGTACTCGACGATGAAGTCACCCGGGAAGTGACTTTCGAACCATTCCGTGTTCTCGAACGGATAATGCACCTGCGCGAAACTCATCGACCCCGAGTCGAACCACACATCCAGTACGTCGGGCACCCGGCGCATCGTCGACTTCCCGGTCGGGTCGTCGGGATTCGGCCGGGTCAGCAGATCGACGTACGGGCGGTGCAGGTCCTTGACCTCGACCCCGAAATCCCGCTCGAGCTCGGCGATCGAGCCGTACACGTCGATCCGCGGGTACGCCGGATCGTCCGATCGCCAGACCGGGATCGGCGAACCCCAGAAGCGGTTCCGGCTGATCGACCAGTCGCGGGCGTTGCTCAGCCACTTGCCGAACTGGCCGTGCTTCACGTGTTCCGGGGTCCAGGTGATGTCCTCGTTCAGCTCGACCATCCGGTCGCGGATCCGGGTCACCTCGACGAACCAGCTCGAAACCGCCTTGTAGATCAAGGGATTCCGGCACCGCCAGCAGTGCGGATAGCTGTGCACGTAGCTGTCTTCGCGGATCAGAGCGCCGTTGGCTTTCAGGTCGCGGATGATCGGGCGGTTGGCCTCGAAGACGTGCAGACCTTGGTACGGCGGGACCACGCTCGTGAACCGGGCTCCGTCGTCCACGGTGAGGATCGTGGGGATCCCGACGGCATCACATGCCAGCTGGTCCTCCTCGCCGTACGCGGGGGCCAGGTGTACGACGCCGGTGCCGTCGTCGGTGGTGACGTGATCGCCGACGATCACCTGGAAGGCGTTGGGGGTGTCGGCGAAGAAGTCGAAGAGCGGGGTGTACCGCTTGCCGATCAGCTCAGTGCCTTTGAACCTCTTGATGATGTCGGTGAAGCCGTAGGCCTGCAGCCGCGCCTCCGCCAGAATCGTCGGGCCGTCCGGGGTGGCAACGACGACATAGTCGAGGTCCGGGCCAACCGCCATCGCGAGGTTGCTGGGCAGCGTCCAGGGTGTGGTCGTCCAGGCGAGCAGCCGCTCCCCGGTCTCCAGCTCGACCGCAACCGTCACCGAGGGGTCCTGCCGCTGCTGGTAGACGTCATCGTCCATCCGCAGCTCGTGAGTCGACAGCGGGGTCTCGTCGTTCCAGCAGTACGGGAGGACGCGCAGCCCTTCGTACACCAGCCCCTTGTCGTACAACGTCTTGAACGCCCAGATCACCGACTCCATGTAGTCAGGACTGAGCGTCTTGTAGTCGTTGTCGAAATCCACCCACCGCGCCTGCCGAGTGACATAACTCCGCCACTCGTCGGTGTACTTCAGCACTGCCTCCCGGCAGGCCGCGTTGAACTTCTCGATCCCCAGCTCGAGGATCTCCGCCTTCGTCTTCAACCCCAGCACCCGCTGAGCCTCCAACTCAGCCGGCAACCCATGCGTATCCCACCCGAACCGCCGCTCCACCCGGAACCCGCGCATGGTCCGGTACCGCGGGACCAGGTCCTTCACATACCCCGTCAGCAAATGCCCGTAGTGCGGCAGCCCATTCGCGAACGGAGGCCCGTCGTAGAAGACGAACTCGTCCTTCGTCCGCCGCTCCACCGACCCCCGGAACGTGTCGTCCGCCTCCCAGAACGCCAGTACCTCCCCCTCGACCTCGGGGAAATCCGGAGCCCCACCCACCCTGCCACCAGTCCGCGGATAACTCACCCGTGCATCGTAGGCGGGATATTCGGTCGCGTCCGTCGCTGCCTGAATGGTGAGGTGGCACGGTGATCGATCTGGCCTGGGTGCAGGAACACCTCGACGCCGGCGAACGCGTCGTCGACGCCGAGCCGCTCCACGGTGGTCTCACCGCTGATATGCGGCACCTGACCATCGCCACCCCCGACGGCAGTCGCCGTCACCTCGTCCTCCGCACGTACGTCGATCGCCCCGACGCCGCCGACTGGCTGTTCCGGGAGTCGCACGCCCTCACCGAGCTCGAGACAACCGCCATACCGGCCCCTGAGCTCATCGCCGTCGCCGATCCGGCGCTTCTGATGACGTGGATGCCCGGCCGTACAGTCCTCACCGACGCCGGCCTCGCCGACCGCATCCCAGCCCTGGCCCAGCAACTCGTCGCCATCCACGCGGTCCAGCCCGTTGAGCGTCCACGCCCCTTCGTGACACTGACAACCGCCGACACGGTCGTCACCCCGGTCGGCGCCGACTGGTCAGCCGCCATCGACGTGATCCGCGGCGGGCACCCGCCGTACGAGGGCGTCTTCCTGCACCGCGACTACCAGCCCGGCAACGTCCTCTTCGACGGCAACCGCATCACCGCCGTCGTCGACTGGGCCGGCACCTCCTGGGGTCCCACCGACCTCGACGTCGCCCACTGCGCCACCAACCTGGCGCTCCTCCACGGCCCCACCTGGGCCCATCACTCATCGCCGCCTACGAACAAGCCGGCGGCACCCTCTCCCCACACCGCCACTACTGGCTCATCCGAGACGCCCTCGCCTTCTCCGAAGAACTCGAACCAGCCACCCACCCCTGGCGCAACTCCACCCGCCCCGACCTAACCCCCGAACTAGTCGAAACCCGCCTCACCACCTACGTAACAACCCTCATGCCCCCCTAGCCGGACCGCACGCCCCCGCGCGGACCGCCACCGATGAACCTGTGCGCCGACGGCCATTCCACGCTGGAACACCCGACACCAACAGACGGGTTTCGCGGACCGCCCCCACTCACCAACTCCCGTCCGGCGGGAACGCCCCGCCTGGCGACTGCTCGCACGTCGGCCGTTCGCGAGGTTGGTGAGTGGCTGGCGTCCGCCCACCCGCTGCCCCCACCCGGCGACTCACACGCACACCCCATCACTCGCACGGTGGCTTCAGTGGCGGGGGCACGGTGGCTTCGGTCGCGGCGCACGGTGGCTTCGGTCGCGGAGGTGGTGTCGCGGCCGGAGGTGGGGTCAGCGCATGTTGTGGAGGAGGGCTGATTGGAGGTAGCCGAGCCAGTCGTAGAGGTCGTAGGTGAGGCGGCGGGGGTCGTCTTCGGGGAGTTTTTCCCAGGTGGCGTAGTCGTCTTCGTCTTTGATGTCGAGACGGGTGCCGATGGCCAGGCGGAGGTCGTTGAGGGCCCGGAGCCAGGACAACTGTTCGTCGGGTTCCAGGGCGATCTCGTCGGCGCCGGACTCTTCGAGGGCGGACAGGACGCGTTTGGCGTCGGCGATCTTGCCGTCGCGGAGGCCGCGTTCGGTGAAGCGGCGGAATTCGGCCGAGGCCATGTCGTCGGAGCCGTAGGCGTCGGGGAAGAGGCGCTGGAGGACGATGTCCTCGGGTGGGGAGGTGGGTCCGTCGGAGTCGAGCAGGGCGGCCAGGGGGTCGCTGGACTGGGTGGCACGCGGGGGCATGCCGTCGTACAGGAGTTCGACCAGGTTGCGGAGCAGGTTGGCGAGGATGTCGGCCTCGTGCTCGGCGAAGCTGACCGCGACGATCTTGCGGCGCTTGCGGAACCGCGTCACGACTTCTCGCAGGTTGCCCACAGGCCGTAGGAGTGCATCGCCTCGACGTCGCGTTCCATGGCTTCCCGGTTCCCGTTCGACACCGCCGACTTGCCCTCCTCGTGGACCTGCATCATCAGCTTCTCGGCCTTGGACTTGGAGTAGCCGAAATACGTCTGGAAGACGAAGGTGACGTAGTCCATCAGGTTGACCGGATCGTTCCAGACGATCGTCACCCACGGTGGGCTCAGCTGGATCGCCTCGTCGACTTCGGGGCTCTCGAGCTCGCTCGGTGCGGTGGTCACTGACCCATTCTCTCCACTGGTAGTTCCGGACTCGCAATAGGCTGCCCCTGTGAACACCTCGACCGCGCTCCTGACGGACCACTACGAGTTGACCATGGTGCAGGCCAGCCTGGCCGACGGCACGGCGCAGCGCCGCTCGGTCTTCGAGCTGTTCGCCCGCCGACTGCCCGACGGCCGCCGGTACGGCGTCGTCGCCGGGGTGAACCGGCTGCTCGACGCCCTCGAGCAGTTTCGCTTCGACGAGCGGGCGATCACCTTCCTGGCCGATCGCGGTGTTGTCGACCAGGTTACCTCCGACTGGCTCGCGAACTACCGCTTCAGCGGCGACATCTCCGGCTACGCCGACGGCGAAATCTTCTTCCCCGGCTCCCCGGTCCTGGTCGTCGAGTCGAGTTTCGCCGAGGCGGTACTCCTGGAGACGGTCTTCCTGTCGATCCTGAACCACGACTCCGCGGTCGCCTCGGCCGCGTCCCGGATGACCTGGTGGGCCGGCGGTCGGCCGTGTATCGAGATGGGCTCCCGGCGGACCCACGAGGAGGCCGCGGTCGCGTCCGCACTGGCGGCGTACATCGCGGGGTTCGCGACCACCTCCAACCTGGAGGCCGCCCGTCGCTTCGGCATCCCGAGCGCGGGCACGGCGGCTCACTCCTTCACCCTGCTGCACGACACCGAGCGGGACGCGTTCACCTCGCAGGTGGATGCCCTCGGCAAGCGCACCACGCTCCTCGTCGACACGTACGACGTCGCCGAAGCGGTCCGGACCGCGATCGACATCACCGGCCCCGAGCTGGGCGCCGTACGGCTGGATTCGGGCGACCTGCCGTCACTGGCCGGTCAGGTCCGCGAGCAACTCGACTCGCTCGGCGCGACCAAGACCCGGATCATCGTGACCTCGGACCTGGACGAGTTCCAGATCGCCGCGCTGGCCCCGGCGCCGGTCGACGGCTACGGAGTCGGTACGTCGCTCGTCACCGGCTCGGGCTATCCGACCTGCGGGTTCGTGTACAAGCTGGTTGCCCGCGAGGACGCGAGTGGCGAGCTGCTCCCGGTCGCGAAGAAGAGTGTCGACAAGATCTCCATCGGCGGCCGCAAATGGGCGCTCCGCCGTCGAACCACCGCCGGAGTCGCCGAAGCCGAGTTGATTGGTGTCGGCAGCCGCCCCGAAGACGACGGCGACGACCGCGAGTTGCTCCGACCACTCGTCAAGGGCGGCGAGATCGTCGGCCGCACCACCCCTGCCGAGTCGCAGGCCCACCATCTAAAGGTCCGCGACGAGCTCCCCCGCTTCGCCAGCCAGCTGAGCCGCGGCGAGCCCGCCATCCCCACCCAGTACGTCGGCGACTACGCCGCGCAGAACCCCTTCGCCCCGCGGAGTCACACATGACCACGCTGGACGAGAGCTGGCCGGTGGATTCCCCCGCCGGCCCTCGTGACGTGCTGATCGCGTTGCGATTCGCCGACCGCGCCGCCCGGAAGGCAGTCGCGGCCGAACTGGTCGGTACCGGACTGCACACTGGCCAGGAGCTGGTCCTCGCCAAGCTCCTGCACCACGGCTCGCTACCGGTCGCGAAGCTGGCCAAGGTCCTCGACGTCGAGGTCCCCACCGCCACCAAAACCACCCAGCGGATGGAGGCGGCCGGCCTGGTCCGCCGCGTCAAGAACACCGCCGACGCCCGCCGGGTAGCCATCGAGCTCACCGACCACGGCGCCGAGCTGGCCCAAACCGTCCAAGACATCTACGACCGAGCCGGCAGCCGAGCCCTGGCCGACCTCTCCCCCGAAGACCGCCGCCAGCTCCGCAACCTGCTCTGGACCCTCACAACAACCCTCGAGGGCGACCCCCGCGACTGACGTCCGGACCTGAACAGCATCACAACTGACCCGCGCGACTACCTTCCACGCTGGGAAGGGAGCGCCGCGGGCAATTGTGATGGCCCTGGGGTCACACCAGGAGCTCGTCGCTCTCTCTCGCGGGCTGGGGTGTAGCGGCGCGCCAGCGGTAGAAGCCGATACACAGGTCGATGACGACGAAGGCTGCGAGGGACAGGCCGAGGAGCGGGAGGAAGAGGCCGACTCCTACCGCCAGCGCCAGGATGGTGATCAGGGCCGGGATCGGCAGTTCACGCCAAGTACCGCGGCGGGCCGGGCGGCCGAATCGGAGCGGATGGCTTCTGGTCGGCCGACGCAGCCACCACATCCGGTAGCCCCAGATCACCATCGCCACAATCGTTCCGGCGACGAACAGCAACACGACCTGATTCCCCACGCCGAACAGCAGGCCCATGTGCGCGTCGATCCCCCACCGCGACAGCTTCGCGACCAGCGGATAGTCGGCGAACCGGACGACGTCGACCACCTTGCCCGACATCGGATCGACGGCGACCGCGTCGGCCTGCGTCGGCCACGCCTTCCCGATCTCTTGGGCGACGAACGACGTACCGGCTTTCTTTGGCGCGGTGATCTCGAGCGGGCCGTCGAGCTGGGCGGAGCGTGCGGACTGCAGGGTCTGATCCCACTCGCCGACCTCAGGATCGACCGCGCCGCCGGGCATCGCGTGCCCTTCGTGCCCGACGTGATCCGCCGCGGTGAGCGCCGTACTGACCGCAGGTGTCTTCCACTCCAGCGAGGCCCGCAGGTCCGTCACGTTCTGGCCGGCGAGAGTCGACCAGGTCAGACCGGTCGCGGACAGGAACAGCATCCCCAGGATCACCCAGGTGCCGAGGACGCCGTGCCACGACAAGGTACGCCGACGTGCGCTGCCGTCCCGCTCGACGCGCACCCGAGAGCCGGTACGGCGACCTGTCCACCAGAGCACGAGCCCGGCCAGCGCAACCACCCACAACCACGACGCGGCGAGCTCGCTGTAGAGCCGGCCGGGCGCGCCGAGATGCAGGTTCGCGTGCAGATGCGACAGCCAGGTCCGGAACGGCAACGCACCACTGGAGCCATAGGCGGTGAGCTCACCGGTGACCGCAGCGGTGGCCGGATTCACGAACACCGCAAGGCGTTCCGACTCACCGAGACCGGGTACGTCGAACAACACCCGCGTCGTGTCACCCGGCCCAGCGGCTGGCCGTACGGCGAGCAGCGTGCCTTCCGGCTGGCGGTCCCGGGCAGCCGCAACCTGCTCGCTGATCGGGACCGTCGTACCGGAGCTCTCGACGAACATCGTGTCGCGGTAGAGCGCGTTCTCGATCTGCGGCGCCAACGCGTACACGAAACCCGTCAGCGCAGTGACGAGCAGAAAGGGGCCGACGAGGATGCCGGCATAGAAATGCAGCCGCATCAGGAGCGGCCTGGTCCGGGACACAGCGTGAGCAATCGGGGGCATTCGGTCACTGTGGCGGGCCTGTGTTGCCGACGACATCCCCTCCGGTTGCCGTCCCGTTTCTCTTTGCTCTCGTCAGTCGCGCACCTCTGAGAGGACCTCACCGAGGCAGGTAGGTGTCCAAGTATTCGTTGCGGAACTTGCCGTCCGGGTCGTACCGCCCGGCCAGCGCGATGAAGTCCCGCACCTTCGGGTAGCGCGCGGCCAACGTGGTGGCGTCGGCCGCGAAGACCTTGCCCCAGTGCGGCCGGGCGTCGAGCGGAGCCAGCGCCTCCTCCAAGACCTCAAGAACCGGCCGTACGGCGGCCTCGTCCTGAATCCAGGTGAAGTGCAATGCGACCGTGTCCCGCCCCTGGCTCGGGCTCAGCCAGAGGTTGTCGGCGGCAATCGTCCGGATCTCCGAGACCTGGATGACCTCGGCGAACCGCTTGCCCAGGGCCCGTAGTTTCTCGACCGCCTCGGCGGCGCGCGACCGCGGAACGAAGTACTCGGACTGCAGTTCGTCCCCGTTGCTCGGCGTGAACTCGAGCCGGAAGTGCGGCAGCCGCTCGTTCCAAGGACCCGGTACGCCGCCCTGCTGGGTCGCGTAGTCGGCCGGCATCACCTTGATCGGGTGCCGGGCGCCGTCCGCCACCTTCGCTCCGAGCCATTCGCGCTCGTACGACGTGGTCTTCTGCTTCCGCCACACCATCACGTCGGGATCGACCCAGTCGGTGAACGCGCTGACGCTGTAGGCGCTGCTCATCACCTTGTCGAAGTCCGACTGCAGCCGCCGTACCGGCAGGCCGTCGTACACGACCTGGCTGATCTCGTACGTCCGCTCGACGTTCAGGGTGAGACTCACGATCACGCCGAGGGCGCCCAGCGAGATGACCGACCCGTTGAAGTCGGGGTCGTCGCGGGTCAACGTGACCAGCTCGCCGGAGGAATCGACGAACTTGATCGCGTAGACGGCATCGGCCAGCGGCCGGTTGGTGTCACCGGAACCGTGGGTCCCGGTCGAGCAAGCGCCGGCCACCGAGATGTGCGGGAGCGAACCGAGGTTGTGCAGCGCCAGGCCCCGGGCCTGCAGGGCCGCGGTGATCTCGCCGTACCGCAGGCCGGCCGAGACGGTCGCCCCGGACCGCCCGATCTCGAGCACTTTCGGCAGATCCGCGACGGTGACCAACGTGCCGCCCGTGTCGGCGATCCGGTTGAACGAATGCCCGGTGCCGAGCACCCGGACCTTCTCCGAGCGGGCCACCAGCTCCTGCAGCTCCGCCACTGACCGTGGTCGCTCGAGCACGCCGGCGAATTCAACATTTCCGGCCCAGTTTGCAACCACGGCGCGTCCCTTTCCGTCGTACCGGTCCCAGCTGACTCTTTCACACCCCTCGACGTTAAGGTCGGGGAATCGTCTCTTGGAGAGGAATCATCTTGCGTTTCGACATGACCCGTCGCCGGGTCGTCATCACCCTCGGCCTGGCCGGCCTGCTGGCCGCCGGCACCGCCACCACCGTCGCCCTGACCGGCCCGGAGAGCTCGCAGGCCGCGACCACCGCGACCGTGGCCGCGACCCGCGCGATCAGCTGCGACACCAAGACCGGTGGCGGTAGCTTCGACTACGACGGCCCGTCGGCCTCGACGAAGTACGACAGCCGCTTCAGCAACAGCGCCGCGCTGCCGCAGCTGGGCAAGTACATCCCGCAGGGCATCGGCACCTGGTGGAACTGGTCCGGCAAGAAGAACCTGCTGCTGGTCACCATGTACCACCCCGGCCAGAAGTCGCTGATCGTCGGGATCGACCCGGCCACCAACAAGGTCGTCGGCGACGTCAAGATCGCCGAGACGCACGCCGGCGGCATCACCACGTCGATGGGCTGGGCGTTCGTCCAGGGCAGCACGAACGGGATCCGCAAGTACAAGCTGTCCACGCTCGCCGCCAAGCTGAAGGCGTCCGGTACGCCGACGATCGACCCGGTCGGCCCCGAGCGCAAGGTCTACGGCGCGTCGTTCCTGACCAGCTACGGGGACTCCCTGTGGGCCGGGAAGTTCAACGACAAGGGCCGCGACAAGATGTACGAGTACAAGATCAAGGCCAACGGCTCGCTGGTCACGGTCAACAAGGCCTGGGAGGTCCCGACCAAGACCCAGGGCCTGCTCGTCACCAAGTCGCACTTCATCTACAGCACGTCGTTCGGGCGCAAGAACCTGAGCAACCTGTACGTCGTGCGCCGGGGCCAGCCGGATCTCGACAAGGCGAAGCTGTCCTGCTTCCGGGCGCCGAGCATGTCCGAGGGCATCACCGAGTTCGGCGGCCGCGCCTACCTGGTGTTCGAGTCGGGCGCCTACGAGTACCGCTCGGACCCGAAGACCAAGAACGTCATCACCCGCTTGCACAAAGCATCGATTTCGTCACTGACCAGCCTGGCGTGACCTGATCGGGCGCCATCCGATGGTTGGATGGCGCCCGATGAACATCTGCTTCGCCATCGCCGGGTTCTGGTTCCTGGTCTTCGTCGCCAGCTTCCTGTACGACCGGCGGTTGTTCCGCAACAGCATCTTCCTGATCCTGACGCTGATGTTCGCCGGGCTCGGCGTGATCTTCGCCGTCGAGTCGGTGAACCGGGGTCTGGCCCGCTGGCTGGTCTACGGAATCCTGTTCCTGATCCCGGTCACGATCGCCGTCCTCGCGGTCTTCCTGGTGGTCAACGGCGTGACGATGATCCGCCGCGAGGGCCGGCGGCCGAAGAACCTGCTGTCGCTGGCGGCCGGGCTCGGCATCTTCGGCCTGGTGATCTTCGGGGTCGTCGTGCAGCAGCTCGACTGGGCGCCGCTGGCCGCGCTGCGCACCGCCATCATCAGTGTGCTGACCTACATCTCGTTCCTGTTCGTCTGTTTCCTGATCTATGCCTTCGTCTACAGCCGGGTCCGGTCGTCGCGGAAGATCGACTTCGTGATCGTGCTCGGTTCCGGACTGCGCGGCTCCCGCGTCCCGCCGCTGCTGGCCAGCCGGTTGGACCGTGGCAAGCTCGTCTACGACCGTGCTATCCGAAAAGGCCGCAGCCCGATGCTGATCACGTCAGGCGGGCAGGGCCCGGGTGAGGACATCCCCGAGTCGCACGCGATGGCGACGTACCTGATCGAGCGTGGAGTACCAGCCGACCGTGTGCTGCGCGAGGACCGGTCGACCTCAACCACCGAGAACCTGCTGTTCAGCCGGGAGCTGATGGTTGCCCGGGTCCCGAACTACCGGTGTTTGATTGTCACGAACAACTTTCACGCCTTCCGCGCCGCACTGACCGCCCGCAAGGTGAAGGTCAACGGCCAGGTGGTCGGGTCGCCGACCGCGCGCTATTACTGGCCGACGGCAACGATTCGCGAGTTCGTCGCGATCCTCTTCAGCCACAAATGGATCAACGGAGTCATCTGCGGCGCACTCTTCGCGCTCCCGTTCATCCAGTTCCTCTAACCGGTCCGACCGTCGCGCGGGGGGCGGACACCCAAAGGTGGGTCGCCTTCTCTTTGTGCACGAGACCCAACTTTGTGAACCCACCGACCATTTTCGTGAGCTCGAAGTGGTTGGTGGGTTCTCAAAGATGAGTTGGGTGCACAAAGAGCAGCGAGGGGGTTGGGGAATGGGGGGCTGCTCTTTGGGGGCGAGATGGGGGGCGAGGTGGGGGCGAGCCGGAGATGCTTCTATGGATGGACCGCTCAGTTGTCAGCATGCTCAGTTGTCAGCGCAGCATGAGGATGGCGGCGGTGATGCCGGCGATCACGATGAGCGTTCGGAGCAGGCCGCCGGGGATGCGGCGGCCGATGTGCGAACCGACGTAGCCGCCGACGATCGAACCTGCTGCGAGTAGCGCGGCGGCGGTCCAGTCGACGTCGGCGATCACCACGAAGATGGAGCCGGCGACGACGTTGGCCGCCAGCAGGGACAGGGTTTTCAGTCCATTCACGACACGGAGTTCCAGGTCGAGGCCTAGGCCGAGGACCGCCATCATCATCACGCCGGCACCGGCGCCGAAGTAGCCGCCGTACACGCCGGTGAGGGCGGTGAAGAAGTACGTTGCCGGGGACATCGAAGTGCGCAGGCCGTGCGGGTGGTCGCTGCGAGCGCGGAGCCAACGGGAGATGCGCGGCTGGACGCCGACGATCAGGCAGGTGAACAGGATGAGCCACGGCGCGAGGGCGGCGAACACGCCTGGCGGCAAGGCGAGCAGCAGTACGACGCCACCGATCGAACCGACCGCGCAGATCGCCACCACCGCGATCGTGACCGGCCGCGGTACCTCACGCAGCTCACGCCGATAGCCGAACGACCCGGACAACGCGCCGGGAAGCAACCCGATCGTGTTCGACACGTTGGCGACCACCGGCGGGATCCCCAACGCGATCAACACCGGAAAACTAAGCAACGACGCCACACCGACGGTGGAGGTCAAAATGCCAGCGCCAAGCCCCGCAGCGACGACCGCGAGGTGCTCCGGCCCCGTCACACCTCCCTCCGCAGAGCGAGGCCGGCCCGGGGGTGGGCGGGGCCAGTCACTGGTTGTCCCGCAGGAGGGCGACGTCGGAGACGAGCATGACGTGTTCGTGCATGGCGCTCGCTGCGGCTACCGGATCACCGGCGGCGATGGCGTCGGCTACTTTGCGGTGGCCGGCTAGGGAGTCTTTCGGGCGGCCGGGTTGGGACAGGGACTCGAGGCGGGTCTCGCGGATCAGGTCGTGGATCGTCTCCATCATCTGCGCCAGCAACGACGACCGCGCCGCCGCCGTGACCGCGCCGTGAAACGCCTCGTCCGCCTCGACCCCGCGCCCGCCCGCCGCGATATCCCGCTCCATCTCCGTCAACGCCGTACGGATCGCAACCAGATCAGCATCGGTACGACGGCTTGCGGCGAGCGCGGCGAGTTTCGACTCGAGGGCGTCGCGGGCGTCGATGATCTCGGGCAACCGGTCGGCGTGGGCCCGGATCGCCTCCATCACCCGGCCGGTCCGCGCGCGCTCGGTCAGCAAGGTGCCGTCGCCGTGCCGGACCGTCACCGCGCCGATCACCTCCAGCGCGACGAGCGCCTGACTCAGCGTCGCCCGGCTGACGCCCAACCGCTGCGCCAACTCGCGCTCCGGCGGCAAGCGATCCCCGGGCTGCAGGCCGTTCTCGTTGATCCACGTGCTGATCTGGTCCGCCACCTGCTCGTACAGGCGGGACCGCGGCACCGGACGGGGTGGTAGCGGCAAGTCCATGAACCCCACTGTATTGACAGATGGCTCATTGGACTATTGGCTAGGCCACTCAGCCAATACTACTGTGAGGTAGGGCACGGAATGGGACCGGAATGGGTTGCGATCCTCGCGCTTGTCGCGCTGTTCGTGGTCGGCACCGTCCTGCCGATCAACATGGGTGCACTCGCGTACGTCGCCGCGTGGCTCGTCGGCATGTACTCGCTACACCTCAGCGAGAAGGAGATTCTCGCCGGGATCAGCGGTGATCTCGTCCTCACCTTGATCGGCGTCACGTTCCTGTTCGCGATAGCGAAGAACAACGGCACGGTCGACCTGATAGTCGCGGGCGCGGTTCGAGGGGTCCGTGGGCGGGTCGCGCTGATCCCGTGGGTGATGTTCGCGGTCACCGCCGTACTGACCGCGATCGGCGCCGCGAGTCCGGCGGCCTGCGCGATCATCGGGCCGATCGCCCTCGGCTTCGCGGCGCGGTACAAGATCAACCCACTGATGATGGGCATGTTCGTCGTACACGGTGCACAGGGTGGCGGGTTCTCGCCGATCAGCATCTACGGCACGATCACCAACTCGGTGATGGCCGACAACGGCCTGCCGAACAGCGAGCTGACGGTGTTCTTCTCCAGCCTGGCCGTCAACCTGGTGATGGCGACCATCCTGTTCGTGGTCTTCGGCGGCCGGAAGCTGCTCGCCCAGCGGGCCGACCAGATCGAGCTGCCCGCGCCGACCGGCGACGAGCCGCAGGGCGCGCGCCGCGATCAGATCCTGACGCTGGTCGCGTTCCTCGGGGTCGCGGTCGTCGCGCTGGCGTTCGACAAGAACATCGGGTTCGTCGCGATCACCGCCGCGGTCATCCTCGCGATCCTCTCGCCGATCAAGAACAAGGACGCCGCCAAGCAGGTCGCCTGGCCGACCGTCCTGCTGGTCGCCGGCGTCAGCACGTACGCCGCGATCCTCACCGAAGCGGGTTCGCCGCAGTTCGTCGGCAAGTGGGCCGCCGGGCTCGGTGCGGCCGTGATCGGCGCGCTTGTGCTCTGTTACGTCGGCGGCGTGGTCTCGGCGTTCGCCTCGTCGACCGCGCTGCTGCCGGTCATCATCCCGATCGCGTTGCCGCTGATCGCCCACGGCCATCTGAACGCCGGCCTGTTCGTCGCCGCGCTCGCGGTCGCGTCGACCATCGTCGACGTCAGTCCGTTCTCCACGAACGGCGCGCTGATGCTCGCCAACCGTCCGGACACGATCACGGAACCCGTGTACTACAAGCAGATTCTGACCTACAGCGTGATCGTGGTGGTCGTCGGACCACTGCTGGTCTGGGCAGCCCTGGTGGCCCCGGGATGGTGAGTGCCGCGCGCGGTTTGGTCAACGCGTTCCTGGACGCCGACTCGTTCGAGTCGTGGGACCAGCCGGCCGTCCAGGTGGCCGATCCCGGGTACCAGGAGCAGTTGCGTCGCGCGGCCGAACGAGCCGGTACGGACGAGGCCGTGCTGACCGGGCGAGGCAGCGTGCACGGGCGGCCGGTCGTCGTACTGGTGAGCGAGTTCGCGTTCTTGGCCGGGTCGATCGGGCGAGTCGCGGCGGAGCGCATCACGGCCGCGATCCGCCGCGCGACCGCGGAGCGGCTGCCGATCGTGGCATCGACCTCGTCCGGCGGAACGCGCATGCAGGAGGGCGCCCCGGCCTTCGTCGAGATGATCTCGATCTCCACCGCGCTGATGGCGCACAAGGCGGCCGGCCTGCCGTACCTCGTGCACCTGCGGCACCCGACGACCGGGGGCGTGTTCGCCTCCTGGGGTTCGCTCGGGCATGTCACGGTCGCCGAACCTGGTGCGCTGATTGGGTTTCTCGGCCCGAAGGTCTTCGAGGCACTCAACGGACAAGCCTTCCCTGAGGGCGTGCAGACCGCCGAGAACCTGGCCGCGCACGGCGTGATCGACGGTGTCGTCGCGACCGCTGATCTCCCAGTCCTGCTCGACCGAGCGCTCGCCGTACTGGTCGATCCACCGGTCGCTCCGCGACTTCCCCGCCGTACCGGATCGATCGATCCTGGTGACGCCTGGGCATCAGTACTACGCACGCGGCGGCCAGAGCGCGCGGGCGTCCGCGACCTGCTCCGGTACGGCGCCACCGGGACCGTGCGGTTGACCGAACCGGACGCGAGCGTGCTGGTCGCGTTGACTCGACTCGACGGCCAGCCGTGTGTCGTCGTCGGCCAGGACCGCTCGCAATCCAAGCCAATGGGCCCGGCCGCACTCCGACAAGCCCGCCGCGGCATGAACCTGGCCCAGTCGCTAGGCCTCCCATTGGTGACCGTCATCGACACCCCAGGCGCCGAACTCTCCCCCGCCGCCGAGCAAGGCGGCCTAGCCGGCGAGATCGCCCAGTGCATCGCCACGTTGGCCACCCTGACCGTCCCCACCCTCGCCATCCTCCTCGGCCAAGGCACCGGCGGCGGCGCGCTAGCGCTCCTCCCCGCCAAAACCGTCATCGCCCCCGAACACGCCTGGCTAGCACCCCTACCGCCCGAAGGCGCCAGCCAAATCGTCCACCACGACCTCAATCACGCCGAAGCCCTGGCCAGACAACAACACATCACCGCCCTAGACCTCCACCTCAGCCGCACCATCCATCAGCTGATCCCCGAGAACGACAACGACACAGCGGCAGATCTCGCAATCGCAGTCGTCGCCGAGGCCGCCGTACAACTCAGCCGCTCGACCTCCTAGCGCTCGTAGACTGTTCCAGTGACCGAGCAGCTACGCATCGAGATCCTCGGCCCACTACGAGTCCTCCACCACGACAAGCCGATCGCCGTCGGCGCCCACCGCCTCCAGGCTCTCCTTGCCGTCCTGGCCCTGCGCGCCAACCAGGTCTGTACCCCGGAAGAACTCCTCGACCTGGTCTGGCACGACAACCCACCCGGCACCGGCCTCAAGGTCCTCCCGCCCTACATCTACCGGCTGCGCCGCGCGCTCCCCAGCGACATCCTGCATCGCACACCCGACGGCTACGTTCTTCAGCTGTCACCCGGCTCGCTCGACATCGATGACTTCGAAGGCGGCGCGGCCCAGGCGAGCCAACTGCGCGACGACAATGACCTCGACGCAGCGGCCGCGGCGTACGCAGAAGCCCTCGCCTACTTCCGCGGCGAGCCGCTCGCCGGCCTCCCCGGCGACTATCTGGCCGCCCAACGCCTACGTCTCACCGAGCGCCGCGACACGGTCTTCGCCGAACGCGTCGAGGTCGACCTCGACCGTGGCCAAGCCGCCAACCTCGTCGCCGAACTGGTCCCGGCGGCGGCCGCCAGACCTTTCGACGAACGCCTCACCGGCCAGCTCATGCGTGCCCTCACCGCCGATGGCCGCCAGGCGGAAGCCCTCGAGCTCTACACCCAGACACGGCGAACCCTGCTCGACCAGCTGGGCGTCGAACCCGGCCCGGCGCTGCGTGAGATCCACCGAACAATCCTGCGCAACGAGTCCGCCACCGGGCCCCGCGACGAACTTCCCGCCACTGCCGCCACCTTCGTCGGCCGCAAGACCGAGGTGGCCAGGCTCGCTGCCGCGCTCGACGGCAGCGACTCCACCGCGCCACCTGTCGTCGCCATCGACGGCATGGCCGGTATCGGCAAGACCGCGCTCGCCGTTCATCTCGCCCGGTCGCTCAGCACGCGGTACCCCGACGGCATCCTCTTCGTCGACCTGCACGGCCATACCCCAGGTCATCCGCCCCGCGATGCGAAGGCGGCACTGGATCATCTGCTCGCCGGAGTCGGCATCGCCGCCGCGCGCGTCCCGCGGGCCTTGGACGACGCCCAAACCCTCTGGCGATCCAGCGTCGCCGGCCGGCAACTGCTCGTCGTACTGGACAACGCGCCGGACAGCGCGACCGTGCTTCCGCTCCTGCCCGGATCGCCGAGCTGCGGCGTCCTGATCACCAGCCGCAGCCAGCTCACCGGCCTGGACGGCCGCGACCGCCTGCACCTCGACCTACTCGCCGCCGACGATGCATCCGCACTGCTGGCCCACCTCGTCGGCGCCGCGCGAGCCACCAATGATGTTGCTGCCAGCAACGATCTGATCGAGCGCTGCGGCCATCTCCCGCTCGCCATCCAGATCGCCGGCGCCCGCCTCCGCCGCCGCCCAGGCTGGAGCGTCGCTCAGATCAATCAGCGGCTCGACCGGGTCGAGAGCCGCCTCACCGAGCTCACCGCCGACGGCTTCGGCATCGCCGCGGCCTTCGAACTCTCCTACCAGCAACTCTCCGCGGACCAGCAACGCCTGTTCCGCTTGCTGAGCCTGCTCCCCGGCCAGGACATCGACGAGTACGGCGCCGCTGCCCTGACCGGCCTCGATCCGCACGAGGCATCGGACCTGGCCGAGTCACTGGTCGACGCGAACCTCTTGCTTCAGGCCACCCCGGGTCGCTATCAGTTCCACGACCTGATCCGCCAGTACGCGACCGACCTGGCCGGCGCGACCGAGACACCCGAGGCGCTGGCCGCGGCGGGCGACCGGCTCCTCGGCTACTACCTGCAGGTCAGCGTGCATCCGATGTCCCTCAAGGTCGGTATGCCGTACTTCGATCCAGGTCGTCCCCCGACGTACGCCGAACCTGACCTGGACACCCCCGAGAAGTCGATCGGCTGGTCCGATGCGGAGTCCGGCAATCTCGCCGCCGCGGTGGAACGAGCCGCCGGCCTCGGACACGACGAGCTGACCTGGCAGCTGGCGCTCACCTCGGTCGC
The DNA here is from genome assembly GCF_042674205.1 of Kribbella sp. NPDC056951. Taxonomy (NCBI): domain Bacteria; kingdom Bacillati; phylum Actinomycetota; class Actinomycetes; order Propionibacteriales; family Kribbellaceae; genus Kribbella; species Kribbella sp. NPDC056951. Next base: position 245,538 of record NZ_JBHUQZ010000004.1, read on the forward strand.
CTACCTGTACCGCCAAGGCAAGATCCAGCAGAAGGATCGCGTTCTCGAACTCGCGGCTGCAGCCGCACGCAGGCTCGGCGACCGGGAGGCCGAAACGCGGGTCATCATGGCCGACGGACGGATGATCCGCGGCGACCGAGGCGCCCGGGCCGCGGCCGAACGCATTCAGCAGGCACTGGATCGCTGGCGACCCGGCGACGACCTGCGACTGCTTGCCTTCATCCACCTCAGCCTGGGCGAGGCCCAGCAGACGCTCGACCCGTACGGCGCGGCGCTACCGGCTCTGCACGAAGCGATCCGGCTGGCGCGCGACCTCGCCGACGACCACCTGCTCGGCAATGCGCTGACCACTGCCGGCATCCTGCACAACAACGTCTTGGAGTACGAGGCCGCACGGCCGCTGCTGGAAGAGGCCGTCCCGGTGTCCCGCCGCGGCGGGACCGTGCGACAGACGGTCAGTGCGCTGATGGCCTTGTCTGCCTCGTATGTGGGACTCGACAGGGCGGCGGACGCGGTCGAAACGGCCACCAGGGCCCACGATCTCGCCGTCGAGCGCAACTCCCCCGGCGGGCTGGCCTTCGTGCTGGGCGCACTCGGCCGCGCCCACCAGCTCGCCGGCGACCTGGATCGCGCCCTCGCCGCCCTCCGGCAAGCCGTAGCCGAGGCACGCAAGGAGCAGCAGAAGTTCGGGCTCTGGACGACGACGCTGAACCTCGGCGACGCACTGCTTGTCGCCGGCGACGTCGACGAGGCCGCCGACTGTTACCACTCCATCCTGAAGCTGGCGCTCGTGGACCAGGACCACCTGTACATGCTGGACGCCTGGAGAGGTCTTTCCGACCACGCCGTGGCGATCGGAGATCCCGAAGCCGCTGCCGAGTACCTCTCCCAGGCAATCGCTGTGGCCGAGGAGTTCGCTCCGCCGCACGCCGACGTCTTCCGCGAGAAGCTCGAAGCGCTCACTGGGTGAGACGTCTTGCCTGTTGATGCAGTTGCTTTGCCCGGTGGACTGACGGGAGGGCAGACTGCTGGGGTGACCGGGCAGCTACGCGTCGAGATCCTCGGACCGTTGCGAGTGCTCTGGAACGAGCAGCCTGTCGCCGTCGGGGCGCCGCGCCTGCAAGCGCTGCTCGCGGTCCTCGCGCTTCGCGCCAACCAGGTGTGTCTCCCCGAGGAACTGCTGGACCTGGTCTGGCACGACAGCCCACCGGGCACGGGTCTGAAGGTCCTGCCTCCCTACGTCTACCGTCTCCGCCGCGCCCTTCCGGTCGACCTGCTCGACCGCACCTCGGACGGTTACATCCTTCGCCTGCCACCTGACTCGCTCGACATCGAAGACTTCGAAACCGCCGCCACCCGAGCCACCCGCCTCCGCGACACCGGGGATCTCGATGCCGCCGCCGCCGAATACAACCGCGCCCTCGCTCTCTTCCGCGGTGAGCCACTCAGCGGCCTCCCCGGCCCGTACGTCGCCGCGCAACGCCGCCGCTTGATCGAACGGCGGCACCGGGTCTTCGGCGACCGTATCGACGTCGACCTGGATCGCGGCCGAGCCGCCGATGTGATCGCCGAGCTCGTCCCCGCCGTCGCCGCCAGACCTTTCGACGAACGCCTGGCCGGGCAACTCATGCGCGCCCTGAGCGCCGACGGCCGCCAGGCCGACGCGCTCGACGTCTACACCCGAACCCGCGAAGTCCTGCTCGACCAACTCGGCGTCGAGCCTGGCCCCGCCTTGCGTGCGACCCACCAGAGTGTCCTCCGCAACGAATCCGTTGCCCGCGGGCGTGACGAACTCCCGTACGCCGGCGCCACGTTCGTCGGCCGCGCCGCCGAGATCGACCGACTGACCCGTGCGTTCGTCGGCCAGGGCTCGACGGTTCCTCCGGTCGTCGCCGTCGACGGTATGGCCGGTGTCGGCAAAACCGCCCTCGCCGTTCACACCGCCCGTCGGCTGGCCGCCCGGTATCCCGACGGAGTCTTGTTCGTCGACTTGCACGGCCACAGCTCAGAGCACCCGCCCCGCAACCCGAAGGCCGCGCTCGACCACTTGCTCGTCGGTGCCGGGGTCGGCAATCTGGCCATCCCGGCGGGCCTCGAAGAAGCACGATCGCTGTGGCGTACGACGGTGGCCGGCCGGCGACTGCTGATCATCCTCGACAACGCTTCGAGCAGCAGCGCCGTCGTACCGCTGCTTCCGGGTTCACCGACCTGCGGAGTCCTGATCACCAGCCGGCAGCAGCTCACCGGTCTGGACGTTCGGGAACGACTGCACCTGGACCTGCTCACGCTCGACGATGCGGCCGACCTGCTGGCGAACCTGGTCGGCTCGGAGCGCGTCAGCCACGATGTTGCGGCGAGCAACGGCCTCATCGAGCGTTGCGGCAGTCTTCCGCTGGCGCTACGGATCGCCGGCGCCCGGATGCGGCATCGTCCGTCCTGGACCGTTGCCCACCTCAACGATCGCCTGGACCGGGTCGGCCGCAGGTTGTCCGAACTCGCCGCCGACGGAATGGGCGTCGGCGCCGCATTCGAGCTCTCGTACAGCCAGCTCAGCCCCGAACAGCAGCTGTCCTTCCGCCTGCTCGGCCGGGTGCCCGGCCGCGACTTCGACCAGTACGGCGCTGCTGCGCTCCTCGATCGCACGCCCGACGAAGCCTCCGATCTCGCCGAGTCGCTCGTCGACGCCAACCTCCTGCTGCAGCCGACGCCCGGTCGCTACGAGTTCCACGACCTGATCCGCGAGTACGCCGGCCACCTCGCCCGCACCACGGACCTGCCGGCGACGCTGGCCGCGGCCGCCGATCGGTTACTGGACTACTACCAGCAGGCCTGCTTCCACCCCTTCTCGTGGCAGGAGGGTATGCACTACTTCGAGCCCGGGACGCGATCGTCCCGCGCGCTGCCGGCGTTCGACAGCTGGGAGCAGGCGAAAGCCTGGGCCGATGGCGAGGCCGACAACCTCGCCGCCGCCGTCGAATACTCCGCGGCAGCCGACGATCACCGCCGTACCTGGCAGCTCGGCCTCGCGGCGGTCAACTATCTGGAACGCCGCGGAAAGATCCAGCACCAGGAGCGAGTGCTCGAGCTGGCCCTCTCGGCCGCGGCTGCCCTGTCCGACCGCGAGGCCGAGGCACGGGTCCTGCATGCACACGGCCGCCTGATCCGTGCACAGCGGGGTGGACGCCCGTCCGCCGAGCTGCTGCGGTCTGCGTTGGATCGGCTGCCGCCCGACGGCGACCTGCTGGTGCGCGCTCACATCCTGACCGGTCTTGGCAGCGCCCTGCGAACGCTCGACCCGTACGGCGAGGCTTTGCCGGTCCTCGAGGAGGCAACACGCCTGGCCCGTCAGCTGAAGGAGGACCGGCTGTTGGCTGCCGGCCTCTCCTCCATCGGCATGCTGCACGGCAACGCGTACAACTACGAACCGGCGGTGATTGCCTTCGAGGAGGCTGTCGTCGCCTTCCGCCGCATCCCCGCCGGTGGCCTCTTCGCCGACACGCTCGCTGCTCTGAGTGTGATGTATCTGGCCCTGGACCGGGTCGACGAGGCCATCGCGACCGCAACGGCGGCGTACGAGCTCGCGGTCGAGCTGGACAACAAGTTCAGCCTGCCCTGGGCCTTGGGTGCGCTCGGCGCGGCCTACCGCGACAGCGGCCGGGACGTGGAGCGCGCCGGCGAGCTGCATCGGCAGGCTCTGGTCGCCGCGGACGCGATCGGCTCCATCCTCACCGGCTGGACCATGCAGATGCACCTCGGCAACAGTTTGCTGGCGGCCGGCGACCTGGCCGGCGCGCTGTCCTGGTTCGAGACTGTTCTGGAAAGCGCGACAACTGCGAAGGACTACGTGTACATACTCGCCGGGCACGAAGGCGTTGCCGACTACGCCATCGCGGCCGGTGATCCGCGCACGGCCATCGATCACCTCGAGCGGGCAGTTGCCATTGCCGACGAGCACATCCCGCCGCGCAGCTCCGGGCTTCGCGAGAAGCTGGCCACGCTTACGGGGTGAGGCAGTCGGTGGCTCCGTTGCGCCATTGGTGGTCGTAGCGGCCGGCTGACTTGGTGATGAAGGACTCGATGCGGTCGTTGTCTGGGGCATCTAACTTCTGCAGGCGTTGCCAGGCGGTGAGGGCGATCGGGGTGGGGAGGCCGGGGTAGGGGGCAACGATGACGTCTCGGGGGTGGCGGCGGCCGATGCGTTCCAGGCGGTCGATGTCGGCGGGGGTGGTGTCGGGGGCGTACTGGAGGAGGACGTGGCCGTGTTCGAGGATGTGGACCTGGAGCTCGGGTGGGATGGGGGCTCGGTAGATGCCCGGGATGACGACTCTGGGCGAGTGCGGGCCTGAGGTGGGTGGGGTGGTTTGGTAGGGGTCGTGCGGGGCGTTGTGGTAGGCGAGGTGGCGGTTACCTTCGAAGGGTTGCGGGGTACCGGGGATCTCGTTGCAGGGTAGGGCTTTGCGGTCGTTGAACTGGCCTAGGAGGACGCCGAAGGCGAAGCTGGACATGGTGAGGACGCTGAGGGCGGTGACGAGGATGCCGACGATGAGGCCGAAGCGTTTCTTCATGCGGTGGCCGCCCTTCGCCGGTTGCGGATCGCTACGCCGAGGGGCAGGAAGACGTTCAGCGAGGTGAAGGCGAGCAGGATCAGGCCTTCGCACCAGTAGAGGCTGAAGGTTGGTGCTTGCAGCAGTACGCCGAACGCCCAGCCGAAGGTGACTTTCGCGCTGGGCACGATGAAGTGGATGGCGAACCAGACCATCCAGATCAGCCCGGTGATGTACAGCAGGCGATACCAGCGGGCGACCCGGAGATCGCGGTCGTGGGCGGTGCTCAGGACATTCTGCTCGGCAGGGGTGAGACGGCGTACCAGGCGTTTCAGGGACAGGCGCGTGACCTGGTGCAGGTTGCCGCAGCCGGTGGCGGTGGCCATCACGAGGTACATGTCGGTGCGGAGGTAGGCGAGGGTCTGGAAGGCGAGTTTGGCGACCTGGCTGAGGACGACCATGGCGAGGATGCGGATCAGCAGCGGGGACAGGTCGATCCAGCCGCGCGACCATGCATAACGAGGGGCGACGGCGAGGAACAGTACGACGCTGTCGATCGCCATGCCGGCGAGGAACGGACCGTAACGCTTGGCCGGTGGGAGCGCCCACAGGCCGGACAGGTCGGTTTCGAGGACCGGGAAGATGCCGCGCCGCTCCAGCCGGAGCCGGGACGGTACGCCGACGGCCGCGCCGGCGAAGGCGTGCCACGTCTCGTGCAGGAAGGTCAGGGCGATCACGACCACGTTGGTGACCAGCAGACTCAGGACGATGTCCGGGAAGACGAACGTGTCCTCGTACGTCGGCCGCAGCGACGGCTCGATCACGAACAACGCCAGCGTCACGACCAGGCAAGCGCCGTACACGACCCAGGCGGTCGGCCCGAAGAACGGCCGGACCAACCGGGCCGGGATCCGCGAGATCGACCAGTGCTGGGGTTCTTCGGTGGACCGCGTAACCCCAGCATCCCGCAGCACATCCAGGAAGTCCGCGGCGTCGATGACCTGGCCGGTCTCGCGTTCGAGCTGGGCGGCCGCCTCCTCGACGGACCGGCCGGCCACGAAGAGCTCGACCAGGCGGGCGCCGATCTCCGGTACGACGACGAAGTTGCCGCTGGCCGGATCGCCGACGACGTACTCGTCCTCGCCTTCTTTCCGTACGACGACATGCGCGAGGCTCATGTCCACCCGCAGGTCGGACAGGTCATGCCGGGGGTCGGGCGGACGGTGTAGTGATAGGTCAGGTCGGTCAGGCTGAGGTGGAACATCAGGCCGCGTGTCGTCGTCGGGATGCCGCCGAGGTGGTAGACGGCGTCGAGTGCGGCGAGGTGGCCGGTGAGGTTGGCGGTCGGTGCGATCACCGCGTGCCCATTGAACGGGAACAGGTCCTCGGGTTCCCTACCGTACTGATGAACCAGCCGGTCCCGGACACTCGGCAGACAATCCGGGCAGCAGGTCTCCCCCGGGACGAACAGGCCGACGACGGCCATCGGACCGGCGTACTGGGCGAGCATCCACGGGGTCTTCGTGCGGAGGGCGGCCGCGTTCGTCCACTCGCGGATCGTGTGCATCGGCTGATCGGCGCACAGGATGAGCAGGTCGCCCTGGTCCATCAGGTACGCGACGGCGTCGGCCGAATCGACCTTGAGCTCCTCACCGGTGACGACCGCATGTTTGTTGATCTTGCTCAAACGCTCGACTGCGACCGGGATCTTCGGCTTCCCGAGATCGTCCTCGGTGTACAGCAGTTGGCGGGTCAGGTTGCCGGCCTCGATCACGTCGAAGTCGGCACAATGCACCGCGCCGACACCGGCCGCGACAAGTGACGCCGCAACCGCCGAACCGGTACCACCAAGACCCAGTACGACGACTTTGCTCGCCTTCAGCCGGGCCTGTACGTCGTACCGGGAAGGGCGCGGGGTGAGGTCGACCCAGGCGTAGTAGGTGAGCGCGCGGTCGTAGCGGTCGACCTCTTCCGGGCTCAGGTTGTCCGGTGGTGGTGCGGCCGCGTCCTCGACGTACCCGGCGTCGATGATCGCCTGCATCGCCTCGGCGGCCTCGGTCGCGGTCAGGTCGTTGCCCTCGGCACACAATGCGTCGACGATCTCAGTGCGTGTTCGGCTTCCGTCCATCAGGCCCAGCAGCCGCCAGACCATACCGTCCTCGTCGTCGATCTCGGCGCCGATCCCCTGCTGCCGGCCGCCGATCGACACCAGCGTCGGCGTCAGTCGCGTCGGTTTGTGGATCCCTTTCACCCGCGGTCTCTCCATCGAGCCCCTCCCCAGAAGCCGCGAACCGGGGCGTGGTCGCGCCACGCCCCGGTCCTGATGCTGGTGACTAGCCGCAGACGTCGTTGCGGCAGCCCGGGTCGGTCACGATGACCGCGGTGGTCTCCAGCTTCTCGAGCCGGCGCACCATGATCTTGCGCGGTTCCGGCTTGGTCTCGATCTTCTCCATGACGGTTTCCCCTCTTCGTCGGGCGGCAACTACTGAAACGGCGGGCCCACCGCGAGCCTCAGTAGAACACCGAATTCCAGCCGGCGGCATGGGGGAAATCCCCATGATTTCGGGCCCTTTTCAAACCCTCGAATGAGAATCAGTACCGTTGGGCCGCGGCCAATGACGGATAAAGGGAATGCGCGACACCGTCGACAGTCGCACCGGCGAATTGCAGCATCGGTGCCAGTTCAGCATTGTTCTCCGCCGGGAAGTTCAGTTGCGGCGTTGAGACCTCGTCGAGCTGGGCGCGGAGCTCGGCGGGCAGGTCCACGCTCAGCGACCGCAGATTCGCGCGAAGCTGTTCGGGATGCCGCGCGCCGAGGATCGTCGAGGTCACCCCGGGCGTCCCGCGCACCCAGGCGAGCGCCACCTCGGCCGGCGTCTTCCCCAACTCCTCCGCCGTTGCGTGCAGCGCGTCCAGCACCGGGTACGCCGACGCGGGCGGACGGCGGTCCCGGCTCCGAACCGTGTCCTCGGGCTCGGCCGCGCCGGTCCGGAACTTGCCGGACAGCCAACCGCCCTTGAGCGGCGACCACGGGAACACACCGGCTCCCAGCGACCGCGCCATCGGCAGCAACTCACCCTCGGGCGTCCGCTCGAGCAGCGAATACTCGGCCTGGATCGCAATCACCGGCGCCCAGCCGTGCACGCGGGCCAGCACGATCGCCTCGGTCGTGGCCCACGCCGGTACGTCGGAAAACCCGACGTACCGGATCTTGCCGGCGGTCACCAGGTCGTCGAGCGCGCGCAGGGTCTCCTCGCGTGGGGTGGCCGGGTCGAAGTTGTGCAGCCAGTAGAGGTCGAGGTAGTCGGTGCGGAGTCGGCGCAGCGAGTCCTCGACCTGGTGCAGGATCGCCTTCCGTCCGGCACCGCCGCCGTTCGGGTCGCCGGGGTGCAGGTTGACGAAGAACTTCGAGCCGAGGACGAGGCGGTCGCGGCGGCTCGGGTCCTTGCTTAGCCAGTCGCCGATGATGACCTCGGAGTGGCCGTTGGTGTAGATGTTCGCGGTGTCGATCGAGTTGCCGCCGGCGTCGACGTACTCGTCGAGCATCCGTTCCGAGTCCGCGACCGAGGCACCCCAGCCGTGGTCCTCGCCGAACGTCATGGTGCCCAGAGTCGCCGGGCTGATCCGCAGTCCCGAGCCGGGAACGGTGCGATAGGAATCGAGTGTGGTCATGTCTTCGAGTCTTCGCCCGGTGCCGCGAGTTCCGTAGCCGGATCCGCCCGGCTTCTTGCCTGATCGGCTCTGCCGCGGTCAGGATCGAGCAAGGCGAGGTTTACTGATCTCATGGACGCTCTGACTTCGCTGCGGGATCTGGTGCTGGCAATGACCGGTGCTCCCAACCGGCGGATCGAGGTCGACGGGATGACGCTGGTGCAGAACTCGCGAACGACCGAATCGATGGGGTCGACCACCAACCCGACGGTCGCGTTCGTTCTGCAGGGCGCCAAGCAGTCGACTGTCGGCGAGCAGATTTACGAGTACCACGCTGGTGAATTCCTGATCGTGACGGTCGATCTGCCGATGATCGGGCGGATCACCGAGGCGTCCGACGAGACGCCGTTCGTCGGGTTCGGGATGCCGCTGCGGGCCGCGCTGATCGCCGAGCTGCTGCTCGAGGGGCCGGCCGAATACCGCAGGGTGCCGACTCGCGGCGTACCGGGTCTGGCGGTTTCGACAGCTGATGACCACTTGCTCGATGCGATCACGCGGCTACTGAGACTGCATCGTCGCCCGGCGGACTATCAGGTGCTCGCGCCGGGCATCATCCGGGAGATTCACTGGTGGCTGTTGACCGGTTCACAACAGTCGCTGGTCCGGCAGCTCGGCGACACCGAGTCCGGTACGACGCTCGTCGCGGCCGCCGTGCGTTGGATCCAGCAGAACGTCGACCAGCCGCTCCGGATCGACGAACTGGCAGCCGGGGTCGGAGCCGGCGTCTCCACGCTCAACCGGCATTTCCGGGCGGTCACCCAGCTGAGCCCGCTGCAGTACCAGAAGGCGCTGCGGCTCCAGCGCGCCCGGCTCGCGCTGCTCTCGACGCGCACCGAGATCGCCCGGATCGGGCACGAGGTCGGGTACCAGTCGCTGTCCCAGTTCAGCCGCGAGTACCGGCGGATGTTCGGCGTACCGCCGTCGGCCGACCGCGCCGGTGCGGCCGCGACGCTTTAATTCGGCGGTTGACCCAACAAAGTCAGGACAACGCCTTCCCAGGAAGCATTCCCGGACCTTAGAGTCTCGCTGCCACGGATAGTCCGCCGTCCATCACCATTCGTGGCGTGAGGAGCTTCCATGCGTCCACGCGTTGGTGTCTGGTTGTTCGGAGCCCGGGGGTCGGTCGCGACGACGACCGTGGCCGGCGCGGCTGCGCTCGCCCACGGCGCGCCTCCGGCTGGGGTGGTGACGGCCGGGCCTGCCTTCAGCGGTGCCGGGCTGGTGCCGATCGAGAGCCTGGTCTTCGGTGGTCACGACGTCACCGACACCCCGCTCGCCAAACAAGTCGAGCGCCTCGTCGCCGGTGGGGTGCTCCCGCCCGGGCTCGACGGGCTGATCGCGGCGGAACTGGCCGCGGCCGAGAGGAACCTGGTGGTCCTCCCGTCCGCCGCCAACCAAGCTGAGCAGATCTCGCTGATGGCGTCGGATATCCGGGCGTTTCGTTCGCGCCACGACCTCGACCAGGTCGTCGCGATCAACGTGGCGTCGACGGAGCCGCCGTACGACGTCTTGTACGACGACCTGGCGGCGTTGCGGTCGGCGCTTCAGGACGGGAACCCGCTGCCGGGGAGTTGTGTGGCGGCGCTGGCCGCGTTCGATGCGGGGGCGTCGTTCGTCGACTTCACGCCGTCGACGTCGATCCGGCCGCAGGTGATCCGGGACTGGGCTGTTGAGCGTGGACTGCCGTTCGGTGGGCAGGACGCGAAGACCGGCGAGACGCTGGTGAAGAGTGTGCTCGCGCCGATGTTCACCGCTCGTGCTCTGCCGGTCCACGCGTGGTCCGGAACCAACCTGCTCGGCGGTGGTGACGGAGCCACGCTGGCCGATCCGCTTGCCGCCGAGTCGAAGAACGTGTCGAAGGAACGCGGTCTCGCCGACATGCTCGGGCCGGACGTTGTCGGCCAGGTGCACATCGACTACGTGGACCCGTTGGGCGACTGGAAGACCGCCTGGGACCACATCCTGTTCTCTGGTTTCCTCGGTGTCCGCATGACCTTGCAGTTCACCTGGCAAGGCTGCGACTCCGCTCTGGCCGCTCCCCTAGTCCTGGACCTGGCCCGGCTGTCGGCTCTGGCTCTGGAGCGCGGTCACGTCGGCCCGATGCCCTTCCTAGGCTTCTACTTCAAGGACCCGGTCGACTCAACGGAACACTCCCTCACCACCCAGTACGACGCCCTCGTGCGCTGGGTCCAGTCATGACCCGCCCAGTGGCGCCACCGTGCAACAACGCGAATGTGACAAGCCTGCTGCCGGATATCGATTCCCGGCGACACACTCCATCCACTCGATGGCAGGGAACTCACACTCGCACGGTGGGTTCAGTCGCGGGGGCACGGTGGCTTCGGTCGCCCATCACCCAGCGCGACGCACCACGCCGAGCCGGCGTAGTTCCGGCGCCGCGAGTGGCGCCACTCTGCGCCCACCCGACTGTGAGGACCGTGCCGCCAGATATCGATTTCCAGCAGCACACTCCTTTCACTCGACCGCACACAACCCCCACTCGCACACTGGCTTCACTCGCGGGAGCACGGTGGCTTCGGTCGCGGGTGCACGGTGGCTTCACTCGCGGGGGCACGGAGGGTTCAGCGGCGGGTGGGGCGGTACCGGGTTGCGGACGGCGCGGGGTTCATGTGGTGGGCGGGGCGCTCGGCGTACGGCGGGGGTGCGCATGTTGAGGGCGTTGGTGGAGTTGGTGCGGGCGCCGGCCGGGTTGACTGTGCCTGGGGATGTGTTGGCGGGGGCTGCGGCGGCTGGTGATCTGCGGGTTGGGCGGGCTGTTGGGTTGTCGGCTTCGTCGATCTGCATCTACTGGGCCGGGATGGCGCTGAACGACTGGGCCGACCGAGAACTCGATGCCGTCGAGCGCCCTGAGCGGCCGATCCCGTCGGGGCGGGTGCCTGCGCAGACCGCTTTCAACCTCGCGGCCGGGCTCACCGCGGGCGGACTCGCACTGTCCGCCCTCAGCGGCGGCAAGTCCACCCTCGCCACCTCAACTGCGTTGGCCGCCACCGCGTGGGCGTACGACGTGTACGCGAAAAACACGCTGGCCGGTCCCGCGGTGATGGCCTCGGCCCGAGCCCTCGACGTACTGGTAGGTGCCGGTCCCAAGCGCCGTCGCGCCCTGGCCCCCGCCCTCGCCGTAGGCACCCACATCCTCGCCGTCACCACCCTCTCCCGAGGCGAAGTCCACGGCGGTACGCCGACGCCCGCCCGAGCCAGCCTCGCCACGACTGCCGCCCTCGCCCTCGCCGTCTCCACCCCACAACGGGGTACGGAGGGGAGGGGCACCCGCCCCCTCACCGCGCTCGGGCGGGTTATCGCGGCTGCCCTCGTCTCTCCACCACCTCACGCCACCCCCGGGCGGGGTGCGATCGTCTCGTCACCACGCCAGTCCGGTGTCGGGTGGGGTGTTGCGGCTGCGCTGGCGGGGTGGTTTGCGCGGGGGGTGGTGCCGGCTCAGTTGGCGGCGGCTCGGGAGCCGGATGCGGCTCATGTGCGCCGGGCGGTGGGGGCTGGGATTCATGGGTTGGTGCCGTTGCAGGCGGCTTGGGTGGCTCGGGCGGGGGCGCCTTGGGTGGGGGCTGGGTTGGCGTTGGCGTTCCCGGTGGTGAAGGCGTTGGCGAAGAAGGTGTCGTCGACATGAGGCTTGGTTATGGGACGAACGGGTTTGCCAACCATCGGTTGCCGGATGCGTTGGGGGTGATTGCAGACCTTGGGTACGACGGGGTTGCGTTGACGCTGGATCACAACCACCTCGACCCGTTCGAACCGTGGTTGCGGGAGCGGACTGCTGAGGTTGGGCGGTTGCTGGAGCGGCATCGGCTGAGTGTGGTGATCGAGACCGGGGCTCGGTACGTGCTGGATCCGTTCCGCAAGCACGCACCGACGCTCCTGCACACCGACGGCGCCGAACGGCGGATCGACCTTCTGCAGCGAGCGATTCAGATCTCCGCCGACCTCGGGGCCGAGGCGGTCTCGTTCTGGTCCGGCATTCTGCCGTCCGACGTCGAGCCCACCATCGGCTGGCAGCGACTCGTCGCGGGGTGCGAACAGCTCGCCGGGTACGCCGCCGACCGCGGCGTGCGGCTCGGGTTCGAACCGGAGCCCGGCATGCTGGTCGACGACCTGGCCGGTTTCCTCAAACTCCAGGCCGAGGTGGGCAACGACGCTCTCGGACTGACGCTCGACATCGGACACCTCGTCTGCAACGAGCCGCAGACACCGCCCGACTGCATCCGCACCGGAGCGCCGTACCTGGTGAATGTGCAGATCGACGACATGGTCCGGGGCATCCACGAGCACCTCGAGTTCGGGACCGGCGAGGTCGACTTCCCACCGGTGTTCGACGCGCTGCGCGAGGTCGGGTACACCGGTCTCGTCGCCGTCGAACTCCCCCGGCACTCGCACGCCGCGCCGACGATCGCCCGCGACTCGATCAACTTCTTACGGGAGGCCCAACGATGAAGGCCGCCGACCTCCCCGTCGATATCTCCGAGCTCCGCGACAAGCCGCTGGCCGAGGTGTTCCCGGCCGTCGGCCGGATCGTCGGTCGCGAACTGCTCGGCAACGGCTGGACCACCGACGAGGCCGCTCGCGCCGCCCTCCTCTGCACCGCGAGCGCCGAGGAGATCACCGAGATCTATCGGTACGGCGACGCGGCCGAGAAACGCGCTGTCCTCAAGGCACTCGCCCTGGACGAGGTCGCCGCCACCATGAGCGCACAGGGTGTCGACCTCATCGATGACGCTCTCCGCACCAACGACCCAAGGCTCATCGCCGCCGCCCTCGGATCGCCGTACACCACCGAGAAGTTGCCGATGGCAAGTTTCCGGCACGCGGTGCTGAAATGCGTGTTCGCCGGAATCCCGCTGGCCGAGGTCGACGGCCTGCCGGACCGGGTGGACGCCGAACTGCTCCGGATGATGAGCGACTTCGCCGCCGAGAGGAGGGCCGCCGGGCGCGCCGTACCCGCCGATCTCACGCCGTACCTCACCGACCGTACCGAAGGGTGACTCGACCGATGCGCATCTTCGACCCGCATATCCACATGACGTCCCGGACCACCGACGACTACGCGGCGATGGCCGCGCACGGCGTCCAGGCGGTGGTCGAGCCGGCCTTCTGGCTCGGTCAGCCGCGGACCAGCGCCGCGTCGTTCGTCGACTACTTCGACGGGCTGATCGGCTGGGAACCGTTCCGCGCCTCGCAGTACGGGATCAAGCACCACTGCACGATCGCGCTGAACCCGAAAGAGGCGAACGATCCGCGCTGCCGCGAAATCCTCGAGGTGCTGCCGCGGTACCTGGCCAAGGACGGTGTGGTCGCGGTCGGCGAGGTCGGGTACGACTCGATGACACCGGCCGAGGACGAGGTGTTCGCCCACCAACTCGAGCTCGCCGTCCGGTTCGGCCTGCCCGCGCTCGTGCACACCCCGCACCGCGACAAGGCGGCCGGTACGACGCGGACGCTCGACGTGGTCCGCGAGTCGGGGATCGAGGCGTCGTACGTCGTCGTCGACCACCTGAACGAGGTCACGGTCGAAGAGGTCGCGAACTCGGGGTGCTGGATGGGCTTCTCGATCTACCCGGACACCAAGATGGACCCGGACCGGATGGTCGCGATCCTGCAGCGGTTCGGCACCGCGCGGATGCTGGTGAACTCGGCCGCCGACTGGGGTCGCTCCGATCCGTTGCGCACGTACGCGACCGGTCAGGCGATGCTCGCCGCTGGTTTCACCGAGGACGACGTCGACCAGGTGCTCTGGCGGAACCCGATCGCCTTCTACGGCCAGTCCGGCCGACTCGACCTGAGCTCGGCGGAACCAGCCGAGACGTATGCGGGCAACTCGATCCTGCGGGGAGCCCGCGCATGAGATTCCGGCATCCCGACGGCTCACTCGTCCACCTCGCGTACTGCACGAACGTCCACCCGGCCGAGGATCTCGCCGGCGTGATCGCCCAGCTCGACGGCTGTTCGGCGCTGGTGCGGAAGGAGCTCGACGTACCGGTTCTCGGGGTTGGGCTCTGGCTCGCGCATGAGCTCGCCGAGCAGCTTGCGAACTCTTCCGACGCGCTGCATCGGCTGCGGCATGCGTTGCTGCGCAACGGTCTGGAGGTCGTGACGCTGAACGGCTTCCCGTACGCCGGGTTCCACGACGAGGTCGTCGGGAAGAAGGTGTATCTGCCGGACTGGACGCAGCCCGAACGACTCCACTACACGCGCAACCTGGTCGACGTACTGGCGCAGTTGCTGCCCGAGGATGCGGCGTACGGCTCGATCTCGACGCTGCCGCTGGCGTGGCGGTCGCCGTGGTCGGTCGAGCAGGACACGCTGGCGCGGGCGGCGGTGAGTCGGCTCGAGATGCACCTGGCGCACACCGAGGAGTCGACCGGGCGGCGGATCCGGGTCGCGTTCGAACCTGAGCCCGGATGCGTGATCGAGCTGGTGCCGCAGGGTGCCGAGTGGCTCAGCCCGTACGGCGCGGGCGGGCGGATCGGGTTGTGTCTCGACACGTGTCATCTCGCGGTGCAGTTCGAGGAACCGGAGTCGGCGTTCGCATCGCTGGATCGGGCTGGCGTGCCGGTGGTGAAGAGTCAGGTGTCGGCGGCTCTGCATGTGGCGGATCCGGGTGATGCGGAGGCGCGGCGGTTGCTGGCGGAGTTCGCCGAACCGAAGTTCCTGCATCAGACGCGGGAGCGGGGTGGTGGTGGGATCGACAACCTGGATGCGCTTGATCAGCTGGAAGGTTCTGATGCTTGGCGGGTGCATTTCCACGTGCCGGTGCATGCGGCGCCGCGACCGCCTTTGAGCAGCACGACCGACGTGCTGGAGGAGTCGCTCGCTCAGTTGGTGGGTGGGGCGCATCCGCGGACGCTGCACCTGGAGTCGGAGACATACACCTGGTCGGTGCTGCCGTCATCGCCGCGCGATACGGCCGAGCTTGCCGAGGGGATCGCCGGTGAGCTGGATTGGTTGCGTTCGCGCATCACCGGACTTGGTTTGGAGGCCTTGTGACGCGGCAGGTGGTTGTCATCAACGTGGTCGGACTGACTCCGCGGTTGCTGCGGAAGATGCCGCGGCTGCGGTCGTTGCCGTTGACAAGGAATCTGGAGACGGTACTGCCGGCGGTGACGTGTTCGGCGCAGGCGACGTTCCTGACGGGCTCATTGCCGTCCTCGCATGGAATTGTCGGGAACGGTTGGTACTTCCGGGATCTCGGCGAGGTGTTCCTGTGGCGGCAGCACAACCGGCTCATCCAGGGCGAGAAGGTTTGGGACATCGCCCGCCGGAGCAATCCGTCGTACAAGGTCGCGAACGTCTGCTGGTGGTACGCGATGGGTGCGGAGACCGACCTGCTGGTGACACCGCGGCCGATCTACTACGCCGACGGGCGGAAGGCGCCGGACTGCTACACCCGGCCGGTACCTTTGCACGATCGATTGGTGGACAAGCTGGGCGACTTCCCGTTGTTCAACTACTGGGGACCGACCGCGAGCATCAAATCCAGTCAGTGGATCGTTGATGCGGCCCGAGACATCCTCGCGTCGGATTCGCCGGATCTGTTGCTGACTTATGTGCCACATCTGGATTACGACCTGCAGCGGTACGGCGCTTCGTCGGTCGAGGCAACGCGGGCCGCGATCGAACTGGACGCCGTACTGGCGCCGTTGCTCGATGATGCGGTTGCGCGTGATGCGACGGTCGTCGTGGTTTCGGAGTACGGGATCACCGATGTCAGTCGGCCGGTCGACGTGAACCGCCTGCTTCGTCGCGAAGGGTTGCTGGAGGTGCACACGCAGGACGGGATGGAGTACCTCGACCCGTGGGCGTCACGTGCCTTCGCGGTTGCCGATCACCAGATCGCCCACGTGTACGTGCGCGACCCGGCCGACGTCGACCACGTCGCGAAACTGCTCACCGGGCTGCCTGGGGTGGCCGACGTACTGGATGCCGAAGGCAAGAAACGCCACGGCCTGGACCACGAACGGTCCGGCGAACTGGTCGCCGTCGCCGAACCCGACTCCTGGTTCACCTACTACTACTGGCTCGACGACGCCAACGCCCCCGACTTCGCGAGAGCGGTAGAAATCCACCGCAAACCCGGCTACGACCCCGCCGAACTCTTCTTCGACCCCACCGACCCCCTGGTCAAACCCCGAGCCGCCTCCTACCTCCTCCGCAAGAAACTCGGCTTCCGCTACACCATGCAGGTAGTCCCCCTGGACCCCTCCATAGTCCGAGGCTCCCACGGCCGCCTCCCCGCGAACCCCGAAGACGGCCCCGTCTTCCTCAGCACCGACCCCGATTTGGTCGGCGAAGGCCCAATCCCAGCCACCGCCGTCCGAGACCTCCTCCTCAAAGCCGCCGGCCTGGGCTGACCCCGGACCGCCCCCACTCACTAACCCCCTCCAACCGTGCTTTCCGACCACCACCTGAGCGTGGCGACCCAACCACCACCGAGGTTGGTGAGTGTTGGCGGTCCGCCCAGACTGTCCGTGACGCCCGGCATGCTTGCCCGGTGACCAACACCAGCAAGCTCGTCCGCGACCGCATCCCCGAGCTCATCCGCGCCCACGGCGAAACCCCCACCTACTACACCGCCGACCCCGCCGAGTACCGCAACCGCCTCCGCACCAAACTCACCGAAGAAGTCACCGAGTTCCTCGCCGCCACCGACGAAGACGCCCCCGAAGAACTCGCCGACATCCTCGAAGTCGTCTACGCCCTCGCCGCCGACCTCAACCTCACCCAGCCCGATCTCGATAACCTCCGCCACCAAAAGGCTGCCGACCGAGGCACCTTCGCCAACCGCATCGTGTGGACCGGCACCAAGTGACACACTGGCTCGATGCGCGGGCGCGAGTTACGTCGTGAGGAGCAGCGGGTCGCCGCCGGGTTGATCTACCAGGCGGTGATCGAGATCCGGGCCGAAGCCGCCGCAGGCCTACGCTCCGAGGAACCGGACGCGGAGCGCATCCACCTGCTGGCCGACGTCGTTCACAATCTGCCAAGTCTCCTCGGCGGTGGCCGAATTGGTGCGCGCAGTGGACCTCCTGGCTGGCCGGGCCCCGGCACCTTCGACTTCTACTACCTGTGGACCACCGCCTCGACAGCCCAGAAAGCCTGGCTGATCGAGCAGTTCGAGGACCTCGGCTACGACTATGCCTACCTCGACACTTACGGCGAGTGGCCTGTCCGCACCGAACCGTCAACCTCACTCTCGCTCCGACGCGGTGGCTGGCGCCGACCGTACGGCATCTCTTCAGTGCGGATTGTCTCCACAGCGACGCTCGCCAGACTCATGACCGAGGCGTTCGACCGCGGCTTGACCTCGAAGTCGTACAAGTCGAGCATCGCCCATCTCAAGGCGGACGCCACCCATGTCCTGTTGCCTCGCCATCCGGACGAGAACTTCTTCAGCGCACGACGCGATGGCGTTTGGGAGTACCGAGTGCTCCAGCGAATGTCAGACGATGCCCTGATCGACTGCCACCTGATCGCGCTCCGCAGCAGCATCGCGGCCCTCCCTGTGGACATCTCCAGGATCGAACAACTGCGGCTGGCCGCACTCCCCGAGAGCCATGCCCGGGACACCTACCTGTGGTTCCGCGATCACAAAGTCGTCCAGCCCGATTGTCCGGAATGCCCACCGGAGTCGCACGCCTCGATCTCGCTGGAAGACCTCTGACGAGCAGCCCGGGGCCCACACATGCGCGGTGTGGGCCCCGGTGTTCTCAGAGGATGGAGTTGGCGCTGACGGTGAAGCCGGTGTTGATGGGGGCGCCGGCGTTGGTGAAGCAGTTGACGTCTCGGACTATGAGGTCTGGGCCTGAGGTGCTGTTGGTCCAGAAGGTGTTGAGGCCGCAGAAGTTGGAGTTGGAGCCGTAGGCGGTGACTTGGACCGTGTTTTGGGTGAAGGCGATGCGCGGGAAGGTGACCAGGGAGAGGCCAGTGCCCGCGGGGAGGATGGTGTTGGCGCCTAGGCCGAGGACCGAGTTGAGGTTGGTGGACGGCGGGCCGGCGGGTGGTTGGTTGAGGAAGTAGCCGTAGTACTTGGGTGGGATGGCGGCGCCGTACAGGGAGACCTTGTACTGGTAGGTGAGGGTGAACCTCGTGTTCAGCAAAGCGCCGGCGGCGTTGAAGCAGAGGACGTTGACGTCTTGACCGCTGCCGGTCGAGACCCAGTTGCGGATCTTGCAGCGGGCGCCTTGCTGCGGGTTGACCGCGGTCGCCTGCAGGCTGCCGTCGAGGGTTCCGCCGGCCACCAGGCCCGGGAACCTGACCTGGTACTGGCCGACGCCGAGGTTGGTCGACGTGTTGCCGGCACCGACCGAGTTGTACTGGCTGATGATCCCGCCACCCGGAGCCGAGTCGACGTACCCGTATGGGCCGGGTGCGGGACCGCCGGAGGCGCGGACGAAGAAGACGCTGAAGCTCGAGACATCGAGTGCGCCACCGGCCCGGTAGCAGCGGATGTTGATGATCTCGTCGGGGCCGGACTGGCCCCAGTTCTCGGCCTGGCACCAGTGCGGCGAGTTGTTGATCGCTGTCACGTGGACGACGCCTTGCGGTGCGCCCTGGCCGACCAGCTTGACCTGGTAGCGGCCGGGTGAGATCGGGACGACGGAACTACCGGCCGGCCAGGTGCCGCTCGGCACCACGGCGCCGGCGGTCTGGTTCCAGAGTGCCCAGCCCTTCCGGTCCGGGACCGCGGCCTCCGCGGGTGAAACAACGGTGAGAAATCCCGCCAGCATCAACAGACTTGCTGCGAAGCGGGCGGGCAAAGACAGTCGTGGCATCGGATTCCCCCCTCAGGAAATTAGTGACCGATTACTGGCGGAATGCAAGCACGCACACTGCGCATTGAGCAATAGCCCAATGTCATGAATTGTTGACGTAGAGCGTTTGTTTGGTGAATTCAAGAATGCATGACAAAGCCGCCGGCGACGGTCGGCTCAATAGTCGGAGTCGGCATCCAGATCGCCTGATACACCGGCCGGCAGCGGGGTCGCGCTGAACACACCCCGCGGGTCGAGACGGCGCTTGATCCGGAGCAGCCGGCTGGCGTTCGGCCCGTACGCCGCCGCGGCCTGCTCCTTGTCGTCGGGACCGAGGAGGTTGGGGTAACCACCAGGCAGCGAGTACGGCGCCAGCGTGGTGCTCGCCGCCCGCGACCACTTGCCGTCGCCGCCGACCTCGATGAACTCGACCATGAAGTGGAAGTCCCGCTGACCGAACGCCGACCTCTTGATCGGCACCCGGGTGGCCGCGCCGTGGAAATGATGGATGTTGATGAAGGTGCCGGGCGACGTGCGAGCCTCGTACGCCTCGAGCAGCGCCGACACCACCTCGGGGGTGAAGCCGGCGACATTGCGAGTGCGGAGCGCGTAATGGACCCCATCCGGGAACGCACCGTCGAACTCACGCAACTTCGCCAGCGGGGACTTCACCGTCACGTCCGCACTCAGCGGCGTACCCAGTGCGGCAAACCCGTCGAGGACATCCTTGCCCTCGGCAAGGTCTCCCGACCACGTCGGCGCCACCGAGACCAGCGGATTGCCGTCGGGACCGACGACAATCGCGATCACCGATGTGAGCTCATCCGGCCCACAGTCGAGAAGTTCGCCGTACCCGCGGAACACCTGCTCAGCCTCGTCATACGGGAACGCGAAGGACCCGACGAGCACCTCGGCCAACGGATGCACGGCAACCTGAGCAGAGGTGACCACGCCAAAGTTGCCGCCACCACCGCGCAACGCCCACAGCAGTTCAGGACCAGCCTGTACGGCGCTCCCGTCGGCGAGCACGACTTCCGCACCCAGCAGGTTGTCAGCCGCGAGCCCGAATCGCCCGCTGAGCGGCCCATACCCGCCGCCAAGCGTCAGTCCCAGCAACCCAACCGTGCCGACCGTCCCAGTCGCCACGGCAAGCCCCAGCCGATCCGCGGCCTCGGCGGCATCCGCAGCAGTCGCACCACCGCCGACGGTCGCGACCCCATCGTCGATCGAGACCTGACGCATCCGGGTCAGATCGACGATCAGCCCGCCATCCCGAAGCGCCCGCCCGGCCCAGTCATGACCACCACCGCGAACCGACAACGGCAGCCCCCGGTCGCGCGCCACGATGATGGCTTCCTGCACGTCGGCGGTCGACGTACAGAGCGCGACCACCTGCGGGCGATGGTCGACAGCCCCGTTCCAGATCGCGACAGAGGCGTCGTACTCGGGTCCTTCGGTGACGAGTTGAACCATGGAACCAAGCTAACTCCGATCGCCCAGCACACAGCGAAGCTTGCCCGGAGAACCCACCACATCTGCCCTCAGGAGATGCTGACGACAGCCACCACTCCATTGCCAGTGACCGTCAACCGGTCAGGCAACTCGCCTACCGCATCCCGCGGGGCGAGCACGACATCGTTCACCATCACGATGCCGTCCATCACCACCAGAAAGGCGGCACCACGAAGGTCGACCAGCGCCCGGTCGGCGATCCGATGACAGACCACCGTCGCCGCAGCACGACCCCGCCGCGTCATCACATTGAGGTTCATCGTCGGCCCCGACGGCACACCCCGGACCTCGGCCTCACCAGGAAACGCGAACGGCTCGAAGCGCCGCAGCACCTGCACCTCACCGTCCGCCATCTCCAGCGTGAGCTGCGCGCCGGATGCCAGCGTGATGATCCGATCAACCCCGGGGAACGTGGAGAACGGTCCGGGCCGCTCGACGGCAGCGAAGCTGAGCCGCCAGTCGAAGTCGGCACCATCGAAGGCGGCACCCTCGGATCCCGCCACCTCGGGACGCGCCACGTCGGACTGCGCGACCTCGGACCGCGCCATCTCGTACGTGAGCCCTCGCCCGTTCTTCCACTCCACCCGCCGGTAGTCGGCGTGCCGCAGCACCCGCAACCCCATCAGTCCTGCTTGACCTGCGACCGTCGCGCCAGCGCGCCACGCACGAAGTTGACTACCAGGATCACCGGCAGGAAGAACGCCTGGAAGAACATCCAGTAGCTGTCCCCCTCGGACATGAAGCCCAGGAAAACGCCGTACCCAAGGAAGGCCGCACCCACGACGCCGCCGAGGATCCGCGCCCCGTCCGACTGCCCGGAGTTCTTCACCAGCGCCATACCCACCATCGCCACCCCGCTGATGCACAGCAGCACGACGTACCACGAAAACGTCGGGTCAGCCCCGAAATCGATGTTCACAAATCCCCCACCAGTAAGCAGTTGAATGAATCCCCCGCGCGGGACGCTACCGGACAGACCGGGCCAGCGCAGGCTGGTCAGCTGACGGTCGATCGAGCCTTGCGGAAATTCTTGGTCGAGTCGCCCCCGGCGTACTGCCACGGATGGGTGGTGACCTGATCTCCGAGCCGAGAGAACACGGCTGCGGCGGCGGGCTTGTCGCCGGCATTGACGAAGGCCATCGCAAAGGTGTTGAAGTACAGCGGCCAGCCGGGCCGCAGCTCGGCGGCCGGGTGCAGAACGGATCGCTCCGCGGCCATTCTGAGCTCCGCTCGAACCTCGGGTTGATTCATGTAGAACCAGGCGCCATCGTCCTCGCGGTCGATCATCACCTCCAGATGGGCCAGCGGGATCAGCGCGTGCAGCATGTTGCCGTCCGGTGCCGCTCCGGCCGCGGACCGGGCCACCTGGAACATCCGGGCGTGGCTGCCGCTCCACTTCTGGCAGCAGGTCTGCAGCCACTCCGCGTGTGCCTTGAGGTTGGTGGCGTGCCGGGAGGTCGCCTGCTGAAACCGGAACTCACCATCTTCGAGGCCTAGTTCCAGCCCGCGGGCGGTCCGCACCAGGAAGGCCCAGGCCGCGACCTCATCCGGGTTCGCCGCGACCACGTCGTACAGGCAGCTCTCAGCAAGGCGGAGCCGTTCGAAGAAGAGCTGGAACTGCTCGGCCCGGGTGTACTGCGCGCCGTACGCGCCCCGCGCATCCCAGGCCCATGCGGTGGCATGGCAGCCGCGAACCAGTTGCGCCAGCGGGTCAGCGGCAGCGATCGGGCCGATCCACTCCTGTACGTCGGCAACGGATCCGCAGGCGTCGAGCAGGAAGCAGCGGTCGTCCGGGTGCTCGGTGCCGAGCAGGATCTGGCGAGCGGTCGGCCAGTCGCGGTGGGCCAACGCGTCGCAGAACGAGCGGGCGAGCGGATCACCCATGCAGGGGTCGATCGCGGGCACCGACGAGGCGCGGCGGCGTCTGAGCTTCACTTCTTGCTCCTGAGTTGTCTGAAGAAGGTGACCGCCCCGATGGCGAGACCGATCGGTATGGCGCGTTTGGCCAGGGACGCGATCTCGTCCGGTGCGACGGTCAGCACCACGGCCAGGATGAGAAGCACCACGAACGGGACCCAGACGACCGGTTGGTCGAGCCAGTACCGGACCTTGTCGATCCGGCGGACCTTGACATGCGGAATCTGGTCCTTCGGCCGTTCCGGCAGCCGAATGTGCAGCGCGGACGGGACCGCTGAGTCGAGCAGCGCAACGGCCTGCGAACCGTGATGCCACAACGTCGGCTCGACCTGCACTTGATAGCCGTCGTGCCGGATCAGCTGCCGGCCACCGTCCGGGTACCTGACCATGCCCGCAATGTCGTTGTACGCAGCGGACACCCGCCCGTCGGCCGCCTCCCGGTGCACGCCGGTGGTGCCAACCGTCAGCGCGCCCTTCGACTCCGGGTGGATCGGCCGGAACCGGCGTCCGTCCAACGGCTTGACCACATCCGGTGGACTTCCCAGCCAGGTCAGTTGCGGATCGCCGCCACCGTCCGGATCGACCGACACGAGCAGATCGCGCCACACCGACACTGCGACTCCGCGCACCTGCGCCACGGTCACCGCATCCGTCTCGGCTGCCAATTCCTCAACACTGTTCGTCACTGGTGTCCCGAGCAGCGCATCTCGAGCGGCCAGGATGGGGAGCCACTGATGAGCGGGCCGGGTGCCGAACTGGCGGATCTGGGCAGCGAGGTCGTCTCGCAGTTCGACCGGATCGGGCCCGCGGTCGCGCAGCCTCCGCAGTACGGCGATGGATTCGCTGACCGCGGACCGCAGTGCCTCCGGGATCACATCCATCCCGACCGTCAGCATCGCCCGGTCGGCATCGACCAGCTCGTACGACGACCAGGCGCTGTAGCCGACTCCGGAGTCGTGCCGAAGTCCGCCCTGCAGGCCTCGTTCGAAGGCTCGCAGCATCGCACCGGCCGCTGTCGACCGGGCAGCCGTCCCGGACAGGGCGATCGCAGCGGGCCGGCCTGCGAAGCCGCCGGGCAGCGGTTGGTCGCACTGGACCGAGCGAGCGGGAATCATCCGAGGGCCCGGGCGCAGCGGCAGTTCGAGCCCGGCGGGCGGTGGCCCCGACAGGGCGAGTACGGCGTTGCCCTGGGCATACGCACGCGCTGCGAGCTCACGCAGCCCCTCCGGCTCGGCGGTGTAGAGGCCGAACTCGTCGTACTCGGCGAGCCCCGCTCCGCGCGCGCCGTACCGCCAGAGCAGATGGCTGCCGACCGGGTTGCCGCCGCGCCGGGAGCTCTCGGCCCGCAGAACGCGGCGCTCGTGGTCGAGATCGGAGAAGACCGGCTCACTCAACCAACGGCACAGGTCGCGCAGGTGCGCGACCACCTCATCAGGCTCACCCTCAACGTCGAACGAGGTGTGCAGCAAGCTGACATGACCGTTGACCGGCGTCCGGATCGAATGCCGCCCATGCAGAGCCAGATGCTCCAGCAGGTGCAGCCAACCGTGTGCTGGGAGCTGCTCGTCCACCATCCCGGCCCTGAACCACAGACTGGCTTGGAGAGTGCCGGGACCGGGCAACCAATACACCGGTACACCGTCGACCTCTGCCAAACGCAGCTTCTCGCCGCTCATTGCCCAGATCCCCCCAGCGCTCGTCAGTAACCGGCCAATCGTGCCGGATGTCGAGCGCTCACAGCAGAGGCTTTGGACGAATTGCAGCTTTTGACATCGACCGAGCGCGAGACTTGGCGGAACCGGTCAGCGGCGATAGATGGTGAGCTCGGACATGTTGGTGTAGCTGGATGCGGCGAAGTTCAGCGATTGCGCCGGAATCGCCGTACCGCCGGAAGCGTTGTCGTGCTCCCAGTTCGCGTGGTGGAGGTGCGGCGCGCCGATGGTCTGGAAGAACTGCTGGAAGTTGATGTCGCCGTCGCCGAGCGGGACCATGTCGTGCCCGTCGGGAACGGACGGGTTGCGGTCGCCGTCCTTGGCGTGGAACAGCGGGAACCGGGTGGTGCGCGGGGCGACGGTCAGGATCGGGTCGAACAGGTCGGTCTGCTGATTGCCTCGCCAGTCGGTGTACGTCGTGTGCTTGAACCGGGCCACGTACGCCCAGTAGATGTCCATCTCGAAGAACACGTAGCGAGGGTCGGCCTGGTCGAAGAAGTACTCCAGCCGGCGCAGCCCGGACGACCGGGTCGGCTTGCCTGCCGCGTCCAAGGGGCCGGTGTCCAGCAGGAAGTCGTAGGCCTCATGGTGATTGTGGGTGTACAGCCGCAGGCCGCGCGCCTTGGCGCGGCGGCCCAGCTCGTTCCAGACGTCGGCGGCGGCGTCCCAGTCGGCTTTGTACGCGCTGTTCGTGGGGTCGCCGCCGGTGCCGATGTGCTTCATGCCCAGCTCCTGGGCGATGTCCATCTGCTGCTCGAACGTGCCCGGGTTGATCTGGGTATGGGTACCGTTGGCGATCAGGCCGTTGTCGTCCAGGATCTTGCGGATCTCCTTGGGCGTGATCTGCCGGCCCAGGATCGCGATGTTCTGGGTGTAACCGGCGAACTCGACCTCCTTATAGCCGATCTCGGCCAGCCGGGCCAGCACCCGCTCGAATCCGTACGGCACGCCGGTGTTGTCCGGCGCCGCGCCGATCCGGTCGCGGACGCTGTACAGGATGATCCCGCGGTTACCGGACGGGATCAGTGGCTCGGCCCGCAGGCCACCACCGTGGCCATGGTCGCCGCCGGTGGCGAACGCCGGAGTTCCGGTGGCCAGCACCGGCAGTCCGGCCGCGCCGAGCGCGGCGGCGGCGCTCGCGGAGGCCGTGAGGACGTTGCGACGGGTGAATCTGGCCGGAGCCTGCTCTTCCTTCTCGTGCATGAGGGTCGCGCCTTTCGACTGGGGCGGGCAAGAGTCGACGGTGCTGGGTGCTCGTGGAAAACCCTTACAGAGGCGCGCCGAAGTTTCTACGGGTCGCAGGAGACTTTCGTGTCGCGCTGCTTGTCCCGGAATAATTAGTCGGCTAAGTTCTTCATGTAGTCGGCTAACTATCTCACAGGAGCGAGTCATGGAACTGGGACTGAAGGACGCCGCGGTACTCGTCACGGGCGGGTCGTCCGGGATCGGGCGGGGTGCGGCGATCGGGTACGGGCGGGAGGGGGCTCGGGTCGCGATCACCTACGGGTCGCGGAAGGAGGCGGCCGCCGAGGTCGTCGCGGAGATCGAGGCGGCCGGTGGACAGGGGTTCGCCGTACCGATGGATTTGAATGCTGCGGGGTCGATCGAGGCTGCGGTGGCGGCGGTGATCGAGCGTTGGGGTGGGCTGGATGTGGCCGTGGCGAACGCGGTCAACTGGGGCAAGCTCGGCTTCCACGGGCGGCCGGAGAAGATCGAGGATGCGCCTGAGGACTGGTGGACCGAGGTGCTGCGGGCGAACCTTGAAGGCAACTTCCGGTTTGTGCAGCAGGTCGCGCCGGCGTTGCGGCGGTCGGCCGCCGGGCGGCTGGTCCTGGTGTCGACCGACGTCACCCTGCGGCCGCTGCCGGGTTCCTGGCCGTACGGCGCTGCCAAGGCCGGGCTGCACGGATTCATGACTGCCCTGAGTTACGACCTGGGCGCGGACGGCGTACTGGTCAATGTGGTGATGCCGGGGATCACGCTCGAGGACGGCAAGCACCGGGTGATTCCGCAGGAGGCGACCGACGAGATCGCCAAGGCCTTCAGTGCGCGGCGGCTGCCGCACACGACCGAGGTGGCTGACACGATCCTGTTCCTGACCTCGCCGCGGACGCCTGCGATCCAGGGCGAGATCATCCGTGTCACCGGAGGTGCGCTACTCCAGCAGTAACCGGCTGTACCTTGGGGACATGACTCGGGCACTGATCGTGGTGGACGTGCAGAACGACTTCTGCGAGGGCGGAAGCCTGGCCGTCAGCGGGGGCGCGAATGTTGCCTTCCAGATCGGCGAGCTGTTGCACAAGTGGCACGAGGCCGAGCCGGACGAGCGCCACTACCAGTACGTCGTGGCCACCCGGGACCACCACATCGACCCGGGTGACCACTTCTCCGACGAGCCCGATTTCGTGAACTCCTGGCCGCGGCACTGTGTGGCCGGGACGGACGGGGTGAGCTTCCACCCGAACCTGGACCCGCAACCGTTCGACGCAATCTTCGACAAAGGTGAGTACGCGGCCGCTTACTCGGGCTTCGAGGGCAAGTCCCACGAGGGCGGGCGCGGGCTTGCCGAGTGGTTGCGCGAGCGCGGTGTCACCGACGTCGACGTGTGCGGGATCGCCACTGACTACTGCGTGCGGGCGACCGCGCTGGACGCCCGCGTCGAAGGCTTCGGTACGACGGTCATCACCGGCCTGACCGCTGGTGTGGCGCCCGGCAGCACGGAACAAGCCCTGAGCGACCTGCGTGCTGCCGGGGTCACCCTCACCTGACCGGCGCGCCCGGGCCGAGCGGGATCCCGAGCGCCCACCAGGCGAGGAAGAGCAGTGTCCAGGCGACCGTCATCGCGAGCGCCAAAGGCACCGTGTACGACGCCAGGGTGCCGACGCCGGCGTTCTTGCGATAGCGCTGCAGGAAGCCCAGTGCCATCACGAAGTACGGGCTCATCGGGGTGATCGCGGTCGAGCCCGAGTCGGCGATCCGGAAGAGCGCCTGGGTCGTCTCGGCCGGCACGTCCAGCAGCATCATCATCGGGACCAGGATCGGCGCGGTCAGCGACCACATCGCCGAACCGCTCGTGACGAGGATGTTGATCAACGTCAGCAACACCAGGATGCCGAGGAAGATCACGATCGTCGGCGCTCCGAGATCACCCAGCCAGCGGGCCGATTCGGCCGACAGCAGGTCGCCGATCCGGCTCCAGCTGAAGTAGGCCAGGAACTGCGCGATCGCGAAGAACAGCACCAGCACCGGCGCCATCTGTTTGATGCCCTCGGCCATCAACTTCGGTACGTCGGCCGCCCGCTCGATCGCGCCGACAGTGACGCCGTACGTGATGCCGACCAGTCCGAACAGCACCGCGACGACCATCGCGATCCCGTCCAGGAACGGCGAATCGACGATGCTGCCGTTCTCGCCACGCAACGGCGAGTTGTGCGGCACCAGTACGGCGACGATCGCGACCGCGGCGAGTCCGAACACGATGGTTGCCCGCAGCAACCCAGTCTTCTCGCGGGCCGACAATGTCAGCGCGTCCGGGTCGTCACCAGGGGCGTCCGGATCGGCCTCCAGGTCGTCCCGTTTGCTCAGCACCAGCTTGGTGACGAGCGTGATGACGAGCGCGAGCAGTACCGACGACGCGATATTGAAGAACCAGTTCGACAACGGCGAGATCGAGGCGTTCGGGTCGACCGTCTTGGCCGCGGCTTCGGTGATCCCGGCGAAGATCGCATCGTTCGGCGTCGGGATCGGACTGGCGTCGTACCCGGAGGCGATCGCGGTGTAGGCGACCACGATGCCGAGGATCGGCGACTTCCCGACCGCGCGGAACGCGAGCCCGCCGAGCGGGACCAGGATGATGTACGCCGCCGCGGACGCGACATGCGCCATCGTGCCGGCGAAGGCGACCGCGAAGACCACCATCGAGGTCGGTACCCGCGAGACGCTGACCTTCATCAGCGACTGCAGGAACCCGGTCCGCTCGGCCAGCGCGACACCCATGATGACGACCACGATGGTTGCCATCGGCGGGAACTCGGCGAAGTTCGAGATCGCTGTGGACACGGCCATCTGGAGGCCGTCGCCGGACAGCAGGTTCTGGACCGCGACCGTCTTACCGTCCTTCGGCGAGACGACCGACACGTCCAGCGCGGCCAGGATCGCGCTCACCACGGCGAGGATCCCGGACAGGATCCAGAACAGCCAGAACGGATGCGGCAGCGCGTTGCCGGCCCGCTCGATGACGGCCATCGCCCGGACCAGGCGTGGCAGCTCCTTCGTATCGGTTGCGGTGCTCATCGCCTGTGCTCCTTGAAGAACTTACCGATCAGCTCGTGCGCCTCGAAGGTCTGCGTGACATAGCCCGGACCCGACGCCGCGTCCGAACCCGGCCAGCTGTGTCCACCATCCGTGACGGCGACATGCACGACATCCGCGTCGCAGCCCTTGTACGTGAACTTGAGGACATCGTCGCCGACCTGAGATTCCCGCGGGTTCTGCTCGCAGTGGTTGCGCACCGACCAGTCCCGCACCCACGTCTGTACGTCGGGAAGATCGCGCTGACCGTCGCCGCCGTACGGGATCGTGGTGTCGCCGGTGCCGTGGATGTCGAGCACGGGGACCGGCCGGCTCGGGGCGCAGCGACCGCCTTCGATGTAGAACGCGCCGTCGACCGGCGCGATCGCCGCGAACCGGTCGGCCAGCTTGCAAGCCAGGATGCCGGTGAAGCCGGCGCCGTTGGATTTGCCGGTCGCGTAGACGGTCCGGGTATCGACGCAGTAGTTGGCTTCCAGCTGGTCGAGTAGGTCGGAAGTGAACTTCACGTCGTCCACACCTTTGGCGGCGTACGGCGCTCCTTGCCACGCCTGCTTGTTCTCGTCACCGATCACCCCGTTGGGGTAGGCAACGACCGCGTCCAGCTTGGACAGGTCCGAGAACGCCTCGGTCTGCGCGCCGGTCTTGCCCCGGCCGTGGAACACGAGGATGAGCGGGTAGCTCTTGGTGGCCTTGTAGTTGTCCGGCACATGCAGCCGGTACGTCCGGTTCAGGCCGCCGCTCTGCACAGTGTAGTCACCGGTGGCCGCGGCCTTGCCACAGCCCGCCGTACGGGCAGTGGTCGAGGCAGTTGCCGTGGGCAACGTGGTGGCGGCGGTCACCAGGCCGGCCGCCACCAGGACGGCGCCGAGGCGCCGGTGCCATTCGGTACCGCGCGTTTTCGGGCATGCGTCAGTCATCGGGGTGCCTCCTCAGGCAGGGGTGGTACGGCGGGGGTCAGGCCGAGAGGAGTTCGTCGGCGAAGGCGGCGATGCGGTCGGCGGCGGTCTCGACGAGGAGGCGGCCGGTGTCGGCAGTGGCGGTTCGGGGGTCACCCAGGACGCCACGCTTGTGGTAGTCGTCGAACCCGACGGACAGTCGCGGCCCCCGGCCACGACGGGACAATCGGGCCGGGACGGAGAGCTCGTCGAGCGTGGTGGCGCCCGGTTCCAGGCGGTCGGCCTGGACGAGTTCCGGGGCCAGGTACAGCATCTGCGCGGTTTCGGCCTCCCCAGCGTGACCGTGCACCTCGCTGACACCGGTGATCAGGTCGGCCACTACTTCGGTGACCGGGGTCCAGGTGAAGGTGAGGTCTTCGCGCAAATACTCTTGTGCCAGTACTGAGAGCGCAGCGTTGTTGCCGCCGTGCCCGGTCACCACCAGAAACTGTTGCCAGCCGTGCGATCGCAGGCTGGTGATCAGATCCCGCACCACCTGCATGAAGGTTGCCGGTGACAACGACATCGTGCCGGCGAACGCCAGATGATGCGGCGAAACGCCATACGGTACGACGGGTGCCACGACCGCCCGCCCGGCCAACCGCTCAGCCACGCGGTCGGCGACTCCGACCGCACGCACTGTGTCGGTGGACATCGCCATCCCACCACCATGCTGCTCCTGCGCACCCACCGGGATGATCACCAACGGCGCCGTCCGAACAGCCGCAGCCGCCTCATCAGTCGTCATCTCACCGAGCCGCATCGGAGCCTCCCGCGGTGGGCGCGGAGTCGACGACTGCGGCTTCTACTGCGATGCGGATGTTGTCCAGGTGCTCGCGGGTTAGGCGCTCGGCTCGGGCGGGGTCGCCGGCGCGGACGGCGTCCAGGATTGCGACGTGCTCCTCGTGGTCCTGGGTGCGGTTGTCGTACAGGGAGCGGATCTGCTGTTGCTCGCGGACTCGCACCTTCAGCAGGGAGGCGAGGACCTCCTGCAGGAGCGGGTTGCCGGAGGCGGCGGCTAGCTCGATGTGGAAGTTCAGGGCGAACGACGGGCCGCCCGGCGGGACGAGGGCGTTCGTGACGGCTGCTTCGAGGCGCTCGAGGTTCTCCGGCTGGCGTGCAACCGCTGACTGGGCGGCGATGGCCGGCTCCAGGACCAGGCGGGCGCTGATCAGCTGCAGGACCGAGTCCTTGGTGATCGGCGGCCGGTGCGGGTTGGCCAGGACCACGTGATTGATGGTCGGGCCGACGTACGTCCCGGAACCGTGCCGGAACTCGACCGCACCGGTCGCCTCCAGCTTCCGCAGCGCCTCCCGGACGGTCGGCGTGGTGATCGCGAAGCGTTTCGCGAGTTCGCGCGCCGACGGGATGGCATCACCAGGACCCAGCCCGCCGTCCCGGATGATGCCGAGAATCGACTCGGTCAACCGGTCGGACAGGCTGGGCGGTGCCTCAGACGCTGAGTAAGTCACAAAGTGACTAAATCACTTAGCCTTTCCCAGCGTCAAGAGCTCGGGGCCGGGCCAACAGCAGTCATCCGCCCCGCGAACTGGGTGTAGAACGGCGGCGCGGGACTTCGCCACGTGTGCTGAGCCATCACCCGCAGCCGCGGATACACCTCGGCGGCCAACTGTTGCTCGTTCTGCCGATCAGGCTGATCGCACCACAGGTGCAGCTTGGCGCCAAGGCTGTCAGCCAGCCTGCTCCCATCGACGAACAAGCCGGGATCCCAGGTGTCGTACATGACCGCCGGCGCGGTGTTAAGCAGGGCGCCGAGCCCACCCACGGTGTAGTACGTCGGCGTGATCGAAGCGTTCATCACCTTGTGGCCTGCGGCAACGAGTTCGGCCGGGCGCCACGCCGGGCCGACCCACGGCGTCAGGCCGCTCATCGACCAATGCTCGACGACGATGGCCGAGTTCACCGTCAGCGTGCCACCGGTCCGGACAAGGCCGTCGTTCCACATCCGCGTGGTCTTGCCGGCCGCCCGGACGATCCCGTCGGCCCAGTTCACGAAGCCGAGATAGGCGTCCTGACCGGTGGCCGCCGTACCGTAGTGCTGCTTGGCATACCGCTCGAGCTGCGGATACTCAGCGAAGTTCTCGACGTACTCATCCGCGCCGATATGCCAGTACCGGCTGGGAAAAAGCGGCAGGAACTCGGTGATCAGGTCACGCATCAGCTCGTACGCCGCCGGCTGCGACAGGTCGATGTTCCCGTGCTGCACCTGCCCCTTCACGTTGACCAGCTTCAGTTCGGGATGAGCGGCCAGGATCGTCTGCATGTGCCCCGGGAAGTCGAGCTCGGGGACGACCTGGATGCCGTAGCGACCGGCGTACGCGATCAGCTCCCGGATCTCCTGGTTGCTGTAGTGCTGCTCGGCGGTGATCTCCGGATGGGTTGCGCTCTCCAGCCGGAACCCGTGCTCGTCGGACAGATGGAGATGCAGGTAGTTCAGCTTGAGATAGGCCATCTCGCGGATCTGACTGCGCAGCCAGTCCAGACTCAGGTACTTCCGGCCGAGGTCGACCATGAAACCCCGCTCCTGGTACGTCGGCCAGTCGCGCACCTGGCCGCCCGACAGGCGGGTCTGCTGGCGGAGCAACTGGACCACCGACCGGGTCCCGAGCCGAACCCCGGCCACCGCACCCTCGACGCCAAGCACCGGCCCGATCTGCAGCACATAGCCTTCGGGACCGCCGGACGCCGTACCCAGCCGCAACTCGATGTCGCCCGGTGCCGCCGGGCCGCCGACGACGTAGCCGACCGGCCGGTTCAGCACCTTGCCAAGATCCTCAGCCAGCAGCCGAGCCGGACCGGCCAGTGCCGAGGGCGCGACCACCTTGCTGCTACTGGTGAAGGTGTAACCGACACCTCCGGGAGCCCACTCACGCACCGCCGGGATCGTCGGTGGCAGGACAGCCGTTCCGCCCCGTGCGGGAACGGTTGTCGTGGTGGCGCAGACCAGCAGCGCAACGAGGGCAAGCAATACCCGCTTCATCACGGCAGCCGGTGCGCGGACAGGAAACGCCACGCGCGCTCGCGGAAGTCCGCACCGGCCGTGCCGGTCGGGTACGCGTGACCGAGGCCCTGGTACGACCGCCAGCTGACCGTGACGCCGGCCGCACAACCTCGGTAGGTCTGGGCAGCACCGTCAGTGACCGGCTCAGTCACGGGCACCGGCGAACACTTGTTCCGCGCGACCCACTCATCCCGGGTACGGCGACCCTCCGCGACCGGGATCAGCGGGTCGCTCTCGCCGTGGAAGAGCGCGACCGCGATCGGCCGAGTGGGTCGGCATCCGCCGAAGGTGTTCGGCGACCCGCCCATGAATCCCGCGGCCGCGGCGAAGGTACCGGCGGCGTCGCACGCGGCCCGCTGACTCATCCACGAGCCGAGTGAGCCACCCTCGACGTACACGCGGGAGCGGTCCACGCAGGACTCGGCGGCGATCCGGGCGACGACGTCACGGAGGAACCGCACATCGGGCGAGCCCACCGCGAGATTCCAGTTCGGGTCGCCGGCGGGGTAGGCCACGATGAACTTCTCGGCGTCGGCGGTCTGGCTCCAGCCGGTCGCCTGCTCCTGGAAGAACGGCACCGAGCCGAGTCCGTGCAGGCTGAGCAGGAGCGGCGCATTGCCGGTCAGGCCGGCCGGGACACGCAGGTTGTAGGAGCGGGTGGAGGCGGGAAAGAAGCTGCGGGTGACCGTGCCGCCGGTCGGCGCGAGCGAGCACCCGGCGATGGTGGTCGCGGCGGAGGCTGCGGTGGTCGCTTGGGGCGCGGTGAGGGTGGCGGTGGCCAGGGTCAGGCTGAGGAGCAGACGCTTCATGGCATCTCCTGAGGGCGGGGGCGGGGACATACCCGACGGTAATGTAAGAGCGTTCTTACGTCTACAGTTACGCTGTGGCTACTGGCACCCGCGACCGGATCATCGACGCGGCCCTCGCGCTGTTCGCCGAGCGAGGTGTCGCCGCGGTCCCGGTGACCGCGATCGAGGCCGCGGCCGGCCTCGCCGCCGGCAGCGGGGCCTTCTACCGGCACTTCCGGAACAAGACCGAGCTGGTCGACGCCCTCGTCGACCGGGAGCTCGCCCGAGCGCGCGACCGCGTGCCGCCGGCCCGCGACGAGGCCGACGGCAACGCCACCGAGGTGCTCACCACGCGGCTCCGGGGCGACTTGGACTTTCTGCGCGAGCTCGGTCCACTCATCCACATCCTGGTGTGGGAACGCGGGCGGAACCCGGAGCTGGTCGAGCGGCTGCGCTCGACCGTCTTCGAGGCCAGCATCGAGTCCGGAATGGCCGAGGTACTCTCCCTCGCGCCGACCCAAGCCGTGCAGGACGACCCCGAGGCGGCGGCCCAGGTGATGCTGTCCGCGATGATCGGCTTCTTCCTGGCCGAGGAGTACTACGGACGTCCAGCCGGTCCCGTCTCCGCGGACCGGTTCGCTCGCGCTCTTGCCGCACTCCTCACCAGCGAACCCTAGGCCGGGCCGACCTTCCAGTCCGGGTAGCCCGGCATCGCGGGGAGGGTCTTGCCGTACAGCCATGACCGGAGGAACGGGCCAAGGTCCTTGCCCGCGACCAACGATGCCAGCGCGATGAAGTCCTCGGTCCCGGCGGTCGAGTTCGCGTACCGCCGTACCCAGGTCCGCTCGATCGCGTCGAACGTCTTGGCGCCGACCTCCTGCTTGAGCGCGAACAGCACGAGCGCTCCCCCGGCGTACGCCGCATCGCCGTACGGCCGGATCTCGGCCGAGTCACCGGTCCATTTCGCCGGGTCGGGCGCAGCGATCGGCCCGTTGTCGAGAATCGCGTTCCCGCGCTGCTCGTAGGCGTGTTTCGCCGAGTCGACGACCTTCGCGCCGTACCGGATCTCGCTGTACTCGCCTTCGTAGAAGACCGCGTGGCCCTCGTTCAGCCAGACGTCGGACCAGCGGCGAGGCGAGACGGAGTTGCCGAACCATTCGTGCGCGACCTCGTGCAGTACGACACCGTCGGTGCCGTTCTGCTCAAACCCCTCCTTGGTCATGTGGGACGCGGTCATCATGGTCAGGCCCTGCGTCTCGAGCTCGCCACCCAACGGGGTGATGTACGACCCGGCCTCGGTCCCCGGGAACCGGCCGAGCCGCTCCTCCAGAAACCGGACCGACGTGTCGAACGACTTCAGCTGCGGCTCGATCGCGGCCAACTGCGCAGTCGGTACGGCGTAGCGCAGCGGCAGGCCGTGCGGACCCTTGCGGTTGAGCACGGTGAACGGCCCGACCCCGATCTGGAACAATTCCGGCGCGATCTTGCGCTGCTCGCGGAACACGCGGGTCGTGTTACCGCCGCTCGACCGGACACTGAGAAGCTTGCCGTTGGCAACCGAGTTCTGATCGGCCGGCGCGGTGATCGAGAAGGTGGCCGGCGCCTTCTGCACCGGATGGTCGGCGACGGCCAGGATCTTCCGCGCACCCGACGGCTGGTTGAGCGCCTGCACGAATCCTTCGTGCCAGATCAGACCGGGCGGCAGCGCGCTGGTCTTCGTCACGTCGGTCACGTCACTCCGAACGTCGACCCGGACCACGAACCGCAGGTGCTTGCGGACGGCCTTGCTCGGAGTGATCACCAACTCCCCGTTCGGCGCGCTCTTCCACGTGCTCGGTGCGCCGTTCACCTGCACCCCGGTCACCTGAGGCCCGAGCAGATCGAGGTCGAACGCGCTCAGATCCTGGGTCGCCCGCGCTGACAGCGTGGTGGTCGCCGTGTAGGACCTCAACCCCTTCGCGAACCGGAAGTCGAGCCGCTGGTCGAGGACGTCGTACCCGCCGTTCCCCAACTCAGGCCAGACAGTGTCACCGACTCCCGAATTTCCTGGTGCGGGCGCGGCTTCCGCTGGAAGACCGAGCAGGGACAAGGCTGCTGTTGTCGCAACAAGACGTTTGAACATGCCTTGAAAACTAGGCAATTCCGGACCCGCGATCGTCGGTCCTCGGGTGGGACCGGTGTCATCCTGAGGTCTTAGGCGAGGCCGATGTCGTGCACCAGCAGGGCCAGTTTGGTCCGGTTCGAGAGCCCGAGTTTGGCCATGATGTGGGTGATGTGCACCTTCACCGTCGACTCGCTGAGCTCGAGCTTGCCGGCGATCTCCGCGTTGCTCATCCCCTCGGCGACCTCGATCGCCACCTCACGCTCGCGCGGTGTCAGCTCCTTCAACGGATCGTCGCCGACCGCGGTCTGCGCCGGCGCGGGGTGTGCCGTGTACGAGCTGATCAGCCGCTTGGTGATCCGCGGCGAAAGCATCGAGTCACCCCGGACGGCCTGCTCGACCGCCTCGACCAACGCCCGCGGCGCAATGTCCTTCAGCAGGAACCCGGTGGCCCCGGCCTGCAACGCCTCGTACACATACTCGTCCAGATCGAAGGTCGTCAGTACGACGACCGCCGGCGGATCGGGCATTGCCGTCACGCGCCGGGTCACCTCGATCCCGTTCACCTGCGGCATCTGGATATCCGTCAGCACGACGTCCGGCCGATACTTCTCGACTAACTCAACGACCTGAGCACCATTGATGTCCTCGGCAACGACCTCGGCGGTTCCACCGGCCTGCAGGATCAGCCGGATCCCGTTGCGGACCAGCCCTTCGTCGTCGAGCAGGAGCACCTTGATCATTCGGCCACCATCCTCGGTAGGACTGCCCGGACCTGGAACACGCTGCCAATCCAACCGGTCTGCAATGAACCGCCGGCCAGCGTGACCCGTTCCCGCATACCGAGCAGACCGTACCCGGACCCCGGTACGACGCTCTGCCCGACCCCGCGCGGGTTCGTCACCTCGACCACCAGCTTCTCGTTGTCGACGGCAACAGTCACCGACACCACCACACCCGGCGCGTGCTTGGTCGCGTTCGTCAGCGACTCCTGAATCACCCGGTACGCCGCGCGCCCGGCCGCCGGATCGACCTCGGGAATCGGGTCGGGCAGCGTCAGATTCACCTTGAGCCCGGTGTCGACCGCATCGGCCACCAGCACCGGTACGGCGTCCAGCGACGGCGCCACGTGTCCCGGCTCACCGGGCAGCTCGTCCCGCAGTACCTGGAGAATCTCCCGGAGCTCCGTGAGCGCCGCCGTACTGGTCTTGCGGATGATCTCCGCGACCTCTTCGGTCTGTTTGTCCGGAGCGGTCATCGTCAGTGCACCTGACTGCAGGGCGATCGCGCTGACCCGGTGCGCGACGACATCGTGCATCTCCCGGGCGATCCGGCGGCGTTCGGCGACGACGACACGCTCGGAGCGCAGGTCCCGCTCGCGTTCCGCCTGCTCGGCGCGTTCCCGCAGTGCGACGAGGAGCGCGCGGCGCTGATAGACCCACAACCCGATCAGCATCGGAACCAGCACGAAGAACACGACATAGCCGACATCCGCGCCGATCCCGACTTCCCGTTTCGTCGGGAAGAACAGAATCACCGCACTGCCGATCACGAACGAGACCGCGGTCTGCCAGTGCAAACCCTTGCGACTGGCAACGGTGTACGACGCGATCGTCACCTGCACGCTGGGCCACCACTGCGCGACCGGTGTCAGCGCAACGAACAGCAGCGGGAACCGCCGTCGTACCAGCATCGCAGCGCTCTGCGCACCGACGAGCAGGAACGTGTACCACCGCAGGTCGCTGTTCTTGGAGATCTCCAGGACCAGACCGCTTGCCACCAGCAACGTGAACAGGACGTCGAACGCCAGAATCCGGCGCTTGCCGTCCCACCACGCGAGCCGCATACCCAAACGGTAGCGCTACCGACGAACGGTCAGCTGCCTACCACCTTCGTACTACCGCAGATTGCGCTGCTTGGCCGATGCCTCCAGCACCCGTTCCCGAGAAGCTGGAGGCATGCTCACCCTCATCGCACACACCACCACCTCGACCGACCAGACCTGGGGCTTCCTGGGCGCCGCGGGCATCATCGCCGTCCTGGCCGCCTATGCCCTGCTGGTGATCGGCGCCTTCTTCAGCGCCCTGTTCTCGCCCGCCTCGGGCGGGATGAAGCTGGTCTGGATCGTCTTCATCGTGATCGCGCCGTTCATCGGCAGCCTGCTGTGGTTCATGGTCGGCAAGCGCAACGCTCACGAAATCGCATACCGCTAGGGCGTGACGAACAGGATGACGTGCCGGTCCGAGCTCGGAATCGCATCCTGCACCACCCAGCTCGGCGGCGCGGAGTCGGACTGTTCGGACTTCTTGCCGACCCGGTACTCCGCCGTCATACCGCGCTCGGTGAGCTTGCCCAGGAGGTAGGCGACAGTCCGGCCCTTGTACTCGACGCCCTCCAGCGCCTCACCCGGCGCATCGATGTCGCCGGCGCCGGAGTACGCCTCACCGGGCTTGGCGGTGCGGCCGACGTACAGATCGGCCTGGCCGCGGAAGCTCAACGGGATGGTGAACTCCGGTACGCACGGGGATGCCGGAGTGCCCTTGCAGCCCTTGGGATAGCGCCCGGGGACGATCGGGTCCGGGTCCTCGGAGGTGCCGGACATGGCGATGGACTCGCCGACGATCGACGGCGACACCGGCTGCAGGTGCAGCGTGATGTTGAGTCCGTGCTGCTTGAACTCCTCGTTGTACCGCGCGACATCCGCCGCCGGATCGAGGACGCGGACCTTCATCACGTCTCCTTCGGGGGTGAAGGACAGCGCCGACCCGAGGGCCTCCTGGCGGTCATTCCCGTCCGGCACCCGGACGATGAGGGTCGTGACCACGGCGACCGCGGCGGCGACAGCGAGCACCGGCACCAGGCGCCGTCGTACCGGGCTGTGGCTTTTGAGGGCCACCGGGGTGGCGGTGATGCCGCGGAGGAGGTCGGCTCGGGATTCGGGAGTCACCTGCTCAGCCGGGTCAGCAGTGGCGACTGGGTCGAGAGTGCGGAGGAAGTCCAGGGAGTTGGTCATGACTTTGCTCCAGCCGGGGTGTGGTCCAAGAGGCGCTCGAGCCGACGGCGGGCGCGGTGCAGGCGGACCATGGCGGCGTTCCGCGAGCAGCCGAGCGCGGCGGCGAGCTGGGTGGTGTCCAGGCCCTCCCAGGCAGCGAGGGAGAGCACTTCGCGATCGGTGTCCGACAGCTGCTTGAAGACCTCAGCGGCCTCGACGGCTACCGGTTCAGGGTCCGGTACGGCGGTACGCAGGTCGTCGCGCAGCCGGTCGGCCAGACCGTGCCGCCGGGACTCGCCCCGGCGATGGTTGCTCAGAACGCGCCGCGCGACGCCGTACAGCCAAGGCAGGATCTGCCCCTCCGGTACGTCGTCCAGCCGCCGCCAGGCGACCAGGAACGTCTCGGCCACCAGGTCAGCCGCGTCCGCCCGGATGTCGAGCCGACGCACGAAATACCGCAGTACGTCGTCGTGGTGGCAGGTGAACAGATCCTCGAAACGGGCCAGCCGGGGGTCCGGCGGAGATTCGATCACGCGCACGGGCCCCCTTGTGAGTAAGTGCGTCATACCCAGTAGATGTCCGGGTATGACGCGTTCTTACCTCAAGGGTTGATGACGATGGGGGCACCGTTGGAGACGAGGGACCAGTCGCCGGTGTGGAAGCTGGCCGGGTCGACCTCGCCGGTGGCGGTGACGTAGTCGATCATCAGCTGCCGGATCTCGACCTGGCGGTTGTAGACGACCGGGGCCTTCGACACGTGCGGGAAGTTGCCGCCGCCGGACTGGCGGTAGTTGTTCACCGCGACCACGAACTGCTGGTCGTCGGCGACCGCGACCCCGCCGTACTGGAGGTCGAGGATCCGGGAGCCGACTGCCTTGGCGATATCGATCTTGTAGGTGAGCGGCTTCGACAGGCCGCCCATCACGTCGTAGTTGTAGTCCGGCGTGCCGGGCGGCGCGGTCGGCGTCGGGGCGTTGGTGACCTCGCTCGACGGGAACGGGCCGGGGCCGCTCACCTGCTTGTAGTAGACCGCGGAGAACTCCAGGTACGCCTTGATCTGGACACCCGTCATCGTGACCGCGAGCAGGGTGTTGTCGAAGATGTAGAGCCCAGCCACGTCGCGCACCGAGACGTCACCGGCCGGGATCTTGGCGGCCCGGTTGAACGGCGCCGCGATCGCCAATACCGGCAGATTCGCCTGCGGCGTACCGACGAGGGCCTTGGAGACCGCGTCGGCCTGGACAAAGTTGATGAAGTCGAGGGCGGCGGTGTCCTCCCACGGCGCGGTCGCCGCGGACATCGCCTCCTTGCAGGTGCCGATCTTCGAGTTCACATAGCCGACGACCTTGTCGTGGTCCTTCTGCAGGACGTTGATGACCTTCGGGTCGGCGGCGACGGTGTTCGCGTTCAGGACCTGGCTGTGCCGGCTGACGACCTTCCAGCAACCGCGAACGTGCTGCAGGTCGAGGTCGATCACCGACAGCCGCATGCCCCATTTGAGCGGCTCGGTCAGCAGGACCTGGTCGCCGGTGACCTTGTTCGTCACCAGCCGCTCCGGGATCTCCTGGTGGGCGTGACCGACCAGGACCGCGTCGATCCCCGGAACCGTCTCGGCCATCAGAACCGACGCGTTCTCCGGGACCGGCAGGGCGTCGCCGTACGACGAGGAGGTATCCATCCCGGAGTGCGCGGAGACGATCACCACGTCGGCGCCCGCCTTGCGCACCCGGGGGACCCAGAGTTTCGCGAGCTCGACGATCCCGCCGAACTTGATCTTGTTCTCGACCGTCGCCTTGTCCCAGATCGCGATTCCGGGGTTCGTCAGGCCGAGGATGCCGACCGTGATCGGTGCCCGGCCGGGCACGTGCACCTTCTTCAGCACGTACGGCGGGAAGACCGGCAACCCGGTCGTCCAGTCCTGCGCGTTCGCCCCGAGCAGGGGGAACTTCAGCTGGCGCTGGAATCGCCGCAGGATGTCGAGACCGTAGTTGAACTCGTGGTTGCCGAGCGCGGCGGCGTCGTACCCGATCTCGTTCATCGCGGCGGCCATCGGGTGGATGTGGCCGCCGGTGATGGGCTCGATCTTCGCGAAGTAGTACGACAGTGGGGTGCCCTGGATCGTGTCACCGGCGTCCAGCAGCAGCGGGCGCGGGGCGTGCCGGTCCTTGGCGACCTGCTCGCGGTAGGCGGTGACGAGGGTGGAGATCTTCGCCAGCCCGATGTCGTTGTGCGCGGAGTCGTCGTACTCGGCGTTCTTGAAGTAGTCCCAGTTGAAGACATTGCCGTGCAGGTCCGTGGTACCGAGCACGCTCAGCCGGACGGTCTTGCCGTGGCCGCTGCCTGCTGCCTCGGCGGGAACCGCCTGGAAGCCGGCCGCTGCGAGCGCTGCCGCGCCACCGATCGCCGTACGCCTGGTCATCGTGGTCCGCTCACCGCTGTCCGTCATTCGTCTGCCTCACACATCGTCGGGTCTGGCCTCCGACACCTTACGCGCGACACACCCCGGTCCCGATTCGGAGATGGCCCTGGGCCTGAGAGAAGATGCAGCCCATGACCAAGCCGCCCGGCAAGCTTCTGCCGTTGGTCGCCGCCCTCCTGTGCGGTGCCGTTCTCGCTCAGGCCGCCCAGCCTTCCGACTCCCCCGTGACGGCGTCGTCGCCTGCCGTCCGCACGGTGGCCGCCGGCCCGCTGAGCGGAAGCCCGATCGCGGCCAAGCCAACTCATCAGCGCGGGCCGAGGCGCCAGGGACAGTCGCCGCACACCAAGCCGGCTGCCGACGACTGGAACCTGACCAAGCACGGCAAGGTGCTGTACCTCACGTTCGACGACGGCCCGCACGCCGGCTGGACGCCGCAGGTCCTGCAGATCCTGCGGCGTCACCACGCGCAGGCGACGTTCTTCGTGCTCGGGGCTGAGGCCGCCAAGCGCCCGGACCTGGTCGAGCAGACCCGCGCGGCCGGGCACCACATCGGCAACCACACCTGGGACCACCCGATGCTGACTCACATTCCGGCCGCGAAAATGCGGCAGGAGATCTTCTCCGGGGTGAAGTCGAAGTGCTTCCGGCCCCCCTTCCGCGACACCAACGCCGCGGTCGAGGCGGCCGCCAAGGCCAACCACCAGCGCCAGGTGCTGTGGGACGTCGACACGAACGACTGGAAGAAGCCGGGCGCCGCGTCAATCGAGCACGCCATCCTCGCCGGCGCCTATCCCGGCGCCATCGTCCTGATGCACGACGGCGGCGGCAACCGCGCCCAAACCATCGCCGCCCTCGAACGAGCCCTAACCAAACTCCAACGCCAGGGCTACAAGTTCCGCGCCCTCCCCTGCTGATTCAGCGGCGTACGGCGGCTGTGCCGTTGGAGTAGTGCTGGAGGGCTTGGTCGATGACGTGGACTGGTTGGTCCAGGGCCTTGACCAGGAACATGCCGATCGGGTGCAGGAGCGGGCTGGGCTTCACGACAGCCCGTACGGCGGGCTGGTCGAGACCGCGGACTCCGGCGGTCGTGGCGCCGACCCCGGGAGCCAGCGCTACCTCGAGCATGTATTGGCCGAAGAGCTTCTTCTGCCGGAAACCTTGGACGGTTCCCCACGGGAGCATGACGGGGTAGCCGGCGCCGTCGCAGGCGAGTTCGAGACCACGCTCGGACATTCGCATCGCGACCGGCTGGAGCGGGAAGGCGGCGTACCAGCGCTGGCGCTCGGCGTCGAGGCGGAGGGCGAGCACGGTGCTGACGACCAGCGGGAGCATGGCGAGGATCAGCAGCAGCGCGAACGGCCAGAGGCCCGAGTAGCGCAATGTGACCAGCACGTAGACCGCACCGAGGATGCCAACGGCACCGATCCCCAACGTCGCCCAGGCACCCCGGCGCAACACCGTGCTGACAATCTCACGCCGCCGCATCACCGCCTGCCGGTCAACCCCGACGACGAACCCCGCCTCCTCGCTCATCCGGTAAGAATCCCATCCCACCGGCCCACCCCCAACATCCCCCACCACCTTGAGCACCGATCGCCCACTCCTGGCGGCGAAATGTGGTTGACGGGCGCCCAAGGTGTAAGCGCGAGGCGACCTTGAGCACGGTTCAACCATCCACCCGCCGCGGAAGTGGTTGACGGGTGCCCAAAGTGCAACGCCTGTACGACGTTGAGCACGGGCTGACCTTGAGCACGGATCAGTCACCCCGGCCGGCGAAGAACGGTTGAGGGGTGCTCAAGGTGTGAGCGCGAGGCGACCTTGAGCACGGTTCGACCACTTGCACGCGGCCCGGGTGGTTGAGGGGTGCTCAAGGTGGGGTCAGGGGTGGAGGCGGCGGCCGGCCCAGGTGTAGGCGTAGACGCCGTCGTCGACGGACTGGCCGCCTTCGCCGAGTTCCAGGGGGCGGAAGGTGTCGACCATGACGGCTAGTTCTTCGAAGCGTTCGGCGCCTAGGGAGGCTTCGATCGCGGAGGGTTGCGGGCCGTGGGCGTAGCCGCCGGGGTGGAGGGAGATGGAGCCGAGGGCGATGCCGGAGCCCTTGCGGGCCTCGTAGTCGCCGCCGCAGTAGAACATCACCTCGTCGGAGTCGACGTTCGAGTGGTAGTACGGCACCGGCACGGACAGCGGGTGGTAGTCGACCTTGCGGGGGACGAAGTTGCAGATGACGAAGTTGTAGCCCTCGAACACCTGGTGCACGGGTGGCGGCTGGTGGATTCGGCCGGTGATCGGCTCGTAGTCGCTCACGTTGAACGTGTACGGGTACAGACAGCCGTCCCACCCGACCACGTCGAACGGATGCGTCGCGTACGTCATCCGGCTGCCGACGATCCCGCTCGGACCATGACCGCGGTGCTTCACCAGCACCTCGACATCCGTGCCTTCAACCGTGAACGGCTCGGTCGGTCCGTGCAGATCACGCTCGCAGTACGGCGAGTGCTCCAGGAACTGCCCGTACCGCGACAGGTACCGCTTCGGCGGGGCGATGTGCGAGTTCGCCTCGATGCAGTAGGCGTGCACCCCGTTCGGACCCGGCAACCAGCGGTGCGTGGTCGCCCGCGGGATCAGCACGTAATCACCCTCGACCGCGTTCAGTACCCCGAACACCGTCTCGACGGTCGCCGTGCCCTTCTCGATGTACACGCACTCGTCGCCGATGGCGTTGCGATAGTACGGCGAGGGCTGCTCGGCCACGACGTACGAGATCCGTACGTCGCCGTTCCCGAGAACCAGTCGCCGATGCTCGACCACGTTCGTCGCGGACGTGTCGGTGAACAGGTCATGGAGCTTCAGGTGCCGCGGTGTCAGCGGGTGGTTCGCGACCGTGGCCAGATCGGGCAGCTCCCACACCTGGGAGTCCACGATCGCCGACGG
Source organism: Kribbella sp. NPDC056951 (assembly GCF_042674205.1). Taxonomy (NCBI): domain Bacteria; kingdom Bacillati; phylum Actinomycetota; class Actinomycetes; order Propionibacteriales; family Kribbellaceae; genus Kribbella; species Kribbella sp. NPDC056951. Next base: position 289,211 of record NZ_JBHUQZ010000004.1, read on the forward strand.
GACACCGGAGTGGTAGAGCAGCGACGAGTCCGACGAGAACCCCTCCTCGCCCATCAGCTCCTCGTAGTACAACGCGCCCTCGGCGTTCCGGAACTGCGTGTGCCGCTTGGGCGGAATCTCGCCGACCTGCCGGTAGAACGTCATTCTTCAGACTCCCGAGTACGATAATCGAACGCATGCGTCCGCTTACCGAAAGCATCCGTTAGGCTCGGACCCATGTCAACCGTCCCTGCCCTGTACCGGCACCTGGTCGACGACGCGGCGATGTTCCCACCCGGCAACCTCCCGCTGACCGAGGCCGTGACCGCTCACCGCGCGCACCGCGCCGCGCCGTACGCCGATCTGGTCGGCCCGTTCGTGTGTACCGACGAGGACCTGCCCCGGGTCGCGGAAGCCGCAGGCGACGAGCCGCTGCAGGTGACCGTCGTGGTCACCGGCGGCGCGGGCGGGATCGAGCCCGCCGTCCGCTGGGCCGAGCGCTCCCCCGCGATCGAGCTGACCGCGGTCGAGGTCCGCCTGCGCGACGAAGGCGACCTCGCCCGGAACGCGCTGCGCGTCGTACGGGCCGCCGAGGCCTGCATCGACGACCAGACCGTGTACGTCGAAACCGGGCTGGACGGCTCCTGGGAGCAGGCGCTGGGCGCGATCGCCGAGGCCGGGTACGCCGCCAAGCTCCGCACCGGCGGTCTCGACGCCCATCTGTTCCCGTCGGCCGACCAGGTGGCCAGCTACATCACGCGCTGCCTGGACGTCGAGGTGCCGTTCAAGTGCACCGCCGGCCTACACAACGCGATCGCCCACACCGACCCGGCGACCGGCTTCGAACACCACGGCTTCCTGAACGTGCTGCTCGCCACTCGCGCTTCAATGGACGGCGCCTCCCACGACGAGGTGGTGCAGCTGCTGGAGTGGCGCGACGCCCTCGAACTGGTCGAGCGCACACGCGAGCTGACCGAGGACCGGGCCGCGAGCACCCGGCGATGGTTCCACTCGTTCGGCTCCTGCAGCATCGCGGAGCCGCGCGCCGATCTGAACACCCTGAACCTGACGGAGGACCTGTGAGCTGGATCGACATCCCGGACGGATCGCCGTTCGGGCCGGATAACCTGCCGCTCGGCGTGTTCAAGCGCGGCGACGAGGAGCCGCGGATCGGCGCCGCCATCGGCGACCAGATCATCGACCTGACGCCGATCGCGTCCGCGCAGCATCTGGACAGCGCTCAGCAGTTCGCCCAGCCCACGCTGAACGGTTTCCTCGCCCTCGGCCGCCCAGCCTGGAGCGCGACTCGCGCCTGGCTCCTCGATCTCGTCAACGATCGCGACACCGTCGAGCCGCATCTGATTCCGCAGTCGGCGGCGACCATGTTGCTGCCGTTCGAGGTGGGCGACTATGTCGACTTCTACGCCTCCGAGCAGCACGCGACGAACCTCGGCCGGCTCTTCCGCCCGGACTCAGAACCCCTGCTCCCGAACTGGAAACACCTCCCGGTCGGATACCACGGCCGCGCCGGCACAGTCGTTGCCAGCGGCACCGACATCGTCCGCCCGTCCGGTCAGCGCAAGGCACCTGACGCCGACGCACCGACGTACGGGCCGTCCACGCGCCTCGACATCGAGGTCGAACTCGGGTACGTCGTCGGAACACCATCCACCCTCGGCAAGCCGGTCTCGGTCGACGACTTCCGCGAGCACGTGTACGGCGTTGTGCTGGTGAACGACTGGTCGGCCCGCGACATCCAGGGCTGGGAGTATGTCCCGCTCGGCCCGTTCCTCGGCAAGTCGTTCGCCACCTCGATCTCCCCCTGGGTCGTCTCACTCGACGCACTCGAGGCCTCCACCGTCCCGCTGCCGACCCAGGACCCGCCGGTACTCCCGTACCTGGCCGGCACGAAACTGGTGAACTACGACATCACCTTCGAGGTCCGCATCAACGGTCACCTGGTGAGCACCCCGCCATACCGCGACATCTACTGGTCGCCCGCCCAGATGCTCGCCCACATGACCGTGAACGGCGCGTCCGTCCGCACCGGCGACCTCTACGCCTCCGGCACGGTCAGCGGTACCGAACCGGACCAGCTCGGCTCCCTGATCGAGCTCACCAAGGCCGGCCGCGAGCCGATCACCGTCGACGGCAAGGACTACACCTTCCTCCAGGACGGCGACGAGGTGAGCATCACCGCGCGCGCCGGAACCCTCCACCTCGGCGAGGTCACCGGACGGATCATTCCCGGGTAATTCTGTTCATTAGTGTTCGTTTCTCTTGACGAGTTGGCGCTTACGTGCGAGTTTTCTGCGCATGAAACGTTCAGTGGGGTGTGCGGTGCTGCTCGTTGCCGGTGTGTTGACCGTGCCGACGAGCGCACAGGCAGCGGATGACCTGACGCTGCGGTCGCGGGAACTGACGGTCACGGTGGGAGCCGACTTCCCCCGCGTGATCAAGTACGTCGACAACTCGTCCGGCCAGGCATTGGCCGGGCGGGCCGAGGCGTTGTCGGCGGTCACGATCGACGGGGTCGCGCGCACCGCGCACCTCGCCGCGACACCCACGGTCAGCGACGGCACGGCGTCGTACAAGCTGGCGTTCGACGCGCTGCCGGGGGTTGAGCTCGACGCGAGCCTCAGCCTGGCCGGTCGGGTCACGACGTTCCGCATCGACGCGGTCCGCGACACCGAGACCACTCGGGTGCACACGATCGACATCCCCGACCACGACCTGGTTTCGGTCGCGAGCACCGATGCGGGAGCGACGACCGCGTTCACCACGCTGGATCCGGACTCGACACGGACCGCGGACAAGATCGCGGCGGTCACCGGTACGACGCCTGCCGATGCCGCGGCGGTCGGAGCAACGTACGCGTTCGTGAACACCACTGGACTGGCCGCCGGGATCGAGTCGAACTCGGTGTACGACAAGCCGGCCGGGCAGTCGGTCGACGACGGGGCGCGGTTCTGGCATCGCGCGCGGAAGGCGACCGACGGGAGCACCCGGGTCGGCGTGTGGAGTGGGCAATGGACCTACCGCGCGGACACCTCGCCGTACACGGAGCCGTTGCCGTGGGCAAAGGTTGTGGTGACGCCGGATGCGAACCAGGACAAGACGGTCGACTGGCAGGACGGCGCGATCGCGTTCCGCTCGATCATGACCGAGCCGCCGGGTGGCGACCAGGTCAAGGACCGGGTGATCACACACATCCCGTTCAACTTCGCGAGCCAGGCAACGCATCCGTTCCTGCGCACGCTGGACGACGTGAAGCGGATCTCGCTGGCCACCGACGGGCTCGGGCAGATGGCGATCCTGAAGGGCTACGGCTCCGAGGGTCACGACTCCGCGCATCCGGACTACGGCGGCAACTACAACATCCGTGCCGGTGGGCTTGCTGACCTGAACACGCTGCTGAAGAAGGGCAAGAGCTGGAACGCCGGCTTCGGTGTGCACGTGAACGCGACCGAGTCGTACCCGGAGGCGAACACCTTCAGCGAGGACCTGGTCGACAAGAAGGCCAAGGGCTGGAACTGGCTGAACCAGAGCTACTACATCAAGCAGCGCCCAGACCTTGCCTCAGGCAACATCGTCAAGCGGTTCCAGCAACTGCGCGACGAGACCGACAAGAACCTCCAAGAGCTCTACATCGACGTCTACTACCAGTCGGGTTGGCTAGCCGACGGCCTGACTCGGCAGCTCGGCAACCAGGGTTGGCAGATCGCCACCGAGTGGGCCGATCGGCACGAGCGCACCTCGCTGTGGTCGCACTGGGCCACCGACCTCGACTACGGCGGCCCGACCAACAAGGGTCTGAACTCGCAGATCATCCGGTTCGTCCGCAACCACGAGAAGGATGTCTGGAACAACGACCCGATCCTGGGCCAGGCCAGCCTGGTCGAGTTCGAGGGTTGGACCGGTGAGGTCGACTGGAACAAGTTCTACGCCAACATCTGGCAGAAGAACCTGCCGACGAAGTTCCTTCAGCAGCAGAAGATCACCGACTGGAACTCCGGCGAGATCGGCTTCACCGGCGGCGTCCGCGGCGCGGTCGAGGGCGGCAAGCGCGCCCTGTACGTCGGCAACGCGAAGGTGCTCGATGGTGACAAGTACCTGCTGCCGTGGGATGGGAACAAGAAGCTCTACCACTACAACCCGGCCGGCGGCAGCACCACCTGGACACTGCCCGCCGCGCTCGCGAAGGTCCCGTCGTTCGGCGTCTACAAGCTGACCGACACCGGCCGCGTGAAGGTCGGTACGGCGCGCGCCCGGAACGGCGCTGTCACCCTCGACGCGGTCGCCGGGCAGCCGTACGTGCTGTACCCGATCGCGGCTCCGACCCCGCCGCCCGCGAATTGGGGTGACGGCACCCATCTGCAGGATCCCGGTTTCAACGCGGCGACCCTGAGCGCCTGGAACGCGGTCGGCGGCGCGGAGATCGACACGTTGGCGAACGGGCAGCATGTTGCCTCGCTCGGAACTCGCGCATCCTCGCTGCAGCAGCGGATCACCGGGCTGACCCGAGGCAAGACCTACAGCGCCTCGGCGTGGATCGAGGTCGAGCCGGGGAAATCCCGCCCGACCACGATTTCGGTGGATGGTGTGCAGAACACGGTCGTCCGGTCGACGGCCAGGAACCAGGTGGCGTCCGACGACAAGCAGGATGCCTACTACCAGCGTGCGAGGGTCGTCTTCACCGCCAAGGGGTCGACGGCTGACCTGCGCATCGGCGCGGTCGCCGGTACGGCGAAGGTTCGCATCGACGACGTCCGTGTCGTCGAGACCACGAAGGTCGCGACGGAAGGCTTCGAGGACGTCGATCAGGGGTGGGGACCGTTCGTGAAGGGTGACGCCGGTGGCGTGACCGATCCACGAACCGTGCTCGCCCGCAAGCACGCGCCGTACACGCAGGCCGGCTGGAACGGGAAGCTGGTCGACGACGTACTGGATGGTGAGTGGTCGCTCAAGTCGCATGAGGAGAACGAAGGGCTCGTCTATCGGACTGCGCCGTGGACGGTGAACTTCCAGCCGGGACACAAGTACAAGGTCAGCTTCGACTACGCGAGCGGCCGGGCCGGGCAGTACGCCTGGGTGCATGGGGTGGATCGGCCGGATTCGGTCGAGATCAAGTCCACCCCGATTGGCGAGCAGCGGACCAAGGCGACAATGAACCAGGAGTTCGTGGCCGGGTGCGGTGGCGACAACTGGGTCGGGCTGCGCAAGCTCACCGACGGCGGCGACCAGTCCGACTTCATCATCGACAACTTCGCGGTCACCGATCTCGGCGCGACCTCTGAGCCGGCTGACTGCACGTCGGTGGCGGTGACCGGGACGAGCGGTCTGGTCTCCGGTGAGGCGAACACGATCACCACGTCGTTCACCAACAACGATGTCGTTGCCGCGGCCAACATCACGCTGGGCCTGACCGGACCGGCAGGATGGACGATCGCGGCCACCTCGCCGGCGACGTACAACTCGGTTGCCGCTGGGGCCACCGTGAAGACCACCTGGGATGTCACTCCCCCGGCAGGCACGGCCGAAGGCAAATACGTGCTGACGGCAACGGGTGGTCAGTCCGTGGCGACCGCGGAGGCAACTGTGCTGCCGCCCGGGATCGTGCCGCAGTCCCGGATCAAGGTTGCCGATGTGAGCAGTGAAGACGCTGGAACCGGCGGCGCGGCGACCGCAGCACTGGACGGGAATCCCAGCACCCTCTGGCATTCCGCCTGGTCCGAGGTGAGCACCCCGGCGACGTTCCCCCATCACCTCACGCTCGACCTCGGGTCGACGTACCAGGTGAACGGCCTGGGCTACCTGCCCCGGCAGTCGGGCACAAACGGGATGTTCAAGGGCTACGAGATCTACGTCAGTACAGACGGCCAAACCTGGGGCTCCCCAGTCGCAACCGGCCAGTTCCCGAACTCCACCGCCGTACAACGCGTCGACTTCACCGCCGTCACCGGCCGCTACGTGAAGTTCGTCGGCACGAGTTCCCTGAACGGAGCAGTCTTCGGCTCAGCCGCAGAACTCAACGTCTACGGCACTCGATAAGTCAACAGAACAAGCGGCGCCCGGCTTCTCCCCGAGGGGAGCCGGGCGCCGCTGGTTTTGGTTCAGCTCACTTGGTGATAGTGACGGCGACCGGGGCGCTGGCGGTCTTGGCGGCGACGACGCGGAACTTGTTGACGCCGACGCGGCCGCTCTGGACCCACACCGAGTAGGTGGACTTCGAGGTGACCTTGGTGGTGGCCGGGAAGTTGACCCACTTGTTGTTCTCCAGGCGCTGCACCTGGACGACCGTGCCCTTGGCGATGCCGGTGGTCTTGCCGGTGAACGAAACCTTGGCCCACGCCTTGGCGGTGGTCTTGTCCGACTTGATGGTGACCGACTTGGCCACGGCCGGCTGCGTGACGGCGACCGGCTTCGTGTCCGCGGCGTTGGCCTGCAGTGCGCCGGCGACACCGAACCCGGTGGCGGCGAGAGCGATACCCGCGACGGTGGCGGCGGTACGACGGACGAACTGCGAACGGTTGCGGATGATGTTTGCCTCAGACATTGAAAATTAGCCCCTCGTTGTTCCAGGCCCTCGGTGAGCCTTTCACCAGAGGAGACGCCCTGACTCCGCAAGAGGTTGTGTTAAGACTTCGTCACAGCTCCTAGGCGTCACTTTCCAGTGCTGGCAGGACAAGTCGAGCCAGCGCTCCGCCATCCGGGGCGGTGCCGAAAGTGAGCTCGGCCCCGAGGACCTTGGCATGCCCGGCCGCGATGGTGAGACCGAGACCGTGGCCGACACCGCGCTCGGCCATCCCGGAGCGGAACCGACGGGGGCCCTCGGCAATCAATTCCTCGGGGTAGCCGTTGCCGTGGTCAACGACCTCGACGATCCGGCCGGTGACCGTCACCTCGATCGGCGGGCGGCCGTGGCGCAGACCGTTGACGATCAGGTTCGCCAGGATGCGCTCGATCCGGCGCGAATCGGTCGAGACCGTCTCGTCCTTCCCGTTCAGCTGTACGACGACGCTGTCCGGCGCGAGCGATTGCTGCATCCGCAACCGCGCGACCGCGGACCCGACGAACGCCCCGAGCCCGACCAGCTCCAGATCGGCCTGCTCCACGCCGGAGTCGAACCGGGCGATCTCCAGCAGGTCCTCGACCAATCGGCGCAGCACCTTCGCGCGGTCCCGGACCAGCTCACTCGGCCGACCGGGCGGCAGCAACTCGGCCGCGGTGGTCAGCCCGGTGACCGGTGTCCGCAGGTCGTGGGCGACGTCGGCGGTGAACCGGCGCTCCGCCTCCAACTGACCGCGCAGCGAACTCGCCATGGTGTCCAACGCCCCGGCCAACGACGACACCTCGTCCTTGCCCTTGCCGACCACCTCGGTCGCCGACGCGTCGAGATCACCAGCCGCGATCCGGCGCGCCGTACCGGCAACTGCCACGATTCGTTTGGACAGGCCGCCGGCCAGGATCACGCTGACCAGCGCGACCAGGCCGACCGTGCCCAGACCGCCGACGATCAGCGCCTGCTGCAGCGCGCGCATCGAGTCGTCGGTGGTCTCGTAGTCCTGCACGATCGAGAGGATCTTGCCGTCCTTGACCGTCACCGCCGCCCACATCTTCGCGTTCGGGGAACCGGTCTTGAACGTCGCCCGCTTCCCCTCCAGCACCGCGGCCCGCAGCTGCGGCGGCAGCTCCGGATCGTCGACCTTCGACCCGAACACCGGGATCTCGGTCTGGTCGTAATTCTGCGCCGCGAGCTGCAGCCGCTCGTCGGCGAAGCTCCGCGTCCGGTCCAGGCGCGCCGACTGGGCCTGCGTGTAGACCGCCACGCAGAGCACCAGGATCGCCAGCGCCGAGACCAGCAGGAAGATGAGCCCGAGTTTGCCCCTCAGGCCCATGTCACGCCCTGAGCTTGTATCCGAATCCGCGGACCGTTTCGATGCGGTCGGCACCGATCTTGGTCCGCAGACGCTGCAGGTGGACGTCGACGAGGCGGCCGTCGCCACCCCATTCGTAGTCCCAGACCCGCTGCAGCAGCGTGGACCGGCTGAGCACGACACCCGGGTTGTTCGCGAACTCGATCAGGAGCTTGAGCTCGGTCGGCGTCAACTGGACGGTCGCGCCACTACGGCGTACCTCCAGAGCCTCGCGATCCAGCTCGAGGTCGCCGAACGACTCCACGCCAGAGCCCGCGGCCGGGGCCGGGCGCTCAGGGTCGGAGACCGCCCGCCGCAACACGGCTCGCAGCCGCGCCACCAGGACCTGGGTGTCGAACGGCTTGGTGACGTAGTCGTCGGCACCCGCCTCGAGCCCGAGGACGACGTCGAGCGCGTCACCGCGCGCGGACACCATCACGATCGGGACCGTGCTCGTCTCCCGGATCCGGCGGCACACCGAGATCCCGTCCAGCCCGGGGAGCATGATGTCCAGCATCACCACATCGGGATGGATCTTCTCGAATCGCTCGATCGCCTCCAGGCCGTCCTCGGCCGTGGTGACGTCGTAGCCGTGCCGCTCGAGGGTCAACTGGGTTGCCTCACGGATCACCGCGTCGTCCTCGACCATGAGAATGCGCGCTGCCGGTTCTTCCGGTACCACCGAACTTCAGTCTCCCTTTTGGTCCGTCGAGCTCACCTTGGCCATCTGCCGACCGTCCCAACGGTAGACCTCGACCTTGCGCCCGGAGGGGCAGCAGGGCTTGTCATCCGGCTGGAAGTTTTCGGATTCGACCACCAGGTCGCCCTGGGGACTAGCGTTGATCGTCGGCTGATCCACCTTCAGGGCCCAGATCCGCCGCGGGCCGCCCGGTTCGAGCGCCATCAGGAAGGCGCCGAACACGAACTTGTCCAGGGTGTGGATGTAGACGACCTGCTGGGGAACACCGTTGTGCATAACATCAACGGTCGGACCCGGGCCGAGGCAACGCGAAATCACTGTGCATTTCACCAGAACCGACCGCGAGTAGCTGTCGAGCGCCTTGTCGGCGAGCAATTTGGTCCGGATCTGGGTCAGCGGGGCGGGCGTCACGGGCTTCGCGCGCACCCCGGGAGAGCTGGAAGTTGTCGGCGCAGAGACCCGCGGACTGACCGAATTCGCGTCGGCCGGCTCGGCGCCCTCGACCCGCAGGCCGCTGCCGTTCCCACAGCCGGACAGGACGGCCAGCGCCGCCACGGCCGCGACGGCAGGGGCGAGCAGGCGCTGCATACGCATAGGGCGCCTCCTACCCTGCCTCATCGATGATTCCCCCGGGAGATTCAGACAACTACCTTCCATAGTGCTGGGCTCACGTCACATTCGACGGCCATGGACGTCGAATGGCCTCGGCAGTTCCGTTGCGGTTGGGTCACAGCCCTCAGCTCTCCACCACTTTGCCGGGATTCAGCAGATTTCCCGGGTCGAGCGCGGCCTTGATCGCCCGGTGCACGTCGACCGCGACCGGACCGATCTCCTCGGCCAGCCAGGTTCGTTTCAGTACGCCGACCCCGTGCTCGCCAGTGATGGTGCCACCCAACTCCAGGCCAATCTCCATGATTCGGTCAAACGCTTGTTGCGCCCGGTTGGCCTGGTCCGGATCGGTCGGATCGAAGACCACCGTCGGGTGCATGTTGCCGTCACCAGCATGCCCCAGCACACCGACAGTAATGTCGAGCTCGGTGGCCAGCGCCTCGACCGCACCAATGAAGTCGGCCAGCCGGGACCGCGGAACACAGACGTCGTCGATCATCGTCGTACCGAGTTGGTCGAGCGCGATCAGAGCCGCCCGCCGGGCCTCCAGCAGCAGCTCGCCCTCGGCCGGGTCGTCCGCCTCGATGCACTCGATCGCACCGTGGTCGCGACAGAGCTTGGCCACCGCGGCGACATCGGCCGCGCCCGCCTCACCACCCGCGTCGGACTGGGCGATCAGCATCGCGGCCGCCTCGGTCGGCAGATCCATCCGCTTGTACGAGTTCACGGCGGCGATCGTCGTACGGTCCATGATCTCCAGCAGGCTCAGCGAGACGCCGCTGCGGATGATCTCGACGATCGCTTCGCCGGCCGCGACACCGGAGCTGAACAGCGCCGCCATCGTCCGCGGGCGAGCGGTCTCCGGACGCAGCGCCAGGGTCGCCTCGGTGATGATGCCGAGCGTCCCCTCGCTGCCGACGATCAGCTTGGTCAGGTCGTATCCCGCGACACCCTTGACGGTCTTCCGACCGGTGCGCAGGATCCGGCCGTCGGCCAGCACCACCTCGAGACCGAGCACGTAGTCGGTAGTGACGCCGTACTTGACGCAGCACAGACCGCCGGAGTTCGTGGAGAGGTTGCCGCCGATCGAGCAGAACTCCCAGCTGGACGGATCCGGCGGGTAGAACAGCCCCTGCTCGGCCACGGCACGAGACAGTACGGCGTTGAACACGCCCGGCTGCGTGACGACGTACCGGTCGATGGGCTCGATCGCGAGGATCTTGTCCATCTTCTCCAGCGAGATCACGATGCAGCCGTCGAGCGCGTTCGCCGCCCCCGACAGGCCTGATCGCGCCCCTTGCGGAACGATCGGCACCCCGGCCGCGGCCGCCACCTTGACGGCGGCCTGGACATGCGCGGTCTCCCGCGCCAGTACGACGGCGATGGGCATCCCGGCCGGGCAGAACATGGCCCGGTCGTACCGGTAACTCTCCATCCGGTCCGGATCGGTCACCAACGCCTCAGGCGGCAACACCCGCCGCAGCTCCTCGAGCACCTCACTCATGTTGTGAGCCTAGTGTTCTCGGCGCCGTGGCGGGGGTTTGTCCCGAGTTTCAGCGGGCCTTGGGGGTCGCGTTCTCGGAGATCTCCTCGTAGCCGCCGCCGTAGTTGTGGTACTCACGACCGATCGCGGCGAAACTGATGTTGGTGTTGGTGGCCCGCACCTTGGGTGTGCGGCAGGTGCGCTGGCCCTGAATGACCGCGCCGTTGCCGCCACTGCTGTCACAGCTCAGCACGCGGCCGTTGTTGGATCCGCCGTACTGCACCAGGAACGCGTTGGCTCTGGCGTTGGCCGGCAGTCGTGAGTCCATCACGACCTCGGCCCAGTACTGCGAGCAGTTGTCGCGCATCAACCGGACCGAGCCCCAGCTCGGCGGACGGTGATCACGCAGCATCTGCGCGGACGAAATGGATCGTGCACCCGAACAAGCAGCGGCCTCGGCTGCCTGGGCCGGCGCCGCGGCGAGCGCGATCGCGCCCACTCCGGCCAGACCGGCGGTGCTGAGCAGAATGCCCAGTGTCTTCATGACGAACCCTTCCTGAACACACGCCCCGACGCGCGTTCAGTAGCGCACACTACGCCAACAACCCCTGCCTTGACAGTCATTCCGGTAATCGGACGGCGACACGCCGTACATCCGGGTGTGTCGCCGCCGCCCGTTGCCCGTGGCAAGCGATTACAGGTTGCCGCGGCGCTCCTGCTCGCGCTCGATCGCCTCGAACAGGGCCTTGAAGTTGCCCTTGCCGAAGCCCAGCGAACCGTGCCGCTCGATCAGTTCGTAGAACACCGTCGGCCGGTCGCCGAGCGGCTTCATGAAGATCTGCAGCAGGTAGCCGTCCTCGTCGCGGTCAACGAGGATCTTTCGCTTCTGCAACTCCTCGATCGGCGCCCGCACGTGACCGATCCGCTCCCGCAGTTCCGGGTCCTCGTAGTACGAGTCCGGCGTGTTCAGGAACTCGACGCCGTTGGCCCGCATGATGTCCACGGTGCGCAGGATGTCGTTGGTGGCCAAGGCGATGTGCTGCGCGCCGGCGCCGTCGTAGAACTCCAGGAACTCGTCGATCTGCGACTTCTTCTTCGCGATGGCCGGCTCGTTCAGCGGGAACTTGACCCGGTGGTTGCCGTTGGCCACCACCTTGCTCATCAGCGCCGAGTAGTCGGTGGCGATGTCGTCGCCGACGAACTCCGCCATGTTCACGAAGCCCATCACCTTGTTGTAGAACGTCACCCACTCGTCCATCAGACCGAGCTCGACATTGCCGACGACGTGGTCGATGGCCTGGAACAACCGCTTCGGGTGCCCCTCCGGCCGCTGGACCTGGGTCTCGGCCGCGACGAACCCCGGCAGGTACGGGCCGTGGTAGTTGCTGCGGTCAATCAGCGTGTGCCGGGTGTCGCCGTACGCCGCGATGGCCGCCCGGCGGATCGTGCCGTGCTCGTCGCTGATGTCGTTCGGCTCCTCGAGCACGGTCGCGCCCTGCTCACGCGCGTGCTTGATGCACTTGTCCACATCCGGCACCTCGAGCGCGATGTCGGAGACACCGTCGCCGTGCTTGCGGTGGTGGTCGTTGAGCGGGCTGTCCGGCGCGACCCCGCCGGTGATGACGAACCGGCCCGATCCCGCCTTCAGCACGAAGGCCTTGTGGTCCTTGTTGCCGTGCTCCGGACCGGAGTACGCGACCAGGTCCATCCCGAAGGCGAGCTGGTAGTACTTCGCGGTCTGGGTGGCGTTACCGACGACGAACACCACCGCGTCCATCGCGGTGACCGGGAACGGGTCAGTGCTCTCGTCGTACGGCACCAGGCCGACGAGTTGCTTGAGCTGGTCGAGGTCGAGATCGGCGTCGAGCTCTGCGGGGGTGAGGTCGGTGCTGGTCATCGGTGGCTCCTCCAGGTTCGGATCAGTACGCCGAGCCTCGTCCGATGCGTGCAGGTTGCGCAACAGTTCTCTATTTGCCTAGTCAGTCTGTCTAGTATTGACGTCGTACCGCTGGACTATTTGGTCAGTCTGACCATCGCAGGAGGCGTCATGTCGGTCGATGCACTGGATGCCCGGATCCTCGAGCTGTTCGCGGCCGAGCCACGAGTCGGCGTACTGGAGGCATCCCGCCGCCTCGGCGTCGCCCGCGGTACCGTCCAGGCCCGCCTCGACCGCCTCCAACGCGACGGCGTAGTCCGCGGCTGGGGCCCCGACATCGACACCACCGCCATCGGCTACCCGGTCACCGCCTTCGCCACCCTCCAGATCGAGCAAGGCTCCGGTCACACGACAGTCGCCGCCGCCCTCGCCCGCATCCCCGAAGTCCTCGAGGTCCACACCATCACCGGCGCCGAAGACCTCTGGTGCCGCATCGTCGCCCGCTCCAACGCCGACCTCCAACGCGTCATCGACCAGGTAGTCAAAGTCCGCAACATCCAACGAGCCTCAACCGTGATCGCCCTGGCCGAACAAATCCCCCACCGAGTCCTGCCGCTGGTGGAGGCTGCGACCAAGAGTTAGTCAGGCGAGGCGTTTGGCTACTTCTACGGCGGCTCGGGCTACGCGGGGGCCGACGAAGTCGCGGTCGAGTTTGCCGAGGACTACTACGCCGATGGAGGCTTCGACGCCTGGTACGCCGAGGACCGGCGAGGAGACGCCTTGGGCGCCGGCCTGGAGTTCGCCGGAGGTGACGACGAAGGGGCGGCCGGCGGGGTCGGGTTTGCGGCGGCCGGCCAGGATCGCCTTGCCGGCTGCGCCCTGGTCGAGGGCGTGCCGGGAACCCATCCGGTAGGAGACGTGGAAGTCGGTCCAGGACGGTTCGATGACGGCGATGGCCAGGGCTTCGTCACCGTCTGCGACGGTCAGGTGTGCGGTGGCGCCGGTGTCTTCGGCCAGGGAGCGGAGGACCGGGAGGGCTGCGTCACGCAGCGTGGGCTGGACGCGGCGGCTGTAGTGCAGGACGGCGAGGCCGAGGCGGGCCCGTCCTTCACTGTCGCGGCGCACCAGGCGGTGCAGCTCGAGCGTGTTCACCAGGCGGTAGACGACCGTCCGGCTGACCCGTAGCGCGGCGGCCAGCTCGGTGATCGAGAGACCGTCCGGCGCGTCCGCCAGCAACTCGAGGACGGTCAGTCCCCGGTCGAGCGTCTGCGAGGTCTCTGCGGGCACTCCTGAAGCCTATCCGCATTTCGGGCGGAGCCCAGTAAATGGCACCGTCGTGCAGGAACCCTTGGACCACGTATCTTGCTGCCGTGCGAAATTACTGGGCGCTCCTCCCCGCCATCGCCGTCATCGTGGGGCTGATCCTGCTCTACGCGATCCCCACCCTGATCAATCCGCAGTGGACGAAGACGGTTCTGAACCTGTTCCGCCAGTACCCGGAGGACGAGCAGGCCGAGGCCGGGAAGCCGGCCGGGACGCTCGGTGCCCAGCAGATCAAGTCGCGGCGGATGCTCGCCGGGCTGCTGGTGGTCGGCGCGTTCGCACTGGTCGGTTTCAACGTCAGCCTGAATCGGGAGTCCAACGGCTGCTACACCGCCGCCAGCGCCTTCGGAGCGATCGACAGCAAGGCGGCTGACGACCCCTGCATCTCGATGATCTTCGGGACCTTCATCGGCGACGGCACCGGCCCGTCCTTCGAGGAGAAGCCCCAGCCCATCACGGTTTACCAGGTGGTGGAGAAGAAGAACCCGAAGTACCTGCGCTGGATCCAGAACCCGCCGGCGTACGAGAACAACACCCTCCTGTTCGGTACGTCGATCGAGTGCGCGATGGACCTGCGCGTCGAAGAGAGCGATGACCAGATCAAGGCCTTCATCGACGCCGACACGCCGTGCTCCGAGTCCGGCAGTGTGTCGCTGACCCCGCTCAAGCTCAAGCAGCCGCTCGGCAATCGCAAGGTCGTCACTGTCGGCGGCAAGGACGTGCAGCGGATCGACCCGGACGCCGCCTCCTGGCCGAAGATCCTCGGCAAGCTGGTGACGGGCGGCTAACTCAGGGCCCGGACTTCGGAGTCGTAGACGCGGAACGGGCGGTTGCGGGCCAGCAGGATGAGCAGTCCGATGATGCAGACGCCGGCCCCGCCGAGCAGCGCAATAGTCGGGGTGGTGAGGGAGGCCGTCGTACCGGCGACGAAGTCTCCGAGGCGTGGCCCACCGGCCACGACCACGATGAAGACGCCCTGCAGCCGCCCGCGCATCGCGTCCGGCGCCGCCGATTGCAGCACGGTGTTCCGGTACGCCGAACTGACCATGTCGGCCGCTCCCGACAACGCGAGCAGCGCGACACCCAACCAGATCGTGCGGGCCAGGCCGAACAGCCCGACAGCCATCGCGTACGCCGTGATCGCGACCACGATCGCGATCCCCTGCCGCCGGATCCGGGTGACCCAGCCGGAGAACAGCACGCCGATGAGCGCGCCGATCGCCGGTGCCGCCTGTAGCAGTCCGACCGTCCGCACTCCCCCGGCGAAGAACGCGCCCGCGACCGCCGGGAACAGCGCCCGCGGCTGCGCGAACACCATCGCCAGGATGTCCGCGAGGAACGTCGCCAACAACGCGGGCGCGGCACGCAAGAACGTGAACCCTTCGAGCACCGACCGCAGCCCGGCCCGCCGTACCAGCCCGGTCGGTGGCACCGGGGGTAGCCGGAACAGCGCGTAGAGCGCCGCGGTGAACGTGATCACGTCGACCAGGTACGCCGCCGCGAAGCCGTGCCACGCGATCACCGCCGCCCCGATCAGCGGTCCGGCGGTGAAGCCCAGGTTGAACGCGGCCTGGCTGAGCGTGTTCGCGGCCGGCAGCAGTTCCGGCCGGATCAGTCGCGGGATGATCGCCGCCCGCGCCGGGTTGTTCACCGCGAAACACGCCGACTGGCAGGCGACGACGCCGTACAGGATCCAGGTCTGGTTCCACTGCAGTTGGGACTGTACGACGAGGACCATCGACAGCAGCCAGAGACCGCCGGACGAGAACAACGCGAGCCGGCGCCGATCGATCGCGTCGGCCATCGCGCCGCCGTACAGGCCGAAGACGACCAGCGGGACGAGCGAGCAGAGGCCGACGAGACCGACTGCGAAGGTGGAGTGCGTGAGCGCGTACACCTGGATCGAGACGGTC
The DNA here is from genome assembly GCF_042674205.1 of Kribbella sp. NPDC056951. Lineage (NCBI taxonomy): Bacteria > Bacillati > Actinomycetota > Actinomycetes > Propionibacteriales > Kribbellaceae > Kribbella > Kribbella sp. NPDC056951. The sequence continues at coordinate 305,010 of NZ_JBHUQZ010000004.1, forward strand.
ACCGCGGTCATCTGCTGACCGAGCTGCGACACCGTCGACCCGATCCACAACCGGCGGAAATCGGCGGACTCCCGGAGCGGTCGGATATCGGTGAGAAGCGGCACGAACCCTCACTTTATGTCATGACGTGAATTAACTCACTCGGGGGAAGCGTTCGTGGTCGAGCGGCTGGCCCGGGGTGAGGTCCAGGCCGTCGCTCACGACGTGACCGCCACCCGTGTACGTCGTCTCCGCGTCGATGTAGATCGTCACGTGCGCGATCCGCGGGTCATCGGTGAGATTGGGGGTCGCGGAGTGCGCGAGATACGCGTTGTGGAAGGTGCAGTCGCCGGCCCGCAGCGGGATCGTCAGGCGCGTGTCCCAGCGCAGGTCCGGCGCGACGCGGAACAGGTCGTCGCGGTCCGCGAGGTCCTGGGCGCGCAGTCCTTGGTGGTCGTGGGAGCCCGGGATGAACGTCATACAACCACGCTCGACCGGTACGTCGACCAGCGCGATCCACGCCGACAGCGAGTGCCGCGAACCGCTGTGCGGCCAGTACGGCGCATCCTGGTGGAACTCGGTCGCCGCCCCGTTGTGCGGCGGTTTGATCAGCAGATGGTCGTGCCACATCTTGAGCGGTACTCCGGCGAGCGCGGTCGCAGCCTCGGCGACTCGCGGGTGCAGGGTCAGCTCACGCAGTACGTCGTTCTGCTGCCAGACGTTGACGTATTGGTTGAAGATCGCCGAGCCACCGGCGTAGTCGCTCGCTCGGCTGCTCACCTCGACGGCCGCGTCCCGGAACTTCGCCGCCTCCTCTGGCGTGATGACGTTGCGGACCCGGACCACGCCGTCCCGGCGGTAGGCAGAAATGGACTTCTCGTCGATCATCACGGCTCCTTGAGCTTGTGCATCTGATGCATCCAGCTTCGTGGTGCGGTTAAGTTGACGACCAGACGGCTGTTGACCACTCCTTGACTGGAATTGACCTCATGCACAAGATCCTGAGCAGTGAAGTCTTCGTGGAACCCCGGCTGCCGGTCGCCGAGGAATTGCTCGCGGTCGACGCCGACGTGGCGCCGCACAGCCACGCGTTCTTCGAGATCGCGGTCGTGGTGGCCGGGACCGCCGTACATGTCTCGGCCGATGGGTCGCGGGAGTTGTCGGCCGGGTCGGTCGTCGTACTGCGGCCTGGGCAGTGGCACGGGTACTCGCAGTGCGAGGGGTTGGTCGTGCGGAACGCCTACCTCGGGACTGACGTCTTCGGGCTGCTGTCCGGATCGGCCGGCGCGCCGGCCGGGCATCCCGCCGTACAGCATGCGATGCGGTTGCTGGAAGCGGACCTGACCGCCGGGTGGACCCTCGACCGCCTCGCCGCCGCCGTGAACCTAGCCCCCGGCTACCTCGTCCGCCTCTTCGGCCGGACCGTCGCGGTGTCCCCGATGGCCTACCTGCAACGCCTCCGCGCCGAGCGCGCAGCCGGCCTCCTCATCGAGACCGAGCTCCCGATCGCCACCATCGGCACCCTCGTCGGCTGGCCCGACCCGAGCCACGCCACCCGCCGCTTCCGCGCCCATTTCGGTCTGAGTCCAACCCGCTACCGAGAGGCATTTCGGCCATAAGTAAAGATGTGCCTGTGACTTCTGTGCGCACGCCTGACCCGAACCCCGGCTGGCTGTCCGACCTGGCCCTGCAGGAGACCCGTTCCCGGGTCCCGATCCTCTACGTCGAGGCCGTCCCGGCCCGCGTCGACGCGACCGGGCACATCGAGCACGTCGGCGTCCTGCTCCGCGGCTCGGCCCAGACCAACCAGATCGTCCGAACCCTGGTCTCCGGCCGCGTCTTCCACGGCGAGACCATCCGCGACGCCCTCCAACGCAACATCGAAAAGGACCTGGGCCCGGCGGCCTTCCCGCGCCTCCCGGTCAGCCCGGTCCCCTTCACGGTCGCCGAGTACTTCCCGCTGCCCGGCCTGACACCGTTGCACGACCCCCGCCAGCACGCCGTAGCCCTCGTCTACGTCGTCCCGGTCACCGGCGAATGCAACCCCCGCCAAGACGCCCTGGAACTAACCTGGCTCACGCCGGAGGAAGCCCAGGCCCCGTCGTTGTTGGCCGACCTAGAAGGCGGCCGAGGCCAGCTCCTGAAACAAGCCCTAGCCTGGTCCGGCGCCCTCATCTAACGTCCGAAGGACCCGCAGGCGTGGTCTCCGCATCATCGGACGTTAACCACCGCTCCCCGCTAACGTCCGAAGGACCCGCAGGCGTGGTCTCCGGATCGTCGGACGTTAGCTACCAGGGGAGCTGGCCGGCTTCGGCGTGTACTTCGCCGGTCGGGCCGGTCTCGTCCAGGGTGGCTAGGCGGACTGCTACGGCGGCGCCTTGGGCTGGGGTGCGGGCGGCGTCCCAGCCGCCCATGTCGGTGGCACAGTTACCGGGGTCGGCGGCGTTGACGAGGATGCCGGTGTCGCGGAGTTCGTTGGCGAGCATGACGGTGACCATGTTCACCGCCGCCTTGGTCGCGTTGTAGCCGACCGTCCGCACGGTCGACATCCGCGACTCCGGATCCCCGACCAGCGTGAACGACGCCAGCGACGTGGACAGGTTGACGATCCGCGCCTGCTCGGCCTTCCGCAACAGCGGCAGCATCGCCTGCGTCACCGCGACCAGCCCGACCACATTCGTCTCGAACCCATCCCGCAGTACGGCGCTCGCAACCTCCGACACCGCAGTGTCCCCGACCGGGATGATCGCCGCGTTGTTGATCAGCACGTCCAACCGCCCGTACTCGGCCGCGATCTGATCCGCGGCCGCCTGCACCGACTCCGGGTCGGTGACCTCGAGCTGGACGGCCGTCGTACCGTCGAGGTCCTTGGCTGCTTCCTCGCCGCGGCCCAGGTCGCGCGATCCGAGGAGCACCTGGTAACCAGCCTCGCCGAGCTGCCGCGCGATCTCCTTGCCGATGCCCTTGTTGGCGCCCGTGACGAGCGCAATCTTCTTCTCAGTCATGCCTCCCAGGCTGGTGCGCGCCCGCCGCCCGTGGCAGAGCGAGCCGACCCTGGGACCGGCAGTCCCTGTCTGGCGTTCCCGCCGCCTGCAACCATGGAGATGTGGACCGAGCACAGCTGGCAGAGTTCCTCCGAGTACGGCGAGAGCGCCTCACCCCCGCCGATGTCGGCCTCCCCGCCGGCCTGCGCCGCCGTACCCCCGGTCTCCGCCGCGAGGAGGTGGCCACCCTCGCCACCATGTCCACCGACTACTACACCCGCCTCGAACAGGCCCGCGCCCCGCGCCCGTCCCGCCCGGTCCTCACCGGCCTGGCCCGCGCGCTGCGCTTGAGCGACGCCGAACGAGCACACCTCTTCCGCCTGGCCGGCGAACAACCCGGCCCACCCCCAGGCCCACCCTCCGACGTCCGCGACGGCGTCCTCCGCATGATCGCCCGCCTGGACCTCCCGGCCATCGTCCTCGACGCGAAGTACGACGTACTGGCCTGGAACCGCCAAGCCGCCGCCCTCCTCACGGACTTCTCCGCCCTCCCACCCCGCGACCGCAACCTCCTCCGCCAACGCTTCCTGAACGGCGACCAGTCCCGCTTCACCCCCGAAGCCACCCGCGAGTTCGCCCGCGAAGCCGCCGCCGACCTCCGAGCCGCCTCCGCCACCTACCCCGACGACCCCGCCGTTGCGACCCTGATCGCCGATCTACTGGCCGGCAGCCCCGAGTTCCGCGACCTCTGGTCCCACCACGAGGTAGCCCGCCAACAATCCCTCTGCCAGACCATCCTCCACCCCGAAGTCGGCCGCATAGACGTCATCTGCGAGATCCTCGTAGTCCCCGACCGAGACCAACGAGTAGTCCTCTACACCGCCGACCCCGGCACCCCCTCAGACCAAGCCGTCCGCCTCCTCGACGTCATCGGCACCCAGTCCCTCACGTGATCTCCCCCGTCGCGACCTGACGACGCCCACTCCTACGTCGCGTGCTCCGCAGGCCGCCCACCCACTCCATGCGCGCTCGCAACACTCGCTAACCTGCTCGCTCCGCTCGCGACCGACCACAGGTGGTCGGCGGCGTGCAGTGGTGCGGGACCGGAATGGGTTCACGGGGGATGGGGCGATGCGGGATCGGGATGGCGGTCCCCCCGGAGGGCTGAGGCGGTCCCGGGGGGAGATGCGGCTATGCGGGATCGCGATGGCGGCTCCGGCGGGAGAGATGCGGCATGACGGATGCGTCCTCTGCAGGCACTCCCACCTGAGCGTGATCGTCGGTGGCCTACATCTCCTGTGGGTCGAACAGCACGAGGCCGTGCTTCTCCGCGAGAACAGCCGCGTACTCCGCGACCTCACCGGCGTACTCGAACTGCACCCCGAACGGGAACAGGTCACCCACCGCGTCCGCGATCAACGGCTCGACCACCCACGGCCCACCGGCCGACATCTCCGGCCACCGCTCCAGCAACGCATTCGCGAACTCGACCAACCGCGGGTTCGGCGGCGTCTCGTCGTCGTCATTGTCTTCCTGGAGCTCCATCAGTTCCTCGTACAACTCCTCCAGCGCATCACCATCCGCCGGCCGCGCCCCCGCCCAAACCACCAAGTCGTAGCTCATGAGCCAGATCCTGACACCCACCAGGCTCACCCTCAAAGCTCCTCGAGAGCTAGTCAGCGCAACACGGCGGACCCCCAGGCCATCACATCTGCAACTCATTCCGCTCCGCGCGCTCACCTCGCACCCGGGGTGCGCGATTGTGATGGCCTGTGTGTCCGGTCCACCCCCGACGGCTACCTCCGGGGCGGTTCGTCGCTAACGACACGTACTACCTGCCTCCCGCAGCGCGTTGCACGCTTGGGCGACTGGTTCGAGGGGCTCTCCAACCGACTACTACGTGTCCTTCCCGACGCGGCCAGACGGAAACCTCCGCCGGAACACCGCCACAGCACTCGACAACGCCTGCCTTCGACAGCGAGCGTGCGAGCCAACTCGCGAGGGGAGTGAGCAGGTGGAGCGAGCGTCGCGAGTGTGGGAAGGGTGGGTGGGGCGGACTGCGTAGCACGCGACGTAGGAGTGGGCGTAGTCGGCCGCGAGGGTTCGACGCGGGATCGGCCGCGGGAGGTCGGCGTACGGGGTTAGCTGCGGGCTACTAGTTCTTCTATGGCGGCGGCTACTTCGGTTGGGGCTGAGATCTGGGTTAGGTGGCCTTGGTTGGGGAGGATGGTGGGTGGGGGTGCGCCTACTCGGGTGGCGGTTTGTTCGGCGGAGCCGCCTTGGTTGTCCAGGGCACCGAAGAGGACTGATTTGGCGACTGGGGAGTTCTTGAGGAGGGCCAGGCGGTCGGGTTGGACGGCGGGGATGTCTCGGCCGACCATTTGCCATAACGCCTTCTCGGCGCCTTGCTGGCGGAAGGGGCGGGTCCAGACTTGGACCTCGTCGTGGGTGAGCGGGGCACACCGATCCGCGCAGGCGTCGTTGTAGATGTTGCGGATGAGGGTGTCGGAGCCTAGGACCAGGCGGAGGGCGCTGGTTCGGTAGGGGTCGACGATGAGGGTGTTGACGACGGCTCGGGGTGGGCCGCCGCCGGGGATGGGGAGGCCGTCGCCGTCGAGGAACATGATGCCGCCGACTTTCTCCGGCTGCTCCAGGGCGGCCTCGGCTACCACGCCGGCGCCCAGCGAGTGACCGACCAGGACCGGCTTGGTCAACTTCATCGCATCGAGGAAGCCGAGCAGTTGCGCTGCGAGATGCTCGATCGTGTACGGCGCTTTGCGTTCGCTGTAGCCGTATCCGGTGATGTCGTAGGCGTAGACACGATGTGTCCGCGCCAGCACGGGGACGAGCGCGGACCACGATTCGACCGACTCGGCGGCGCCATGGACGAGCACGATCGGCGAACCCGTCGTACCCCAGGAGTCGTACCGGGTCTGCAGGTCGGCGGTCTGGACGAATCTAAGCCCGGGTGGTGGCTCGGCGCGTTCCCGGGTGGCGAAGTTGTAGGTCAGGGACGCTCCGGTGATGACGAGCCAGATGACCACCAGTACGACGAAGATTCGCCGCAGTACCCGCACGAGCCGCTTCACAGAGGCAAGTTTGTCCGACGGCTCAAGGGCCTCGCACCCTGGGGCAGCAGGGTGCGAGGCCAGTGGGCGCTACTGCCCGGTGAAGGTGAAGGTGGAGCCGGGTTCCTTGGTGATGTCGCCGTCGCGGGAGTTCGTGACGACGACGTTGGTCAGGGTGGCGCTGCCGCGGGCGCCGCCCATGGCGAGGATGCCGGAACCGTTGTTCGACTTGTCGATGCGGAGGTTGGTGAGCTGGACGTTCGGCATCTCACCGCCGCCGGTCTTGAACTGGATCCCGTCGTACGTCGAGTCGTGGATCTCGGTGTCGCGGATCGTGACGCCGGGGATCGGCAGATTCGACGGGAAGAGCGTGATCGCGCCGAACTCCTGGTCCTCGTTCCAGAAGACGCCGCCGCAGCGGTAGAGCGCGTTGTTGGCGATCAGCGTGGTGCCCGAGAACGGCAGTGGGTCGTGGTCGGTGGCCAGCATGATGCCGGGGTAGTTCATCGTGTCGTAGATCAGGTTGTTCTCGATCTTGTTGCCGTAGCCGCCGTAGATCGCGATGCCGTTGGCGCGCCAGGGCAGCTGGACGGTGTTGTTGGTGAACGAGTTGTCGTGACCGATGTCGACCGACTGGTCCTTGACGTACTTGCTCGCCCACACGGCCAGCGCGTCGTCGCCGGTGGTCCGGAACGACGAGTTGAACACCTTGGAGTTGCGGGTGCCGTTGGCGAAGTTGATGCCGTCGGCGTAGGTGTTGCGGATCCGCATTCCGGAGAACTCGAGCCCGTCGCCCGGACCCCACAGCTCGGGGATGTTGTCGAAGTCGCGGCCGACCCAGGCGCCGACGTTCGCGTGCTCGATCCAGACGTTGGTGATCTTCGTCCCGGTCCCGAACCGGCCGTTCAGGCCAACGCCACCTTCGGCGTTGCCGTCACCGCCGCGGATCCGGCCGGAGCCGAAGATCGCGATGTCCGACAGTTGCACGTTCTTGTCGATGTCGAAGCCGAAGTTGCCTTCGTGCGGGTGGTTGATGCCACCGGCATTCTGCGGTTCGGTAGTGGAGTAGAGAACCGAGTACCACATGCCGGCACCGCGGATCGTGGCGTTGCTGATCCCGACCTGGTTGAACTGACCCCGGTTCAGCGGGTCGTCGGTGAGGATCTTCTTCTCCTGCCGCCACTGCCCTTCGGGGATCCAGACGCAGCTGATCACACCGTTCTGGTCGTCGGTGACCGCGCGCTGGATCGCGTCCGCGTCGTCGATCCCGTCTCCGGGGACCGCGCCGTACTGGGTGATCGACGTGCAACCGGCAGGCTGACCCAAAGCGGGGGCGACTTGCTCGAGGTCGATCGAGTCGACGATGTAGTACGACGCCGTGTCGCCGGAATCGCGCTGCAACTTGAACTTCGTTCCGGCCGGGTACGACGTACCGAGCAGGGCGTGCGATTCGTCGAAGAGCCGGCGCGCGTCGCCGCCCGGGGTGTTGGTCAGCGCCTCGGGGCCGTCGCTGTTGCCGTAGAGCCAGCTGTAGTGCGAGGACAGGTTGAGTTTCTGCTTGAAGGTGCCGTTGACGTACAGGCTGATCGTGGCGTCGATGCCCTGGCCGTTGGCCGAGTCCGGGATCGAGTTGCGGACCACGATCGAGTTCGTCTGCACGGTCGAGGTGAACTCGACGTACTGACCGGTCGAGTTGAGCCGGACCGACGAGCGGCCGGACGACTCGGTGGCGAAGTTGGTGTGACCGAAGGTGCGCAACGGGTCGGTGGTCAGGAGTGCACCGGTGTACGCCGCTCCTTCCGCCTCGTACGACGTGTACGGTACGGCGGCGCCGCGGCCGACCACGATCGCCTTGGTGAACGTGTTGTTGTTCTCGTTGGTCTCGGTGACCGCATTCGCCGAGTCGGCGGTACCAACCACGTTGGCGCCACCGTTGACCGCGGTCCACGTGCCCGAGATCGCGACGTTGGCAGTCGCACCGGCGGCGATCGTGCCGGTGGCCCCGGTGAGGGTGGTCGACCCGACGACGAGCCGAGTCGTGCTCGCCCCGGCGGCCGTCGTACCGCGGTTGTTCACGGCAACCGTGAAGGAGACGGCCGTGCCCGGTGCCGGGTTCGACGGGTTCGAAGTGATGCCGGTGATCAGGAGGTCCGGGCCGGGGGCCTGGGCGACCTGGAGCTGACTCGTTGCCTGGAGCGTGTTGTTGGTTTCGCTCTGCTCGGTGACCGCGTTACCGGCGTCGGCGACCGCCGCGACGGTGTAGCTGCCTTGCGGCTTGGTCCCGACGTTCGCGGTGACCGTGGCCGAAGCACCTGCTGCGAGTGCGCCCACTGAAGCCGTACCAGCGACTGAGCCGCCGAGCAGGAAGTTCAGGCTGCTGGCGGGAGCGGCCGCCGTACCGGAGTTCTTGACCGTCGCCGAGAGCGTGATCGGCGTGGTCTCGGACGGGCTGGCCGGGGACCAGTCGACCGCGGTGACGACCAGGTCCGGGTTCGGCGCCGCGGCACCGAAGACCTGCAGTTCGGCGACCTGGCCGCCGGGGGCGCCGGTGTTCGAGAAGACCTGCAGCCGTACGTCGGCGTACCGGCCGGTGACCGGGATGGTGATCGTGTTGGCAGCGCTGTTCGGGTTGAACTGGTAGTCGGCGCGTGCCTTGATCGAGGTGAAGGCGGTCGCCGACTGCTCACGGCCGAGGACCTCGACGCTCTGCGTGCGCGGACCCCAGGCCGAGTCGGGGTTGAGTCTGACGACGAGCGAGCTGAGGTCGGCGTTCGCACCGAGCTTGACGGTCAGGGTCGACGGGAACCCGTTCGATTCCCAGTAGGTGCCGACGTTGCCGTCGTTCGCGTTCGTCGCGACGAAGTTGAAGACCGCGCTGGACGCCTCGATCGGCTTGTTCGCCGCGAGATCCGTACCGGTCGGGGGTTCGACGGGCCCGCCACCAGGTCCGGCCAGGTCGAACTCCGACAGTTGAGCGGCCGGCCAGCCCGTGTTCGCGGTGAAGTTCAGCCGGATGTAGCGGGCCGCGGTGGTACCGAAGTCGATCGTGACGACATTCGATCCGGTGAAGTTGTACGCCGTACCGGTGACGATCGTGCCGTACGTCGAACCGTTCGTGCTGCCCTGGATCGACAGGGTCTGGGTGCGGGCACCCCAGCCGCTCGGCAGCTTCAGGGTGAGCTGGTTGACGTCCGTGGTGGAACCCAGGTCGGCCTGGATCCACTGCGGGAACGCGTTGTTGGCGCTCTCCCAGTACGTGCTCTGGTTGCCGTCAGCCGCGTTGGTGCTGGGGTATCCCCCGACCGAACTGCTGGCTGACAAGGTCTTGGCGAGGTTCGCGGTCACGGCCGCGGTCGCTGCGGGCACCAGCCCCACCGCGACCACCACCGCCACCAGCATCCCGGTCAGGATCCGGCGGACAGGACTTCTCTTCCCTTGCATAAGGGCTCCTCCGTCAGAGGGCGGATAGACGGACAGCACCGTGCAAATCTGAAATTTTCAATGCTTTGCTAATTTCTTGCACGACGGTAGTCGCATGTTGCAGCACTCCGTCGGGAAGGTCAACAGCTCGCGCACGCAAAAACGCCCCCACCCGATGACCCGGGTGGGGGCGTTCTCAGACCGTCAGGCTCGGCGCTGGGTGGCCCAGTCGCGGATGAGCTCGATGCGCTCCTTCAGCTGTGTGGAGGAGGCCTGGGCGGCCGCCGGGCCGCCCAGTTTGCGGCGCAGCTCGTTGTGAATGACGCCGTGCGGCTGGCCGGTGCGATGGTTCCAGGCGCCGACCAGGCCGTTGAGCTCGCGGCGCAGCAGGGCGATCTGCTCGTGGGTCGCGAGCTCGGTCGGGGTCGGGTCCTCGCGCTCCTCGCCCGAACCGCGTTGCGACCGCTTCTGCGCGGCGATCGACTTCGCCTGCCGCTTGCGGAGGAGGTCGCGCACCTGGTCGGGCTCCAGCAGGCCCGGCAGCCCGAGGAAGTCCAGCTCCTCGTCGGACGCCTGGTCCCCACCGGTCCCGTAGTCACCACCGTCGAAGACGACCCGGTCGAAGCTCGCATCCGACCCGAGCGCCTCGAACTTCGCGTCCAGCTCGTCGCTCGCGCCCTCGGCCTCGTTCGCCTTCTTCAGCAGGTCGTCCTCGAGGGCGAAGATGTCGCCGTCCTCGTTGTTGTTCTTGCGGCCGAGGACGTGGTCGCGCTCGACCTCCATCTCGGCGGCGAAACTCAGCAACCGGGTCACCGAGGGCACGAACACCGAGGCGGTCTCACCGCGCTTGCGCGCTCGCACGAACCGCCCGACCGCCTGCGCGAAGAACAGCGGCGTCGAGGTCGGCGTCGCGTAGACCCCGACCGCCAGCCGCGGTACGTCGACCCCTTCGGACACCATCCGGACCGCGACCATCCACCGCGACTCGTCCGCGGAGAACTTCGCGATCTTCTTGCTCGCGGCCTTCTCGTCGGACAGTACGACGGTCGGCGCCTGCCCGGTGATCTCGCGCAGGGTCTTCGCATACGCGCGGGCCGAGTTCTGGTCACCGGAGATGACCAGACCACCGGCATCCGGCATGTGCCGCCGTACCTCGGTCAGCCGCTTGTCCGCAGCCGACAGTACGGCGCCCATCCACTCGCCGGTGGGGTCGAGCGCGGTCCGCAGCGCCTGCGCGGTCAGATCCTTCGTCAGCGGCTCACCCAGGCGGGCTGCGACCTCATCACCGGCCTTCGTGCGCCACCGCATCTCGCCGGAGTAGGACATGAAGATCACCGGCCGTACGACGTGGTCGCGCAGCGCGTGGCCGTAGCCGTACGTGTAGTCGGCCTTGCTCCATGCGTGCCCATCAGCCCCGTGCTCGTACGTGACGAACGGGATCGGGTTGTCGTCGGACCGGAACGGCGTACCGGTCAGGCACAACCGGCGGGCAGCCGGCTCGAACGCCTCCCGCACCCCTTCACCCCAGCTGAGCGCGTCCCCGCCGTGGTGCACCTCGTCCAGGATCACCAGCGTCTTGAACCGCTCGGTCCGCACCCGGAACGCCAGCGGATTCACCGCGACCCCGGCATACGTCACCGCGACCCCGGTGAAGTCCTGGTTCGTCTTCCCGCGCCGCCCGGCGAAGGCAGGATCGATCGCAATCCCGGCCCGGTCCGCCGCCTCGGCCCACTGCACCTTCAGATGCTCGGTCGGCGTCACCACCGTGATCCGGTCGATCACCCGCCGCTGCAGCAACTCGGCCGCCACCGTCAGCGCGAACGTGGTCTTCCCGGCTCCCGGCGTCGCGACCGCCAGGAAATCGCGCGGATTGGTCTCCATGTACAACGTGAGCGCCTCCGCCTGCCAGGCCCGCAGCTTGCTCGCGGTACCCCACGCAGCACGGTCCGGATAGGCCGGAGGAAGCACGCCCGATCCACCAGGCACGTGCATTTCCACAGGCGGAACTCCCCCGATCGACGACAAGTACGCCGTACAGGAACGTTACCCGACATCACCGACAGAACAGATTCGCCGGCACGACGGACACCTCGAACGGACTCGTCAGATACGCCGTTTCGTCGCCGGTGACCTTCGCGACCTGCACATATGCCCCGTCCCGCAGTTCCCACGCAATGAGACTCGGCGTGTCGGGATCCACCACCCAGTACGCCGCACAGCCGGCATCCTGATACCGCGACCACTTCAGCATCAGATCGAACCGGCGAGTGCTCGGTGACAACACCTCGACCGCGAGGAGCGGGGCAACCGGAAGATCCTTCTCGCCCACGTCGGCGTGCCGGGCGACCAGGAGGTCCGGCTGCAGGACCGTGTCCGGCCCGAGGGCCACGTCCAAGGGAGCGACAAACACTTCCAGCTCCTGCGGGCAGGCGGCATACAGCAAGACATGCAAGCCGCCAACCGCACGCTGATGCTGCGGCACCGGCGCGGGGCTCACCAGGAGATTCCCGTCGATGAGCTCGTAGCGGCGGCCGTCATCGGGCATCAGGTCGAGGTCGGCCCTGGTCAACGGCGTTGACGGATGGCCGGCCGCCGGAAACGGCGTGGGCATCATGTTCACAGCACTCATAGTGCCTCCTTGGGTTGGTCACACCAAGAATGTGCAGTGATCTGCCCCGGGATGCCCCGACGAGTTCCCCGGCTGTGGATAAGTGTCTGTTGGCTGGCGGGGCGGCTTACACTCGGGGCATGAGTACGCAGTTGAGCCCGGGTGCGGACACGGTTGTCGATGAGCGGACCCAGCCCCTGGAGGGCGGGGATCACGAGCGGTTCTCGCACTATGTGCCGAAGGACAAGCTGACCGAGGCGATGGTGATGGGGACGCCGGTGGTCGCGTTGTGCGGCAAGGTGTGGGTGCCCAGTCGGGACCCGCAGAAGTTTCCGGTGTGTCCGGAGTGCAAGGAGATCTGGGAGTCGCTGAACCCCGGGGACGGCGACGGTAGCGGCGGAGAGTAGCCGCGGTCAGTTCTGCGTGGGGTCGTCCGGGTAGGTGGCCACGTAGGCGAGCTGGTCGGTCTGGCGGCGCAGGACTCGGCGCCAGAGGGTGTCGGGGTCGAGGCTGAAGACGTCGTCGGGTTCGGACTTGACGACGTACCAGGCGCCTTCGGTGATCTCGCCTTCGAGCTGGCCGGACGACCAGCCGGCGTACCCGGCGAAGATTCGCATCCGCTGGATCGCGCCTGCCAACAGCTCAGGCGGTACGTCGAGATCGACCAGCCCGATCCGGCCGAAGCACTCGCGCCAGCCGGGCGGGTCGGCGGACTCGATCACCTCCGCGACGGCCAGGGCGCTGTCCATTCCGACGGGACCGCCCATGAAGAGGACGCCGGGTTCGTTGACCGTGTCGGACCAGTCCGGGAGGACTCGGTCGACGGTGAGGTCGGCCGCGCGGTTCACGACCACGCCGAGCGCGCCGTCGTCGTCGTGATCCAGCAGCAGGATCACCGACCGGCGAAAGGGCGGCTCGTCGAGCAACGGGGTCGCCACCAGCAGTGAGCCGGTGAGGGTCGTGGCCGTCATACCCCCATCATGTCGTGCGCGCGGTTCGGCGCACCACGGCCCACCCCGCCCAGGCGCCTGCGGCGACTCCGAGCAGGTCCGCGAGGGCGTCGAAGACATCACCATCGCGGTGCGGCAGGAAGTAGTACTGGACGAGCTCGCTGCCGATCGCGTTGGCTGCCAGCGCGGCCAGCAGCCAGCGCGCCGGGACGCCGACAATCAGGCCGGTGAACGCCACCGCCGCGAACAGGCCGAAATGCGCGACCTTGTCGACCCCCGGGAACAGCTCCGACGGACCCGGCTCGCCCGGCGAGTAGACGCCGTACAACTGCAGCGCGCAGGCCGCGACGAACGCGACCCGCCACACCCAGACCGCCGTTCGCGCCCCGGCGGCCCCAGCTACCTCGGATGTCATCCCAGAACAGGCGAGTCGTCCGGGAACAGCTCCGCGGCCGGCGCCTTGCCTCCGGCGGCCTCCCGTACGGCGTGCGCTACGCGCTTGTGCACCTCGGGGTGGAACACGCTCGGCACGATGTATGTCGCGTTCAGCTCGTCGTCGGTGACGACCCCGGCGAGCGCCTTCGCGGCGGCCAGTTCCATCTCGATCGACACCTTGGACGACTGCGCGTCGAGCAGACCGCGGAAGACACCCGGGAAGACCAGCACGTTGTTGATCTGGTTCGGGTAGTCGCTGCGGCCGGTCGCGACCACCGCCGCGTGCTCACCGGCCTCGCTCGGGTCGACCTCGGGGGTCGGGTTCGCCAGCGCGAAGACGATCGCGTTCTCGTTCATCGTGGCGATGTCCGCGCCGTGCAGGATGTTCGGCGCCGATACCCCGATGAACACGTCCGCACCGGCCAGCGCGCCCTTCAGATCACCGCTGTACTGCGCCGCGTTCGTGTTCTCCGCGATCCAGCGCAGCTCGGGCGACAGGCCCTCGCGCTCGGTGTGGATGATGCCGCCGATGTCGGCGACGCAGGTGTCCTTGACCCCGGCCGCAATCAGCAGCTTCAGGATCGCCGTACCGGCCGCGCCCGCACCGGACAGCACGACCTTCACCTCGCTGATGTCCTTGCCGACCACCCGCAGCGCGTTGTAGAGCGCGCCCAGTACGACGACCGCCGTACCGTGCTGGTCGTCGTGGAAGACCGGGATGTCGAGCTCCTCGCGCAGCTTCGCCTCGATCTCGAAACAGCGCGGGGCCGAGATGTCCTCGAGGTTGATCCCGGCGAAGCCCGGGGCGATCGCCTTCACGATCGAGACGATCTCGTCCGGGTCCTGGGTGTCCAGGCAGAGCGGCCAGGCGTCGATGTCGGCGAACCGCTTGAACAGCGCGGCCTTGCCCTCCATCACCGGCAGCGCGGCCTTCGGGCCGATGTTGCCGAGCCCGAGGACGGCGGATCCGTCGGTGACGACGGCGACCGTGTTCCGCTTGATGGTCAGCCGGCGCGCGTCGTCGGGGTTCGCGGCGATCGCCAGGCAGACCCGCGCGACACCCGGGGTGTAGATCATCGAGAGGTCGTCACGGTTGCGGATCGGGTGCTTGGCCTCCATCGAGATCTTCCCGCCGAGGTGCATCAGGAAGGTCCGGTCCGAGACCCGGCCGATCTCGACACCCGGTACGGCGCGCATGGCCTCGACCAGCCGGCCCGCGTGCTCGGTGTCGGCGGCGGCACACGTCACGTCGATGCGCAGCCGCTCGTGGCCGGACGCGGTCACGTCGAGCGCGGTCACCAGGCCGCCGGCCTGCTCGACCGCGGTCGTCAGCTTGCTCACTGTCGAGCCGCCCGCGGGCACCTCGAGGCGAACGGTGATGGAGTACGAAACACTCGGCAAGGCAGTCACGCGGGTGATCCTCTCATGTCACTGGTAAGGCGCCGGAGTTCCGTAAGTAAAGTGCACGGCAGACCTCTGGGAAATCCATTACCCGCACGGTTAGGGTGTCGCAAAGCGAGGGAGGCATAGGTGCCGACTATCAGCGACGTGGCGGCACGCGCGGGGGTGTCGACGGCGACCGTGTCGCGGGCGCTGAACGGGAAGGCGACCGTCGACCCGGAGCTGGCCGCGCGGGTCCGGCAGGCCGCGGCCGAGCTCGGCTACCAGCCCAACGGCCCGGCCCGGAACCTGCGCCGTCAGGAAGCGGCCGTGGTCGCCCTGATCATCTCTGATGTCGAGAATCCGTTCTTCACCGCGATCGCCCGCGGCGTCGAGGACGTTGCCCACGAGGTCGGCTACTCGGTCGTGCTGTGCAACTCCGACGAAAGCGCCGAGAAGGAGAACCGCTACATCGACATCGCGATCCAGGAGCGGGTCGCCGGTGTCATCCTCTCCCCCAGCGGTCCGGCGGCCGGTGTCGCGAAACTCGCAGCCCGCGGTACGGCGTACGTCGCGGTGGACCGCCCATTGCCGGATTACGCGAGCGACGTCGTACTGGTCGACACCCGCCTGGCCGCCGCTCAGGCGACCGCACACTTGGTTGCCCAGGGCTACCAACGGATCGGGTGCCTGAGCGGGCCCACCGGCGTTCGTACGGCGGATGACCGCGTTGCCGGTTATCGCGACGCGCTCCGCGCCGCCAAGCATCGCGCCCGGCTGGTTCGGCGTACCGAGTACAAGGCAGCCGGAGCGCGCCTCGCCGCGCTCGACCTGCTGTCCCAGCCCGAGCCGCCCGACGCGCTCCTCGTCGCCAACAACGCCATGGCCGTCGGCGTCCTCCAAGCACTCCAGGAGCTGGGACGACGCCCCGGCCGCGACGTCGGCGTAGTCGCCTTCGACGACGCCCCTTGGGCCGAGTTGCTGGATCCCCCGCTGACCGTGGTCGCCCAACCGGCGTACGAGATCGGCACGGAGGCGGCCCGCCTGCTGCTGGCGAGAATCGCCGACGGCACCAGACCGCCCACCGTCACCACGCTGGGCGCCCGCCTCATCGAACGAGCCAGCTCGCACCGCTCGAAGGACAGGACATAGGTGGCTGCGTACAGCCGTCCGAGCGCCTGAGCCGGGGGTCCACCGGCCCGGATCAGGCGTATACGTCCTGTCGTTCTGCAGATCAGCCCGCCGGGTTTTCCTCGGCGTAGATCTTGGCGGCGTTGTCTTTGTCGATGAGGCGGGTGGGGAGGATTTCGGAGCGCTCGATGGTGCCGCAGTCGACGAGGAGCTTCTTGGCGGCTGCGATCGCTTCCTTGCCGTTGGTCGGGTAGGTGAAGGTCGCGCTGAGGCGGCCCTGTTCGACGGCCTTGATGCCGCCGGACGGGATCGGCAGCGCGTCGATGCCGATGAACTTCATCTCCTTCTCGCGGCCGACCGACTTCGCGGCCAGGTAGGCACCCTCGGCCATCGGGTCGTTGTGGGCGTAGACGACGTCGATCTTCGGGTTCGCCTTGAGCAGCGCGTCCATCTGCGCCTGCCCCTTCTCGCGCAGCCAGTCACCACTCGCGTCCGCGATGATCTTGATCTTCGGGTTCGCCTTGATCGCGTCGACGAAGCCCTGGTGACGCTCCGCCTGCGGGGTCGCGCCGGCGAGCCCCTTTAGCTCCACGATGCTGCCGCCGTTCGGGAGGAGCTTCTCGGCCACGTACTTGCCGGCTTCGGAACCGATCTGCACGTTGTCGCCGCCGATGAAGCCGGTGTACGCGTCGCCCTCGACCTTGCGGTCCAGCACGATGACCGGGATGCCCTTGTCGAAGGCCTTCTTCACGACCGCGGTCAGCGGCTTCGCCTCGTTCGGGCTGATGATCAGCAGGTCGATCTGCTGGGTGATGTAGTTGTCGACGTCCGCGACCTGCTTGGCGTTGTCCTGGGCCGCGTCGGCGAACTTCACGTCGAACTGCGGCACCTCCTTGGCCGCCGCCCGGATGTCGTCGTCCATCCGCTGCCGGTACGGCTCGGCGACGTTCGCCTGACTCATCCCGATCGTGTATTTGCCGTCGGCCCCCTTGCAGGACTTCGACGCACCGTCCGACGGGCTGCCTGACGTACGGTCGCTCGTCGTACCGCAGCCGGCCAGGACCAGCGCGGCGACCGCCGCAGCAGCCAAGGGAATACGCATGGTGGGAACCTTCCTCACGAGGCGGGCCGGAGCCGTTGCAGCGCGGCGGCCGCAACGATCACGAGACCCTTGATCAACAGCTGGATGTTCGAATCAATGTTGTTCAAGGCAAGGATGTTGTTCAGTACGCCGAGCAGCAGCGCCCCGGCCACCGTTCCAGCGACCGATCCCCGGCCGCCGGCCAGGCTGGTACCGCCGATCACCACCGCGGCGATCGCGTCCAGCTCGTACCCGATGCCGTCGTTCGGGCTGCCCTGGTTGAGCTGGACCGCGTGCACGATGCCGGCCAGCGACGCCAGCAGACCGCAGATCGCGAAGACCGCGATCTTGACCCGGACCACCGGTACGCCGGACAGCCGGGCCGCCTTCTCGTTGCCACCAACGGCGTACAGATGCCGGGAGAAGGCGCTGACCCGCAGGAAGACCACGGCCGCGATCGCAACCACCGCGAAGATCAGTACCGGGATCGGGACCAGTCCGCCGAACGTCCGCTCACCGAGCAGCGCGAACGACGCCGGCGCTTCGTGCGGACCGTCGCCGTACGAGATCGCGACGCCTTGACCGCCGGACCAGATCCGCGCCAGACCACGCGCTATCTGCAGACCGGCGAGCGTGACGATGAAGGACTGGATGCCGATCATCGCGGTCGCGACGCCCTGCAGCGCTCCGAAGATCAGGCCGATCACCAGCACCAGCAGGACCGAGGGGATGAAACCCCAGTCGTTCTCGACCATCAGTACGGCGGATCCGACCGCCGCGAGACCGAGGACCGCGCCGACCGACAGGTCGATCCCGCCGATCAGGATCACGAACGTCATCCCGACCGCGATGATCCCGATCTCGGACACCGCCCGGACCACGTTGGCGAGGTTGTCCGCGCTGACGAACAGGATCGCTCCGTTCTTGCGGGGCGAGAAGATGATCGCCGCGATGAACACCGCGAGCAGCCCGAACACACTCTGGAACCGGAACAGCGTCGCCACCACTCCGCCCGCGGATTTCTCCACCGGCGTCGCCGCGACCGTCTTGTCCTGCACGTCCGTCACCGCGTTCCTCCTCCGACTTCGCCCAGCACTGCGCGCTCTCCCATCGCTGCCGCGAGGAGATCGCCCTCGCTCGCATCCGCCGTACTGAACGACGCCACGTCCCGCCCGTCCCGCAGTACGACGACGCGGTCGCAGACGCCGATGAGCTCCGGAAGCTCGGACGACGCGAGCAGTACGCCGAGGCCCTGGCCGGCGAGTTCGCCGAGCAGACGGTAGATCTCGGCCTTCGCGCCGACGTCGACACCACGGGTCGGTTCGTCGAGCAGCAAAAGCTTGGGCTCCGTGAGCAGCATCCGGCCGAACACGACTTTCTGCTGATTGCCACCGGACAGTGTCCCGACCTCGTCTTGCAGGCGACCGAACTTGAGCCGCAACCGATCCGCCATCCCCACGGACGCCGCCCGCTCGAGCCGGCGCGCGATCACCCCGACCCGCCCGTACGCCGGGAGGCTCGACAGCACGGTGTTGGCCAGGATGCTGTGGAACAGCACGAGCCCCGACGCCCGCCGATCTTCGGGGACGAGACCGATGCCATGGGCAAGCGCCTGGCGCGGACTGCGCGGCTTGATTTCCGAACCCTGCAAGAGGATTCGGCCGGACCGCGTTCCGGTCGGGGCGACGCCGTACAGGGTCTCGAGTAGTTCGGTGCGGCCTGCGCCGAGGAGGCCGGCCAGGCCGACGATCTCGCCGGCGCGGACGGTGAGCGAGATGCCGTCCGGGTCGCGACGGCCCGGTCGCGGGCGGCGGGCGGTCAGTTTGAGGTCCTCGACACGGAGTAGTTCGTCGCCCGTGTCGGCGTCGGGGGTGGTGAACATGGTCTGCACCGGGCGGCCGACCATCGCCTCGACGACTTCCGCCGTACTGAGCGTGCGCGGGTCGAAGCTGGTGACGATCTCGCCATTGCGGAGGACGGTCGCGCGGTCGGCGACCTGGGCGATCTCCTCCATCCGGTGCGAGATGTAGACGATGCCGACGCCGGCTCGGCGGAGTTCGCGGATGACCTCGAAGAGGCGGTCGACCTCGGTCGTGGTCAGGGCCGAGGTCGGTTCGTCCATGATCAGCACCCGGGCGTCCAGCGAGATCGCCTTCGCGATCGTGACGAGTTGCTGTTCGCCGACCCGCAGTTCGCCGACCGGGCGGCGCGGGTCGATCCGGACGCCGCTGCGGTCGAGCAGGGCGCGCGCCTCGCGGTCCATCCGGCGGCGGTCGACGGTTCGCAGCGGGGTGCGCAGTTCGCGGCCGAGGAAGATGTTGTCGGCGACGGAGAGTCCGGGGACGAGGTCGAGCTCCTGATGGATCATCGCGATCCCGGCCGCCTGCGCGTCGGTCGGCCCGCCGAACGACACCGGTTCGCCGTCGATCTCGATCTGCCCGTCGAAGTCGGTGACATCACCGGACAGGATCTTCATCAGCGTCGACTTGCCCGCGCCGTTCTCCCCGAGCAGCGCATGCACCTCGCCCGCACCGAGGGTGAAATCCACCGCCCGGCACGCCTGCACGCCGCCGTACCGCTTCCCGATCCGTTCCATCCGGACCAGGGCCGGGCCTTCCATCGCGCCTCCGGCGTCGGGTGAGTAATCGATTTCCCGGACGCTATGCCGCACCGTCGCAGCCCGTCAACCCCTCACCGACCGGCACGCCCGAACCGTGACCCAGCTTCGTCGGGCGACCGACCAGGCGGGAGCTATTCGATCTGAGTGGAATAGCGCGGACCCAGAAGCCATCACAATTGCGCCTGCGCGACTCGCTCCCGCCTACGCGCCCGGCGATTCGGCAGTTGTGATGGCCCCCAGGTCCGGGTCTACTCGGCCAGCCACTCCCGGACGGACTCGTCGTGCTCCCCGAGTCGCGGCGGTGCGAGGTTCGTTTCGCGGGCGCCCGCGTACGGCTGGTCGTCGAAGCGGAGGGGCGGGCCGGGGAGCTGGATGCTGCCGAGAGTCGGGTGGTCGACGTCGATCAGCAGACCCTGCGACAGCGTCTGGTCCCACTCGTAGACCTGCTGGATGTCGCGCACCTTGCCGGCCGGAATCCCCTGCTCAGCCAGCGTTTCCAGCCACTTGTCAGCCGGTGCCGCCGAGAACGCCGCCTCGATCACCGCGATCAGCTCATCGCGATTCCCCACCCGATCCGCGTTCGTCGCGAACCGCGAGTCCGCCGGATCCAGCCCCACGATCGGCGCAAACGTCCGCCACTGTCCTTCGCTGCCCACCGCCACCTGCACGCTGTCGTCCGCCGTCCGGAACATCCCGTACGGCGCGATCTGCGCATGGTGATTGCCGACCCGCCCGGGCACCTGTCCGGCGACCGTCCATTTCGTCCCGTGGAACGCGTGCACCCCGACCATCGCGGCCAGCAGGCTCGTCCGGACCACTCGGCCCTTCCCGGTCACCGAGCGCTCGTGCAATGCGGCCAGCGCGCCATAAGCGCCGTACATGCCGGCCAGCAGATCGGCGATCGGCACACCGACCTTCGTCGGCTCGGCGTCACCGGTGACGCTCATCAGACCGCCTTCGCCCTGCGCGATCTGGTCGTACCCGGCCCGGCCGCCCTCCGGCCCGTCGTGCCCGAACCCGGTGATCGACAGCACGATCAGCCCCGGGTTCAGCTCATGCAGCCGCTCGACCGAGAACCCGAGCCGATCCAGCACCCCCGGCCGGAAGTTCTCCAGCAGGATGTCGGCCTTGCGAATGAGCTTGGTCAGGAACTCCTTGCCCTCCGCAGACTTGAGGTCCGCGGTCACCGACTCCTTGTTCCGGTTCGCGGACAGGAAGTACGTCGACTCACCCTCGACGAACGGCGGTCCCCAGCCCCGGCTGTCGTCCCCGCCGGCCGGTGTCTCCACCTTGATCACCCGCGCCCCGAGATCGCCGAGCATCATGCCCGCATGAGGGCCGGCCAGCGCCCGGGTCAGGTCCACCACGACGACATCCGAGAGCAGCTGCATGCCCCCGACCTTAGAGCCCCCACCCTCGCCCCGCAGCGAAATGAGACTGACCCCTCAACGCCCCCATTTGCCTGGCTAGCCACCGAGCTCGGGGGTTCCGCACCGTGGTTAAGGGTGCCTAACCCCCAATTTGCGTGCCTAGCCAGCGAAATGGGATCAGGCGAGGGCTTTGCGGGCTAGGGAGGCTAGGCGGTGGGTTACGTCGCGGGGGCGTTCTTGGGGGAGCATGTGACCGGCGCCGGGGTACATCCACAGGCGGGCGCTCGGCAGCTCGGCGGCGATCCGGTTCGCGTGCCGCGGCGGCAGCAGGCGGTCCCGCGTACCGTGCATGACCTCGACCGGAATCTGGTCCAGCACCTTCAGCGCATGCGCCCGCTCATGCTGCAGGATCGCCTCGAAGAACCCGCTGTACGACGGCCCTGGCAGCAGCGCGAGCCCTTGCTGGAAGATCGCGATCTCGGCCGGATCGACCTTCTTCCCGAACACCATCTGTCGGAGTGCCGGCCGCTGCAGGAGCGCGGCGATGTTGGCCCGGGCAGCACGGGCCATGTCGCGCCCGCCGACAACTCGTCCCGCGGCCCCACCGGCGGTCATCGCGACACCTTCGACAGCGCCGGCGGCAGTCGTCGCCGCGCGTCCAGCAGCGTCAGCGACTCGAGAGGCGGCGCCTTCAGCGGCGACCACGGCGGTATCCGCAGCAGCCGCCAGGCGTTCGGCGCGACGGTCGACGCGAGTGCCGACCACTTGCGCGACGCGCGGTGCGAACCGTACGGCGGCCGGCTCGAAACGCGCTGGCATGCCGAAAGCGCCCCGGGCCGCCTGACCGGACGACGTACTGATGAGGGCAGCCGCCTTGATCCGCGAGCCGAAGAGATCCGGTCGCTTGTCGGCCAGCTCCATCAGCGTCATCCCGCCCATCGAGTGACCGGCGTACACGACCGGTCCGTCGCCCACGACCTCGTCGAGCACGGTCACCAGGTCGTCCGCCAACTGCGAGATCCGCAACGATCCGGGCGGCGCCGCATCCGACTGCCCGTGACCGCGGTGGTCATACGTCACCACCCGTACGGCGTTCGTCCCGAGAATGCGAGGCAGCCCGTCGACCTGGTTGTGCCAGGCGCGGGTCGAGCACGTCCACCCGTGCACGAGCAGCACCGTGACCGGCGCATCGGCCGGTCCGGTGGTCTCGACGTTCAGATGAATGCCGTCGGTCGTGGTCACGCCCGATCGCTCCGCCTGGATCGTCACGCAGTCTCCCGTTCCCGTTCACCGGCCGCCAGGTGGGCCGCTCGCAGTCGCCCGCCGCGGGCGCCACGCCCGACCAGCCAGGCGATACCGGCGATCTCCAGTAGACCGACCACACCCAGCAGGGCGTAGCCGCCGTTCCACATCCATCGTGGCACGTCGGTGCGCTCTTCGCGACGCAGCGTGTGCTGCTCGTTGATGAAGGCAACGGTCTCGCCGTCGGAAACCTGGATCGCAGGCTTCTCGATGGCCGCATCCTCGGGGGCGTAGATCCACATCGCCTTCAGGTCCCGCTGACCGGTGTGCAGCCGGATCATCGACTTCCACTTGCCGTACATGGGTACCGCATCCTCGGACCGGTAGGTGCCCTCAGCAACCTTCTTCATCGGGTGCAGGATCCGTCCACCACCCTGCCAGGAGAGCGCCTCGAACCATCGCGCATCGTCAGCCGCAGTGGCCGGATCCAGCTTGACCGTGACGTACGCCGTCGGCTCGGCCCCCGTGGCGATCCGCTCCAGCGAGACAGTCCCGGTCACACCCGGCTCGGCCGACCGCGGTACACAGAAGAAGATGATGGCGACGACCGCCACCAGCCCGACCGCACCAAGCTGATGCGTACGACGAACCGCCTCCGGCCGCGAGTTCCGTACGTCGGTAGCCCGCTGCTCGCCCGCAACTTCGGCGTACCGGGTGGCGAGCCAAGCGCCGACGAGACCCGCGCCGGCGCCGACCACCACGCCGTACCCAAGAGCCGACGGAAGGATCGCCGACGGCCAGGCGATCGGCATCCAGACCTGGCTCCAGGCGTATTCGGCGACCACGCCGACGGTTCCGATCAGGGCGCCGGCGACCAGGCCGAGGCGGAAGCGATTCTTGTTGCCGAGGGCAAGTGCCACGGCCTCGACCAGGACCGCCTCGACGATCAGCAGCGGGAAGTGGCCGAGGATCTCGCCGAGCGGCTGGTCGACCGCCCACGCGATCCCACCGCGGACGACCAGGTAGATCGCCAGCGCGCCGAAGGTGATGCCGGGGCCACGACGCGCGCGCAGGATGGTGAAGGCCATCGCCGCGCCGAACGCGATCAGCAGCGGGTGCAGAATCAGCGGGAACTGCGGTACGCCGTAGTTGAACTCGGTGCTGAACAGGTCCCACGCGATCAGCAGCGCGCCGACCGCCGCGACCTCCTGGAAGAGGCGGCGCTTGTTCATCCCCATCAACTGCTCGACCTCGGCGACCGCCAGCAACCGAGCGAAGATCGAGAAGACCACGCCGCCGATCATCAGCAGGTGGGTCGGGCCCCATAGCGTGACATCCTCACCGAAGAGCCGGTGCCAGGTGTCGTCGAGCGGGAATCCGACCAGCGCGAAGGTGCCGCAGACCAGGATCAGCGCGGCACTGCACGGGATCCGCCAGTTCTTCGTGAGCTTGATCGTCCGGGCCGGCAGCGGCTTCCCGGCGAGCGCGATCGGCAGTACGCCGGTCACGATCACCCCGAGGATGCCGAAGAAGATCGGATAGTGCGCCGGCGTACCGAACGGGCCGGTGTCGCGGCCCTTGTCGATGTGGACGGCGATGTCCCACCAGACCCCGAACGCGCAGGCGAGCAGCGACACGACATGGATGTACGGCGACAGCGCGGCCCATCGGGGGACTCCGTCCAGTCGCCCGATGGTGTCCGCGAGTCTGCCGACCAGCGTGGCGCGCCCGGTCCGCTCCCGCCAGAGGAAGATGGCCAGAGCGACGTACAGCAGTCCCACCACGCCGGTCACGATCGCGATCTGATCGAAGGTCGCCGTACCGGTGGTGGCCAGGGGGATCGCCATTCGTCGCTCCTTCGGACTCGCCTTTTTAACAACAAGCATGCGCCATGGCAGATGTTACATACTCCATGTAACGTGTCATCTGGAAGACTGTCAAGGGTGGAACCAGACGAGGAGCTCACCGTCGACCAGCTCGCCGCCAAGGTGGGCATGACGGTGCGTAATGTGCGGGCCTATGCCGGGCGTGGATTGATCCCACCGCCGCGGCTGGTCGGCCGCACGGGTTACTACGGCCAGGACCATGTGGCGCGGCTCACGCTGGTCCGCGAACTACTCGACAAGGGCTACACGCTGGCCGCCGTCGAGCGGATGCTCAGCGACCTGCCCGACGGCGCGATGGCGCTCGGCGTCTTCGAAACCCTGGTGAACCCCTGGACCCCGACCGAGCCCGAGGTCATCACCGAACAACAACTCGCCGACCGGGCCGGCATCCCGCACAACCCCGCCACCATCGCCAAGCTGATCGACCTCGGCATCGCCGAGCGCGAGGACGGCGACCGCCTCCGCATCCCGAACCCGGACCTGCTCCGCACCGGCCTCGAGGTGATCAAACTCGGCGTCCCCCTGGACGCCATCTTCGAGATGCTCCCCAAGCTCTTCCAGCACGCCGACGCCGTCGCCAAGGTGTACGTCGAACTCTTCCGCAGCACCGTCTGGCGCCAGTTCGCCGACGCCGGCCTACCCCCCGAAGGCTGGCCCGAGATCCAGCGCACCCTCGAAGGCATCATCCCCCTGGCCGGCCAAGCCCTCGTAGCCTCCTTCCGCGAAGCCATGGGCCGCGAAATCGAACTGGTCGCCTACGAGGAACTCGGCGTAGCCCCCAAGGAACTCCCCTCCACCGGCTGAGGTTCAGTCGCCGTTGTAGAGGGAGTAGGTGGAGCGGGCCAGGACGGTGCCGAGGAACTTGGCGTTCTTCGGGGAGCCGGCGACGGTGATTTCGTTGGTGGCTTGGTCGTAGCCGTAGGTGCCGAGGTAGCGGGTGGCTACCCAGCGGGTGGTTTTGCCGCTCCTGTAGGTGTAGACGATGGTGCTCGCGGTGAGCGGGCCCATGCCGGTGTTCGACTTCAGCTTCTTGGTCGCCATGCTGATGATGTGCAGGCCCTTGGTGCCCTTGAGGGCCTTCTGCTTGGCCTTCATCTCCTGGGCGGTGGTGCGGTCACTGCCGCCGATGGTGTTGTTGAACTTGACGAACTGGTTGCCCGCGCCAAGGAACTTGTAGTCGTACGCCGTCGGCTGGATGAACCGCCAGGTGCTCGGCACCTCCGCGCTCGCCAGGCAACCTGTCGAGCTGTAGCAGTCGAAGTACCGGGTCTTGAACTTGACCGCCGACGCGGCCTGCCGGGTGACGGTGGTTTCGGCGTGGCTCGGCAGGGCCGAGGCGCCGACAATCATTCCGCCGGCGGCGATGGTTGCCGCGACACCACTGATGAGCTTTCGC
This sequence comes from Kribbella sp. NPDC056951, assembly GCF_042674205.1. Lineage (NCBI taxonomy): Bacteria > Bacillati > Actinomycetota > Actinomycetes > Propionibacteriales > Kribbellaceae > Kribbella > Kribbella sp. NPDC056951. The sequence continues at coordinate 330,560 of NZ_JBHUQZ010000004.1, forward strand.
ATTGTTCTACTCCCCCGAGTCGATTGTTAGTGGAAGGACGCCAACGACGTGGTTGCCTTGAGCAACACAGTGCCGAGGAACTTGGAGTTCGCCGGGACACCGGCGACGGTCAGCTCGGCGCCGGCGAGGTTCGAGCCGTAGCTGCCGATGTAGCGGTTGGCGACCCAGCGGGTGGTCTTTCCGCTCTTGTAGGTGTAGACGATCGTGCTGACCGTCAGCGGCCCGCTGCCGGAGGTCGACTTCATCGTCATGGTCTTGGTGCTCAGGACCTTCAGGCCCTTGGTTCCCTTGAGCGCCTTCTGGCGGTTCTTCAGCGCCTGCGCCGTGGTCAGCTTGTTGCTGTAGTTGACGTCGAAATAGACCGACTGATTCGACTTGTCGACGAACCGGGTCCGGAACTCCGAGACCTCGACGTACCGCCAGGTGCTCGGCACGAGCGCGCTGTTCGTGCACTCCTCACCGTGGACGCAGGTGAAGTAGCGCGTCTTGAACTTCACCGCCGCGGCCGGAGCCGCAGCCTGTCCGACGTCGGTCTTCTTCGGCGCGGTGTCCGCGGAACTGTGCAGCGCGGCCCCGCCGAGCACGACTCCCCCGGCCGCGATCGTTGCCGCGACACCGCTGATGATCTTTCGCATTGGTCTAATCCCCCAAGGTGTTGGTCGCTTACGAAGGATCAGACGACCGCACCACTTCGGCGGTTGGCTGCACCTCGGGGGTTGGCACCTTCGGGCAGTCAGCCGGCCAGGGCGAAGGACTGTGTTGCCTTGAGCAACGCTGTACCCAGCAGCTTGTAGTCGGTGGGCGCACCGCCGACGGTGATCTCACGCTCGGCCTGCTTGCTGCCGTGCTGGCCGAAGTAGCGGGTGGCGACCCAGCGGGTGGTTTTGCCGCTCTTGTACGTGTACACGACCGTGGTCAGGGTCAGCTTGCCCTGGCTGTTGGTCGACTGCATGGTCGTCGTGTAGACGTTCTGGATCTTCAGCCCCGGCGTGCCCTTCAGCGCAGCAACCTTCCGCTGCCCGGCGACCACTGTCGTCGGCGGCTTGTCCCCGAGCCACACGTTGAACCTGATCATCCGGTTCGCCGTCGGATCCAGGAACGCCGTCTTGCTGTCGCCCTGATCAACATGCTTCCACGTCTTCGGCAGTACGGCGGAAGCGTGGCACTCCTTCGGCTTCCAGCACTCGAAGTATCGCCAGGTGTAGCTGACCGCGCTCGTCGCCTCGGCCTTCGTCGTCACCTGCTGACCGGTGGTGTCCGCCGAACTCGGCAGCATCGTCGCCAGCACCAGACCGGCCGCCCCCAACGTCGCCCCAACCCCAGCCAGTACGACGGAACGCTTCTTCTGCATGGTGATTCCCCTCCAACTCCACGCCGGGTCGTTGTGAACCCGACGCGGAGACAGACGCAGCCACCTACCGAATAGTTCAGCCCGCCAAGGCACGATCTCCGGCGGAGACCATCGCGGCGATCCGGTCCAACGCCTGCTGCGAGGCCGCGTCGACAGCCCGGTACACGATCAGCCGCTGCGCGGTATCACCGAGCGGCGTCAGTACGTCGTACTCGATCGTGAGCCGGCCGACGTCGGGGTGGTTGAGGCGTTTGCGGCCGGTGCTCTTCACTTTGACGTCGCGTCGCGCCCACAGACCGGCGAACTCGCGGCTCTCGTCGCACAGCGTGCGGACCAGGTCGGCCAGGCCTTCGTCGTCGGCGTGCGCCGCCCAGGCTGCGCGCAGATCCGCAATCCCCTCGCGGATCACTCGCTCCCGGTCGGTGTAGTAGTCGAAGAACGCGGGCTCGAGCGTGCACAGCACCATCGCGTTCCGCCGCTCCGGCGGGACATTGGCGAAGTTCAGCATCAGCACCGCGAGCTCCGGATTCCACGCGCGGATGTCGAAGCGGTGGTTGATCAGCATCGCCGGCAGCGGCGACACCGCCTGCACGAGCGCTGCCAGCGACGACGACTCCGGCTGCGGCTGACGTCGTACGGCGGTCCATTGCCGGGTCAGGTCGAAGACATACGCGTGCTCGTCATCGGACAACTGCAACGCCCGCGCGAGCGCCTCCAGCACCTCACCCGACGGTCGCAGACCGCGTCCCTGCTCAAGCCGGATCACGTAGTCGACGCTGACCCCGGCGAGCTCGGCAACCTCCTCCCGCCGCAGCCCCGGCGTACGGCGCGCGCGACCCGCCCGGACGAGACCCGCCTCGGCAGGCGCGAGCCGCTCCCGGCAGGCGCGGAGGAAGACAGCAAGTTCCTGAGCCACGTCGACGGTCATGCAGTCCACCTTACGAAGGTAGGCCACTCTTTTCAGAGTAGGAGGGCCAGTCCCAGGACGAACCTTCCCTTACCCAAGAACGCGACCCGGCCGAAGGTGGTGACACCACCACGGAAAGAGGACTTCAGTGAGCACCACACTTGACACCTATCGGCTGCTCGGCCGTTCCGGGCTGCGCGTGTCGCCGCTGTCGCTGGGCACGATGACGTTCGGCGAGGACTGGGGCTGGGGCACCGGCAAGGACGAGGCCCAGCGGATCCTCGACACGTACGTCGACCGCGGCGGCAACTTCGTCGACACCGCGAACATGTACACCAACGGCACCTCCGAGCAGCTGCTCGGTCAGCTCACGCAGGGCCGCCGGGACGAACTCGTGCTCGCGACCAAGTACACGATGATCACCAACCCGAAGGACCCGAACGCCGGCGGCAACCACCGCAAGAGCATGGTCCGCTCGGTCGAGCGCAGTCTGCGCAACCTGCAGACCGACTACATCGACCTCCTCTACCTGCACGCCTGGGACTTCACGACCCCGGTCGAGGAGATCCTGCGCGCGATGGACGACCTGGTCAGCCAGGGCAAGGTCCTGTACGTCGGCATCTCGGACGCGCCGGCGTGGCAGATCTCGCGGATGCAGGCGATCGCCGATCTGCGCGGCTGGTCGCCACTCGTCGCACTGCAGGTCGAGTACAGCCTGGTCGAGCGGACCATCGAGCGTGAACTGATCCCGATGGCGCGCGAACTCGGTCTCGGCGTACTCCCGTGGTCGCCGCTGGCCAGCGGTGTGCTGACCGGCAAGTACACGGCGGCCGACCTCGACCACGGCGGCGGCGAGGCGAGTGCCGAGGGGACCCGGAAGAACGTGGCGGCCGGCAACAACTCGCTGACCGAACGCACGCTGGGGATCGCGGACGTGGTCAAGAAGGTTGCCGAGCGCAATGGTCGGACTCCGGCCCAGGTCGCGCTGGCGTGGACCCTGCTCAACCCCGGGGTTACCTCACCGATCATCGGCGCCCGCACGCTGACTCAGCTCGAACAGAACCTGACCGCTCTCGAGGTGGATCTCGGCGAGCAGGACATCGCCGAACTGGAAGCAGTCAGTGCGATCGATCTCGGGTTCCCGCACGAGTTTCTGCAGCGGCCGTTGACGCGGAGCGTCGTTCAGGCCGACCTGCGGGTCGAGGCTCGCTCACACTAGCCGGGAGGTCGCCGAGGTCGGCGTCCCAGTCGTCCTCTTCGCCTGGCGACGCCTCATTCCGCCGCGCGATGCGGATGAAAGCGATGATCAGCAGGATCGGGCCGAGCACCATCGCGGTCTCCGGGATCCCGCCCATGTGCAGCGCGATCATGAGGCCGTCACCAGCGCGATCCCGCCGACGGTGAAGGCGACCATCGCCGCCAGCATCGGGTACTGCGCCTGCCGCAGTTGCCGCCGCCGGAACAGCCCGGCCGCGCGATCGTGCGCGGACACCACCCCTAGTACGTGTCCGAGCACGATCGCGCCGATCTGTACGCCGGCGATCACCCCGGTCCCGAGGAACGCGTAATCGATCCGCAGTCCGCCGGTCCCGAGCAGGTCCCAGCCGCGGCCGAACGGATCGGTCGCCAGCAGCACACCTTCCTGCCCCTGGAAGATCGCGAACGAGAAGTAGTGCGCGACCGCGTACCCGATCGCGATCGGGACGAGCGAGTGCACGAACGCACCCGGCAGCCCGGCTTCCCCGACCGCGCCGGGCCGGACGTCCGCCGTACCGGTGGTTCGGGCGGCGAGGACGAACAGCGCGGTCACGATTGCGACCGCCCCGAGTAGCCCGAGGGTGTAGACGAGCAAGTGCTGTCCTCGGCTCAGATCGCCGGTCCGGCTGGTCCAGGCCGACCAGCGCGAGATCCCGTCGAACGCGGTCGAACCGAGCAGCAGGCAGAGCAGCGCGACGATCCCGGACCGCTGCGGCATCGCAGCCAGCCCGGCCAACGGGTTGCGGAGCACGATCCGACCATTCTCGCGCCCCCACGGACTCAGTCGCGCGAGAACTTCGGCGTACACCTCGAAGGCGTCGCCGATGCCGAACCAGGCCGGCCCGTAAACGATGCCTGCGGCAACATTCACCAGTGCGTAGACGGTGACGAAGGCTGCGACCACGATCGGCTCAGAGGCGTCCGGGTAGACGAGTTCCAGCCAGAGGAATCCGGCCAGCCCGGCGACGGCGGGCCAGTACGCGATCCGATCGGGAAGACGCCGGTACGACGTACGCCGTACCAGGCTCGCGATTGTCCGCAGCGGGTTCGCGAGCCGCCAGATCGGGCCGAAGAGCAGGGACAGCGGGATGATGCCGACCCAGATCCAGACGTATAGCCAGGTCGGCGCCGGGTTCTCGGCGGGAGAGTCGCTGCCGAACCAGGCCGCGCCGATCAGCAACCCGAGCGCGGTCAGGCCCGCCAGCTTGAGCAACCAACGCACCGGGCGGGCGTCGACGAGGCGGGTCAGATGAGCGAGCGCCGTACCGCCGGAGGTCTCGAAGCGCGGGCGCGACCAGAAGGCCGCGAGGGCGAAGAACGAGACGGCCACGGCGGCGCCGGCCGAGTAGATCGCCAGCCAGAGCGGGACCGGCAGGTCTCCGCGACCGCCGATCCCGTGCAGCGGTACCAGCAACTCCAGCACGGCGGCACCCTCCGATCAGCTATCTGACCGATCGAATGTAACACGCACGATGTCACATAGCGAGGGTCTGGTATTCGTCCGGATCGAAGTGCCGGGTGAGCTGGCGGAACCGGAAGGTGAACGACGGCCAGAGCGTGGTGTTGCGGCCCTCGGAGTCGACGTACCAGCTCGTGCAGCCGCCACGGGTCCAGACGGTGTTCTTCATCGAGGCCCGGACGCCGTCGACGAACGCGCGCTGCACCTCCGGGCGGACCTCGACCTCGCGCAGACCCCGCGCGTCGATCGTCTTGAGCGCGTCCAGGATGTAGGCGATCTGGGACTCGATCATGAAGACCATCGAGCTGTGGCCGAGGCCGGTGTTCGGGCCGATCAGCATGAAGAAGTTCGGGAAGCCGGAGACCGCCGTACCGAGATGGGCCTCCATGCCGTCCGACCAGGCCTCGCGCAGGGACTGGCCGTTGCGGCCGCGCACCATGTCCATCACCGGGAGGTCGGTGACGCGGAAACCGGTGCCGTAGATGATCGTGTCGACCTCGTGCTTCACACCCTGCTCAGTGATCACGCCGGCCGGCGTCACCTGGGCGATCCCGTCGGTGACGACCTCGACGTTCGGGCGGGCGAGGGCCGGGTAGTAGTCGTCGGAGATCAGGACGCGCTTGCAGCCGAGGGTGAAGTCCGGCGTCACCTTGGCGCGCAGCTTCGGGTCGCGGATCTGGTTCTGGAGGTGTTTCTCGGCGACCTTCTGCGCCTGCTTCATGATCGCGGGCAGCTTGGCGAAACCGAGCACCATCGATTCACGACCCCAGTAGATCCCGGCCCGAACCGCCTTCTGGACAAAGGGAAACCGGCGGTAGACGGCCTTCTCGGTCGCGCTGATCTTGCGGTCCGGCCGCGGCATCACCCACGGTGGCGTCCGCTGGAACAGGTGCAGCTCCTCGACCTCGGGCTGGATCGCCGGGACGAACTGGATCGCCGAGGCGCCGGTGCCGATGACAGCGACCTTGCGGCCGGCGAGATCGAGATCGTGGTTCCAGCGCGCCGAGTGGAAGACCTCGCCCTCGAACTCCTCGATCCCGGGAAGCTTCGGGACCGACGGTTCGGCCAGCGGACCTGTCCCGGACAGCACGAACTGGGCGACGAAATCACCCTGGTCGGTGCGGATCCGCCACTCGCCGTCCTCCCAGTTGGCGGATTCGACGGTGTGACCGAAGCGGATGTGGCGGCGAACGTCGTACCGATCGGTGACGTCGCGCAGGTACTGCTCGATCTCGGGTTGCGGGGAGAACGTCGACGACCAGTCCGGGTTCGGCGCGAAGGAGAACGAATACAGATGGGACGGTACGTCGCAACGGCAGCCCGGGTAAGTGTTGTCCCGCCAGGTGCCACCGACGTCGTGCGCCCGCTCCAGTACGACGAAGTCGTCGTACCCGGCCTGCTTGAGGCGGACCGCCATCCCGATCCCCGCGAACCCGGTGCCGATGACCACGATCCGGTGCTTGTTCTCCATGCCAGAACCTCCAGGTGGACGAACTTACTCGCAGTAAGTTACTCGGAGTCAGTTACGCTGTGCAAGTGACGTTCACCACTGAGCAGCCCCCCAAGCGCCGCCGCGACCGAGCCGCCCGCGAGCGCGAGATCCTCGCCGCCGCCGAGCAGATCTTCGGCGAACGCGGCTACCAGGGCACCTCGATGGACGATGTCGCCGCCGCGGTCGGCGTCTCGAAACCGCTGATCTACCAGTACTACGGCTCCAAGGACGGCCTCTTCCTCGCCTGCCTGGCCCGCCTCCGCGCCCAGCTCCTGGAAACCGTCGCCGACGCCGTCATGGCCGCGACCGACGCCGAGGACGCCCTCTACGCCGGCTTCGTCGCCTGGTTCCAGTTCCTCGACGACCACCCACAAGCCTGGTCGGTCCTGATCGACGAAGGCCTACTCGCGGCTGGCCCGATGGCCGCCGCCACCGAGGAAGTCCGCAGCGCCTTCGTCGAGTTGATCGCCGCGATGGTCCGCCTCAACCTCCCACCGACCCGCCCCACCGACCCCGACGAGATCGACATCCTCGCCCACTCCATCTCCGGCGCCACCGAACGCCTGGCCATCTGGCGCACCCGCACCCCCACCCCACCCACCCCGCAAAAGGTCGCCCAAACCCTCAAAGACCTCCTCTGGCAAGGCCTGGCCACCCTCAGCACCGAGTAAAGGACACCGCTTCGCGGCGACAGACCTTCAGCCGCCTCCGGCGGGAGGCGGACCGCGATCCCGCGCAGACGCGATTCGCGCAAGCACGGGTGGATTCGGCGCCAATTGTTCGCCCGACGATCAACACACGGCATGGAAATCACCTGGGTGCGACGACCGGGGCGACCACGACCCGCTGTTCCGTGCGCATCAGCAAGCCGCCACCCATTCCCCGGACGCAGGACCACCGCGGCAAGCGTTGTCCTAACCCGGTACCGCTTTCCCAGCGGGGTTTTCCGGGGGCGGTGAGAATGCGCATTCTCGTATGTCACGACACCTTGACGCGGCTGTGAACGACCAGCAAACTAGCGGCACTTCGGTCAGATCTTTACTTATCTTCGCCTTCGCAACAACCGCCCCCGGAAGGTGCGAGTCGACCGTTCGCTGGCTGCTGCCCGGGGGTCCCCTCCGAAAGGACACCGCCCCCATGAAGTTTTCCCGAAGTCGCATTGCGCTTGCCGCACTGGCCCTGGTCACCGGCACGGCCGGATTGATCCACACGACCGCCGCCGCCCCGAAGGCCGAGGCTGCTCCGACGGCGACTACCGCCGCCGCGGCCTTGCCGGCCGGATTCAAGAGTGTCGGTTACATGCCTTCCTGGTCGGGCAGCGTGAGCGCGATCCAGTACAGCAAGCTCACCCACATCAACTACTCGTTCGCGCTGCCGAACTCCAACGGTTCACTGCAGGCCATCCCCGACCCCGGGAAGCTGAACCAGTTGGTCAGCCTCGCGCACCAGAACGGCGTCAAGGTGTCGCTCGCCATCGGCGGCTGGAACGACGGCAACGACTCCAACTTCGAGGCGCTGGCGGGCAACTCAGGTGCCCGCACCACCTTCGTGAACGCGGTCATGGGCGCTATCAACCAGTACAACCTGGACGGCGTCGACATCGACTGGGAGTACCCGGACCCAGGCACCTCCGGCAACAACTACACCGCGCTGATGCAGCAGTTGAGCACCACGTTGCACAACAACGGCAAGCTGCTCACCGCGGCCGTCGTCTCCGAGGGCGGTACGGCGAACGGCGTCCAGCCGGCCGTGTTCAACGCCGTCGACTGGCTGAACATCATGGCCTACGACGGCGGCAGCCCGCACGCCAACTACGACTGGTCGATCAACGCGGCCAACTTCTGGAAGGGCCGCGGCCTGCCGAAGGCCAAGACTGTGCTCGGCGTCCCGTTCTACAGCCGGCCGACCTACGTGGCCTACAAGGACATCGTCGCGGCGAACCCCAACAACGCGAACGTGGACTGCTACAACAACGGTGGTCAGCAGTGCTACAACGGCATTCCGACCATCAAGCGCAAGACCCAGTGGGCGGTCGCGAACGCCGGCGGCATCATGAACTGGGAGCTGTCCCAGGACGCCACCGGCAGCCTCTCGCTGCTCAGCGCGATCTTCGACGCGGCCGGCGGTACCCAGAACCCGCCGACCGGTAAGACCGGCCCGATCCGCGGCTACGGCGGCAAGTGCGTCGATGTTGCCGGCAGCAACAGTGCGAACGGAACGGCCGTCCAGCTCTGGACCTGCGCCGGTAATGCCGCACAGACCTGGACCGTCGGCAGCGACGGCACCATCCGGGCGCTTGGCAAGTGCCTGGACGTTGCCGCCGCCGGCACCGCAAACGGCACCGTGACCCAGCTCTACGACTGCAACGGGACCGGCGCCCAGACCTGGCAGGCCGGGGCGAACGGATCCCTCCGCAACCCCAACTCGGGCCGTTGTCTCGACGCCACCGGCCCGAGTTCGGCCGACGGCACCCGCCTGCAGATCTGGGACTGCGCCGGTAGCGCCAACCAGAACTGGATCCTCCCGGCCTGAGCTCAGTTCAAGCGGGTCAGCCGTCCCTCCGGGGTGATCTTGATGCTGACCCGCTGGGCGCCAACGACGAGATCCAGTACGACGTTGGCGCCCGCCGGCCGGGTCGTGTAGCTGACCTGCTCCGCCGCCTTCGCCGGCACGATCACGGAAAGAATCCGGGCGCTCTGTCCGGTGTGCGTGAACTTGACCACCGGCGCCGGCAACACCGTGAAGATGTCCTTGAAGAACCAGCCCTGCGGCGGCTTCTTCACCCCCTCCTCCACAGTCGTCGTCCCCGAATCGGCACCGATCGGGATGTGGAAGAGGTGCGTCCGGACGGCGTCTCCCGGCTTACCCGCCACGGCCGTCGTGGGCGATTGCACATCAACCTTCTGCCCCGGTGCGAGATGCCACAGCGTCTCGTACCGCTGGTCGCGCCCCGACACCGCCCGGTCCAGCGCGATCACCAGATCAGGGTCCTTGAGAACCAGCACATCCCGCGTCCGGTCAACCCCTTCCGCGGGCTGATCCGAGAACTCGAAGTAGTCCGAGTTCGACGTACTCACCGAACCCACCAATTTGGTCACCGGGCTCTTGGCGGTCGCGGTCGGGATCGTCAGCTGATTGTGCGCGGCCGGCCCTTTGGCCCACTCCTGCCGCTCCTCCGCCTGATGACCGCCGTACCCGGGGTCGATGAGGATGTCGTGGCCCTTCCAGTTGTAGGTGATTGCCGTGTGGTCCTGGTGACCGTGCCACCGGCGCGCAACCCCGAAGCGCAGCGAGTACGTCGACTCCTCGGCGAACGGCCGCTGTTCGCCCCACCCGGTTCGCCCGAACACGTATCCCGCCTTGTAGATCGCCGTTCGCAGCCGCGGCTTCTTTCCCTTCTTGCCCTGGGTGGCGACGAACTCCATCGGCGTACCGGGAACGTTGGGCAGCTTCGAGTAACCGGTGTTGCCGATCTGATGCAGGTACCCGGTCGAGGTGGTTGCCGTGGCCAACCATTCCCCGAGGGCCTGCCGGCGCTTCTCGATCGCCGGACCGGGGTCGACCCCGCAGTCCCGCAAGCGATCGGCAGCGCGTCCCCACAACCGATAGTTGAAGTCGGCGTACCCGACCGCCTGCTCGTTGGTCGACCCTTCCTCATCGATCGCCGTCTTGACCGCCTTGTTCAGCCGTCCCGCGGCGATCCTCATCAAGTCACTCCGCCCATAGGTGCATCCCACGCCCAGCAACGCGATGCTCTGATCGGTCCCGTGGTTGTGCGCGCCGCTCCAGTTGTCGATGAGATACCGGGCGTGTGTCATCAGTGCCTCATCGAGCCACTTGTACTTTGCCGGCAGCTCGCGCGCTTTCAAGTGAGTCAAGAGCGACTGCCGCACACAGATCAGCACATTCGTCCGATGCATCGTGGACTCCGACGCACTCGTGTTGCTCTTCCAGGAAAACGGGTTGTCCCGTACCCAGTCCTTCACGATCGCGAGCACTCGCTCGGTCGCCTTCACGTCACCGGCCTTCATCGCATGCACGCCATTGCCCAGCCAGCGCAGCGAGTGCAACCACAAGTGCCAGCTCAGATTCTGATAGGGATCGGAGTCCCACTTGATATCGCCCGATCCGTTCCCCACCTTGTACGGCGCAGTGTTGCCCCAGGCAAACGTATCGTCCATCAAGGCGGGCAGCGGCACCTTCTTCTCGATCCCGCTGAACCCCTGACACGGATATCCCGGCGCACCCACCGCCGGTGCCGACATCGTCACCCCGGGAACCGTCGTCGACCCGATTCCCTTACCAGGCTCGGATCTCGCCACGAACCGTGGCACCACGACCGCCGTACCGCACACTACGAGACACGCAACGCCCAGCCCTACGCTCTTCGACCCAATGCCCATCGGTGCCGCCTCCGCATCCGCCGCCGTGCAGGCAAAACGGATCCACGGAAGCGAACCGTTGCACGGAGCTACCGATCCGGAACCAGGCGCCCGACTTCCGCGAACGCCTGCAGCCCCTCGCGCACCATCACCTCGGCCAACTCGACAGACCGCCGTACGACGTCACCCAGAAACATCGCGCTATTGACCGCGAGCCCCCACGCCAGGCCGAGCTCCGACACCACACCACCAGCGGCCCGATACGCCGTCAGCGCCGCTTCCCCACCGGCCATCGTCACGTCCAGCTCGGCCGGTCCGACCCGCGCGCTCCCCCAGTCGATCAGCTGGGTCCCGACGACATTCCCGCCGTACACATCACCGTGCAGCAAAGTCGCAGGCAGTACGTCGAGCGCTCTCGTCAACCGCTCATCCGCCACGAACAAGTCGAGCATCGCCAACGCGTGCTCACGAATCGGATGGTCGACTCTCACTACGCCCGCCCGCGCGAACCGCCCGAACGACATCCGCAAGAACTCCCCGTCCACCCGAGGCAACTCCACCGGCAACTCGCGTCCGGCGTACTCCCCATGCAACCGAGCCAACGCCGCGTAGACCTCCCCCGGTGGCTCAGCAGACCAATCGAGCACCTCGCCCACCGCGTACGACGTCACCACCCACGGCCCGTCCGCATCCACCCCCGCGTCATACAACCGTGGAAACCCCGCATCCCCCGGCAACAACCGCAATGCGGCGGCCTCGGCCGCGGTCGCCCGTTTCGCCACGAACTCCAACGACCCCACCCGCACGAGCTCCACCGAAGGCGACGTGATCCCACCAGCCAACGCCGTACGCCGAACCTCCCCCGCCGGGAAACGATCAAGCCGCAACGGCACCTGGCGAGTCACCGCATCAGTATCGCCGTCGGCAAGGACATGTAGTAGTCATATACGTACCTGCCGACTCCCGCCTGGCTGCGATCGCGCCGGCCCGCTCTACCCCACCACTACGTGTCCTTAGCGACATCGACCCCTGAGCGGACCCCTGAGAGGCGACCCTGAGAGGCGGCTGACGGATGTCACGGGCGGGTCGTGACGGCTGGCCGAGGGACGGGGCGGGCTGCGCCAGCAAGCTTCTTGGTATGACGACAACGACTGCGGTCAGCCTGACGGGCGTGACCAAGAAGTATGGGGCGGTGCAGGCTGTCGCCGGGGTGGATCTGAGTATCCGGGCCGGTGAAGTCGTCGCATTGCTGGGGCCGAACGGGGCCGGCAAGTCGACCACGATCGAGATGCTGCTCGGGCTGGTGCGACCGGACCAGGGCAGCGTGCAGGTGTACGGCGGGTCTCCGGAGGAGGCGATCGCCAAGGGGCAGGTCGGGGTGATGCTGCAGAGCGGCGGGATCATCGAGGACGCCAAGGTCGGCGAACTGCTGAACCTGGTGGCCGGTCTGCACACCAAGCCGATGCCGGTACCCGAGGCGCTCGACCGGGCCGGGATCGCCGACCTGTACGACCGCAAGATGAAGGGTCTGTCCGGCGGTCAGAAGCAGCGGGTGCGGTTCGCGATGGCGATCATTCCGCAGCCCGACCTGATCGTGCTGGACGAGCCGACGACCGGCATGGATGTCGAGTCCCGCCGCGACTTCTGGGCGTCGATGCACGCCGAGACCGCGCGCGGCCGAACCGTCCTGTTCGCCACCCACTATCTCGAAGAAGCCGACTCGTACGCCGACCGCGTGGTACTGATGCGCAACGGCAAGATCGTTGCCGACGGCACCGCTGCGCAGATCAAGGCGGGTGTGTCCGGCCGCACCATCCGAGCCACCGTGCCCGGCGCGGACCTTGCCACGCTCGCGTCCCTGCCCGGCGTTCGCAACGTCGAGACCCGAGGTGACGTCGTACTGCTGCAGTGCGCGGACTCCGACAACACCCTGCGCTACCTGCTCAGCAACACCGCCGCCCACGACATCGAAGTGACATCCGCCGACCTCGAGGACGCCGTACTCGCGATCAGCGCGCAAGAGGAGAGCCTCGCATGAACCGCAGCTACCTGATGTTCGACATCCGCCGCACACTGCGGAACAAGCGGGTGATGATCTTCGCGATCCTGATGCCCCTGGTGCTGTTCGCCGTCTTCGGCCTGAACATCCCGAAGGACGCGACCGAGGGCGGGATCTCCGCGATCGCCTACGTGATGGTCAGTATGGCGATGTTCGGATCGATGTCCGCCGCGATGAGCAGCGGCGGCGTGATCGCGGCCGAGCGCGACGGCGGCTGGAACCGGACACTGCGTCTCACGCCACTGAAACCGCAGGCCTACGTGATCAGCAAGGTGATCCTGTCGCTGCTGGTCGCCGTACCGCCGCTGATCGTGGTCTTCCTCTTCGGCATGACCGTCGGCGATGTCCACCTCAGCGCCGGCCACTGGATCACGGTCGCGCTCGTCTCCTGGCTCGGTGCCCTGCCGTTCGCCGCGATCGGGCTCGTCATCGGGTACGTCGCCAAGCCGGACAGCGTGCAGCCGATCACCGGACTCGCGACCATGTTGATCGCCGCCTTCGGTGGACTGTGGTTCCCGGTCGAGCAGATGCCGTCGGCGATGCGGCACATCGCGCAGCTGACCCCGGCGTACTGGACCGGATTGACCTCGCGGAGCGCGCTGACCGCGGGCGGGGTCGACACCCAGGCGCTGCTGGTGGTCCTCGGCTGGACGGTCGTCCTCGGCTTCATCGCCCTGCGCCGGTTCCGCGCCGACACCGCACGGGCCTGATCGCATACCGTGAGCTTCATGAAGCGAACCCTGCCGGCTGCGCTGGCCGCCGAAGATCGGCCGCCCAGCCGGTGGGGCTGGCTCGCCGTCGCGGTCTGGCTGGTCTATCTGACCCAGCCCCTGACCGAGATCTGGCAGACCCAGCACGGGATCACCCGGCTGCTCGGCCTGCTGAACCTCGCCGCCTTCGGTGTCTCGTACGTCGGTTTCTTCGGCATCCTGCGCTGGCAGGAGTTCCGGCCGAGTGCGTCGCCGTTGTGGCAGCGACTCGGCTATCTGGCCGTGATGCTGGGCCTGACGGTGCTGCTGACCCTGACCGCGGGTGAGACCGCGCTCACCTGCATGGTCTACATCGCCGCAACCGCGGTGCTCTCGCTGAACGTGCGCCTCGGCGTGCTGATCGTCCTGCTGCTCCTCGGCGGCGTCGAACTGTCGATGCGGGTGGTCCCCGGCTGGTCGGACGACAGCAGCTACGGGTTCGCGATCTTCCTCGGTGGCGTCGCCGTCCTGGCCATGCGCCGGGCGATCCAGCGCGGCTCCGAGCTGGATCGGGCCCGCAAGGACATGGCCGAGCTCGCCGTCCAGGAGGAGCGGAACCGATTCGCGCGCGACCTGCACGACATCCTCGGCCACTCCCTGACCGTGATCACGGTCAAGGCCGAGCTGGCCGGGCGGCTGATCCAGGTCAACCCGGAGAAGGCCGCGGCCGAGGTCGCCGATGTCGAGAGCCTCGCCCGGGCCGCCCTCGGCGACGTCCGCGCCGCCGTGGCCGGCTACCGCGAGCTGAGCCTGGCCGGCGAGCTGGTCTCGGCCCGGACCGCGTTGCAGGCGGCCGAGATCAAGGCCGACCTCCCGACCACTATGGACGAGGTCCCGGAGGAGAACCGCGAACTCTTCGCCTGGGTCATCCGCGAAGGCGTCACGAACGTCATCCGGCACTCCGGCGCCAAACGCTGCATGATCAAACTCTCCGCCCGCCAGATCGAGGTCCGCGACGACGGCAAGGGCCCCGGCGGCACCACCTCCGGCCACGGCCTGATGGGCCTCCGCGAACGAGCCGACCAAGTCGGCGCCGCTGTCCAAGTCGGCCAGTCGCCAGAAGGTGGCTTCCGATTGGCTGTAAAGGTAGGTCCGTGAGTATTCGACTGCTGATTGCCGACGACCAAGCCTTGGTTCGTGGGGCTCTTGCTGCCTTGCTGGATCTCGAACCGGATCTCGAGGTGGTGTCCGAGGTCGGTCGCGGTGACGAGGTGGTTGCCGCCGCCAAAGCCAGTACGCCGGATGTCGCGCTGCTGGACGTGGAGATGCCAGGGCTCGACGGAATCGAGGCCGCGGCCGCCCTGCGAGGCGCCGTACCGGGTGTGCGCATCCTGATGGTGACCACGTTCGGCCGGCCCGGGTACCTCCGTCGCGCGATGGAGGCCGGAGCCGCGGGGTTCGTCGTGAAAGACACGCCCGCCGCGCAACTGGCCGACGCCGTACGGCGGGTGCACCAAGGCCTCCGCGTCGTCGACCCCTCGCTGGCCGCCGAGACCCTGGTAGCCGGCACCAGCCCGCTGACCGGGCGCGAATCCGACGTCCTGAGAGCAGCCCGCGAAGGCGGGACGGTCGCCGACATCGCCAAGGAACTCCACCTCTCCGAAGGCACGGTCCGCAACCACCTCTCCGCGGCCATCGGTAAAACGGGCGCTCGAACCCGCGCCGAAGCCGCCCGCATCGCCCTCGACAATGGCTGGCTCTGAGCGATTTGCCGTCTTAGGGTGAAGCATGTCGATCGAGCAGTTCAGTGTGCGGGGGCGACTGGCGGACACCGGTGAGGGGATCACGGGTGACGAGCTGCAACTGGCGGCGCGCAACCACGGGATTCCCCTGGAGGCGCTGCGGTACGACGTGACGCCGGCCGGACTGCACTACGTGTTGGTGCACTACGACATCCCGGCGGGTAGCGCGGCGACCTGGCGGTTGGAGGTCGACGGATGCGTCGATCAACCGATGTCCTTCGGACTGACCGAGTTGCGCGCGATGGGCCGTCGTACGGTGCGCGTGACGTTGGAGTGCGCGGGCAACGGACGCGCGTCGTTGCAGCCGCGGCCGATCAGCCAGCCCTGGCTGAATGAAGCAGTCGGTACGGCGGAATGGACCGGCGTGCTGTTGTCCGACCTGCTGGAGAACGCGGGGATCCGATCGGACGCCGTCGACGTGGTCTTCACCGGCGCGGATCACGGTGTCGAGCGCGGTGTCGAGCAGGATTACCAGCGTGGTCTGTCACTCGGCGAGGCACTCGGCTCCGGCGCGATCATCGCGTGGGAGATGAACGGCGATCCGCTGCCGCCGCAACACGGGTATCCGCTGCGTCTCGTCGTACCGGGCTGGTACGGGATGGCCAGCGTGAAGTGGTTGCGGTCGATCGAGCTGATCGACCACGAATTCGACGGCTTCCAGAACGCGGTCGCCTATCGGATCCGCCAGGAGGCCGGTGAGCTCGGGACCGCGATCACCCGGATCGAACCACGCGCTCTCCTTGTCCCGCCTGGCTTCCCGGACTTCATGAGCCGGCACCGGTTCGTTGCCGCAGGCACCGTTACGCTCGAGGGCAAGGCCTGGTCGGGGTGGGCGCCGATCGAGCGCGTCGACGTGAGTACCGATGCCGGTGTCACCTGGCATCCCGCGAAACTCGATGCTCCAGGCAACGATGAGTTCGCCTGGCGATCTTTCAGCCATGACTGGGCGGCGACTCCGGGCGAGCACGTGATCACTGTCCGCGCCGTCGACAGCAGTGGCCGTGAGCAACCAGTTGAGGCTCCCTGGAACCGCGGTGGGTTCGCGAACAACAGCGCGCAGCGGATCACCGTCCTCGTCACCTGACCGCGTGTCGCTGGCGGCTTCCGTCGTACCGGCGTCACATCCTGGAGAGGTACACGGTTCTCCCTGCAGAAGTGAGCTAGCAGGAGTGATGCGGTGAACGAGTCGGACGAGCAACTGCACCTGCACGCGCGGATCTTCCGTACGGCGGACGAGTGGTACGCGGACATCGACGACGGACTGTTCCCGCAACCCGACAACCCGCTGTGGTGTGGTTCGTACGCGAGCCAGCGGGCCGCGATCGACGCCGCCTGCACGCGGATCGCGGCCATGCGCCGGCGGCAGCCTGCCGTCCGGGAGGATCAAGCCGGCTGACCTATTGCAACACCTCTTTCGAAAGAGTACTTTCGATGCATGGACGAGAGTACTCAGCGGCGGATCACCGATGCCCGGACGCTCCGGGCGATCGCGCATCCGGTGCGGATCGCGATCATGGAACAGCTCACGATCCACGGGGCGATGACGGCGACCGAGGTCGGCGACCGGCTCGACGAGACCCCGGCGAACTGCTCCTGGCACCTGCGCAAACTCGCGGAGTACGGGTTCGTCGAGGAGGCACCGGGCGGTACCGGGCGGCAGCGGCCGTGGCAGGTGACCCACATCGGGATGACCTGGGGTGATGAGGCGGACAGCCCGCAAGGGGCGGACATCCAACTCGCCGGGCAGGCACTGACCGAGGTGCTGGTCGCCCGGGAGGTCGACCGGTTGATGGAGAGCCAGGCCCGAGCCGTCGACGAGCCGTCCGAATGGCGCTCCGCCGCCACCAGCACGCAGTCGATGATGTGGCTGACCGCCGAGGAGCTCGAGGCAGCGAACGAGGCCGTCCGCGAAGCCCTGATGAAGCACTTCGACCGGCACCAGGATCCCGCGCTCCGCCCGCCGGGGTCCCGGCTGTGCGCGTTCCTGTCCTGGGGCGTCCCGACGTACGGCCTGGCCGACCCGACACCTTCAGCTGAGTGAGGTACTCCGATGCGCGCGATGTTCGCCCAGCCCGCCTTCCGCCGGTTGTTCGCCGGGATGTCGACGTCGATGTTCGGCGACTCGGTGATGCTGCTCGTCCTGAGCATGTGGGTGAAGAGCCTGACCGGCTCCAACGCCCAAGCCGGCCTGACCTTCTTCTGGATGGTCGTCCCGACCTTCTTCGCACCCCTCTTCGGCCTGTACGTCGACCGCCTGCCGCCGCGCCGCGTCCTGGCCTGGGGCAGCCTGGCCTCGGCGATCGCCGTCCTCCCGCTCACCCTGGTCCGCGACGCGGGTGACGTCTGGATCGTCTGGAGTGTCGCGTTCCTCTACGGCATCTCGATGATCGTCCTACCGGCCGCCCTGAACGGCCTGCTGAAGGAGATCGTCACCGACGAGCAATTGGTCTCGGCCAACTCGTCCCTGCAGACAGTCAAGGAAGGCTTCCGCCTGATCGGCCCGATCATCGGCGCGGGATTGTTCGCCTGGGTAGGCGGCTGGGCCGTCGCGCTGGTCGACGCCGCCTCCTTCCTGATCGCCGCCATCATCATCGGCTCAATGACGCTGCCGGACCGCAAACCCGAACGCGCCGAAGGCAACTGGCTCAACGAACTGAGCGGCGGAATCAAACACCTCTGGTCCGACCGCATCCTCCGCCACACCCTGGTAGGCCTAGGACTTCTCCTGCTCGTCCTAGGCTTCACCGAAGCCTCGATCTACGCCATCGTCGACGTCTTCGGCAAACCAGTCGAGTTCGTCAGCGTCATCGTCACCATCCAAGGCATCGGCGCCCTCGCAGGCGGCCTCACCGCCACCTGGTGGGTCCGCCGCATCGGAGAGGTTGGCGCCTTCGCCGTAGGCGCCCTGGCCCTAGCCGCCTCCCTAGCCGTCATCGCCGCAACCGAGAGCCTCCCGATCTTCCTGATCGACGTCCCCCTCCTCGGCTACGCCATCCCCCTGATCATCGTCTCCTTCATGACCCTCATCCAGCGCCGAACCCCACTCCGCCTGATGGGCCGAGTCTCCACCGCCGCTGAAGTAGTCATGGGCAGCCCCCAAGCCATCAGCCTCGCCCTAGGCGCCATGCTCGTCTCCCTGATCAGCTACCACCTGATCTTCCTCCTGATGGCCCTGGTCATCTTCGCCGCCGTCCTCTACCTGGCTCTGATGCTCCGCGGCCAACTCCTCCGCCCAGTCCCCGCCCTGGCGGAAGAGAATCACTCGGGTGTGTTGTGAGCGTGGCCGCCTACTTGGTAGGGGGTGGTGTAGCCGGTGTACATGAGGTGGGTCATGAGGCCTTCGGCGGCGTGGGGGAGGTTGTGGCAGTGGTCCATCCAGACGCCGGGGTTGTCGGCGCGGAAGGCTATTTCGTAGGTTTCGTTGTTGCCTACTTCTAGGGTGTCGGTCCACCAGGGGGAGCCGGTGGCGGCGACGTTGTTGCGGGACAGTACGACGGCGTGGTGGCCGTGGAGGTGCATGGGGTGTGCTTGGCCGCTGGTGTTGGTGATCTTCATCCGGACAATGTCGCCTTCGGCAACCATGTACATCGGTACGTCGGGAAACGTGTGCCCGTTGATCGTCCACCACAACCCCGGAATGCCATCCAGGAAGCCGATCCGCCGACCGATCCGGTACTCGAACCGCCGATCCGCCTTGGCCGGATCCATCCCGATCCCCTTCGCCGTGCCGTAGCTCAGGAGGTCGACCGTCTCCCCGGGCAGCTCCGCGCTCGGCGGATCCACCGGCCCGATCCCCAGCGACAGCGCCGCCGTACCGGCGACCAGCCGCATTCCACCTGCAGGCACGACCGCCTCGAGATCCACGCGACCGCCCGCCGCCAGCGCATATGCCTTGCTGACCGGCGTCGGGCCGTTGACCTCGCGCCCGTCGACCGCAACCACCTTGTACGGCGTGCCTGTCAGCCCGACTCGCAGAATCGCGTTGTCGGTGTTGATCACGCGCACCCGCGCAGTCGTCCCGGCCGGTAGGTCAACCCGCTGGGAACCCGTCTGTCCGTTGATCGTCCGCTTGCCGTCGTATGTGTGGATCGTGGCGAGGACCTCACCAGGTGTCTTCGGCGCGATCACGATCGGGCCGAACAGCCCGCCCTTCACCTCGTCGCTCGACACCTGATGCGAGTGATACCAATACGTCCCCGCATCATCTGCGCGGAACCGGTAGACATGCCGCCCACCCACCGGTACGGCGTCCTGCGTCACCCCGGCGACCCCATCCTCGGCGTTCGGTACGTCGATCCCGTGCCAATGCAGAGTCGCCCCATCCCGGACCGACTCGTTGACCAATGTCACCTCGACGAGATCACCGCTCTCGGCTCGGATCAGTGGTCCCGGCGAGGTCCCGTTCAGCGTGTACCCGGCCAGCCCCTTCTTCTCCTTGCGTGCAACGAGAGTGACCGACACATCCGGCGTACCGGTCTTCGGGCCAGTCAGCTCGGCGATGCTCATCCCGTGGTGCTCGTGGCCGCCGGCGGTTCCACCGCCGTAGTCGGCGTACCCCATGTCGGCCGCGTTGTAGGTGCCAGGGACCAGACTGGTCGCCCAGAAGTAGCCCAGCGGTACGAGTACCGCCATGACTAGCCCCAGAGCGACCAGCCGGCCCCGCCTCTTAGCCACCGGTCGGGGTCGCGAGCTTCCGCGGCGCGGCGGCCCGTCCGATGGCGCTTCCGGCCACTGCACCGATCGCCAGCCCGTTCAGGCCGTGCAGCACACCCAACGCCGGCAGCCCGAAGGAGAACGCCGCCAGGGCGAACTGCACCACCACCAGCCCGAAGATGATCCCGGCCAGCGCGCGTCCCCGCGGCACATCGGTCAGGAACGAAACGATCAGCAGAATCAGCGCCAGCAGCGCGATCAGCGATCCGCCGATGCTGTGCCACATCTGTCCGAAGTTGCTGTAGTCGGCCCCGATCGCGGCACCGTCGTTCGCGTCCTTCAACACGGTGAACCCGGACATCGCGATCGCCGCCACCTGCAGCGCGACCGAAACCGCAATCAGGATCGCGACCACCCGATAGACATTCCTCATGCCATCCGCCTCTTCCGGTAAACGATCACGCCGGCCACGAGCGCCGCGATCAGCAACACCGGCGGATGCCCGCCGCCGACCACACACCCCACCGACGCCACCAACGCAATCACTCCCAGCGCCACCAGCAGCGGCACCGGAATCCGCCCGAACGGCCCACGCCCTGCCCAGCCCGGCCGTCCTTGACCTCGCGGCCCACGCCCGCCCGGAGCCCCCGTGCGCGCCTCGTGCGGCGGACGCTCGCGATCCGTCGGCAGGTCCCCGAAGATCGCCGCCAGTTCGTCGCCCGTGCGCGCCCGCAACGCCGCCTCGACCCGCTCGCCGTGCTCCTCCGCGGTCAGCCGTCCGGCCTCGTAGTGCTCACCCAATCGCCGAACGGCTTCCTCCCGCTCGGCGTCCCCAATCCGCATCGGTCCCTCGTCACTCATGACACTCCTCGGTGTTCGCAGTTGTCAACTGCACCGATCGTGTCGTGACAGCACCCCGCACCGCGTCGGCCCGGCGGCTGCTCCTCAGCTACCCCAGCAGGCGCACCACACCCCACAAGACGCAGTACGCCGTACTCCCCACGGAGTACGGCGTACTGGGGCCATCCCCTAGCTGCCGGCCCCTAGGCGGTTGCGGCGAGGATCTGGTTCACGTCGTCGTTCGCCTTGGCCAGGGACGCGGGTGCGGCCTCGAACGACATCACCGCGTCCATCGCCGGCGTCATGACGGCAGTGACGTCGGCCGCGTTCGGGTTGGCCGGGTACGGGAACACATCCCCCGCCTCGACCGTCTCGAGGAACGGCGTCACGTCCCACCCGTTGGCCGCGAACTTCGCCTTGGCCGCCGGCAGGCTCGCCGACACCGCCGGGAACACCACGCCGGCCTTGGCGACGATGTCCTGCGCGGTCTGCGACCCCAGGAACTTCACCCAGGCCCAGGACGCGTCCCGCCGGGTGGTCCCGGCCCAGATGGTGTCCGCGAGCCCGTTCATCATCGACACCCGCTTGCCGATCGGGCCGATCGGCAGCCGGGCCAGCTTGGTCTTGACGTCCTTCAGCGTCTGGTAGGTGCCGAGCATCCAGGAGCCGTTCGGGGTCATCCCGTACTTCCCCGCACCGAAGGACGTGGTCACGTCCACCCCGGACTTCGCCTGCGCGTACGTCGGCATGTACCCCTTGGTGATCAGCCCGCGCCACCATCCGATGGTGTCGGTGAACTTCGGGTCGCCGTAGAAGAACTTCGTCCCCCACGGTTCACCCTCGGAGTACTTCCACCCGTTCGACGCGGCATACCAGCTCCAGCTGGTCTGACCGTCCGCACCGCCCGCATCGCCGTACCCGAGTCCGAAGACCTTGACGTTCTTCGGGTCGAACCCCGGCTGGTCGCCGCGACGACCCTTGGAGTCGACGGTGAGACGCCGTACAACCTCCTCGAAGGTGCCGCCGTCTTGAGGGTTCCACGTCATCGAGTTGAGCTGCTCGGGCGTGATCCCGGCCGCCTCGGTGAACGCACTGTTGTAGAAGTACACCTCGGAGTCGAAGTCCTTCGGCAATCCGTAGCGCTTGCCGTCGGCACCGATCCAGCGGTCGGCCAGACCCTTCTGATAGATGCTCAGATCAACGGCGTCCTTGGTGACGAAGTCATCGATCGCCAGCACCTGCCCCTTGTCCGCGAACAGCGGGTACTTCGCGGAGTGTGAGGTGAATACGTCCGGCGCGGTCTCGGAGATGAACCCGGTGACCAGCTTCGACCAGTAGTCACCCCAGCCGTACTGCTCGATCTTCACGCTGTACTGCGGATTCTGCTCGTGGAAGACCTTCGCGCATTCGGTGTACATCGGTAGCTGCGCCGAGTCCCAGAGCCAGTAGATGACTTCACCCGGTCCACGCGCCGCGGCCCCGTTGTTGCAAGCAGCAACCGACGGTACGGCGAGCGCCGCGAGCCCGGCCTTCAGCAAGGTCCTGCGGGATACGTTCATCATTTGATCCCCGAGAAGCCGATGGAGTTGGTGATGCGCTTGGCGAAGGCCAGGAACAGGATGATCATCGGTAATGCCGCGATCAGCGTGGCTGCCATCAGACCGGCCCAGTCGGGACCGCCTTGTGGGGTCTGCGAGCGGAAGACGCCGAGTGCGACGGTGAGCACGCGGACGTTCTCCTGCTGGCCGACCAGCAGCGGCCAGAAGTAGTCGTTCCAGGAGTTGATGTAGGTCAGGATCGCCAGCGTGGCGATCGGCGCGGCACTCATCGGGATGATCATCCCGAAGAAGATCCGCCGGTGCCCGGCCCCGTCGATCATCGCCGCCTCCTCCAGTTCGCGGCTGATGCCGAGGAAGAACTGGCGCAGGAAGAAGATCGCGAACGGCGTCATGAACGCACCCGGCAGGATGATGCCGGCGAAGCTGTTCAGCAGGCCGAGGTTCTTGATCAGCACGAAGTTCGGCAGCGTGGTGAAGATCGGCGGCACCATCAGCGCGGCCAGGAAGAGCGCGAACACCTTGTCCCGGCCGGGCCAGCGCAACCGGGCGAACGCGTAGGCCGCCATCGCGCTGAAGAAGACCTGGCAGACCGTGGTGATCGTTGCCACGACCAACGAGTTGCGCAGGTACAGCCAGAAGTTGACCGCGGCACCGGATCCACCCTGGGCCTGGGCCTCTTCGAGGGTCGACAACCCGAGCACCCGCTTGAAGGCGCCGAGGGTGGTTTCCACCGGGAGCAACGAGTCCGGGTGCCCGGCCAGTGCGGTGTTGTTCGAGAGCGCCGTACGGAGCATCCAGTAGAAGGGGAACAGCGTCAGGATCAGCAGGATGATCAGGAACGCCCAGGCGAGGATGCGGCCCACATTGAGTTGTTTCCTCATGCCAGGTCACTCTCCTTGGCGCGGAGCAGCCGCAACTGCAGCAGCGAGACGATCGCCAGGATCGCGAACAGCACCATCGCCATCGCGGACGCGTAGCCGAAGTCGAACCGGGTGAACGCGCGCTCGAAGATGTAGTAGTAGATGACCCGCGTGGAGTTGATCGGACCACCCTGAGTGGTGACCGCGACCGTGTCGAAGATCTGGAACGAGCCGATCATGGTGACCACCAGGACCATCACCAGAACGGGACGCAGCAGCGGCAGCGTGATCCGCCAGAACGTCTTCATCTCCCCCGCGCCGTCCACCTCGGCGGCTTCATAGACGTACGACGGGATCGTCTGCAGACCCGCGAACACCAGGAGCGCGGTGTAGCCCATGTGCCGCCAGACGTTGATCCCGGCAATCGTCGGGATCGCCCAGTTCGAGTCGCCGAAGAAGGCGATCGGGTCGATCCCGAGCCAGGTCAGGCCCTGGTTCACGATGCCGACCTGGAAGTCGAGCATCCAGTACCAGACCAGCGCGACGACCACGTTGGCCACCAGGTAGGGCAGCAGGATCGCGGCCCGGACGGTGATGGACCGGGTCAGCCGGTACATCACCATCGCGATGGCCACGGCCAGGACGGTTTGGACGCCGATGTTGATCACGACGTACTCGAGGGTGACTCCGAGGGCGTTCCAGAAGAAGCTGTCGTGGATCATCCGCTCGTAGTTGTCGAGTCCGTTGAATTTCGGGGCCTCAAGCAACGAGTATTCGGTGAAGCTCAGGTAGGCGCCGCGCAGGGTCGGCCAGATGTAGAAGACCACGAACCCGAGCGTCGCCGGGGCGAGGAAGAACATGGCGACCTTCAGGTCTCCCAGGCGCCGTCGCTTCCTCGCTGGCGGCGCCTGCTCCCCGTGACTTCGTTCTACGTTAGGTGGTGCGTTGGTAGCAGCGGTCACGGGGATCTCCTTCTTGGTACGGCAGGCGGATCAGTCGATCGCGGTCACGTCCAGCAAGAGCGCGTGCTCGGGCCACTGCACCGGAAGCTGTACCCCGGCCGCTGCGAGTGCGGCGCCGTTCAGCTCGACGGGTTCGGTCCAGGCTGGCAGGGAGCGGGGCTGCGGACCAGGGGTCACAATCCGGGTCACGCGGTAAGTGCGCTGCGGGTCGAGGCCCGGCAGCCGAACGCGGCCGACGGCCGAGGTGACGGATTGCGTCAGCTGAACGGCGGCGTACACAGCGCGGGAGGCGTCCTGGGCGACCACGCCATGCAGCAGGAAGTCGTTCGGACCACGGTCGGCGCGAACCACCCGGCCAGTGTGCAGCAGCGGCCGCAGTTCCTTGTGCAGCGCCACCCACCCGGCGAGTTCGGCCCGCTCCTCCTCGGAGGCGAGCGTGATGTCCCACTCGATGCCGAAGTGTCCGAAGAGCGCGGTGATCGCACGGAACGACAGCGCCTGAGTGCGGCCGGTGGTGTGCGCCTTCGGCGGGCCGACGTGGCAGCCGATGAGCTCCGGCGGCAGCAGCAGCTGCGTGTACCGCTGGATCGTCTGCCGCTCGAGCGCGTCGTTGCTGTCACTGCCCCAGACGCGATCGGTGCGCTCCAGGATCCCGAGGTCGACCCGAGCACCACCGGACGAGCAGGACTCGATCTCCAGACCGGGGTGGCGACGCTTCAGTTCGTCGATCAACCGGTACACGGCCAACGTCTGCTCGTGGATCCCCGCCGTACCGGTCAGCTGGTTGCCGCCATCAACGAAGTCGCGGTTGTGGTCCCACTTCAGGTAGGCGATGTCATATTCAGTCAGCAGACTGTCGAGCCGCTCGAGGATGTAGTCGTACGCAGCCGGTACGCCGAGGTTCAGGCCCTGCTGGTGTCGCGCCGTCGGCGGGACTCGGTTGCCGGTGGCAAGAATCCAGTCCGGGTGCTCACGAGCCAGGTCCGAGTCGGGGTTCACCATCTCCGGCTCGACCCACAGACCGAACTGCAGTCCGAGTCCACGCACGTGGTCGACCAGCGGGTGCAGACCCTTCGGCCAGATGCCCTCATCGACGTACCAGTCACCCAGTCCGGCATGGTCGTCACGACGACCGCGGAACCAGCCGTCGTCCAGCACGAAACGCTCGGCGCCAACCTCGGCGGCCGCGTTCGCGAGGCCCTTCAGCTTGTCCAGGTCGAGGTCGAAGTAGACGGCTTCCCAAGTGTTCAGTACGACGGGCCGGTCGGTCTGCGGGTGGTTCTCGCGCGCCCGCAGGTGCTCGTGGAAGCGAGTCGAGATCCGGTCGAGACCGACGCCGTACGTGCCGTAAAGCCACGGGGTGCTGTAAGTGCCTTCCGGCGCCAGGCGACCCTCGCCCGGAAGCAGCAGTTCGCCACCACCGATGACGGCGTACCCACTCATGCCACGCTCGGCGTACGAGCGGTGGTTGCCGCTCCACGCGGTGTGCACGGCCCAGATCTCGCCATCCTGGAACCCAAAGCCCTCGGTCCCGGCTAGCAGCAACAGCGTCGCGTCAGCGCCGGTGCGCCCACGGCGGTTGTCGCGGACGTGCGCGCCCTGCGTGAACGCGTGCCGCTGCGGGTGCCGCTCCCCGATGTGCCGCCCGGTCAGATCGAGCAACTCGGTCGCCTCAGTCGGCACCGGCAACGCAAGGACAAGCCCATCAAGCGTGTACGGCGTCGCGCCCGTGTTCGTGAGATCCGCCTTGACGCGGACCAGCCCGGAGTCGGTCAACTCGATGGTCAGGCGAATCGTCAGCCCAGCCTCGGTATCGGCGGCATCGACGACCACCGTGTTATCCGTCTGCGCGACACTGGTGATCCGGAAGCTCGCCGAGAAGTCCTGCCCGTCCCGGTGCCCACTCAGCCCCGGCAGCCCGAACCAGCCCGCCGAATACTCCGGCACGATCGCGATCGGCCGGTTCTCGTCCAGGCCGTTCCCGTCCTGAACCGCCCCCGCACCCCGCCGCAGTTCCAACAGTGCCCGCTCGCTCAGCTCGCCCAGATCCGCGCCCCAATGCAGCACGGACGGCAACGCCGGCCCTGAGCAGTCCAGCACCAAGCTGACCCCGGCAGCCCGCAGCTGCAGCACCTCAATGTTCGACACTGTTGATTCACTCTGCTTTCTGATTGATTTCAGGACGAAACTATTTACCTCGCCAGCCCCGTTGTCAATGCTTCACGAAGTGAAGTAAGTACCCTAAGCCTCCGCCAGGGTCTCTACAACGCTGCAATCAGCGCGAAAGCCGCGCGCGCACCAGCAACTCGTGCAGCCCGGCCTCAGCCGCAGCACTCTCCGGCAGCCGACTGGCCGCCTCGGCCTCATCCAGCCCCGCCTGCAGCGCATCGACGTCAGCGGTCAGCCTCTCGACCGACGGCCCCACCAGCACACCGTGCTCCGCCTCAGCCTTCGCCGCCATCAAGTCCGGCAGATAGGCCGGCGCCCCGTCGAGCAACTCCCGCAAATCCGCCTGCACCACACCGGTCCGCATCAGATGGATCCCGGTCAGCAACACCCGGAACGTGTACAACAGCGGCTTCAGCTCACCGGTCCGACCGAAGAACTCCCACTGCGTCTTCGCAAATCCGCGGTAGTGATGCGCGTGCCACTTGGTGATACATCCGGCCGCCAACGCGACCAGCTCCTCATGCTCCGGCGTACTGAGCACGACGAGCGGCGACAGAACCTGCTCCAACACATAGCCGTTCCGCCGCAGCATCAGGCGGGCGAACTTCGCCAGGTCATGGGTGACGAGGTCGACCTCGGCCCCGTTCTCGAACCAGGTCCGGTCCAGGGTCTCCGGCCCGGTCCGCAACCCGACCACCTCGGCGGCCGGGAGTACATGCACGCCGCGTAGGTCGACGTCCGAGTCGCGGGAGGGGAAGCCGTACAGGTGGGCGCCGGAGACTGTTGCGAAGAGCAAGGGGTAGGGCTGCTCACCCATGATCTCGCGCAGCTCGGCGTAGTCGAGCGTCCGCATGTCACGCGTCATCGAGACTCCTCCTCCGGACCGATCGCAGCCAATCGTCCACCCGGGCCACGTCCGGTGTCGCGGGTAATACCGTCCGGCGGAGGGCGTGATCCACCTCGGCATGGAGGCTCAGGCGCCACTTCTCGACCTCGTCCCAGGGGAGTTCGCCGCGTTTGACGGCGAGGAGGCGCTCGCGGTTGGGGCCGACGTCGACGATCAGTTCGGCGTCGAGGAGGAGGGAGCGGGCTGACAGGAGGAGGCGGATGAGGTGCATGACGTGCTTCCACTTGGGAGCGCCGTCGCGGCGGAAGTCGGCTTCGAGCTTTTTGAACTGGCTGAGCACGTAGCCGGAGTAGGTCTGGTAGGCGAGCTGGGACAGGAAGGCTTCTCGCAACTCGACTAGCTCGGTGCCGAGCTCGGTCTGTTGCACGACGAGTGGTGAGTGGAGGACCTCGAGGAGATTGGGGTTCGCCTTGAGCGCGAGTTCGCAGAAGCGTTCGACCTCCCACGAGAACCACTCCGGCTCGGGGCCGTCCACGTGCGTCGGCGGCTTCGCGAGAGACCAGAACGACTCGGTGGGCGCGACGTACACCCCGCGGGTGTCGGTGTCGGAGGCGTCAGTGTCGAGCCCGAAAGCGCGCGACCCCACCACGGCCGCAAAGATCGTGTGCTCGCGGACCAGCCGATCGCCATCAGGCTGTGCCAGCTCGAGCGCCTCGTCCTGGTACGCCGTCCGCAGGCTCAATTGGTCCCGCCGGGCCACCGTCTCCCGCCCATCCACGAGCCGAACCGCATACCGCCCGTCCGGCGTCACCCCGGCAACCCGCCCAGTCGCCCCACGCTGCGCCGTACCGCCCCGATCATCAGGCGCCGCAACCCGGATCACCACCTGAGTCCCGACCGGCAACTGCGGCCCCTCAACAGACATGCCGCCATCCTCCCCCAGCCCGGCTCCACACCCCGACCGACAGGACGTATACGCCTACTACACCGCCTCCGCAGGCTCAGCCCGCCACCCCGAGGCGCCGAAATCGGGCAGACCTCCTGTCCTTCCGCAGATTGTCGACCTATTGACAGATTTTTCTGTCTAATGACAGATTGGCGGCATGCTGGTCGAGGAGCCGGAGAAGGTGCGGGTGGCGTTGTCGCCGATCCGGCGGCGGTTGCTGGAGCTGCTCCGGGAGCCGGCGTCGGCGACTCAGCTCGCGGCTGCGCTGGAGTTGCCGCGGCAGCGGGTTGGCTACCACCTGCGCGAACTGGAGAAGGCCGGGCTGGTGGAGCTCGTGGAGGAGCGGCAGCGGCGCGGGTTCACCGAGCGGATCTTCCGCGCCGCGACCCTGGTGATCGATCCAGCCGTGATGGGCCAGGCATTCACCGGGATCCAGGACCAGTACGCCGCCGAGCACCTGATCGACGTCGCCGCCGGAACCGTGCGGGACGTGGCCCGGATGCAGACCGCGGCCGAGGGCAAACGGCTCCTGACGTTCACCCTCGAAGCCGAGGTGCGATTCGCCGAACCCGGCGATGTCCACCGCTTCACCGACGCCCTGACCGACGCCGTCCGACAGGTCGTCGAGCAGTTCGACACTGAGGGCGGCCGGCCCTATCGCCTGATCGCCGGCGGCCACCCGGCACCCCGTCGTACCGAAGGAGAGTCATGACCAAGATCGTTGTGACGGTTGCGGCGCCAGTCGACGCCGTCTGGGATGCGCTGCGGGACAAGGAGAAGATTCGGCACTGGCACGGCTGGGAGTACGAGGGGCCGCAGGGCGGTCTGGAGGAGGAGATCGACCTGATCTACTTCACCGAGACCTCCGAGGACGGGACCACGCTGACTCTTGGGAACGGCGACGAGTTCGTCGTCGAGCCGGTCGAGGGCGGCAGCCGGATCACCCTCACCCGGGCGCCGAAGGGCGCGAACCCGGACTGGGATGCGTACTACGACGACGTCACCGAGGGCTGGATCACCTTCCTGCACCAGCTGCGGTTCGCGGTCGAACGTCATCCGGGCGAACCCCGCCGTACCTTGTTCTACTCGGGAAGCGGCACGATCAACCCGATCACCGAGCTCGGCATCCCGGCCGACGAACTCACCCTGCCGGACACCAAAGTCAAGGCGTCCACGTTCTACACCTCCGACCATCAGGTCGGCGTGGAAGTAGATGCCTGGGGCAATGGTCTGCTGGTGCTGAGCCACATCCCACCCGGCGACCTCAAGCCCGAGGGCGCGACCATGGCGGTCCTGTCCCTGTACGGCGACGTCGACCGCGACGAGGTGGATGCGCGCTGGCGCGCCTGGTGGTTGGAGCGGTATCCGAAGGGGCTGGAGATGTTCGACTGACGCAGGGGTGACAGTGCGCAAAGATGCCAGCACTCTCGGTCTGTTCTTCGCCGGTTACCTGTGAGTACATAAAGGTCCCTCCGGCAAGAGAGGACCCCCGGTGAAGAATCCGCCCAGTTCACTCCGGCTCGCCCTGATCCTTGCGCTCTCCATGACCGGGCTCTGCCTGGTCGCCGCCCCTGCCCAGGCCGACGGCCCCGGTACCGGCACCCCGTACGTCGTCACGCTCGGCGACTCCTACATCTCCGGCGAGGCCGGCCGCTGGGCCGGTAGCTCGAACAACTCCGAGGCACCGGCCGACGCCCTCGGCGCCCACGCCTACCACGACAACGCGAGCGGTACCGCGGAAGCGATCCCGAAATGCCACCGCAGCCGCTCGGCCGAAGCGTTCATCGGCGGTGGCGTCGGCGCCCTCAACCTCTCGTGTTCCGGCGCGCGGACCACGACCGGGACCGGCGACGACTTCAAGCCCGGTATCGACTTCTACGACAACGGCGCCGGCCGGCTCGGTCAGGCGAAGGCGCTGCAGCAGTTCGCGACCAGCCACAACGTGCGGCAGGTCGCGGTCTCGATCGGCGGCAATGACTTCAACTTCGCGGCGATCGTCACGCAGTGCGTGCAGGACTTCCTGCTCTCGCCGTCGTGGGCGCCGGACTACTGTCGCGATGATTCCTCCGTGGTCGCCAACTTCACCTCCGCGAACGTGACCGCAGTCCGCGGGAAGATCGCGACCGCTCTGCAGAACGTCCGGACCGCGATGCGCAACGCCGGGTACGGCGACACTGCCTGGACCCTCGTCGTACAGACCTATCCGTCGCCGATCCCGAACGGGAGCGGCTTCCGCTACGGCCAGACCGGCTACAGCCGGCAGAGCGTCGGCGGCTGCGGCTTCTGGAGCGCCGACGCCGACTGGGCCAACAGCACCGCCCTCACCACCATCAACAGCACGGTCCGCGCGGCCATCACCCAGTCCGGTCTGGCGAACACCCGGCTGCTCGAACTCCAGTCCGCCTTCAACGGCCGCCGCCTCTGCGAGAAGACGGTCGGCCTGTACGAGGAGGTCGGCCTCACCTCCTGGACCCAACCCACCGCCGTCGACAAGACCGAGTGGATCAATCAGATCCGCACAGTCACCACGGTCGGCTCGAACTACTTCATCCAGGAATCCCTGCACCCCAACTACTGGGCCCAACTGGCGCTGCGCTCCTGCCTACGCCAGACCTACACCCAAAACCGCGGCGGCACCTGCGCCATCGCCGGCACCGGCCTGTCGAACGGCGAGCCGCGGATGACACTCGGTTAGTTTCGGACTCAGGAGTCTCGGTACGGCGGCCTGACCCGCAAGGTCGCCGTACCTCCTTGGTGCACTAGTGTTGCGAGTCTCACCAGGGCGGGGGCCCTGGACCGGACGCAGGTAGGAAAGGCAGAATCGCGCCGACGGGGTCGGCTGCCGGGTGGGGTGTTGGTGGAAACGGAATTCGCGCTGTCGCTCGGCACGCAACGCTGGCCCCTGCCCTCCACGGCCACGGAGATCACCCTCGGCCGCGCCGCGAACGCCGACGTCCGCCTCCCCGCCGACGACCAGATCTCGCGCATCCACGCCCGCCTGGTCCGCACCGGCGCCGCCTGGGCCCTCCACGACGCCTCCCGCAACGGCACCGGCCTCAACGGCCGCCGCCTGACCGCCCCCACTGCGCTCACCAACAACGACCAGATCCACATCGGCCGCTCAGTCCTAACCTTCCACGCCACCCCGGCCGCCGCCTCACCCGAGCCCTCACAACCCTCCGCCCCCACCTCACCCGCGTCGCCGCAGCCCTCGGCGCCCGCCGCCTCACCCGCACCCCAGCAACCTTCGGCCCCCGCCACCTCTGCCGCGGCGCCGCCGCCTCCCGCCGCCCCGGCCGCAACACCGCAGCCTCCCGCGACCGCCGCTTCGGGGACCCCGCAGCCGTCGGCAGCCGCCCCTCTCGGGACCCCGCCGGCCCCAGCCGCGACACCGCAGCGGCCCGCATCGGACGCGCCCGCCACACCCGCCTCACCCGAGGCAGAGTCGACTGGCGCGCGTTCCAGCACCCCGTCCGGTGCACCGGACGGACAGGCCGCCCACGGCCAACCGGGCGCCCCCAACACGCCGCCCACCCACCAACCACCTGCGGGTTCAGCTCCGGCCGCCCCCGAACCGAACCGCTGGAGCGAGCCCGACGACTCGGGCTTCCTGAACCCAGCGTCGACAACCCCACCACCTCCCGCACCGCCCAGGCCGCTCACCCCCCGCCCGGCACCCACAAGAGCCCCAGCAGACCCTCCCGTCTCGGACGACTCCGCACCCGCCGGCTCGCCGTTCGCCCCCAACACCCCGCAGCAGCCGGACGCCGCGCCGCGCAACGACCCGTACCCGGCGGACCGCGCGAGCATCAGCCAGCCGAACCCGGCGGACGCGGGCAACAGCGCGTCCTGGCCGGGCTACCCCTCGGCGGACTACCTCGAATCGGCCCGCTCCCCGCTGTCCGGCGGCGACCGCGCCCAGATCGCCCAGCCCGACACTCCGCGCAACCCGTATCCCGCGCGCCCGGACTACCCCGACTATCCGGACGAACCGAGGAACACCCGCCCGACACCCCGTCCGGCGAACCGCCCAGAACGCCGTACCAGCGAGTCCGTCGAGGTAGGCCAGGTCCGCCTTGCCCGGGTCCTCGCGATCGCCGGTGCGATGCTCGCCGTCGGCCTCGTCATCAACCTGATCGCGACGTTCCTCGCCGACGGCCCGGGCGGTCTCCTCCGCTGGTTGATCGCACCGACACTCGCACTCCTCGGCGCAATGACGTTCGCGATCCTCGACGCCGTCAGCCCCACCGAACGCGAACCGAGCCGCCTCGACGTCTCGGTCATCGTCGCGATCATCGCCGTACTGCTCGGTGTCGGCGTCGGCGGCTTCGCGATCACCTCGGGAGCCGAGTACGCGGCCGGCTACCTCACCGGCAACGAGTCCGGCGAGGACCGCCTGATCAAACCGGTCGGCAAAACCACCGCCGGCCTCACGATCACCGTCGACAACGTCACCAATACCAGCCATTTCACCCGGATCCGCCTCACCGTCAACAACAAGGGCAAGGACTCCGTCAGCCTCCCCCTCGACGGCAACGCGACCTTCACCAGCGCCGAGGGCAACTCGATCCGCGCCGACGGTTCCCGCAGCAACTGGCCCGACGAGTTCGCCGCCGGCGAATCCACCCAGGGCACCATCGTCTTCAAGGGCCACCTCCCCAAGGGCCAGAAGACCGCCGTCCTCACCCTCCGCGCCGGCGACCCCGCGATCGTGATCAGCAGCATCCCCCTCACCAACTAGCGTCGGTAATTCAAAGAACATCGATTTTTGATATGTTCGCCTGATGACCGAGGTGGACACCGAACGCCTGACCCGGGTGATCGTGGACTTCAACACGATCTTCATCCGGCTCCCGTCCGTGCAGCGGTTCAACTTCTCCACGCTGTCGGTCCTGCACACCCTGTCCCGCAGCGGCCCATTGCGACTCACCGATCTCCTCGCCACCGAGCAGCTCAAACAACCCGCCCTGACCAGCCTCGTCGCCAAACTCGAGCAGGACGGGCTGGTACGACGTCGCCCGGATCCCACCGACGGTCGCGCGATCCTCCTGTCGCTCACCCCAGCCGGCCAACGCGTCGTCCGCTCCCGCCACACCAACCGGGTCGCCAAACTGTCCCAGCTCGTCGACCAACTGACCGACGCCGAACGCGCCGTACTGGCCGGGTCCATCGACGTCCTCGCCCGCCTGACCGAGCTAGCCGAAGATGCCTGAGGCAACCATGCACCTGGAACCCACCCCGATCCTCGTCTCCGACGAGGTCCTCGACGACCTGCGCCGCCGCCTCCGATCAACCAAGTGGCCGCGAGAGACCGGCAACGACGACGGGTTCTACGGCGTCCGCCGTACCGACCTGCAGGAACTCGTCGAATACTGGGCCGACGGCTACGACTGGCGGGCCGCCGAACGCGCGATCAATGCCTACGACAACTATCGCGTCGACGTGAGCGGCGTACCGGTGCACTTCCTGCACAAGCCCGGCGTCGGACCGGCACCGATCCCGCTGATCCTGAGCCACGGTTGGCCGTGGACGTTCTGGCACTGGTCGAAGGTGATCGACCAACTGGCCGACCCCGGCGCGTACGGCGGCGATCCGGCGGACGCGTTCGACGTCATCGTCCCGTCCCTACCTGGCTTCGGGTTCTCGACCCCGACCAGCCCGGACATGAACTTCTGGAAGATCGCCGACGTCTGGCACGACCTGATGACCGGCATCCTCGGTCACCAGAAGTACGCCGCCGCCGGGTGCGACGTCGGCGCGCTGGTGACCGGTCAGCTCGGCCACAAGTACGCCGACGAGCTGTACGGCATCCACATCGGCTCCGGCCTCAAGCTGGACTTCTTCAACGGCGACCGCGCCTGGGACCTCACCGGCGGCAATCCCCTACCCGACAATCTCCCGCCCACCATCCACGACGGCGTCATCGCCTTCGAACGTCGCTTCGCGGCTCACCTCGCCGCCCATGTCCTGCACCCCAGCACCCTCGGCTTCGGCCTCGCCGACTCCCCCGCCGGCATGCTCGCCTGGATCCTCGAACGCTGGCAGAGCTGGTCCGAAGGCGACCCCTTCACCCCCGACGACATCCTCACCCACGCCACCATTTACTGGGCTGGCAACGCCATCGACACCTCGATCCGCACCTACGCCAACAACAACCGCTACCCCTGGACGCCGTCCCACGACCGCCAACCCGCGATCGAGGCACCCACCGGCATCACCTTCGTCGGCTACGAGAACCCACCCGGCATCACCACCCCCGAAGCCCGCGTCAACCACTTCCTCGCCAGCGACCGGGCTCCCTGGTACAACCACACCAACCTCACCGCGCACCCGCACGGCGGCCACTTCATCCCGTGGGAACTCCCCACCGAATGGACCAGCGATCTCCGAAGAACCTTCCGCCGACGCGAGTCCTAGCCGTTCTTCTTCGCGGCCTCGGCGAGCGAGGCATTGATCGGCGACATCACCGCGGTCGCGGCAGCCATCGCCTTCTTGAGCGACTGCCCGGCCGCGATCGCGTCATCGAACGCCTTGCCGGCGGCGGCCCGCTCGTCGACAGTCTGCGCGTTGAAGCGCAGCATCCAGATCGCCTGCCGCAGTACCTCCTGGCGGGTCGCCGCGTCCTGGGTCTTCATCTCCCGCAGCAGGTTCTCGTACTGGGCTGCAGTGAACGGCTCCTTCCAGTTCGGATGCGCCTTCTCCCACTGCTCCCACGTCACCTTGACCCACGTGCGCGGCCCGTCGTCCGCGCCGTTCGAGGCAAGGCCGTTACGGCCGTTCTTGTACGCCGTGACCTGGTCACGCGCATCGTCCGACAGATCCCGGTCCCCGATCGCGATCGCGTGGACGTGCCACTTCCAGGGCGGGCTCGACTGGGACGGATCGCGGATCCAGGCCGCGAAACCGACCTGCCGGGCCGAGTCGCGAACGAGTTCCCGCCTGCTCTTCGGGAACAGCACTTTCGTCTTGCGGTCCTTGAGTGAGATATCCACTGCCCCGCCGCCGTCATGAGTGCCCGCTGACGCTTGGACGCCACCTGCGTTGTACGAGCCCTGGGTGAGATCGAACCTCAACCCACTGATCGACTCGGCAGCCTCGATCATGTCGATGGTGCGTTGGTTGAGGCTCACACCTCGATACTCGACGATCTTCGGCATCAGCTGACCCCACTCCTCACCGACGGACGGCACCACGCTACGGTCGCCTCCGCGGATCAACAGGTCACCAAATCGAGATCCTCCTCTTCAGCCCCACCACCCAGCCCCTTCGGGCACCTCGGGCGTCGACATCCGCCGTCCCGGCCCTTCAGCTGGCAACTCAGGTGACGGCGCGCATGGAACGATGGTCCCGGAGATGAGGAGGAGACAATGACAGCAGTCCCGCTGCCGCCCGCCCATCTGCTCACTGTGGGTGAGTACGCCGCGCTCGGCGAAGACGGCTCCGGCCGCTCCGAGCTCATGGAGGGCAATCTCGTGATGTCGCCGGGCCCGAGCCCGGATCACAGCATGGCTGCACTGCGGATCGCCCTGCAATTGATGCCGCAACTGTCCTCGGATCTCGAGGTCATCACCGACGTGGACATCGACCTCGAGCTCGCTCCAGCGGACCAACCCGGCTTCTCGCGCAGACCTGACGTCATCGTCGTTCGACGCACCGCCCGACCACGTGTGCGGACCGAGGGCGGACTGATCCGGGCCTCGGAAGTGCTCATCGTGGTCGAGATCGTCTCCCCGGGATCACGTCGTACCGACAACGTGGTGAAACGGGCCGAGTACGCCGACGCCGGGATCCCGTATTACTGGATCGTCGACATTCAGGACCCGGTCTCGCTGTTGGCCTGTCATCTGACCGACAAGTTCGGCTATCTCGACGACCAGGTCGTTGGCGGCACCTTCGCCAGCACCGCCCCGATGTCCATCACCCTCGATCTCGGGGACCTCCGCTAGCTCTCTGGCCTGGTGTCAGGGCGGTGTCAGTACGGCGTCTGCGGGGGTCGCGAATGTTGTCGACATGAACAGTCGAGTGAAGAGATTGCTAGTCGCGGCAGTGTCCATGGCAGTGCTCGCCGGTACGGCGGCCCCGGGCGCAGCGAGCGCCGTACCGGCTGCGCGGCCGGAGGTGCAGGCTGCGATGCAGGGGTTTGTCGACGCCGGATTCGGTGGCGTTCAGGTGCGGGTTCACGACAAGCAGGGTGAGTGGGTCGGTAGCGCCGGCGTGCGGAAGCTCGGGTCGTCGGCGAAGCCGCCGACGGACGGGTCGTTCTGGGTCGGCAGCGTCACCAAGACCGTCACCGCAACCGTCGTCCTGCAGCTCGTGGCTGAGGGCAAGGTCAAGCTGGATGCTCCAGTGGCCGGCTACCTGCCGCGACTCGGCCTGGACCGGCGGATCACCACGCGGATGCTGTTGCAGCACACCAGCGGGTTGTTCGCGTACACCGGCGAGTACTACGACGACGGCACAGTCGTCCCCGGCATCCCCGTCGTCGGTCAAGAGTGGGTCGACAACCGCTTCCGTCGCTACACCCCCGAAGAGCTCGTACGCTTCGCCCTCTCCAAGCCGGCGCGTTTCGCCCCCGGCACTGACCAGAACTACTCCAACACCAACTACACCGTCGCCCTGCTCCTGATCGAAAAGGTCACCGGCCACTCGTACGCCGACGAGGTCGGCCGCCGGATCATCCGCCCGCTCGGGCTGACCGGAACCGTCGTACCGGGCAACCGCACGCAGCTCCCCGGCCCGCACGCCCACGGCTACTACCGCTACACCGACAAGGGCGAGACCAAGGTGGTCGACGTCAGCCGCATGAACCTCTCCCTGCTGGCCGGCGCCGGCGACATGATCTCCACGACCAAGGATCTCCGCACCTTCATCTCCGCCCTGATGAGCGGCAAACTCCTCCCCGCCCCACTCCTGGCCCAGATGCGCGACCCGCACGGCAAACTCGGCTACGGCCTCGGCCTCTTCGTCCAGGACCTCGGCCCCACCTGCGGCGGCATCGTCTACCAGCACAACGGCAGCCCGCCCGCCGGCTACGGCGCCATCATGTACAGCTCCCCCGACGGCACCAAGACCCTGACCGCCTCCGTCACCATGGGCGACCAGGACATCAACCCCGCCACCGAGTTCCCGAAGGCCCTCACCAAACTCCTCACCGCCACCTTCTGCACCACGTCGTAAGCACGACAAAGGCCGGCCCCCACGAGGGGGCCGGCCTTTTCAAGGGGTGGAGGTGGCGGGAATCGAACCCGCGTCCTTCAGCGTTGCCTCAAGGCTTCTCCGAGCGCAGTCTGTTAAGGCGTTTTCTCAGTCCCAGCGCTCAAACAGACATGTCGCTGACAGACTCAGTCACTGTAAATGTCCCGTGTTAACCCCGTGACCGGGCTAACAAAGCAAGCTCCCTAGCTGAGGCCAGGATCCGGGTCGGAAGCATCCCCGGGCTGACCGCTACTTTAAGTTCTCAGGCCGTCAGGCGGCGAGAGAGTAGCTGCTGCGAACGTTAGAGTTGGCAGTTATTGGTTTCCAGAGATCGTTTACGAGATAACCCTGGATCCTCGGCTCGCTTCTCTTGAAACTAACGTCCAAAGTCGAAACCGTTCACCCCCTGTTGAGTTGTCAAACTCCCACCCAGACCTCGGGTGGAAGATCCACACTATCAAGTCCAACAAGCTGCTCGCACCTGGGATTCCCCTACTTGATCAGGCGCAGGGTGAAGGGGTAGCGGAAGTTGGAGCCGGCCGCGGTCGCGATGCCGCCGACGCCGGTCAGGATGAACCACATCACGCCGAGGATCGGGAACGCGAAGCCCAGGAACGAGCCGACCACGCCGGTCAGGATGCCCAGTACGGCGAACGCCATGAACGCGGTCAGCTGGAAGTTCAGCGCTTCCACGGCATGCCGTCGTACGGCGGGGTTCTTCTGGCCCGCGGTCGCGACGACCAGGGCGGGGCCGACGAAGAAGGTCGGGTAGCCGAGCCAGTGGGCGACCGTGCCCATGCCGCGGCCGTCGCCGGTGTTGTAGCGCTGGAGCGGGGCCGGGCGGCTGAAGGCGGCCGGGACGTACGTCGGGACCGGGCGCGCCATCAGGCCGTCGAACGTGCTGTTCAGCTCGGCGCGCGTCTGCGACTTCAACGCCAGCTCGAGGCGGGTGTCGAACTCGAACTTGTCGACGCGACCATCGGCGTACATTTCCTGAAGAATTTCGACGGCGCGATCCCGCTGTTCGGTCGTCACCCGCAGCTCTGAAGTGGACATGCATCCACTGTCTCCGCCCGGCGGCCTCCACCCCATCGGGTGCGCCCCGGAGACACCCCTGAGGGGACCCTAGTCCCTGCGACGGGTACGGTCGGAGAGAGCGCGCTGGGCCTCACGGCTGGCCTGGCGTTCGGCGAGGGCATGCCGCTTGTCGTAGTCCTTCTTACCGCGGGCGGTGGCCAGCTCGACCTTGGCGTAACCGTCCTTGAAGTACAGCGACAGCGGGATCAGCGAGACGCCTTGCTGCTCGACGGCCTTCACCATTTTCGCCATCTCGTCCTTGTGCAGGAGGAGTTTGCGCGTACGGCGGGGTTCGTGGTTGGTCCACGTGCCGTGCTTGTACTCCGGAATGTGCATTCCCTGGAGCCACAGTTCGTTACCGCGGACAGCGGCGAACGCGTCGACGAGGGAGGCCCGGCCCTGCCGCAGGGACTTCACCTCGGTCCCCGTCAACACCAGGCCGGCCTCCACGACGTCCTCAATGTGGTAGTCGTGTCGCGCCTTCCGGTTCTGCGCGATCGGCTTCTGCTGGCCGGTCTGTTTCACCATCCGACCAGTATCTCAGACTGCTGGCGGTCGGCGTTGTCATTTGCTTCAGTGCCAGCGGCGTCCAGGTGGGTGCATCGCAAGGCGGAGGACGTGCCTCGATGCGGTGTTCATCGTGGCGCGTCCTCCAACGCAGCGAGGTGCCCGCCTGGGCGTCGCTGGTGCGAAGGAAATGGCAACGCCGACCGCTAGAACCACTTCATCGGATTAACCACCCGGCCGTCCTGGTACACCATGAAGTGCAGGTGACAACCGGTCGAGTACCCCGTCGTACCGACGTACCCGATGATCTCGCCGCGGGTGACGCGTTCGCCGACGCGCGCCTTGTAGCGGGACAGGTGGTTGTAGACGGTGGTGACGGACGAGCCGCCGATCACTCCGTGTGAAATGAACAGCCGGTTCCCGTAGCCGCCGTTGTAGTACTTGTCGGTCACCCGACCACTGGCCGCGGCGCGGATCGGCGTACCGCAGGCGCCACCGAAGTCGGTGCCGTCGTGCAGCTTCCAGTAGTGCAGGATCGGGTGGAACCGCATCCCGAACGGCGACGTGATGTAGCTGTCGATCGGCCTGCTCAGCCGGCCGCCATTGTCCTCGGGATCGTTCGGTACCGGACGCGGCGGCCGGCCCTCGCGGCGGGCCTTCTCGCGCTCAGCCTTCTCCCGGGCGGCCCGGCGACGCTCGGCCGCGGCCTTCTCGGCACGGGCCCGGGCGATCAGGAGTTGCTCGACCCGGTTGCGCTCGGCAAGCAGTGCGTTGTACTGCGTCTGCTCGGCGATCTTCTCGCGTTCCGCCCGCTTGTAGAGGACGAGCTTCTCCTTCGTGACCGCCTCGGCCTCGGCCTTGTCGGCAGCGACCTGCCTGGTCAGCTCGGTCACTTCCTTGACCGTCTTGGCCGACTCGGCCCGCGCAGCCTCGGCGGACTGCTCGGCAGCGGCGACCTTGACCTGCCGGCTGGCGAGCTGCGCCTGCGCGTTGTTCAGGTTGGTGATCGCGTTGCTCTGGATGCCGAACACGTTCCGTTGCACCTGGATGCCGGTGGCAACATCCGCCGGCGACGCGCCCTGCAGCGCGATGCTCAGGCCGACCAAACTGTTCTGTTGCTGGTACGCCGAACGTACGGCGCGACCGGCCAATGCGCGCTTCTCCGCGAGTGCCCGCTGCCCGGCTTCGACGTCGGCCACGGCTTTCCGCAGTGCTCGCTCAGCGCGCGCGAGTTTGCCCGCGGCAACGAGATCGGCGGCTTTGGCGGCCGCGAGCCTGCCCTGAGCCGCGGCGTACCGGGTCTGGACGACCTTCAGCTTCGCGTCGGCCTTGGTGTAAGCCGTGACCGACTTGCCGAGCTGGTCGGAAGCCTCGGCCAGTTCGGCCTTGGACTTACCGAGCTGGGCGTCGAGTTCCTTCTTCTTCTGGGCTGGATCGGGCGGATCCGCCTGGGCAGACGGAACCGCCGCCAGGACTCCGGCGGACAGGGACAGGACAAGGCAGCATGCGGCAACGACCGTCTGCCGCCCCTGCGGTCTCGTGCGGGACCGCGGGCGCGGTGTGGCCGAGGTGCCGGTGCTGTCGTCTCGCTGGATGCTCGCCCGCTTACGCGGGTCTGCACCGGGGAAGTGCGGGACCACAGGTCGACCCCTTGCGTCTTGAGTTGTCGTGCAATGAGACTTCCACTGCACGATAAGTCACGCAGGTCAGACTTTGAGGTATTTCCGCGTCGTCAGGAATGTCGGGATCACCGCGAGGACCAGACCGACCACGACCATGATGAGCGTGGCACGGAAGGTTTCGGTGGCGCCGACCCACTGCCAGACCTTGAACGTTTCCTGGGCGCGTCGCATCACCACGAAGTACACGCCGAGCCACAAGGTGCCGCAGGCAAGCACCGCGCCGATCAGCGCGGCCAGGATCGCTTCCAGCAGGAACGGCAGCTGGATGTAGAAGTTCGAGGCGCCGACGAGTCGCATGATCCCGATCTCCCGGCGTCGCGCGTACGCCGCCAGTCGGATCGTGTTCGAGATCTGCATCAACGCGGCGACCAGCAGCAGGGCGGCCGAGATGTAGGCACCCCATTGGACGCCTTCGAGGGCCTTGAACAGTGGATCGAGGTACTGCCGCAGGTCCTGCACGTTGTCGACGCCGGGCAGGCCGGCGACCGCACTGACCAGGTTCTGGTACTGCTTGGGATCGCGCAGTTTGACCCGGAAGGACTCCTGCATCTGGTCCTCGGTGACCGTCGAGGCGATCGGCGAGTCCTTGTAGAGCTTCTTGAACTGCGCGAAGGCATCCTTCTTCGACTCGCCGAACACGCCGTCGGGCGCGGTGTCCGGGTTCGACTCGATCACCTGGCGGATCCGGTTCTTCTGGTCCTGGGTCACCTCGGCGCCCGAGCAGCCGCGGCCGCCGGAGTCCTTGGTGCACATGAAGACCGAGATCTGGATCTTCCCGTACCAGTTGCCCTTCATCAGCCCGACCTGCTCGTTGGCCAGCAGCGCGCTGCCGAACAGTGCCAGCGAGACCCAGATGGTGACGACGACCGCGATCGTCATCGACAGGTTCCGCTTCAGGCCGATGCCGAGATCGGAGAGGATGTAGTTCAAACGCATTGTTCAGTCAGTCCCTGTCATTCGCCGGAGTACTCGGCAGCGGTCAGTGCTGGTAGCCGTAGACGCCGCGCGACTCGTCGCGGACGACATGACCGTTCTCCAGCTCGATCACGCGCTTGCGCATCTGGTTGACGATCGACACGTCGTGAGTGGCCATCACGACCGTGGTCCCGGTCCGGTTGATCCGGTCGAGCAGCTTCATGATGCCCTCCGACGTCGCCGGGTCCAGGTTTCCGGTCGGCTCGTCGGCGATCAGGATCATCGGCCGGTTGACGAACGCCCGCGCGATCGCGACCCGCTGCTGCTCACCACCGGACAGCTCGTCCGGCAGCCGGTCCTGCTTCCCCTCGAGCCCGACCAGCTCCAGCACCTCGGGCACCGTCTTGCGGATGTGCGACCGCGGCTTGCCGATCACCTGCAGCGCGAACGCCACGTTCTCGGCGACCGTCTTGTTCGGCAGCAGCCGGAAGTCCTGGAACACCGTCCCGATCTGCCGCCGCATCTGCGGGATCCGCCAGCTCGCCAGCCGGTTCAGGTCCTTGCCGGCCACCATGATGTGACCCTTGGACGTCCGGTGCTCACGCAGGACCAGGCGCAGGAACGTCGACTTGCCGGACCCGGAGGTACCGACCAGGAAGACGAACTCGCCTTTCTCGATCTCGACGTTGACGTTCAGCAGAGCGGCCTTGGTCTGGCCCTCGTACGTCTTGGAAACATTCTCGAAGCGGATCACGGGATCATCCGGCCGTGGTCGGGAACAGGAAGCGACGCAGCGGTAACCACGTGGTGCACCGTACGCCACCGAAGCGGCCGCGCTCAGCCTAGCCCGTCCCCGGCGCGCCGCCGACCACCCACACCAGCGGAGTCCGATACCCGGCGTACGGGGCCGTGCGCGCGTCGTACGGCGAAGTGCCGACTCCGCAGGTGGATCAGGCCGGGGCGGGGGACGGGCCGGTGCCGGGGGCCGGGCGGGCGCCGGCTATGCGGGCTACGGCGGCGTCGGGTTTGCGGC
Organism: Kribbella sp. NPDC056951; assembly: GCF_042674205.1. NCBI lineage: Bacteria > Bacillati > Actinomycetota > Actinomycetes > Propionibacteriales > Kribbellaceae > Kribbella > Kribbella sp. NPDC056951. The sequence continues at coordinate 373,203 of NZ_JBHUQZ010000004.1, forward strand.
CGGCTCGGCGGGCGGCTTCTACGTGTAGGCGGGCCAGCTCCACGGCTTGGCGGGAGACCGTCACGGTCTTCTTCTCAGCCATCTTCACCGTCTCCCTCGACGACCTCGATCTCGGCGTCTGCAATCTCAGCGTACGCGGCCGCGCCGACGCGGTCGATCGCCACGGCGGCGGTCAGCGCGGCGACGAGGTCGTAGTCCTCTGGTTGTAACAGCTCCGACCTCATGAGTGAGCGGAGCGTGACGACACCGGCATCCGTGCCGGCTTCGTCGCCGTCGAGGATCTGCTCGACCGCCCAGCGCACCATCCGCATCGTCTCCTCGCGGTGCCGCCAGGTGTCCAGCTCGCGATCGGACTTGCGGGTCAGGTAGGCGCCCAGCGCGACGCCGCCGAGCGCCAGCAGCGGGCTGAGGACCGTCATCACGACGCCGACCACGGAGATCCAGACCGGAATCACCGACACACCCCCAAAACCATCGAGTTCCTCCCCTGTTCGGCACCGGTGACCGGTCGATGATGTTACGTAGAAGCATTCCATCCGTCACCGACAAAACGCGCGCCCTCCGCGGTCGGCCCAGAATGACAAGGAACGAGGTCACCGTGATCGACGAGTCCGAGGCGTACGACGTCTTCGTCCAGGGAACGGTGTTCCTGGACATCGTGCTGACCGGGCTGGAGTCCGCGCCGACGACCGGGACCGAGATCTTCGCCGAAGGGATGGGGTCGTGCCCGGGCGGGGTCGCGAACTTCGCGATCGCCGCCAGCCGGCTCGGTCTGCGCAGCGGCCTGGCCGCGGTCTTCGGCGACGACGTGTACGCCGACTTCTGCTGGCGGACCCTGGCCGACCAGGAGGGTGTCGACCTCTCGCACTCCCGCCGGATCGGCCATTGGCATTCCCCGGTCACCGTGTCGATGTCGATCGACCGGGACCGGGCCATGGTCACGCACGCGCACGAGGCTCCCGGCGATCCCAGCAAACTGGTCGGTCCCGGGCTCAAGGCCAGGTCCGCGATCGTCCCGGTCGCCGATGACCTGCCCGACTGGGTTCAGCAGGCGAAGCAGTCCGGCGCGCTGTTGTTCGGCGACGTCGGCTGGGACCCGACCGACGAGTGGTCTCCGGCCGTGCTCGACGTACTGGACGGGTTCCACGCGTTCACCCCGAATGCGGCCGAGGCGATGGCGTACACCCGCACCGACACTCCGAAGGCCGCGCTGCACAAACTGGCCGAGCGGGTTCCCCTCGCGGTCGTCACGAACGGCGCGGACGGCGTACTGGCGATCGACTCCGAAACCGGTGAAGAGGAGCACATCCCCGCGCTGCCAGTGCGTTCGTACGACCCGACCGGTGCCGGCGACGTCTTCCTCGCCTCGCTCGTCCTCGGCACCCTCCGCGGATGGCCGCTGGCGCACCGCCTCGCCTTCGGCAACCTGTGCGCTGGTTTGTCCGTCCAGCACTTCGGCGGTTCGCTGGCGGCGCCCGGCTGGGGCGACATCATCGACTGGGTCCGCGACCACAGCAGGCACCGCCCCGGCGACGTCGACCCCGAGATCCTCAAGCACTACACCTTCATCGGCGACGTCCTGCCCGCCGGCCCGGTACCGATCGTCCGCCGCGCCTCCGCCACCATCGCCCGCCTCTCCGACGCCTGACTCCTCAATCGTTTGACCAAGTCGCGGAAATCCCCGCGGCGAGAGCCCCACGAGTCGTAGGGTCGAGGGACCCTACGGTTCTGGAGGCGGCGTGATGGGCGGGTTCAGCAGGCGGCAAGTGCTGGGGCTTGGCGGCGGTCTGGCGGCGGTCGCCGTGGCCGGTTGCGGTTCCAACTCAGGCCGTCCCAACAGCGGCGGCGGAGACGGCTCGAAGGCGACGCTGTCGCAGTGGTACCACCAGTACGGCGAGGCCGGCACCCAGCAGGCGGTCGAGCGGTACGCGAAGGAGTACCCGGATGCGACCGTGACGGTCCAGTGGTCGCCGGGTGACTACGACAAGAAGGTCGCCACCACGCTGCTCACCGAGCAGGGCCCGGACGTGTTCGAGTACGGCAACGGCCCGACGATCGACATGATCAAAGCCGGCCAGGTGGTCGACCTGAGCGACGTACCGGGTGAGGCTGCCGCCGACTTCACGCCGTCCCTGATCAAGCGGATGACGTACCAGGGGAAGCTGTACGCGATCCCGCAGGTCGCAGACATGCAGCTGCTCGTGTACCGCAAGAGCCTGCTCAGCGCGGCCGGCGTCCAGCCGCCACAGACCGTCGACGAACTGATCGACGCGGCCAAGAAGCTGACCACCGACAAGGTCAAGGGCCTGTTCGTCGGCAACGACGGCGGCGTCGGCGTACTCGGTGGTCCCGCGCTGTGGTCGGCCGGTCTCGACTACCTGACCGACGACGGCAAGTTCGGCTTCGACGACCCGCTCGCGGCCGAGTCCCTGAAGAAGCTCCGCGAACTGTTCACGTCGAAGGCGCTGCTGCTCGGCGCACCCGCCGACTGGTCCGACCCGTCGGCATTCACGCAGGGCCTGACCGCGATGCAACTCACCGGCCTGTGGACCCTGCCCGCGATCGAGAAGGCGTTCAAGGACGACTACGGCGTACTCCCCTGGCCGAAGCTGAACGCGACCACCGGCGCCCCGAGCGTCCCGGTCGGCGCCTACGGCTCCTGCGTCAGCTCGAAGTCGAAGAACGTCGAGGCCGCGAAGAAGTTCGTCAAATGGCTGTGGGTCGACCAGACCGACAAGCAGCTCGACTTCGCCCAGGCCTACGGCTTCCACATCCCGGCCCGCAAGTCGCTGGTCGAGAAGGCCGAGAAGCTGAAGTCCGGCCCGGCCGCCGAGGCCGCCAAGTTTGTCAACGAGAACGGCCACGCCCAGACGCCGATCCTCTGGTCCCCCAAGTCCGGCACGGCGTACTCCGACGCCCTGAACCGGATCATCCGCAGCGGCTCCGACCCGGCCACCGAGATCAAGGCGGTCAAGTCCGTCGTCGACGCCGAACTGAAGCGGATCGCCGGCTGATGGACCTGCGCCCCCTCACCCCCGAAGACCACGAGCTGATCGACCTGGCCCGCCGTACCGTCGAGGAGAACACCGACGGCCCCGACGGCATCTACACGATGGGCGCGGCCGTCCGCAACGCCGACGGCCGCCTGTTCGCGGGCATCAACCTCTACCACTTCACCGGCGGCCCCTGCGCCGAACTCGTTGCCCTAGGCCACGCCCGAGCCTCCGGCGCCCGCGACCTCACCACCATCGTCGCCGTAGGCAACGAAAACCGCGGCGTCCAGGCCCCCTGCGGCCGAGATCGCCAAGTATTACTGGACTATCACCCAGACATCCGCGTAATCCTCCCCGGCCCCGACGCCCCCGGCTCAGTCCACATCACCGCCCTACTCCCCGGCGGCTACCGCTGGGCGCCGTGAGGTCAGGCCACCTTCCAGGTGCGCTCACCGAGAGTCGCCACCACCTCGACAGTGCCACCCAGAGCAGTCACGTACGCGCGGACGACGTCGATTCCTGAGACTTCGCCGCTTTCGATCTTCGAGACCCGCGCCTGCGAGACCTGAAGTAGTTCAGCCAGCCGGACCTGGGTGATCCCGGCGGCCTTCCGCATCTCGGCAAGCTGATGCCCGCGCACATAAGCCTCAGTCCGCTCGTGCGCAGCTTGCTTCGCCGCCGCACGCTCCGCGGGCGTCCGCGGATCAATCGCCCGGGCCTTGGCCTTGACGTCTTCCCAGTTGGAGTATGTATTCATTTCACTCCTCCACTTTCAGTTCGATCAGATGCTCAGCAAACCGCTCGTCCGCCAGCGGAACTGCCACGCGATACCAACTGTCCCACCGACCCGACTTGTCCCCCGCCACCAGAATGATGGCCTCGCGCATCGGGTCGAAAGCGAAGAGCATCCGAATCTCGCTCTGACCCGATGATGCCGGACGCAGTTCCTTCATGTTGTGAAACCGGCTACTTCTCACCCTGTCAACCAGCGGCCGACCGATCGCCGGCCCTTCATGAGCCAGCAGATCAACCGCGCTTTCGATCAGGTCGGCTGACTCCGGATCACCGTCACAGAGCTCCAGGTACCACGCCTCAACTGCGGAGTGAAGTCTGATCGTCCAACCCATAGAGCAGACTATAACTTATCAGTCATATTTCCGTCGAGCTGGATTTCGCCTTCGCGGAACCACCAGGTGATGGGCTCGGCGACCAGGATTCCGGCCTGTACGGCGGGGTCTGCGGCCGCGTGTTGGCGGGCTTCGTCGAGGCCTACTCGGTAGACGCAGAGTCCGCGGAGCGTTTCGTCGGTCTGCTCGCGGAAGGGTCCGGCCGCGCCCATCACGCCCTCCGTGCGGAGCTTGTCGAGGAAGGCTAGATGCGCCGCCTGGACGGCATCGGATTCGTCGTCGGTGAGGTCGGGCGGGTTCGCCGGGCGGCGGAGGAGGATCAGGGTGAGTGACTCCATGCCCGGGCGAGGCGCCGTACTCATGAGAAGGCCGGGATGATGTCTTTGCCGTAGGCCGCGAGCGTCTCTTCCTTGGCATCGTGCTGGAGGTAGACGGCGAACTGGTCGACCCCGAGCGCTTTGAGCTCCTCCAGGCGGGCGAGGTGGTTCTCGACCGGGCCCAGGACGCAGAAGCGGTCGACGACCTCGTCGGGGACGAAGTCGGTGTGGGTGTTGCCGGCGCGGCCGTGCTGGCTGTAGTCGTAGCCCTTGCGGCCCTCGATGTAGTCGGTGAGCGCCTTCGGTACGCCGCCGCCGTCGCCGTACCGCGCGACGATATCGGCGACGTGGTTGCCGACCATCCCACCGAACCACCGGGTCTGCTCACGCTGGTGCTCGAGGTCATCGCCGACGTACGCCGGTGCTGCCACGCAGAACTTGATCGCGTCCGGGTCCCGGCCGGCCTCCTCCGCAGAACGCCGTACCGCGGCGATCATCCACGCGGCGATATCCGGATCGGCCAGCTGCAGGATGTATCCGTCGCCGACCTGACCGGTCGCCGCCAGCGCCCGCGGCCCGTACGCCGCCACCCACACGTCGAGCGCGCCGTCCTTCACCCAGCCGAGCTTCAGCTCCTGACCGCGATGGGTCACCGTCTCGCCGCGCGCCAGCGACCGCACGACCTCGACACACTGCTTCATGTCGGCGATCGTGCCGGGCTGAGCACCGAGCGTGCGCAAGGCCGAGTCGCCGCGGCCGATCCCACAGACCGTGCGGTTCCCGAACATCTCGTTCAGCGTGGCGAACTGCGACGCGATCACAGTCCAGTCCCGCGTCCCCGGGTTCGTCACCATCGGGCCGACGATCACGCGTCGCGTCGACGCCAGGATCTGGCTGTAGATGACGAACGGCTCCTGCCACAGCAGATGCGAGTCGAACGTCCACACGTAGTCGAACCCGGCGTCCTCCGCCTTCACCGACAACTCCACCACCGCGGACGCCGGCGGATCACACTGGAACACCACTCCGAAGTCCACAGCTGCCCCCTAAACCAGGTACGACGACAGGCCGCGCTTCAGGTACCGGCCGCGACCCTTGCGGCCATGGTAGTTGCCGTCAGCCACGATCACCTCGCCGCGCGAGATCACTGTGCCCACCCGGCCCTGGATCTCGACCCCTTCGTACGCCGAATAGTCCATGTTCATGTGATGCGTCCCGACGCCGATCCGCGTCGTACCGTTCGGGTCGTAGATGACCAGGTCCGCATCCGAGCCCGGCGCGACGATCCCCTTCTGCGGGTACAGCCCGAACATCCGGGCCGGCGTGGTCGCGATCGTCTCCACCCAGCGCTCCAACGACAACTGCCCGTCGACGACACCTTGGTAGATCAGGTCGACCCGGTGCTCGACCCCGCCGATCCCGTTCGGAATCTTCGAGAAGTCGCCGAGACCGAGCTCCTTCTGATCCTTCATACAGAACGGGCAGTGGTCGGTCGACACGATCGCCAGATCGTTGCTCCGCAACCCCTTCCACAGGTCCTTCGCATGCGACTCGTGCTTGCTGCGCAGCGGGGTCGAACACACCCACTTCGCCCCTTCGAACCCGGGCGCGCCGAGCTGGTCCTCGAGCGTCAGATACAAGTACTGCGGGCAGGTCTCGGCGAAAACGTTGCGTCCGGCATCTCGCGCCTTCGCCACCGCCTCCAGCGCCCCGCTCGCCGACAGGTGCACGATGTACAGCGGGCAGTCCTTCGCGACCTCCGCCAGTGCGATCGCCCGGCTCGTCGCCTCGGCCTCCAGCGCCGCCGGCCGGGTGATCCCGTGATAGATCGGATCCGTCTCGCCCCGCGCCAGCGCCTGCTGGATCAGTACGTCGATGGCGATGCCGTTCTCCGCGTGCATCATGATCATCGCGCCGTTCTCCCGCGCGGTCTGCATCGCCCGCAGGATCTGGCCGTCATCGGAGTAGAACACCCCGGGATAAGCCATGAACAGCTTGAAACTCGTGATCCCCTCGTCTCTGACGAGCGCATCCATCGCCTTCAGTGAATCACCGTCCACGCCGCCCAGGATCATGTGGAACGCGTAGTCGATATGACAGTTCCCGTCGGCCTTCGTATGCCAGGCCTGGAGGCCGTCCTGCACCACCTCACCGGTCTTCTGTACGGCGAAGTCGATGATCGTCGTCGTACCACCCCAGGCAGCCGCCCGAGTCCCCGTGTCGAACGTGTCACTGGCCGCCGTACCGCCGAAGGGCAGCTCCATATGCGTGTGCGCGTCGATCCCGCCGGGAATCACATACTTGCCGGTGGCATCGACCACTTCGTCCGGCGTGATCGTTGCACTGAACAACGGATCGAGCAGGGCAACGATCTTCTCCCCCTGCACCAGCACGTCGGCCAACTGCGTCCCGGTCGGCCCGACCACGGTCCCACCCTTGACCAGCAACGTCATTCTGGCTCCCTCTACGGCTTCGTCAGGTCCCCGTAAGCGTCCGGCCGGCGATCCCGGTAGAACTGCCACCGGTCCCGCACCGTGTCGAGCAGGTTCAGATCCAGGTCCCGCACGATCAGCTCCGGGTCATGGTCGTGCCCGACCTCCCCCACGAACTTCCCCTCCGGGTCCACGAAGTACGACGTACCGTAGAAGTCGTTGTCCCCGTAGTCCGACTCGATCCCGACCCGGTTGATCGCCCCGATGAAGTACTCGTTGGCCACCGCACTCGCAGGCTGCTCAAGCTGCCACAAGTACGCCGACAACCCGCGACTCGTCGCCGACGGATTGAACACGATCTTCGCCCCCGCAAGCCCCAACGCCCGCCACCCCTCAGGGAAGTGTCGGTCGTAACAGATGTAGACCCCGATCCGCCCGACCGCAGTGTCAAAGACGGGATACCCCAGGTTCCCCGGCCGGAAGTAGAACTTCTCCCAGAACCCCTTCACCTGCGGAATATGGTTCTTCCGGTACTTCCCCAAGTACTTGCCATCAGCATCGATCACGGCAGCCGTGTTGTACAGCACCCCCGCCTGCTCCTGCTCGTACATCGGCAGCACCATCACCAGACCGAGCTCCGCGGCCAGCGCCTGGAACCGCTCAGTAGTGGGCCCCGGCACACTCTCGGCGTACTCGTAGAACTTGGGATCCTGCAACTGACAGAAGTAAGGCCCATAAAAAAGTTCCTGGAAGCAAATAACCTTCGCCCCCGCCTGCGCCGCCTGCCGCGCATACTCCTCATGCGCCTTGATCATCGACTCCTTGTCACCAGTCCAAGAAGTCTGCACCAACGCCGCCCGCACAACCTCCGCCACAGGAACCTCCCGAAGTCGCCGAGCACTCATCCTGCATCCGCACCCCGAGAGAGTCAACGGATGTCTCCGGCCGGCCTACCCGCCTGTACCGCTCCAGGCGTGCGCCGGCTGGGCATAGACCTCGGCGACCACCGCGCGCCTACTGCACCCCTGTGGGCAACACTCCGAGTCAACAAAATGCACGAAGTGACATCTGTGACGGGCGCTACCCGGCCGAGCACCGCAGCACGGGGCCGCCAAGTGGCGACCCCGTCCGAGGCTGGGTCCGCTGGTTATCGAACTGGGTCGCCGGGGAGAAAGGCCTTCCACCAGGGCGTGGCCAACCAGCGGCCGTAGTAGGCGGTCTGTTCTTCTACAGTGCCGACCTTACCGACGGGGGCGTCGTCGAATACAGAAGCTGTGTGGTGGATACCGAGGAGGGTCCGTCGGCTGAGGATTTCAACGGTGGCAGAGTTTGCCCAGCGACCGCGGCGCATGTTCGCGTCGATTCTGGCCCCTGCGCAGCACAGCTTGAAACCACGATGGCCGGTCTCGTGCCAGAGTGCGACGAAGGCTGTCCACAGTCCCTGTCCGGCCCCGGTGTAGGTCGCGCCGTCCGGAGCCGTCAGGGTCAGGGTCCACTGCGAGTCCCCAGCCATCCGTCGTTCCAGGGGGCAGACCGTCTCGACTCCGTCGACCGAAACGGTGATCTGCTCCATGACACGACGCTCGGGATGCTCGTTCATCCGCCGAACCCGGGGTTCATCACCGGCGGTCCGTCCCAACCTCCGAAGAGGGTAGGCCTCGCTGACTTGATGTACTGACTGGGAATGTTCCCCACGAAGCTGATCTCCTTCTCCTTCCGCCACAGATAGGGAAGTTTAAGGGTTTTACGCGCATTGATGCCGTTGCCGGGATCTGCGATCTCGTAAACCCAGCCACGATGGGTGTCTGGGTCCTGGGCCGAGAATGACTTCGCTTGCCCCTTCGAGGTCGAGGTCGACACCCAGTTGCCCGGCTTGTTGGTCAGCACGAACTCCTCGTACGTCGCGTCGCCTCCCTTCGCGGTGAAACCAGGCCCGAAGATCTTGTCGGGGCCGCGGGTGTCGCCGCGGAAAAGCGTCCGGGCCTTCCCTGCTCCTTGACCGGCGACCTTGCCGAGGAGGGATTTGCCGGCGGCGCCCGCACCTCTGGCCGCTGCGCCTGCCAGGGCGCCGGCGCCGATGCCCAAGGCACTACCTGCGGCGCCTGTGGCGGCGCCCCCAATCACCTCCTTGGCGTAGTTGGCAGTGCTGAACGACTCCTGCTCGTCGAGGGCTATCCGGGCACCGTACCCAAGGCTGGCACCAGCCGCACCCATGACTGCTCCCGCGACAATCAGACAGCCGAGGCCGGCGGTCGCGCCGCAGAAGGCCGCGACTCCGACCACGGCGACGCTGATCGCGATCGCCTCGCCGATTTCGGAAGCGTGGTCCTTGGCCCACTCGTGGGCTTCGTCGACCTTGTCCTTCACCTCGTTGACGTGCTTCTTGATCCAGCCGCCGAAGCCGTGCTTCTTCTTCTTGTGGTGGTTGGTGCCGCCGTCGTTGTCGTAGTCGTATCCGCCGTTGGGGCCTCTGGGGTTGGGGTTGTCGTTCGGGCCGCCGGAGGGGTAGAGGACGTCGACGTCGTCGTCGGTGTAGCCGCCGCCTCCGGAGCCGGGATCGAAGTCCTTCAGACCGCTGGGGTCGGAACCGGTGATGGGGTTGTCATTGGCGTAGGTGTAACCGAGCAACTGCTGGGGGTCGTTGGGGTCCAGCATCGGGTCAACACTGATGAAGCGCCCGATCGCCGGATCGTATTCGCGAGCACCGAGAGTGGTGAGACCGGTGTCCTCGTCCTGAGGTTTGCCGAGAAATCCGCGGTTGTCGGGCCACGTCGCCGGCCTTACCCCACGCGGATCGCCGAACGGTTTGGCGTAGCGCTTGGTAGCAACCATGGTGTCGGCGTCGACTGCTACCTGAGAGGTGCCGTGATAGTCCGGAACCAGCCAGGACATGTCCGAGGTCTCGGTTCCGTTCGCCGAGCGGACGCCGATGGTCTGGCCTGCGAAGTCGTACTGACGCTTGCCGACGACCTTGCGTGTCGCCTTGTCCAGGGTGAGTTCCAGTTCCCCAAGGAACAGGGTCGTCTCGGTGGGGCCTCGACGGACCAGGAGCGTCCCTTCCGCGTCATAGACGTAATTCGTGTCTCCACCAGGACCGGAGAGCTTTTCCAGCCTGCCTTGGGGATTCCAGCTCAGATTCTGTCCCGGGCGAACTGTCGTGTTACCCCGGGCGTCGTAGTTGTAGTTCTTGACCGGGCCGGCGCCGATGCCGGTCTGGGTGACGCTGGCCAGGGTGTGCGGTCGGTCGGTGTTGTAGTTGAAGGTGCTTGTGGTGTCCCCGGCGGTCGAGTGGTCGACCTGGGTCTTTCGTAGCCCGATCGGGGTGTAGGTCCAGGACTGCCAGTACGGCGCTACTCCACCGAGGCCGAGTGAACTCGGCGGCTGGGTGCAATCGGCGTTCGCGGGGGTCCAGGCTTCCGTGACGCGGCGCTGGCCGTCGTACTGGAAGCACTGGGCGTCGCCGCCGGAGGTGGACGGGACCAGGTTGTGGTCCTTGGTGATGTTGCCGGTCGGGTCGTAGGTGTAGACGTGGTCGGAGAAGATGTCGGCCTTGCCGGCCGTGGTCCGGGCGAGGCGGCGGGTGCCGTCTTCGTAGATGTTGTTGATCTCCATGTCGGCGGCTGAGCCGAGCATGAGCTTCGTGACGCCACCGAACGGGTCGTATTCTGTGCCGTTCACATAGGTCCGGTCGCTGTGCATCTTCAGCGGCAGGCCGATCGCGTTGTATTCGTAATGGATGTCCTCGGCACCAAGTCCGCCACCGGCCGACTGCGACGTCATCTCGAGTGTCTTGGCATCAGGTTTGTAGCCGAAGTTGGTCCAGTAGCTACCATCGATCTCGACGCCCTCGACCGACGGGATCACCCGCGTCACCTGGGTCGGCTTGTAGAGGACGTTCCGGTCGTTGATCAGCGTTCGGTACGCTGGTCCGGCCTTGCCCGCCGTGTAGCTCGCGGACTCGGCCACCTGCCCCAGCAGGCCGGTCTTGTCGTATTTCCAGTCGGCCAGCAAGTTCTCCGGCGCGACACTGGACTGATACAGCCCGGTCTTGCGATCCAGGACGTCATAGGTTGTGATGAGGGTCTTGTTCGCCGAGTCGGTGCTCGAGATCAGCCGGTCGCCCTCGTCGTATGTCGAGGTTGTCGTCCCCGAATCTGGGTCCGTGCTCTCGATCTTCCGCCCGCGGAGGTCGTACTTGGACGTCCAGACGCCACCCGAACCGTCCATCCGGGTCAACCGACCGGCCATGTCGTAGGTGTACTTCGTGCTGTCCGGCGTACCTGTCGCGGTGTTGCCCTTGAACTCGCGCCGCTCGATGATCTGACCATTGGCGTCCGACACGGTCGCGGTCGCCGGACTGCCGGCCGGCGGTAGCACAGTGGTGGTATCACCGCCGTAGACCGTTGCGGTCGACCACTTCGGCTGCAGCATGCTCATGAAGGTCGACTTCACGATGCGACCCGAGCCGTCGTACTCGTTGAAGGTCTGGCTCGGCACCGAGGCGTTGGGAATCGCGACGAGGGTGGCCGATGGAGCCGCCGAGTTCCAAATACCGCTGTTCGAATAGATCGCCGAACCACGTGAGTCGTAGCGCGTCTCGCTGATCACGCGGCCGCCGTCGGCCGCAGGCGCCTGACTCTGGCGATCCCTCAGCATCGAATCGAACAGTTGGTACGACGTGTTGTACCCGTTCGCCTCGATGTTCAGCTGATCCGTCCGGATCGTTGAAGGCGCCGTGTTCGAGACCGTGTAGGTGTACTTCGTGTTGGCGAGCTTGGTCGACGCCGGCGCCTGGCTCGGCAACCAAACCCCGGTCAGCCGGCCGAGAGCGTCGTACGCCAGTTCGGTGACCTTGCCGTTGACGTCCGTCGTCTTCGACGGCACTCCCCATTCGGCCTTGTACGTTGTCGTCGAGGCGAAGCTCACCGGTGTACCGCTGAAGTTCGCGACCTTCGGCTGGTTGACCGTCATCTGCGTGAGCGGACCAGTCAGGGCCGGCGTGTAGGTGGTGGTCGTGATACGCCCGAGCGTGTCGCCGGACGAGGTGACCCGGCCAAGGACGTCATAGCCCTTGGTTCCGGCGTTCTGATAGACCGGTACGCCATCGGTGTAGTGGTGCAGGCGCTGGATCAGCGTCGCGTCGCCCAGCGTCGCGACGCCGTAGGCCTTGCCGTCGTAGAAGGTCCGGACGTCAGTCTGGACCCGGCTCTCCGGTGGATTCGCCGACTCCGAATCGCATGCTCCTGTCGACGTGACGCTCCGGATAGGCAGCGCGAGTAGCCAGGTGGCCGTGTTCTTCAGGTAGTTGGTGATGGTGCAGGTCTCGTCGCCGGTTTTCGCGGCGTCGCCGTGGTCGGTGACCTTGTTGGGGAGGTTGTTGTCGGGGTCGTACGTGGTTGAGGTCGCGCTGACGAGGTCCGGGCGGCCGCCGTCGCGGGCGATCCGGTTCTGGGTTGCCGACGTGCCTACGAAGTTTGACTTCAGGGTGCCGCCGGGGACGGCGTACGACGCCTTCGGAGTGATGAGGTAGTCGGTGATGACGCCGGAGACCTCGGTGTTGGAGGTGGCGTGCTGGTAGGTGATCTGCTCGCGTGGGCTACCGGACAGCGCCTCGGCATCGGCCCGTACGCCGCCTGTGGTGTCGGTGACGTCGACGTTCTTGACGGCCGTGGTGCCTTCGAGTTTGTCGCCGTCCATGCCGCGGAAGTACTTCGTCACCGAGCGGCTGCGTGGGCGGGTGTTGTCGCCCGGGTCGCCGCTGTACGTCGTGACGGTGCTGTAGCCGCGCCAGTCCGACCAGGTTTTGTCGGCGTCCTTGATCATCGGCGACTGCTGGTAGTGCCAGGCACCGCCGCCGGAGTACGCGTACTGCGTGACCATGGGCGCGCCGTTGCCGGTCTGGTCGGTGGTGACGACGTTGTCGACGACGTACTTGTGGAACCAGTCCTCCCGCTCGACCTCGCCGTGCGGCTTCCACTTCACGGGGTAGCAGCGCTTGGTGTTGGTGTCCTTGGCCGGGCGTTCGCCGGACATGCACTCCTTGCCGGCGTAGTTCACCATCACCTTGGCGCCGGTCTCGGTGTTGATCTCACCGACCCGGTACCGGACCAGCCCCGGGAGGCCGTCGGTCCGAGTGTCGACCCGGTTGGCCAGGCCGACCGGCTTGAAGGTCACGTCCGGCACGGAGAGCGCCGTACCGACCTTGCCGCTGTGGGAGATGCCGTTCAGCCACATCGGCTTGCCGTCGGCGACGTCACCCGGCGTCGGGAAGGTCAGGTTGGTCTGCCAGAAGTCGACCGGCTGGTACGTCGAGCCGTTCAGCACCTGGGTCTGGATCTGGTACAGGCGCTTGCGCGTGAAGAACGTCGGCGAGACCTTGTTCGTGCACGCCGTCGTCCCCTCGCAGACCTGGTCGAACGGGACGTCCGGCCAGTTCCCCTTGGTCGTTGCGTTCAGCACCGAACAGTTCGCGAGGCAGCGTTCGGCCGCGGTGAAGACGACCTGCTGCGGCGCCTTCACCCCGTCGGCAAGCGACGCGTCCCGCAGGCCGTAGTCGATCCGGTTGAGGTAACCGCCACGCACGTACGACGTACCGGGCGACGCGACGCCGTTCTTGGCGTAGTTGTTGAGCTCCTTGGTGTACCAGTACGACATGGCGTTGCCGTGCAGGTCGACCACGTAGTCGAGGTTCCAGCGCCAGCCCAGGTTGCAGCCGGTGGCCGTGGTGTTGCAGGGCTCGCCCGCGTCGTCGCCGTACACAGGGGCGGTGAAGACCGAGTTCGTGACGGCGGTCAGACCGGCCTTCAACTTGTGCTTGCCGAAAAAGTACTGGGTCCCGTCGGTGGTGGTGACCTTCCAGTACTCCTTGAGCGCGTCACCGTTGTCGTCGGTGCCGATGAGCTTCTCGACCTTCGACCCGTCGTCGTTCTTCAGCTTCCACGTGCTGGCACCGATCGCGTCACCGGCGGACCGGACGAGCTCGTTGGACTTGCCGTTGAGCGTCAGCGTGGCGTTGTCGTACTTCCAGCACTGGTCGTACTTGCCGACCTTGCCGTCCTCGTCACAGCTCGTGTACTTGCGCTCGACGAAGGATTCCGTCAGGTCGAATCCCTCACCGACCCACGAGACCTGGTTGTTGGAGGCCGAGGTCCGGCCGTCGACCGACTGCGCCGAGTACGAGAAGGCCAGGCTCGGCGTCGGCCCGGCCGCGGCGGGCGGCACCCGGAGCGGGTACGACCAGGTGAAGTCACCACTCGACCCACCACCCGACCAGCTCGACGATGCCGAGAGGCTCGTCGCCGAGTAATCACCAGCGCTCGAATCCGAACCGGCAGAGATCGCGAAGACCGACTGCTGCGCACTCAACGGCGCGGTCGTCGTGACAGTCTTCGCAGCCGGATCGTTGGACGTCTGCAACGGTGTGCTGGTCGCACAACCCGGTGCCTTGGGCGTCGTGAGGACACAAGCCGGGAGTGCGACGACCTCCAGCCGCGCGGCCCAGTCGCCGCCATACGCGTTCTCGTAGCCGGAGTAGTCAAAAGACAGCTGTACGTCGGACTTCGCGGCCGTGCTGGCTTTGACCAGTACGCCGCTCACTCCGGCGCGCGCACTGGCCGCCTGGTCGAGGAAGTCGAGGTCGACCGTGGCCGGCGCCGTACGTTTCGCGGAACGTGCGGCGACCGGCCCGGCCGGCTTGTCGGTCGCGGCGTTGACCGCGATCGTCTGGCGACCCGGAGCCGGCCAGTGCACCGGCCGGTTCGCGAACTCGGTCGTCTTGGCGACGGCCTTCTGCAGGTCCGCCGACTCGACCGGAGCCGCGGCCGGCGGGACGTCCTTGACCTTGACGCTCTTGGCCTTCACCGGCTTCGGCCGGTCCGGGCTTCCCGCCTCAGCCGCGCTGGTCGGCCCGACGATCGCCACCGTGGCGGTCAACGACAGCGCGAGCAGGACCGGGAGGGCGCGGGTCCGTAGCTTGAGCTTCATCAGGAACACTCCGTCGGGTCGTTGCTGAACTCGATGCAGAGCTGGCGTTGCGGTACGACGCCTGTGTAGACACGCAGGTCGTCCATCGCGGCATTCAGGGGTGAGTAACCCGTGTCGGTCTCGTCCGGCCGAGCGACGATCGTCGCGCTGCCCTGGAACGGTGTCGTGAACGTCGCGGTACCGCCGTCGCCGGACCGGTCCGTGATCAGCAAGGTCATCTGGTCCGTGGCAGCGCTGTACTGCGCCGCCAGGGCCGTCCACTCGCCGGCCGTGGTCTGGTTGGTCGGTTGAGTGACGCTCACGTACGCGCCGGTGGTCGTGTCACTGGCGGCCCGACTGAAGACCCATTCGGCGTCGTCGTCGGTGCCCGGGCGATATTCGATCCGCCAGGAGTCCTTGTTGGCTCCCAACTGCCGCACGAACACCTGCTTCTTCGTCGGATCCTGAACCTTCACCCACAACGTCACCGTGAACGAAGCCGTCGAGTCGACCAGCGGCCGGTTGACCGCGAGCAGCTCCGAGGTGGTCCCGGTCGTGGTCAGGACGTTGCCGCGCTCCGGGTCCTCGACGATCGCCGAGGTCTGGTCCGGCGAGCCGGCGAAGCCGGAGACGGCCCAGTCCTGGCCGTAGACGGTGTCCTCGCTGACCCAGACGCCGTTCGGACGGACGGAGACGCTGTCGAAGGGGAACTTCGCGGCGAGCGAGGCAACCGGCTCATCGCTGCCGGACGGGCCGGTGCGCGGGTCGGCGAGCACATTCGCCTCGGCGGCCGAGATCGTGCGGGGGTAGATCTTCACATCGTCGACCGCGCCGTTGAAGACGCCCTTGAAGGTGCTGACGCGGTACGAGCCGACCTCGACCGTCCCGGTTCCCTTCCAGGGGGTGTGGCTGAAGCTGACCGGAGCACCCTGGATGCGGCCGTTGACGTACAGCGTCATTGTCTTGTTGGTCGCATCGAAGACACCGAGCACGTGCGTCCAGGCGTTCAGGACCGGTACGGCGGTCGAGTCCACCCGGGCTTGGCCGGCTGTACTCGAATCGGTCAGGTTCTGCATGAACGACCAGCGGGTGCCGGTGTAGCGCAGCAGCCCGGCGTTGGCCTGGGTACCGGTGATCGACACGATGCCCGAGTCCTTCGAAACGGTCGGGCGGGCCCAGGCCGAGATGCTGAAGTTCTGCGAGGTGTCGATGAAGGTTCCGGCACCGCCGACGGTGGCGCGGTTGTCGCCGTCGTTGTTGCCGTCGAAGGTCAGCGAGCCGCCGACTCGACCGGCATCGTCGAACTGGGCGCCGGTCACCGCGAGCGGGTGATTCTTACCGGAGGAGTCGGCGGCCGTCGTACCGGATCCTTCGTCGAAGTTCCACGCGCCTGATGGCGGCAATCCGGGTCCGACGTTGATCCGGTGGTACTTCGTCGTACTCGCGTGGTCGGCCGCATCGTGGCTCTTGGCCCCGAGCGTCATCAGGGTCTGCCCGGGAGTGAGCAGGTCGACAGTCACCGAGCGTCCGTTGACGCGCGTCATCTTGCCGTTGAAACCGTAGCTGAGCGCTGAGACATCAGTGCTGGTCGAGGAGATCGTGTACCGCACCTTGGCGCCGAAGGGCACCGAAACCGGGCAGACGTCAGGTGTCGGGCTGGTCAGGCAGTCCTGCAGCGTCTGGCCGTTGTAGCTCGCGGTGATCGTTGGCGCGGGTGGTGGCGTCGTGTCGATCTTGAAGTAGCAGGACGGCGACCATGCCGAGGCCAGTGTGCCGCCCTTGACCGCGTAGAGCGTGCGGGCCCGGTAGGTGTACATGACGTTGGTGGCCAGCGGTGCCAGCGGCTGCCCCTTGACCTTCACCCCGGGTGCGACCGTCGGGCTCTGGAACGTCCAGACGGACTGGGACGGGCTGACGATCTGCCACTGAACGACGATCCGGGCCCCGGTGTCACCGGCGCCGACCCGGCCCTTGCCATAGATCCACGGCACGGTCGAGGCGATGATGGCGGGGTCTGTCGAGGGGTCGCAGCCGCTGGGCAGGTCGGTGCTGGTGGCTGCCCCGAGCTCGTACGCCGGCAGCGGGTAGGCGGCGTACTCGATATCGAGCTTGCCGGTGCTGTTGAACTGCTTCCAGGCGATCCCGTCGGTCTCGCTGGTCGCCCGCAGCCGGAAGGTCGCGGTCTTGCCGTTGGCCGTGGAGGTGTACTGCATCGAGTTGGTCACGTCGAACTCGACGGCGCCCGCGGGGCAGGACGAGTTGTAGCCCTTGGCAACGGTCTGGGAGGCTACGTCGGCCTGGCCACCAGGCGCGTTGTTCCAGGTCGTGGCCGACCCGACAGCCGCGGTGCGCGACACGGTGACCGAGCGCGCGGCGCAACTGGCCGAGTGGATCTCCCAGGTGCGCAGCGACGAGCTGAGGATCTTCTTGCCGGTGTACGCCGCGACGTCGAACTGGAAGTAGGTGCGCACGATCTTGTGCTGCTCGAAGTCCTCGAACCCGACACCCAGGCTGTGCGTGGTCTTCCAGAACGGCGTGGTCGGGTACAGCTGCCAGATCGCGGTCCAGCCGTTGCGGTCGACCGTCTTGATCGTCGGGTCGATGACGACCGGGAACTGCGTGTCCGCGGCGGTCAGCAGCTTCTGATCCGGCGTGACCGTCAACCCCTGCTTGCTACCGGAGAACTGCATCAGCGCCCGCTTGGACGGGCCCGCGGGTCCCCGCTCGACAGCCTCGGCAGCGACACCCTTCGTCTTGGTGACCGCGCCGGCCGAGTCCCACATCAGCGGCTCGCCGACCGTCAGCACCTCGCGCCCGGACGAGTCGACGTACGACGGCCTGCCGGGCTGCGTGGTGCGGAGGCTGAGGTTCTTGGTGGTGACCGGGAAGGTCAGGCTGCGCAGCGCCGGGTTCGCGGCGGCCGCACGGTTCTGGACGACCAGGTTGTAGCTGAAACTGCTGTCCGCGGCGTCGACGACAAGGTCGACGCCAGGCAGCACAGCGGCGTACGTCGCCTTGGATCCGGACAAGGTAGGTGCCGGGAGCAACCAAGGTGCCTTGAGCTCGAAGATGCCGCCGGACCGCGTGAAGCGGGCGAGCGGGCCGTTGCCGCCGGCGGAGAAGACGATGTCGGTCGTCGACGCCTTGGGCGCGATCAGGCCGTCGGGACGAACCGCCAGACTCGTGTCGACGGCGGTCCACACGCCGTCCTTCTGGACGCGGACCGGCTGGTTGGCGATCTCCGCCTTCAGTGTGCCCTGCGGGGTGGCGACGGTGCGCGCGTACGGCGTCGTCTTCTCCTCCACCTCGACCGAAGTGTTGAACCGAGCTGCCAGTCGCGTGGCGTCGGCCACGGTCTTCGCCGAGGACGGCGCGACCTCCGGCTTCGCCTGCGCGACTACCGGAACGGCTGCGAGACCCGCAGCCAGCACCGATGTGATCGATAGGACGCTGATCGGGCGCACGAAAGCGCGCAAGGACCACCGATTGGAAGACATACCTCACCCCTGGAATTCAGCACCGCCGAAAAACGCGAACCTCCCCCGAGGCGCGCCACTCGGAGGTCGGCCGAGGGCGGGGCAAGACTGACCCGCGGCTACTCGCCGGGTCAACGAAATTGCAGGTAGTGACAGACTTGGCGAAAGTACCTGGTCAATTGACCAGAAGTGGTATTCGCGCAGGTCAGAGGGCTATTCCGCCCATACAACCCGGCCGCCGACCGTCGCGTGGGACGGCGGGAGGTGGGTGGTGTGGAGGTGCGAGCCGAGGCCTTGGATGATGTGCAGATCGCGGCCGAGCAAAGCCGTCAGTTGGGTGGCCGCGGAGCCGGTGGCTTCGTCTTCGGGGACGCCCATGGCGGGGGCGAACGCTCGGGAGCGGAGGATGCCGGCCGCCTTGTCCTGCCAGGACCAGAGGTAGGTGTGGCCGGCCGGGTAGGCGGCGGGGTTTGCGGCGATAACGTCGGCAGGCGTAGCCAGCTCGGTCCAGTCCCAGTCGCTACCCCAGCTGGTGTCGGCTTGGACGGAGACCAGGTCACCTTCGAAGGTGACGGGGATTTCGCCGGCTGGCGTCTGCAGGGACGGTACGGCGTGGCCTTGGCTGCGAAGCCACCAGGCGACACCGACGGTGGGGTGGCCGGCGAACGGCATTTCGCCGGTGGCGGTGTAGATGCGGACGGCGCCGGTCGACGCGTCGTCGACGTACACGGTCTCGCTGTAACCGAGGTGAGCGGCCAGGGCTTGGCGGCCACTGGGTGGGACGAGGTGGCCGGCGACGATGCCCAAGGGGTTGCCGAAGTGGCCGTCCTGGTCGGTGAAGACCTTGACGACGGCGACCGGGAGATCGGTCAAGGGGTCAGAGGACCGCGATGAGGACGATGACGACCACCAGCAGCACTGCCGCGCCGGCGATGGCGAGGATGCGGCCGTTCGGCTTGGACTCGGCGGGAGCCTCGCCCTCGCTGACGAAGGCACGGAACATCTGGGTGTTCGCGCCCGGGTCCTGCTCGTTCTCAGGGGTGTTCTGGTCTGCCATGGCACCTGACCATACCGTGAGGCCGTTTCGTGTACCATTTGGTACATGAGATTCGACCATTCCGTCACGATCCAGGCACCGGCCGAGCAGGTCTGGGCGGTGTTCAGCGATGTCGAGCGGTGGCCCGAGTGGACACCGACGGTCGAGAGCGTGGAGCGGCTCGACGAGGGGCGCATCCGCCCAGGGGCGCGGACGCGGATCCGGCAGCCGAAGCTTCCGGTGGCGGTGTGGGAGGTGACGGAGCTCGTCGAGGGGCAATACTTCGAGTGGGTGTCGAAGGCCCCCGGTATCAAGACGACGGGTGGTCACCGCGTGGTCAGTACGCCGGAGGGCACGGTCGCGACCGCTACGATCATTCAGGAGGGGCCGCTCGGCTGGCTGTTCGGCCGGTTGTACGCCGGGCTGACGCGCCGCTACATCGCCACCGAGACCGAGAAGCTGAAGGAACTCGCGGAGCGATGAGCCGGGAAACCTTGCTCGGGGACGCGGTCGAGTACTTCGCGAAGAACGGGATCGGCGATGCCAGCCTGCGCGGTATCGCGGCCGGTCTTGGGACCAGTCATCGGATGCTGATCTACCACTTCAAATCTCGCGAGGGGTTGCTGGCAGAGGTGGTCCGGACGGTCGAGCAGCAGCAACGCGACCTGCTCGAGGAGCTGACGGGACTGCCGGTCGCCGAACAGTCGGAGCAGTTCTGGCGAAAGGTGACCGAGGCAACGTTGATCTACGGGCCCTTGTTCTTCGAGCTTTCCGCGCACGCGATGCGCGACAAGCCACACACAGCGGAGCTCAAGGCGGACCTGATCAACGTCTGGCTGCCGCCATTGGTTGCCCTATGCATCAAAGCGGGCATCCCAGCGGACCAAGCGCCACGCTATGCCCGACTCGGGTTGGCGGCCTCTCGCGGACTCCTCTTCGACCTCCTGCTGACCGGCGACAGGACAGGCGTCGACGAGGCGTCCGCGCTGCTCAACCGGTTGTTCAGCCTGCCTCGGTAGGCGACTCGATCCAGCCCGCGACGATCGGCAGCCGCGACTCCCGCAGTACTGCTGTGAAGGCAAAAGGACGATCCAGTACGACGTCCAGCCGTCGCGACTGGCTAGTCGCCATCGCGGCCCGCGTCATCGCGATCGACGTCACGGCCGCGGCCTCGAACCCGGTCGCGAAGAACCGCGCGAGCACCTCCTGCTTGGCCTGCCCGATCGCCAGCGGCATCGGGCTGATCGCACTGAAATGACCGCGGACCCCAGGGTTCGAGGCCACGGCCGACAGCCCGAACAACTCCGCAGACGCCAACAGGTCATGCGATGCCGAGACCTCGAACGACGGAAGCGACAACCGCACATCCGGCCGCCCACTCGTCGTCTTCCCGATCCGCACCCCAGGCGCAACCTCATCGGCCCCCTCGATCAGCCGACTACCCGGTACGCCGTCGCCCGGCCGGGCCGCCGCGTCCAGGAGCCCGCCGACGACATCCCCGGTTCCAAGACCGAGCAGTACGTCGACATCCGCGTCGCCGCGAACCGTGATCACGGTCAGATCGTCGTACCGGCGTACGGAGTCGAGGTCATGGTCGGTTCGCTCGAGCCAGCGCCAGGAACCGGCCCACTCGCCCTTGAGGCGCTTGACCTGCTCGGTGAACGGGCGGACCCAGGTCGTTCGCAGGCAGAGCGCGGAAGCGAGGACGAGCATCACG
Source organism: Kribbella sp. NPDC056951 (assembly GCF_042674205.1). Classification (NCBI taxonomy): domain Bacteria; kingdom Bacillati; phylum Actinomycetota; class Actinomycetes; order Propionibacteriales; family Kribbellaceae; genus Kribbella; species Kribbella sp. NPDC056951. The sequence continues at coordinate 394,263 of NZ_JBHUQZ010000004.1, forward strand.
TCGGGGTCGATGTCGACCGGCATCTCGCGGATCAGCCCGTCGGTGTGCTCGGTCGCCCACGCATCGAGCTTCGGCTTGTCCACGTCGGGCCGGCCGGTCAGCATCCCGACCACGGGAGCCGGTACGACCTCGCCGAAGGACTCGGCGAGTTTTAGTTGCTCGCTCACCCAGACGCCGAGCGCCGCGTGGAGATCCGCGGACTCGTCGAGCGCCTCGATCAGCTGCACGGCGAGCCGCGAGCCGTCACCAGCGGCCACCTCGGCAGCGGCGGCGAGCTCAGCGCGGCCGGGTTCGTCGGCGGCGGTGGCGAGGATCGCCAGCAACGGCCACAGGCCGAGCCCGGACACGACCGTGTTCCCCGGCTCCAGGCTCCGAACCCAGCGGCCGGTCAGGTCGTTCACTGCACGCACGACGTCGGCATCCATGCTCCCCAGCCTGCCACGCCCGAACCTGGACGCCATCACAACTGGCCCCGCCGGCGCCCCTCCCCGCGGGGAACCGCGCCAGGACGGCAAATGTGATGGCCCTGGGGTCCGCGCTCATCACGAGTATTTCCCGAAATGACGCTGATTTTCATTTCAAGGGCGCGCTGAGTCCTCGTTCGAACGCGCTCCGTTGTGTCAGGATTCCGCCCATGAGCGCCCCCGCCGACCTCGCCGAAAAGGCCGAGAAGCCGCCGAAAGAACCGGGTGGATCGTCGATCGCCTTCACCGCGACGCTGGTCCTGCTGGTGGGTCTGGCCCTGTTCGGGCGCCGGATCTTCGCCGGCGTCTTCACCGACGAGGGAGTCCGCACCTGGGCGACCATGTTCGTCGGGGTGACCGTGCAGGCGCTGCCGTTCCTGGTGCTCGGCGTGCTCCTGTCGGCGGCGCTGACCGCGTTCATCCCGGCGTCGTTCTTCGCGAAGGCGCTGCCCAAGCACCCGGCCCTCGCCGTACCGGTGGCGAGCGCGTCCGGGGTCATCCTGCCGGGCTGTGAGTGCGCCTCGGTGCCGGTGTCGGCCGCGCTGATGGCCCGCGGGGTCACGCCGGCCGCGGCGATCGCGTTCCTGCTGTCGGCTCCGGCGATCAACCCGGTTGTCCTGGCGTCGACCGCGGTCGCGTTCCCCGGGCAGCCGAAGGTGGTGGTGGCCCGCGCGGTCACCTCGCTCGCGGTCTCGATGATCCTCGGCTGGCTGTGGCTGCTGACCGGCAAGGGCGGCTCCTGGCTGAAGATGCCGAAGAACCGGCACGCCGAGGGCACCGCGAAGTTCGAGGTGTTCCGCTCGTCGATGCTGCACGACTTCCTGCACGCGGGCGGCTTCCTGGTGGTCGGCGCCGCCGCGGCCGCCACGCTGAACGTCGTCGTACCGCGCTCCTGGCTCGACAACGTGGCCAGCAACCTCCTGCTGTCCGTGCTCGTTCTCGGACTCCTCGCCGTACTGCTGGCGATCTGCTCGGAGGCGGACGCGTTCGTCGCCGCGAGCCTGACCCAGTTCTCGCTGACCGCGCGCCTCGCGTTCATGGTGGTCGGCCCGATCGTGGACGTGAAGCTGATTGCTCTGCAGGCCGGAACGTTCGGTCCGAAGTTCGCCGTCCGGTTCGCGCCGGCCACGTTCGTGGTCGCCGTACTGGCCAGTCTCGGAGTGGGGTGGTGGTTGCTGTGAAGCGCAATGTAGCCGGACTGGTGATCGTGTTCGTCGGGGCCGCGGTGGTCCAGCTCGCGGTGTCGAACACCTATCTGCGATACGTGAAGCCCGGGATGCGGTGGATGCTGCTCGCGGCCGGACTGATCCTGATCGCGCTCGCGGTGGCCGACGTCCTGATGGACACCCGCAAGAAGAAGCCCGAGGACGAGCATGAGCATGACGACGGGCACGGCCACCACGGCCTCCCGCGGGCCGCTTGGCTGCTGCTGATCCCGATCTTCGCCCTGCTGGTCGTCGACCCGCCCGCGCTCGGTGCCGCGGCGGCTCAGCGCCAGTCACCGGTGGCTTCGAAGCCGATCCAGCCGAAGAGCAACTCCTGGCTGGCGGACAACCCGCAAGGCGGCCCGGTCACCCTCGCGGTCCGCGACTACTCCGTCTGGGCGGTGTGGGAGAAGGAGAGCATGAAGGGTCGTTCCTTCTCGCTCACCGGCTTCGTGACCCCGGCCAAGAACGGCAGCTGGTACGTGACCCGGATGGGCCTGACCTGCTGCGTCGCCGACGCCACGGCGTTCATGGTCGAGGCCCGCGGCCAGGCCGCGCCACCGAAGAACCAGTGGGTCACCGTCACCGGCGAGTGGGCCGAACCGAGCAAGCGCGTCGACGGTGACGTCGCCGCCCTCACGGTCGACTCGGTCAAGTCGGTCGCCGCCCCTGCGAACCCCTACGAGTAGCGCCCTCACACATTCGCGGTGCTGTGCGTTCCATGGGCATGAAGCGCACAGTTGAGCCCAAGGTTCTCTACTTCGGTACGCCGGTCGTCCTGGTCAGCACGCGGAATCCGGACGGCTCCACCAACCTCGCCCCGATGTCGTCAGCCTGGTGGCTCGGCTACTACGCCATGCTCGGGATGGGCACGAGCTCGCAGACGGTCAAGAACCTCGTCGACCGCCCCGAGGTCGCCCTCAACCTGGTCGACCCGGCCATGGTCGCCGCCCTGGACCGGATCGCCCTGCTCACCGGCTCGGAGGAGATGTCGGATTCGAAGCGCGCCCGCGGCTACCGCTTCGAGCCGGACAAGTTCGCCGCCGCCGGACTCACCCGTACGGCGGGTGCCGTGACCGGACTCGACATGGTCGAGGAAAGCCCGATCACGCTCGAGGGCCGGATCGAGGCGATCCACTCGATCGGCGGCCCTTCGGAACACCTCTGTGCACTCTCGATGAAGGTCGAGCAGGTGCAGGTCCGCGACGACCTGCTGATGAGCAACGACCGCTACATCGACCCACTCCGCTGGGACCCGCTGATCATGAAGTTCACCGAGTACTTCGCTGGTGGAGCTCCGGCGTACGAATCGTCGCTGGCTCGGGGATGGCAGATGCCGCCCCTGAACGTCGGATGACCGTGCAGGCCATTCCGCCGATGATCAGTACGGCGGCGATCGCCTGCTGCCCGCCGACCGCCTCACCGCGCAACGCCCAGGCGGCCGCCATCCCGACAACCGGTACCAGGAGCGAGAACGGCGCCACTGTGCTGGCGTCGTACTGGCGCAGCAGGTAGCCCCACACGCCGAACCCGAAGAGGGTGGCGACCACAGCCAGGTAGGCCAGCGCGCCGACCCCGGTGAGCTCGATCCCCCGGATCGCATCGAGGTCGGCTCGCGGCCCTTCCGTGAGCAGCGACAACAAGGTCAGCGGTACGACGGCGACCGCGCTGACCCAGACCATGAATCGCAGCGTGTCCGGCGGCTTCGCGTACCGGGTGATGGTGTTGGAAACGCCCCAGCATGCCCCGGCGAGGATCACCAGCGCGAGAGCGCCGAGCGGTGCGGACAGACCGCGGTCGAGCATGATCAGCAGCATCCCGCCACAGGCGATCACGATCCCGGCGATCTGGGCCGGCCGCGGCCGCTCCCGCAGTACCGTGATCGCGAACAGCACGGTGAAAATCACCTGGCATTGCAGCACCAGCGACGCGAGTCCGGCCGGAACTCCGCGATCCATGGCCAGGAACAGCAGCCCGAACTTCGCGACGCCGAGCGCCAGCCCGACCCCGATCACATAACGCCAGGCGACCCGCGGCCGGCCGAGAAAGAAGATTGCCGGAACGGCGGCCAAAAAGAATCGCAGGGCCGAGAACAGCAGCGGCGGGAAATCCTCCAGGCCGACCTCGATCACCACGAAGTTCACGCCCCAGGCGATCACGACGGCGAGCGCCAGGAGCAGGTCACGAGGTTTCATACAGCCAGTCTGGTTCGGGATTAGACTTAAGCACCAGCACCGATTGCTACCGCTGTCTCTGTAGGAGTGCTACATGATCGATCTCGGCCGGCTACGAGCCCTGTACGCCGTCGCGCAGCACGGCTCGGTGAATCGCGCGGCCGAGGCGCTCGGTTACACGCCGTCCGCGGTATCGCAGCAGCTGGCCAAGCTCGAGCGTGAGACGCGGACCACCCTGGTCGAGCGGCAGGGGCGTGGGATCGCATTGACGGATGCGGCACTGCAGCTCGCGGCCACCGCGGCCCGCGTGCTGGAACTGGTCGAGGACGCCGAACTGACGCTGGAAGAACAACGCGGTCAGGCGATCGGGACACTGCGGATCGCGGCCTTCCCGACCGCCGCCCGCGGCTTGCTACCGACGGCGCTGAGCCGACTGATCGTCGATCACCCGGAGCTCGACGTACGGGTGAACGAGATCGACCCGTTCGAGGCCGTTGCCTCGGTCAACCGCGGTGACGCGCAACTCGCGGTGGTGCACGACTGGCACAACACCCCGCTCGCGCTGCCCGAGGGTCTGTCGCGGGTCAAGCTCGGGTCCGATCCGGCCGACGTACTGGTGCCGGCCTCGCATCGCCTGGCAGGTAAGGAGTTTGTCCGCGCCGAGGATCTGGTCGGCGAGCGCTGGATCTGCCAGGTCCCGGGGTCGATCTGCCACGAGTGGCTGGTGCGGACGATGCGCCGGGCCGGGGTCGAGCCCGATGTCGCCTATTCAGTGGCTGAATACCAGACCCAGTTGGCGATACTTGCCCGCGGCATCGGGATCGGCCTGCTCCCCCGGCTGGGCCGAGGACCCGTGCCGGACGGAGTGGTCGCCGTACCGCTGCATCCCGTGCCGAGCCGGCGGGTCTATGCCGTCTGGCGGACCGTCACGTCGCGGCGGCCGGCGCTGGTGGTCACGCTGTCGGCGCTCAAGAAAGCATGGCCCGAGCGAACTACCGCGTGATTACTTTGCGCGACCCGTTGACAACACTCAGCGCCGAGATTAAGTTCCTCTCAATTATCAGGAAACTTTCCTAATAGTCGGATAACTACCTCCCCGCCCTGATGTCATTGGAGGCAGTCGATGATGCGCTACATCATGGCCGGCGCTCTGCTCGTGGCAAGCGCTCTGGTCCCCGCCATCCCGGCGACCGCTGCACCGGCAGCGGACACCCCAGTATCGCGGAACGGCCAGCTGCATGTCTGCGGCCTGAAGCTGTGCAATCAGAACAACCAGCCGGTCCAGCTCCGCGGGATGAGCACGCACGGCATCCAGTGGTACTCGAGTTGTATCAAGACCGCGTCCCTCGACGCGCTGGCCTTCGACTGGAAGGCCGACATCCTGCGCATCTCGATGTACGTCGCCGCCCAGGAGGACGGCTACGAGACGAACCCGCGCAAGTTCACCGACATGGTGCACGGCTACATCGAAGAGGCCACCAAGCGCGGCATGTACGCCCTCGTCGACTGGCACCAGCTCGACCCGGGCGACCCGAACATCTACACCGCCAAGGCCAAGACGTTCTTCGCCGAGATCGCGGAACGTCACAAGAACAAGAACAACATCATCTACGACATCGCCAACGAGCCGAACGGCGTCAGCTGGGCGAAGGTGAAGTCCTATGCCGAGCAGGTCATTCCGACCATCCGGGCCAAGGACTCCGACAGCGTGATCTTCGTCGGCACCCACGCCTGGTCGTCGCTCGGCGTCTCCGAGGACCGCACCGAGGCCGATGTCGTCAACAACCAGATCAACGCGACGAACATCATGTACACGTTCCACTTCTACGCCGCGTCGCACCACGAGGACAACTTCAATGCCCTGTCCCGTGCGTCCACCAAGATCCCGTTGTTCGTCACCGAGTTCGGCACCCAGAACTACGAGGGTGAAGGCGCCAACGACTTCACCTGGTCGAAGAAGTACCTGGACTTCCTGAAGAGCAAGCAGATCGGGTGGACCAACTGGAACTTCTCCGACGACGAACGCAGCGGCGCCGTCTTCAAGGAAGGCACCTGCGCCGGGAACAGCTTCACCGGTACGTCGAAGTTGAAGGAAGCCGGTGTGTGGATCCGCGCACGGGTGATCGACCGCAATCTCTAAGCAACAAAACCCCGCCCCCACTGAGGAGGAACCCCTCCATGATTCGCTCCCTCCTGGCCGGTGCGCTGCTGACCGCAGCCGCTCTGGTCCCGACCACCGCCCCCGCGACCGCCGCTCCGGCAGCAGACACCCCGGTTTCCCGGAACGGTCAGCTGCACGTCTGTGGCGTCAAGCTGTGCAACCAGAACAACCAGCCCGTCCAGCTCCGCGGCATGAGCACGCACGGCATCCAGTGGTACGCCAACTGCATCAAGACCGCGTCGCTCGACGCGCTGGCCTATGACTGGAAGGCCGACATCCTGCGCATCTCGATGTACGTGCAGGAAGGCGGGTACGAAACCAACCCGCGCAAGTTCACCGACATGGTGCATGGCTACATCGAGGAGGCCACCAAGCGCGGCATGTACGCGCTCGTCGACTGGCACCAACTCGACCCCGGTGACCCGAACGCCAACCTATCCAAGGCCACGACGTTCTTCACTGAGATCGCCGACCGGCACAAGGGCAAGAACAACATCATCTACGACATCGCCAACGAGCCCAACGGCGTCAGCTGGGCCGGCATCAAGTCGTACGCCGAGCAGATGGTGCCGGTGATCCGGGCCAAGGACGCCGACGGCGTGATCTTCGTCGGTACCCACGGCTGGGCCTCGCTCGGGGTCTCCGACGGCCGCACCGAGGCCGACGTCGTGAACAACCCGGTCCGGGCGACGAACCTGATGTACACGTTCCACTTCTACGCCGCGTCGCACAAGCAGGAGTATCTGGACGCCTTGACCCGGGCGTCGAGCAAGATCCCGATCTTCGTCACCGAGTTCGGCACCCAGACCTACACCGGTGACGGCGGCAACGACTTCACCTGGTCGCAGAAGTACCTGGACTTCCTGAACAGCCGGCAGATCGGCTGGACGAACTGGAACTTCTCCGACGACTTCCGGTCCGGCGCCGTCTTCAAACAAGGCACCTGCGCCGGGAGCAACTTCACCGGTACGTCGGTCCTGAAGCCGGCCGGCGTGTGGATCCGCGAACGGATCCGGAACCGCTAGCTGAATACCTGCTCGCGTGAGCTCTGCCCCGGGCTCACGCGAGCTCCAGCCGGCCGCACCGCCCCGCGGCCGGCTGGGACCTTCGCGGTCACCAGCGCCTCCAGCTTGGCCTCGGTTTCCGCGTCGGCGGCGGTGTAGACGTTCATCCGGGACTGGTTCGCCTGCGACAGCCACATGATCGCCGGATCCACCCGCAACAGCCCTGCCTCGGGATGATCGAGGATCTTGACCTGAGCGCTCGGCGCAGCGACGTCGTACCGCTCCCACATCGCAGCGAACTTCGGCGACCGGGCCAGCAGCCCCTGGGTCAGCTCCTGCCAGGACGGCTCATTGAGATGGTTGGCCAGCGCTGCGCGGTAGGCGGCGACCATGTGCAGGCTGGTGGTCTCCGCATCGACGAACATGCAGTACCAATCGTCGGAGACGAAACTCAGCCAGAGCATGTTGCGCTCCTCGACCGGGATCTGCCGCAGGTCCAGCACCACCTGGCAGTAGGCGTCGTTGAACGCGAGGATGTCGTACCGCTCGTTCATCACGATTGCCGGGTACGGCGAGACTGCGTCGAGCGTCTTCTGAATCGACGGCGGTAGCAGCGTGGACTCCGGCGCCGGACCGAACCGAAGTCCCGCCAGCGTGTAGAGGTGGTTGCGCTCCAGCCGGTCCAGCCGCAGCGTCCCCGCGATCGCCTCCAGGACCTGCGCGGACACGTTGATGTCGCGACCCTGCTCGAGCCAGGTGTACCAGGTCACCCCGACCCCGGCGAGCAGCGCAACCTCCTCGCGCCGCAATCCCGGCGTACGGCGTCTCTGTCCCGGAGCGAACCCGACTTCTTCGGGCTGGATCCGCTCGCGCCGGGTGCGCAGGAACACGCCAAGCTCTCGTCTCCGTGCATCCGTCATGGTCTTATGGTGCACGGCCGCACAACCTGGTGCCAGGTGGTGTCAGTACCAGGATAAGCAGGCTCTCACCACCAGGATCCAGCCGCGCGCAACCTGGTACCCATGACTGACCAGCTCACCGCCACCCGACCGCCGGCGACCTCGCTGGCACCGGCGGCGCTCACCTCACTGCTCTTCGGCTCCCTGCTGCCGATGCTCTCGTTCTTCATGATCAACGTCTCGCTGCCCGCGATCGGTACCGACCTGCACGCCAGCGCCGGTGAGCTCCAGCTCATCGTCGGCGCCTACGGCATCGCAGTCGCCACCCTCTTGGTAGTCGCCGGCCGCCTCGGCGACGGCTTCGGCCGCCGCCGGCTGCTCCTGGGCGGCCTCACCGGGTTCGTCGTAGCGTCCGTGATCTGTGCCATCGCCCCGTCGGTCTCGGTCCTGCTGATCGCTCGAATCATCCAAGGCGCCTCGGCCGCCGCCGTCACCCCGCAGGTGCTGGCGTCAATCACCAGCCTGATGACCGGCGAGCACCGCGCCCGCGGAATGGCCCTTTTCGGCGTCGCCAACGGCATCTCCGCCGCACTCGGTCAGATCCTCGGCGGCGTCCTGGTCGACGCGAACCCCTTCGGACTCGGCTGGCGCTCAGTCTTCGTCGTCCTCGCCCTAGGCGGCCTGCTGGCCCTGATCGCCATCGCAGCATCCGTCCCCGACACCAAGGCCGCTGAAGCACACCGAGTCGACCTAGTCGGCGCTGCGCTACTAGCAGTCACCCTGGTACTCCTCCTGCTCCCCCTCACCGAGGGCCGCGCCCTCCACTGGCCACTCTGGACGTGGATCAGCCTGGCAGCCGTCGTACCGGCTGTGGGTTTGTTAGCCCTGCACCAGCGCCACGCCGAGCGAGTTGGCCACGCTCCCCTGATTCCGCCTTCGGTCCTTAAGCACCGCGCGATGCGCATCGGTCTCGTGATGGCCGTAGGCTTCTTCACCAGCTTCGGCGGCTTCATGTTCGCCTTCGCCCTAGCCACCCAGGCAGGCGCCCACATGACCGCCCTAGAAGGCGGCCTAAGCCTGCTCCCCCTAGCCATCGGCTTCCTGATCACCTGCATCTGGGGCCCAGCCCTCCAACGCCGGTACGGCGTCGCCATGGTCGTCACCGGCTGGATCATCCAAGCAGGCGGCTACGTCCTACTCGCAGTAGCCGCCCTAGCCCTCTGGCCCGACGTAACAGTCCTGAAGCTCGCCCTCCCCATGCTCGTCATCGGCTTCGGCGGCGGCTTCGTCATGATCCCCCTGATCGGCGTAGTAGTCAGCCAAGTCCCACCAGCCCAAGCAGGCCTAGGCAGCGGCATCCTCCTCACCAGCCAACAAACCTGCCTAGCCCTAGGCGCCGCCACCGTAGGAACCGTCTTCCTCTCCCTAGCCACCACCTGGGACTTCGGCACCGCCCTAGCCACAATCTCCCTAGCCCTAGCCGCCATAGCCATCCTCATGGCCCCCATCACCAACCAACTCCGCACCACCCGCGCCTAGCCCCCACCTTGAGCACCGTTCAGTCGTCCACCCGCCCCATTCGCGGTCGATGGGCGCTCAAGGTAGCGCCCCCCACCGACCTTGGGCACGGATTGACCATGACGAGGGTGTCGCCGGGACATTCACCGTGACGCGCAAGGAGTGCCGACCCCGGTACGAGAGGGGCGGCTGCACCACCTATGGCGATTTCGTCAGCAACGACGGCACCATCCGGCGCGCGAACTTCTCGTTCGAGAACAACCCTGGCCCCGCCGGCACTCGAGTACCCGGCCAGTACATGCGGGACGATCCCTCGATGATCTATGCACAGGGGTCAGGCCTGTGGAAGTTCGATGTGGCGAGCGGTCTCGCGATGATCGGCTATCTCGGGTATCGCTTGTGGCGGTTGGTATGGCGGCGTCCGGCTACCAGTGGGACGGACGAGTGAGGGCTGCTGGGAGTTTGGTTTGGGTGTTGCCCTGGGCTGCGTTGAGTTGGGACTGGGTTAGGAAGAGGGTGTTGGTTAGGTCGGCGCCTGAGAGGTTGGTGTCTCGGAGGTCGGCGCCGATGAGGTCTGCGCCGCGGAGGTTGGCGTTGGTGAGGTCGGCGGCGATCAGGTAGGCGCCGCGGAGGTTGGCGTTCTGCAGGTCGGCGTTGCGGAGGCGTTTGCCGATCAGATCGGCGCCTCGACGTTCCTTCGACTTGGGTTGTTTGCCGCGAACGAGCTTGCTGGTCTTCAGCAGCAGCTCGTTGACGACAGCGCGTTCCGCCATCACATCCACGGTGGTGAGGTCCGTCGTACGGCTCACCTTCTCGACGCGCGCGAGCGCCGTACGGAGGTCAGCATGAAGGGGCGCGGTTCCCTTGTAGGTAAGGGCTTCCGTCAAGTACCACAGCAGCTCATGCAGCTGGCGGAGGATGGGGAGGGCAGCGAACATGTCGGCGCCCGGCTGCTCCCGCCAGCTCTTCCCAGCGCGCCGCGAGATCTCCTGCCCAGCCCCGAAGCAGTCATAAACCGTGCAGCCCTGGAAACCCTTGGGCCGCAACTCAGTATGAATCCGACACCGGAAACCGTCGTCGAGATTACGACAGGCCTCGCCTGCCGGCTTGTCGATGGCGAAGTCGGCGGACTTGCTGAACGTCAGCGCGACACAGCAGAGGCCGAAGCAGCTACCGCAGTCGGCGCGGAGCTCAGTTGTTGTCGGCAACCGTCTGGCCGGTACGGCGCCAGCGGATGCCGGCCTCGACGAAGTCGTCGATCTCACCGTCGAAGACGCCGGTCGTGTTCCCGGACTCGAACAGCGTCCGCAGGTCCTTCACCATCTGGTACGGGTGCAGGACATAGGACCGCATCTGGTCGCCCCACGAGCCCTGCACGTCACCACGCAGCGAGTCCAGGTGCGCCCGCTCCTCGGCCTTCTTCAGCGCGAGCAGCTTGGCCTTCAGGATGACCATGGCCGAAGCCTTGTTCTGCAGCTGGGACTTCTCGTTCTGACACGAGACCACGGTTCCGGTCGGGATGTGCGTGAGCCGGACCGCGGAGTCGGTCGTGTTGACGCTCTGACCACCCGGGCCGGACGACCGGTACACGTCGACCCGGATCTCTTCGTCCGGTACGTCGATCTCGTCGGTCTGCTCCAGCACCGGAACCACCTCGACCGCGGCGAACGACGTCTGCCGCCGGCCCTGGTTGTCGAACGGCGAGATCCGGACCAGCCGGTGCGTCCCGGACTCCACGCTCAACGTGCCATACGCATACGGCGCCTTGACCGCGAAGGTGGTCGACTTGAGCCCGGCCTCTTCGGCGTACGACGTGTCGTAGACCTCGGTCGCGTAGCCGTGCCGCTCGGCCCAGCGCAGGTACATCCGCTGCAGCATCTCGGCGAAGTCCGCGGCATCGACGCCACCGGCGCCGGAGCGGATCGTCACGAGGGCCTCGCGCTCGTCGTACTCACCCGAGAGCAGCGTGCGGACCTCGAGGGACTGGATCGCCTTGGCGACCGAGCCGAGCTCCTTCTCCGCCTCGGCGATGCTGTCCGGGTCGTTCTCCTCGCGGGCGAGCTCGATCAGGACACCGAGGTCTTCCACCCGCGACCGGAGACCGGTGACGCGCTCCACATCGGCCTGCAGGCTGGACAGCCGGGACGTCACCTTCTGCGCGTTCGCCTGGTCGTCCCACAGGTCCGGCGCGGCCACCGCCTCGCCGAGCTCGGCGATCTCCGCGCGCAGGGCAGGGAGATCGAGCACCTTCTCGATCGAGGTCAGCGTCGCGTCGAGCTGCTTGAGCTCAGCGTCAAAATCCAGTCCAGCCACAACCATGCAGCGTACCCGCTAACCCCGGGTGGCCGTTAAACCGTTTCTAAGGATCCCAAACACCTCAGCCACTAGTTGCTCCAACTGCTGCTGCGTCTGCACGAGCTCCTCGGCCGTTGCCTCCTCGGGCAGGATCCGCATCAGCTCAGCCTCCAACGTGTTCTGAGCAGCGGCGTACTGCGCGGCGAGCAAGTGATTGCGCAGCCGGTCGTCCGATCGGTCGTCGAGCGCTCGGGCCAGGAACCTCACCAGCTCATCGGAGTACAGCCGACGTCGCGCGAGCAGTGACGGGCTCATCTCGATCGTCCGGACGAACTGCTTCCAGGTCGCCAGATGCCCGACCTCGAGCCGCTCCCGGGTCGAGGCCAGGTAATGCGCCTCGAGCACATCGAGTGGATCGTCGGTGGATTCGTGCACCGCGCGCGCCGGGCCGACCCACCAACCCTCCTCGTCGAAGAGCAGGTCCTCCTTCGTCGGGAAGTGGTTGAACACCGTCTGTACGGCGACGTCCGCGGCCCGGGCGACCTCCGCCACGGTCACCGCATCGAACCCACGCTCGAGGAACAGCTCGGTCGCGACCTTCGAGATCGCCGCCTTCGTCTGCTGTTTCTTGCGTTCCCGCCGCCCGAGCTCCATTGGACAACGGTAGAGCATCCTGATTTACTGAACCCAATCTTGTAGCGACTACATCTTTGGAGTTCATCCAATGACTATTCTTGTCACCGGCGGTCGCGGCGCGATCGCCCGCGCCGTCGCCACCGGCCTGATCGACGCCGGCCAGGACATCCGGATCGCCAGCCGCGAGCCCGCCGACCTCGGCCCGGCCGCCGTCGCCTACGACCCCGCCGACCCGGCACCCGCCCTCGAAGGCGTCAGCCAGGTCTTCCTGTACTCCGACCCGGAGTCCGCACCGGCCTTCGTGGCCGCTGCCGACGCCGCCGGGGTCAAACAGGTCGTCCTGCTCTCCTCGCTATCCGCGGCCGGCGGCCCCGAAGACCCGCATGCGAAGACCGAGCACGTCATCTCCTCCGGTGGCTACGCGACCACCCGGATGCAACCCGGCGCCTTCATGAGCAACGCCAAGTTCTGGGCCTACCAGGCACGCGCGACCGGCCAGATCCGGCTTCCCTACCTCGACGCCGAAGAGGCGCCGATCCACGAGCAGGACATCGCAGACGCCGTACTGCGGGTTTTGCTCGACGGACCGGGGAACGGTCACGACGACCGGGGCTACCCACTCACCGGTCCCGTCTCGATGACCCGGCGACACCAGATCGCCCTGGTCACCGAGGCCACCGGCGTACCGATCGAGGCCGTCGACCTCACCCCCGACCAGGCCCGAGCCGAGATGCAGATGCGCGATGAGGGCCAGCGCGAGACCCTCCTGGCCTACTGGGCCTCGCGCGTCGGCGTACCGCAGCCGGTCGAGCCGGGTGTCGAACTACTGACCGGCCACACGGCTCGTACCTTCACCACCTGGTTGGCGGACCACCCAGGTCTGTTCGGCTAACGACCCTGGAGGGACTTGACGTTGTCGCCGAAGGTCCAGTTCTTCGAACCGTCCCAGTTGATCGACCAGGTCATCAGGCCCTTGAGCTGGCCGTTGAAGCTGTTCCAGGACTGGGAGACGAGGGACGGTGACATGTAGCCTCCGCCGGCGCCGCTCTGGGCGGGTAGTCCGGGGACCTGCTTGTCGTAGGGGACCCGGATGGTGACGCCCTGGATCACCAGACCGTTGTTGAGACACGTGGTCTGGGCGACGAAGCCTTGCACGGTCCCGGCGGAGTACGAGTCGCCCGAGCAGCCGTACATGCTGCCGTTGTAGTACTGCATGTTCAGCCACCACAGCCGGCCGTTGTCGGCGTACTTCTTGATGATCGGGAGGTAGGAACCCCAGATCGAGCCATAGGTGACGCTGCCGCCGGTCACGTACGCCGTTTCCGGTGCCATCGTCAGCCCGAAGTTCGACGGCATCTGCGCCAGCACGCCGTCGATGATCCGGATCAGGTTCGCCTGTGAGGTGGAGAGCTGGTTGATATTGCCGCTACCGGTCAGGCCGGTCTCGATGTCGATGTCGATCCCGTCGAAGTTGTACTGCTTCAGGATCGGTACGACCGTCGCCACGAACCGGTCGGCGACAGTGGACGAGCTGAGGTCGATTCCGGCGGTGGCCCCACCGATCGAGAGCAGGATGGTCTGACCGGCTGCCTTCGCGGCGCACATCTCGGCCGGGGTGGCGACCTTCACGGTCGCGTCCATCCCGTCCTCCCACTTCACCGTCCCGTCAGAAAGGATCACCGGGAAGGCTGCGTTGATCACGTTGTAGCCGTGCTGACCGATGCGCGAGTCGGTGATCGGAGTCCAGCCGAAGGGCGGGTGGACGCCGTTCGAGGAGCCGTCCCAGTTCTCCCAGTAGCCGTGCAGGACCTTGCCGGCCGGCCGCGACTTCACCGCGCAGGTCGCGCCAGGCGGCGGGGTCGGTGGCGTCGTCGGCGGATCGGTGGGCGGTGTGCTGTCACAGGCACCGAGGTCGAGCCAGAGCGATGGCGCGGCGACTGGGTTCCAGCCGGAGCCGGGTGGCGCGGTGTGCGCGGACCGGGCTTGGTAGGTCCGGCTCTGGTAGCTGACCTTGGCACCCGCCGCGTAGGCAACCCCCTCAGCCCAAGCGGGCGCCGTGCAGGCTGCTTGCACGGACGACTCACCGGCCTGAGCCACCAGAGCGACCGATCCGAACAGGAGCCCAGCTGCGATAGCACTCACGACAACAACGCCAACCCGTCGTTTCATGGCGACTCCCGTCCAGATATGTAGCGACCTTTCGTTTACCGTAGGGCGCTACTCCCTTGGACCGCCACGACATGTCGGAAACCCGCCACGGAGGTTTACGGGAGGATCGAATCGACGTACCCGCCGTCCACACGCAGCGCTCCGCCGGTGGTCGCCGAGGCCTGGTCCGAGCTCAGGTAGACGACCAGGTTGCCGATCTCCTGCGGCTCGATCAGCCGCTGGATCAGGGAGTACGGGCGGTGCTCCTTCATGAACTGCCGCTGCGCGTCCTCCCACTCCTGATCGTCACCAACCAACTCATGCACGAAGTCCTCGACCCCGGGTGTGTGCGTCGGGCCCGCGATCACCGAGTTCACCGTCACGCCAGTGCCGGCCGCGGCCTTCGCGTAGCCGCGGGTCACCGCCAGCAGCGCTGTCTTCGTCACGCCGTAATGCACCATCTCGACCGGCGTCACGACGGCCGAGTCGCTGGCGATGTTGAGCACCCGCCCGAATCCACGCTCGGTCATCCCCGGCAGGTACAGCCGGATCAGCCGGATCGCCGACAGCACGTTCACCTCGAAGTACCGCCGCCACTCGTCGTCATCGACCTCGAGCACCGGCTTCGCCCCGAAGATCCCGAGGTTGTTCACCAGGATGTCCAGCTCCGGGACGACCGCCCGCAACTGCTCAGCACCTTCACCCGACGCCAGATCCGCCGCAACCGCAGTCACATCAGCACCCGGTACGGCGTTCCGCACCTGCTCGGCCGCAGTCTCGGTCTTGTCGGCGGTCCGCCCATTCACCACCACTGCCGCTCCGGCCCGCGCCAGTTCGGTCGCAATCGCCAGCCCGATCCCCTGACTCGATCCGGAAACCAGTGCCCGTCGCCCGCTCAGCTCGATCTGCATTCACCCATGGTGCCCACGCCGTACCGCCGAGATGCGAAAGACAGTGCCGAGCGATGTCAAGAAGCCGTGACCGGCTCCGACCGAGGGGTGAGCACACACCCTGAGGAGAGCATCATGCGCAAGGTCATCTACTGGGTCCACACCTCGGTCGACGGGTTCGTGGACGGCCCGAACGGCGAGTTCGACTGGCCGATCATGGGTCCGGAGCTGTCGGCGTACTCGGAGGGCCTCGACCAGCGGGTCGACACTCTCCTGTTCGGCCGGCCCGTCTGGGAGATGATGGTCGGCTTCTGGCCGACCGCCGAGTCGATCACCGACGATCCGCACGTGGCGAAGTTCGCGCCGTTCTGGCGGTCTACGCCGAAGATCGTCTTCTCGAACACCTACCAGGGCGACGAGTGGACGAGCCAGGTCATCAGCGGCAACCTTGCGGCAGAGGTCCAAGCGCTCAAGGCAGCGCCCGGCGCCGACCTGCTCCTGACCGGCGGCGCTGCACTTGCCGGGGCTCTGGCCGAGCTGGACCTCATCGACGAGTTCCACATCGCGGTCCACCCGGTGGTGCTCGGCGGCGGGCGTCGGCTCTTCGCCACGCCCGACCAACGACGCAACCTCCGCCTGGTCGACTCCGTGGTGCTCGACGGCCAGGTCGCCGTGTCGCACTACCAGCCCATCAGCCAGTCTGCGTGAAGGGATCTCATGACAATGACAACCTCCACAGTCAACCGCAGCCCTCGGCTCGCGCTGGCCTTGCTCGCGTTGCCCTCGTTGCTGATCGCGATCGACATCAGCGTGCTCGGCGTGGCACTGCCCAGGATGTCCGCCGACCTACGGCCGTCGCCGGCGGAGCTGCTGTGGATGAACGACATCTACGGATTCATGGTTGGCGGCACGATGATCACGATGGGCGCGGTCGGTGACCGGATCGGGCGGCGTCGGCTGATCGTGATCTGTGCTGCCGTGTTCGCCGTAGCCTCGGCCGTCGCGGCGTTCTCGACCGCCCCGTGGATGATCATCGTGACCCGTGCGGTGATGGGGCTGGCCGGTGCGGCGATCATGCCGGCCTCGATGGCGCTGATCGGGCAGATCTTCCCGGACCCGAAGGCCCAGGTCTCGGCGATGGGTGCCTACATGACGTGCTTCCTCGGCGGGATGGCGGTGGCGCCGCTGATCGGCGGCGTGATGCTGCAGTACTGGTGGTGGGGTTCGGTGTTCCTGCTCGGCGTACCGGTGATGGTGGTGACACTGCTGGCCGCGCCCCGACTGCTCCCGGAATCGCAGCCCCAGCCCGGCACCCGGCTGGATCTGCGCAGTGCCGCCCTGTGCCTGGTGTCGATCCTCAGTCTCGTCGCCGCACTCAAGTGGGCGGTCAATGGCACTGAGCTGTGGAAGATCGTCGGTCTGGGCATCGTCGGTCTCGTTCTCGGCGCTGTGTTCGTCCGCCGGCAGCACACTCTCGAACATCCGTTGGTCGATCTGTCCTTGCTTCGGCGGCCCGGCGTGACCCGAGCGATGTGGGTGCTGTTCCTGACCGCGCTCCTGATGGGCGGGACGTCGATCTTCGCCAGCTTCTACCTGCAGTCTGCCCATGGCCTGTCACCGTTGACCGCGACGCTGTGGACGATCCCGTCGATCATCGCGATGATCGTCGCCTCGAACCTCGGCCCCTGGCTCGGTCGCCGGTACCAGCCGAAGCACGTCGTACTGGGCGGTCTGGTGCTGATGGCTGTCGGCTTCGTGCCGTTCGCGCTGCTTCCGCTGGGCCGATCCGGTCTGTTCGCGGTGGCCTGTGGCGGCATCCTGACCACCGCCGGGATCGGGGCCGCGTTCCCGTTCCTGATGAACGACATCATCTCGCACGCGCCGCCGGAGCGAGCCGGTTCGGCAGCATCGCTGGCGCAGACCGCCAACGAGATCGGGATCGCGACCGGCCTGGTGATCCTCGGCAGTCTCGCGACGGTCGTCTATCGCGCCCGGCTGTCCGCCACCGCCGGCACTGCGAAGGGCACCTGGGTCGACGGCTTCGAACAGACCGACAGCGTTCTCTTCAGGCAGGTCAAGAGCGCCTTCGTCGACGGCTACCACGCCGTGGGCCTGGCCGCCGTCGCCACCATGATCCTCGTGCTCGCTCTCTACCTGATGCCATCGCGCCGAGACACGGTGCGGGATTGAGCCACGCAGGGTCAGCGGATCGGTACGACGGCTGACGCCTCGGTGGCGATGTCCGCGGCACCTGGGAAGCCGGGTGGCTGGAAGGGCAGGTCGACCGATGACGTCAGTTGGACGGTGACCGTCGTACCGGTGACGTCGGCTGACCAGTCGAGTCCGTCGAAACGGTTGCTTGCAGCAACTTGATCCAGATACTCGGCGGTCAGTCGGCGAGCCTGGTCGGGATCGAGCTCGGCGTTGCCGTCGGCTGCGGGCTGGGCGTAGATCGCGGCCAGCCCGTTGGCTGCGGCCAGTACGGCGCCGTCGGCTGTGGCGTCGAGGTCGCGCCGAACCAGGAAGACCTTGGAGATGTCGGTGACGACCACGATCATCAGCAGGATGACGAAGGTGAAGCCAATGATGAGCACGGTCATCTGGCCTTGGTCGTCACGCGATCGGCGACTCATCCGTCGCCCTTCGCCTCGCGATAGTCGCCGTACGGCTCGGTGTGCGCGGAGCTGATCTGAATCGCGGGTGGCTCGCCGCCGAGCGCGTCGGGGATCAACGGCAGCCGGACGCTCGTGTTCAGCGTGACAGTGACCGTCGAACCGGGTTGCAGGCAAGCCGGGTTGCAACTGATCGTGAGCTGGTCCGAGGTCAGCTCCATGCCTTGGTCCTTCATCGCCAAACGGGCCGCCTCGAAAGCACGAGCACGAGCCTCGTCCTCCGACAGCCCATCCGGCACGATAATGAACGCCCGCCCGGCCGCACGGGTCGCCGCGGTCGCGCCGTACGAGGCCCGCTGGACGTCGAAGACGCCGAGCATCACGTAGATCAACGGAACCATCAGCAGGAGCGCGAGCCAGGAGAACTCGACGACTGCACTGCCACGCTCGTCCCGCTGTTTCATTCGCCGGTCTCCTTGACCGCATGCCCGGCGACGCTGAAGTCCACCGACGGGCCCCACAGCCCGAGCGCCGGCATATGCGCCCGTACGACGACCTCGACACCCGGCTGCCCGTCGATATCAGTCGCACTCGCGTCAACGGAGTCGACCAGGCGATCGTTAACAACGCCGCTAATCAGCTCGCGCGTCCGCGCCTGACCGTCGGCCGGTGTCCGGTTCAGCACTGCCGCGTAATGGGCGCCCTCCGAAGCCGCAGCCGTCACGGTGTTGCGCACGTACAGATAGAGGCCGACCTGGAGGATGCCGAGGAACAACGGCACCACCAGCATCGAGACCAGCACAAAGTCCACGACCGCAGACCCACGGTCGCCCCTTCGCCTGAGTCTCTCGATCACTTGTTGGAGACGGACTTCAGCGCGTTCTCGAGCATCGACTTGAGCTGGTCACCGGCGACGCCCCAGATCAGGACCACCAGACCGGCCGTCATCACGGTGATCAGCACCCAACCGGGTACGTCGCCGCGCTCCTTCCGCGCAGGCCGTGACGTCAGCAGCGCCACGTACATTCTCGTCATCAGTCGGGACATGGTTTCTCCTTGATTCACCCGGCGATCAGCCGGATTCCAACAGCGCCTGGATAGAAGGCGAAAGCGATGGTGACCGGCAGCACCAGGAAGATCACCGGGACCATCATGGCCACCTCACGGCGAGCACCGGACTCGATCAGCTCACGCCGCCCGGCCTCACGAATGTCACCGGCCTGCGCCCGCAGTACGTCGGCCAGCGGTGTACCGCGTTCGAGGGCGACCGCGAGCCCATCGGCGAACCGGGACAACGCCATCAAGCCGGTCCGGCCCGCCAGCGCATCGAGCGCGCGGACCAATGTGTCGCCGGCTCGGGTCTCCGCCAACACCTGCTTGAGCTCGTCCGCCAGATCACCCCGGCACGACCGCGCGACCCGGTCGAGTGCGGCGGCGGGGCCTTCGCCTGCCGCGACCGACAAGGCTAGGAGCTCCGCTACGGTCGGCAGCTCTGCGAGCAGCCTGCGCTCACGCCTGCGAACCTGCGTCGTGAGATAGGTGTCACGGGCAAGCACCCCGACGACGCCCACCACCGCGCAGAACACCAACATGCCGATCGGGTTGCCGACTCCGAACGCGACCGCCAGCAGCGAGACGATCAGCGCCGCGCCGAAGGCCGCCGTACCCCAGAGGAGTTGCTCGATGCGGAACTCCTCGACCGTCCGCTCCAGCCCGGCGCGGGCGAGTCTTCGGCGGATCGAGTTCGCGCCGCCGAGGACGCGCTCCAGCCGTCGGGCGCCAGAACGCAACGACGGGCCGAACAGCCGGAGGATCGCGTAGAACGGCGAGTTCGACGCGACGGCACCGAGGAAAACCTCGGACCCGTCGATATCCCGCAGGTACGGCGCGATGCGGTCGTCCGGCGTCGGTCGGCGCAGGAACGGCAAGCGCCGTACGACGATGAGCAGGCCGGCGCCGAACAAGGCGCCGAGCACACCACCGAGCACGATCGGAGTCATCGCAGCACCCGCTCGGGCTCGGGCAGCCGGCCGATCCGCAACATCAACCGGTACGCAAGCACGCAGATCACGGCACCGGCGCCGATGACGATCGCACCCACCGGTGAGTTGTACCGCTGGATCACATCGCCCTGGAACGACAACATCGCCAGCACGAGCCACGGCGCCGCGACCGCGACGCGGGCGCCGTTCACCGACCAGGACTGCCGCGACTCCAGCTCGGACCTGGTTCGGGCATCGTCGCGCAGGAACGTCGACAGGGATCGGAGCAGCCGACCGAGATCGCCACCGCCGACCTCGCGCGCGATCCGCAACGCCTCCACGACGCGGTCACCGACGGGATCCGCCAGTCGTGCCTTCAACCTGTCCAGCGACTCCGCGAACCGGCCGGTCGAGGCATAGTCCGCGCCGAACCGCCGGAACGGCTCCCGCAACGGCAGCGGTCCGCGCTCGCCCACCTGAGCCAGCGCCTCGGACAGCGACAACCCGGCCCGGACCGCGGACGCGATGTTGTCGACGACATCCGGCCAGAGCTCGCGGAACTCGGCCAGCCGCCGCCGGGCACGACTCCGCACCAACGCCACGGGCGCACCGCCGGCCATCAGACCGAACACCACACCGACCGGCCAAGCACCGGACACCGCGAACATCACCACGAGCCCGATCAGCCCGGTGACCAGGCACGCACCGATGAAGGCCGCCGGTGTCACACCCTCGACCCCGGCACTGGCCAGCAGATCGCGGCTGCGCGTCACCAGGCGACCGTCCTGCGCAACGCGGGCCTCGGCCGGCGCCACGAATGTCGCGATGATCAGCAGCAGGCCGACGCCGAAGAAGAGTCCGAGCAGAAGCCCCATCAGCCAGCACCTCGCGGCAGCTCGGTGAGCAGACCGGCGACGTTGTACCCCGCGTGCTGGAACCGCTCGGGATGCGGCAGGTGCCCTTCGGCCCGCCGCAACAACCCGTCCACCGTGCCGAACAGCGTCTCGGTCTCGATCGCCTGATCCTCGATCCGCCCGCTCACCGCCAGAATCTCCCGCACCCGACGGCGTCCGTCTGCAGCGATCCCGAGGTGTACGACGAGGTCGACACAACCGGCCACTGTCGGCAGCACGAACCGCGAACCGATGTTCTCGCCCGCCAGCAACGGCAGCGTGCACATCTTGGTCAGTGCCTCGCGCGCCGAGTTCGCGTGGATCGTGCACATGCCTGGCAATCCAGAGTTCAAAGCCAGCAAGAGATCCAGGCACTCCTCACCTCGGACCTCGCCGACGATGACTCGGGACGGTCGCATCCGCAGGGACTCCTTGACCAGGTCGCGCAGCCTGACCTCGCCAGTCCCTTCGAGACCGGCCTGCCGGGTCTGCATCGACACCCAGTCGGGGATCGGCAGCTTGATCTCGAAGACCTCTTCGCAGCTGATCACGCGTTCGCTGCCGGGGATCGAGCCGGCCAGCGCGTTCAGCATCGTGGTCTTGCCGGCCTGGGTGCCGCCCGAGACCAGGATGTTGAGCCCACAGGCCACCGAGGCGTCCAGCACGGCCGCGGCGTGCGGAGTCAGCGACCCGAGCTGGACCAGATCGTTCAGCCGGGTCGCGCGGACCGTGAACTTCCTGATGTTGATCGCTGCGAAGCGCTGGGTGATGCCACCGAGCACGATGTGAACCCGGCTGCCGTCAGGCAGCCGGGCGTCGGTGAAGGGCTGCGAGACGTCGACCCGGCGCCCGGTCGTCTTCAGCATCCGCTCGACCAGGTCGCTGACCTCTTCCTCGGTCAGCACTGTCGTGGTCAGCTCATGCCGGCCCTCGCGGGCGATGAAGACCCGGCTCGGCTCGTTGATCCAGATCTCCTCGACCTTGGGGTCGTCGAGATACCGCTGCAGCGGGCCGAATCCGGCGACCCGGTCGTGCACCTCGCGGCTGACCGCCTCGATGTCGCCGATCGGCGGGACCACGCCGGTCAGGCTGCGCTCGTCGTACTCCCGGACGACGGTGGCGACGATCGCGTTCACCGCGCCTGGATCTCGGAGCGGGTCGATCCCCTCGCGGCGCACGACATCGCGGACCTGAGCGTCGATCAGCTCGACGGCACCATCCCAGCCCGACCGGCGCGCGGCAAGTCTGTCGGCTGTCATCGGTCTCCCCGTTGATCCCGTCCGGCGACCCCACGGTCACCGTGCGCGACCATCTTTTCAACTTCGGGGCACCCTGCGCCACTCGCTCACGGCGGCCTGTGGATAACCGTGCCATGCCAGAGGCTCACTGAGCGTATCCACGCCGCACCTGCGCGTCCACAAAGTTGCACGTTGTTGCAAACGACTGATGTCAGCGGTGGATGAGGGTGTGCTCGAAGGAGTACCGGCTGGCGCGGTAGAGGTGCGAACCGAACTCGACCGGCTGACCGTGGTCGTCGTACGTGATCCGGGTGGTGGCCAGCAGCGGGTGCCCAGGCTCCTCGCCCAGCAGCCTGGCCTGCTCCGGAGACGCCGGTACGGCGGAGATTGTCTGGTGAGCCACCTTCAGCCGCACGCCCTCGGCCCGCAGCAGCTGGTAGAGCCCGCGCTCGGCCAAGGTGGTCGGGTCGGTCTCCAGGAGGTCCGGCGGGAGCCAGTTGCGCATCAGAGCGAGCGGCTCGCCGTCTGCGCGGCGTAGGCGCTCCAGACGCAGCACGCGGTCGCCCACCTCACACTGCAGCGCCGCCGCCACCTCTGCGGTCGCGGGCGCGATTCCGAGCCGCAGCACCTCGGTCTCCGGCTTGCGGTGCGCTGCGGCCAGGTCGTCGTACAGGCTCGTGAGCTCGAGCGAGCGGCGCACCTGGCCGGAGTTGCCGACCACCTGCGTCCCGACGCCACGCTTGCGCACCAGCAGCCCCTGGTCGACCAGGCGAGCGATCGCCTGCCGCACCGTCGGCCGGCTCAGCCCGTACGCCTCCGCGAGGTCCACCTCGTTGCTCAGCCGGGACCCGACCGGGAGCTCGCCACCTTGGATCGCCGCCTCGAGCTGCTGTGCCAACTGCACATGCAACGGCGTCCGACTGCTCCGATCAACCTGGACCTGCACGGTACTCATGGGCACATCCTGAAGCCTCCACCCTGATCAGTCGACCCGGGGCGGTGATTTGATCAGATCCTTTCCGATCACCCAACGTTCAACTAAGGGGTCTCTCCCGCTTCCGCGCCGTAGCGAGCATGTGCTCGGTGCGGTGCATCGGTGCGCTGGAGGGGAGGCCTCGATGTGGTTCATCGTGGCCTGTCCTCCAGTGCGGCGAGGTGCCGTGCCGAGTGCAGCGCAGTAGGCGGGGAAGCGGGAGAGGCGCCTCGCACCACACACAGCATCGTGAACGGCGGGTGAACGTGCCCGGAATCGGGTCCGGATAGCGGTCCGGGGATATCTGCCGAGGCTTTGTATACGCGAGGATGTCGCCTTCTGGATCATCCGCCGGCCCACTCGGGGGCTGCGCTGGCTTCAGGTGAGATGAGGACAAGCATGGAACCGTTGCGTATCGGGATCCTTGGTGCGGCCCGGATCGCGGGGCGCGCGATCGCCGAACCGGCCCGGCTGACCGGCGCCCGGCTGGTCGCCGTCGCTGCCCGGGACCGGGATCGAGCCGAAGCGTTCGCGGCGGAACACGGCGTCGAACGCGTGCACGCCTCGTACGACGACGTGCTCGCCGACCCGGAGGTCGAGGCGATCTACAACCCGCTCGCGAACGCGTTGCACGGCCCCTGGAACCTCAAGGCGATTGCCGCCGGCAAACATGTGCTGACGGAGAAACCCTCGGCCAGCAACGCAACCGAGGCAGCGTTGGTGCGCGACGCTGCCGCGGAGCGCGGTGTGGCAGTCATGGAAGGCTTTCACTACCTCTTCCACCCTGTTACCCGCCGACTGCACGAACTGCTCGCCAAGGGTGAGCTGGGCGACCTGCAGCACGTGGAGACCACCATGGTGATGCCCCCGCCGCCGGAGGACGACCCGCGCTGGTCCCTGCCGCTGGCCGGCGGCGCACTGATGGACGTGGGCTGCTACGCCCTGCACGCACAGCGCTCTGTGGCGCCCTGGGCCGGCGGTGCGCCACGTCTGGTCAGCGCCCGCGCCGGTGAGCGCAAGCGGCTGCCTGGTGTGGACGAGTGGCTGAACGCTGACCTGGAGTTCCCGAACGGCGCTACTGGTGCAGTGCGGACCAGCATGGGCGCGGAGACCCTCGACTTCAGCTGCAAGATCGTCGGCACTCGCGGCGAGGCCTTCGCACCAAGCTTCGTGCTGCCCCACAACGACGACCGCGTCATCGTCACCACGAAGGAAGACCACTGGGTCGAGCACCTCGGCCGCAAGTCGTCGTACGCGTACCAACTGGAGGCGTTCGCCGCGCACCTCCGCACTGGCGCCCCGCTGCCGACCGACGCCGACGACGCTGTGGCCACCATGCAGCTGATCGACGAGGCCTACTTGGCAGCAGGTCTCTCTCCCCGTCCGTCGCTCTAATTGGTGCAGGCTGCGCGGGCGAAGGCCTCGATCAGTGCATGTGGTCGAGTGCCATCGCCTGCCAGCTCCGGCTGGAACAACGTGGCCAGATAGAACGGGTGCTCTGGCAGCTCCGCAATCCGCGGATCACCCTCGTCGTCGTACGCGCTGAAGACCATGCCCTGCTCGCGCAGCACGTCCAACCGGCTGCTGTCGAGGCCATAGGCACAGTGGTAGCGCTCGGTCGACCGCTCAACACCCAGTACGGCGGCCGCCCGCGTCCCCGGCGTTATGTGGATCACGCCCTCGTGGCCGACGAGTGAGCAGGCCAGCTCGACGATCAGCTGGTCTTCGGCCTCCGGGTGGTTCTCGCCGTGCTGTACTGCGGTCTGGCCGCAGACGTTGCGGGCGAATTCCAGCATCGCGTGCTGGAAACCACCACAGGTCCCGAAGAAGGCGATCCCGTTCTCGCGTGCGATCTGGACCGCGTGGATCGCCCCGGCCTCGTCGCGGTACGGACTGCCGGGCAGCAGCCAGATCCCGTCGAAGCCCTTGAGCGACGCGTCGACCTCGCCGGTCGGCACCCAGTAGACGTCGAGATCGAGGTTGTCGCGTTCGCGCAGCCGATCGAGCAGACCGGGCACTCTCGTGTGTGACCGGACGTGTGGCGAGCGGTCGCCGACCAGGGCGATGCGTGCGGAGTAAGCGTTCATGGATTCATCGTGTGGCAGATGGCCGCATCAGCGCCAACGATGATCTCTACACCGAGTATCAGCGATACTTATCTCGTGGATCCGCACCTGCTGCGCACCTTCGTCACGGTGGCCGAACTCGGCTCGTTCTCCGCCGCCGCGGACCGGCTCGGCTACACCCAATCGGCCGTGTCGCAGCACATCGCCGTACTGGAGTCCGACCTCGGTACGCCGCTCTTGCACCGACGACCGGTGACTCCGACGCCCGCTGGTGAGCGTTTACTCGAACACGCCGGTGCGATCCTGCTCCGCCTCGCCGCCGCCCGAGCCGACGTCCATCGCGCGGTCGGTGACCCGCCGGGCACGCTGACGATCGCCGCCTCTCCGCTGGCAGCCGTCGGTGGCCGCCTCGCCACAGCTCTCACCGCCGTACGACGTTCGCACCCTGGAACCGTGGTCACGCTGACTGTCTGCGGCCGCGCCGAAGTCGCCCACGGCGTGGCAGTCGGCGAATACCATCTGGGCCTGATCGACGGCGTGGCTGCGCCGACCGACCCGCTCCTGCTCGTCGATGCCGGCACGCTACGCACCAGCGCGGTAGCGCACGACGCCCTGGTCGTTGCCCTAGCCAACGATCACCCATTGGCCAAACGGCGCCGGATCGCTTTGCACGACCTGGTCGACGCCCGCTGGATCGACGCTCCGGACGTCGCCGCACCCCTCGCGGCCCTCCGCGCGGCCACCGACTCCGACGGCTTCCGCCCGGCCCTCACCTACACCGGCAGCGACCTCACCACGCTCCTGGACCTGGTCGCCGCCGGCCACGGCCTCGCCGTACTCCCGGCTGCCCTAGCACCGACGGCCACCACTGTCCCGCTCACAACGCCACGCCTGCAGCACCGCATCGATCTCCTGCACGGCCACCTCCCCGGCGTCGCGGCAGCCTCTCTCGCCGCCGCGCTCGCCGGATGAAGGGTTAGTCGTGGGTGGGGAAGCCGAGGTTGATGCCACCGTGGCTGGGGTCGAGCCAGCGGGAGGTGACGACCTTGGTGCGGGTGAAGAAGTGCACGCCGTCCATCCCGTGCGCGTGCGTGTCGCCGAAGAGTGAGTTCTTCCAGCCACCGAACGAGTAGTAGGCCATCGGGACCGGGATCGGAACGTTGATCCCGACCATGCCGACCTCGACCTCGTTCTGGAAGCGGCGGGCGGCACCGCCGTCGTTGGTGAAGATCGCCGTCCCGTTGCCGTACGGGTTGGAGTTCACCAGGTCGAGAGCTGCGTCGTACGACGGCAGCCGGACCACCGACAGCACCGGACCGAAGATCTCGTCGGTGTAGATCGACATCTCCGGCGTGACCTTGTCGAACAGGGTCGGGGCGAGCCAGAAGCCGTCGTCACCACCGTCGAAGTCGCCGTTCCGGCCGTCGACGACGAGCTCGGCGCCCTCCTCGACACCGGCCGCCACATACCCGACGACCTTGTCGCGGTGTGGGCCGGTGACCAGCGGGCCCATGTCGGTGGAGCGGGTACCGTCTCCGGTCTTGAGCTTCGCCATCCGCTCGGTGATCTTGCCGATCAGCTCGTCGGCGATCGGCTCGACCGCGACCAGGGCCGAGATCGCCATACAGCGCTCACCGGCCGAACCGAAGCCGGCGTTCACCGCGGCGTCGGCGGCCAGGTCGAGGTCCGCGTCGGGCAGCACGATCATGTGGTTCTTCGCGCCGCCGAGCGCCTGCACGCGCTTGCCGTTCTTGGTGCCGTTCTCGTAGACGTACTTCGCGATCGGCGTCGAGCCGACGAACGAGACCGACTTGATGTCCGGGTGCTCGAGCAGCCGGTCGACGGCCTCCTTGTCGCCGTGCAGCACGTTCACCACGCCGTCCGGCAGACCGGCCTCCTTCCAGAGCTCGGCCATCGCGTTCGCCGCCGACGGGTCCTTCTCGGACGGCTTGATCACCACGCTGTTGCCGCAGGCGACCGCGATCGGGACGAACCACATCGGCACCATCGCCGGGAAGTTGAACGGCGAGATGACCGCGCTGACGCCCAGCGGCTGCCGGATCGAGTAGACGTCGACCTTGGTCGAGACGCCTTCGCTGAAACCGCCCTTGAGCAGATGCGGGATCCCGCAGGCGAACTCGATCACCTCTAGACCGCGGGTGACCTCGCCGAGGGCGTCGGACAGCACCTTGCCGTGCTCGGCCGTGATCAGCGCGGCGATCTGCTCCTTGCGCTCGTTCACCAGCTCGCGATAGGCGAACAGGACCTGCGTGCGCTTGGTCAGCGAGGTCTGCCCCCACGCCTTCGAGGCGTCGTGCGCGACCTTGACCACCTCGTCGACGGTGGCCGTCGAGGCGAGGTCGAGCTCACCGGTGACCTCGCCGGTGGCGGGGTTGTAGACGTTGCTGGTGCGCTCGGCGACGCCGGTCCACGGGCTGCCGCCGACCAGATGGGTGATGCGCTTGATCTCAGTACTCACAACAAGTTCCTTTCAGCTTCAGCTTTGGCTTCGGCCTCAGCCGAGGACTGCCTGGCGGTCGGCAAGGTCGACGGTGACGGGTTGACCGGTGCTCAACGACGCGACCCCGGCCTCACAGACTGCGGCGGCCGCGTAGCCGTCCCAAGCGCTCGGGCCGTCGATCTCACCGCGTCCGACCGCCTCGACCCAACGCTGCACCTCGATGTCGTACGCAAGGTCGAAGCGGATTCGGAAGTCCTCCGGCATCGCACCACCCCAGTGTCCCGCGGCCCGGGTGACGACCCCAGAGCCGAGCCCGATGGTCGCGCTCCCGCGCTCGGCAACCGCCTCGCAGCGCACTTCGTACCCGACCTGGAAGTTCACGAACACCTCGACGTCGGCCATCGCGCCGTTCGCCATCTCGAACACAGCGAACTGCGGATCGAGCACACCCTCGGGCACCGAACTGGTGGGCTTCGGCGCGTGCACGGTGATCTTGCTGATCTCGGAGTCGAGCAACCAGCGCGCGACATCGACCTCGTGCACCATCGAGTCCCGCACGATCATCTCGCTGCGGAACCCCGGCCCGTTGGCCTTGTTGCGGTGCACGTTGTGCAGCAGCAGCGGGCGGCCGAGCTCCCCGGAATCGAGCAGCTGCTTCAGAGCGTCGTACTCGGGGTCGAAGCGCCGCATGAAGCCGACCTGGATGAGCTGCCGGCCGAGTTTGTGCTCGGCCTCGACCACCTGCAGCGAGGAGGCCGCGTCCATCGTCAGCGGCTTCTCGCAGAGCACCGGTTTGCCGTGCTCGAGACACGCGAACAGCTGCTCTGCGTGCGCGAACCCCGGTGACGCAAGGATCACCGCGTCGACGTCACGCGCGCCGATCAGCGCCAGCGGATCGGCAACCACCCGCACCGCGCTCGGCGACGTACCAGCACCCGGGGCGGCCGAGAGCCGGCTCGCGAGTTCCTCCGCGCGAGCGGTGTCCGGGTCCGATACCGCGACCAGGCGCGCGCCCGACGTCCGCCGTACGATCCGCTCGGCGTGGTCCGCGCCCATCGCGCCAACCCCGACGATGCCGATCCGCAGATCAGTCATTGCTCCTTCTCCCCTGTGTTCGTCTCGTCCTCGATCTCGGCCACCGCATCGGGGGCCAGATCGCGCAGCTCGTGGCTCAACGCCTCCAGCTCGGAGCCACCGGCCATCTCCGTGGTCAGCTGCTCCAGCGTGATGTCGGCCCGGTGGGTGTCGAGTGCGACCCGTCCGAGCTTCAGTACGACGAAGTGGTTGCCGACCAGGTAGGCGTGATGCGGATTGTGGGTGATGAAGATGACGCCGATCCCGGCGTCGCGGGCCTTCACGACGTACTTGAGCACCACGCCGGACTGGTTTACGCCCAGCGCCGCGGTCGGCTCGTCCAGGATCAGCACCTTGGCGCCGAAGTGGATGGCCCGCGCGATCGCGACACACTGCCGCTGACCGCCCGACAGCTTGCCGACCGGCTGCTCCAGGTCGGGGATCGAGATCCCCATCTTGGTCAGCTCCTCGCCGGCGATCCGCTTCATCGCCCGCTCGTCGAGCTGCCGGAACGGGCCGCGGGTGAGCTCATTCCCGAGGAAGAAGTTCCGCCAGACCGACATCAGGGGTGCGAGCGCGAGGTCCTGGTAGACGGTCGCGATCCCGCTGTCCAGCGACTCCCGCGGCGAGCTGAAGTGTCGCTCCTCGCCGTTCACCGACATGGTGCCGGAGGTGTAGTCGTGCAGGCCGGCGATGATCTTGATCAGCGTCGACTTGCCGGCGCCGTTGTCGCCGAGCACACAGGTGATCTCGCCCTGCCGAACCGACAGGGACACCCCACGCAATGCGTGGATGTTGCCGTAGCTCTTGCCGACGTCCTCCAGGAGGACGATCGGTGTGGTCGGGCTGTTCGTAGCCTCGGACGCGAAGCTCTCCGTGGTGGTCATCGTGCCTCCGCCCGGTTCTTGACGATCAGGTTGACGATGGTGGCCAGCAGCAACATTGCACCGAGGAAGGCCTTGAACCAGTCGGGGTTCCAGCCGGCGTACACGACGCCGAGCTGCACCATGCCGAAGATCAGCGCGCCCACCGCGCCGCCGACCACCGAGCCATAGCCTCCGGTGAGCAGGCAGCCGCCGACCACCGCGGCGATGATGTAGAGGAACTCCTTGCCGACGCCCTCACCGGACTGCACCACGCCGTTCTGGACGAACAGCAACTGCATCCCGGCGAACCAGGCGAAGAAGCCGACCGTCATGAACAGGCCGATCTTCACCTTCCGCACCGGTACGCCGACCGCCCGGGCCGCCGCGGCGTCGCCGCCGACCGCGAAGATCCAGTTCCCGATCTGGGTCTTCAGCAGCACCCAGGCGGCGATCGCGACGAACACGATCCACCAGACGATGATGATCTTGATCGTCACGCCGCCCAGCTTGAACTCCGAGGCGAACAGCTTCTGGGCGGACCCGAAGCCGTCCATGTCGCTGATCGAGTTCGACGCGACCGCCCCGGACGCCAGCCGGGTGACGGCGATGTTCAGGCCTTGCAGGATGAAGAAGGTGCCCAGCGTCACCAGGAAGCTGGGCAACCCCGTCCGCATCAGCAGCCAGCCGTTGAACGCACCGACCGCCAACGAGACGACCAGCGCCAGCAGGATGCCGACCCACACGTTCAGACTGAGTTGATAGGCGAACAGGCCGGCCGTCAGACCGGATGTCGTCACCGCGACACCGGCCGACAGGTCGAACTCGCCGCCGATCATCAGCAGCGCGACCGGCACCGCCATCACTCCGATCAGCGCGGCCTGGTACAGGATCGTGCCGGTGTTGTTGACGTCGCGGAACGGTGGCGCGGCGATCAGGAAGAACACCAGGATGACCGCTGCGCCGACCAGCGATCCGATCTCGGGCCGGCTGAGCAGCCGCACCCCGACGGACCGGGCCGAGACCCGGTCGTCCGCCGCGGCGGGAGAAGTGATGGTCGATGCCATGGCGCTACCTCAGCGGGTCCCGGCCGCGGCGTACTTCGCGACGGCCTCGATGTTCGTCTTGTCGATGAAGGCCGGCCCGGTCAGGGTCGCCTCACCACCGCCGATGGTGTCGCCGTTGGTCTTGTTCAGCCAGATCGCGTCCACCGCGAGGTAGCCCTGCAGGTACGGCTGCTGGTCGACAGCGAACTGCACAGTGCCGTCCTGGACCGCCTTCGCCATCTCCTTGCTCATGTCGAAGCTGCCGACCTTGGCCGCCGAGCCGGCCGTCTTGGCCGCCTTGACCGCGGTCAGCGCGACGCCGGCGTTCAGCGCGACGACGTAGTCCGCGGTCTTGTCCTGCTGCAGCTTCGCGGTCAGCGTCGCCTCGGTCCCGGGCTGGTCGGATCCGGTGACGTTCACGTTCTCGACGGCGCCGAACTTGTCCTTGATGCCCTGGCAGCGGGCCTCGAGGCTGACGTTGCCCTGCTCGTGGATGACGCAGATGACCTTCTTCGCGCCGAGCTCCTTGAGCTTCTCACCCGTCGCCTGCCCGGCGATCCGCTCGTCCTGGCCGAAGTACCCGATCGCGCCGGTGCCCTTCCAGCTGTCGAGCCCGCCGTTCAGGACCGTCACCGGGATCCCGG
This sequence comes from Kribbella sp. NPDC056951, assembly GCF_042674205.1. NCBI lineage: Bacteria > Bacillati > Actinomycetota > Actinomycetes > Propionibacteriales > Kribbellaceae > Kribbella > Kribbella sp. NPDC056951. Next base: position 425,509 of record NZ_JBHUQZ010000004.1, read on the forward strand.
CCGCGACCGCCTTCTTCAGGTTCGGGATGACGGCGTCCGGCTTGTTCAGGGTGAGCGCGATCCCGTCGACCTTGGCGTCGATCGCGGTCTGCACCAGGTTCGCCTGGGCCGCGCCGTCGGGGTCGCTGGAGTACTGCAGCTCGATGTTGTCCTTCTTCGCCGCCGCCTCCGCACCGCGCCGGACGATGTCCCAGAAGGTGTCACCGGGCCCCGAGTGGGTGATCAGTGCGACCTTCATCCGCGGCGTGTCCGCGACACCGCTCCCGCTGCCGCTCGAGCCCTGCTCCTCCTGCTTGCCCCCGGAGGAACTGCACGCGGCGAGTGCCGTGACGAGCACGACCGCCGCGCTCGCGGCCACTGCCTTCCTGTGCCACCGAACCATGACTCCAACCAGCCTTTCAGATGTTCCGCGGTCGACCCGCGGAGAATTGCGTTGGGACCAGCGAGTTTCACACTCTGCTGGCCATCACACCGATACGCCACCCCCGTGGGATCTCAGATAGGCCAACGTCCGGGCCGCGATCGGCAGCGGCACGTCCGGTGGGCAGGGGTACATGTCCTGCTCCACGATCGCGAACAGCTCGACGTCGAGCCCGGCGAGCTCCGCCAGCAGCGGCGGAAACTCCGGTACGCCGTGCGGTGGCTCGGCCATCACACCGCGCTCGATCGCCTGGTCGAAGCTGATCTCCTGACCCTGGATCGCGGCCAGGACCTCAGGGTTCACCTGCTTGAGGTGCAGGTAACCGATGCGGTCCGGGTACTTGCGGATGAGCTCGAGGTTGTCGCCGCCGCAGTAGCTGATGTGACCGGTGTCCAGACACAGGCCGACGTGTTGCGGGTCCGTCTCCTCGAGAAAGCGCTCGACCGTGTCCTGGTTGTCCACATGACCATCCGCGTGCGGGTGGTACTGCAGCCGGACACCGAACTCCTCCGCGACCCGGCGACCGAGCTCGCTCACCTGCTTGCCGTGCGCGGCCTGGCCGGCGTGATCGAGGCGCTCCTCGGTGATGCTGCCATCGGCATCTCGCCACATCGACGGCATCACGACGAGGTGCTTGGCGCCCATCGCCGCGGCCAACTCGGCGGTCGGCGCGACACCCTGCCAGGTCGACTCCCAGCCATCGGGCCGGTGCAGCTGCTCGAACGTCGTACCGGCCGTCATGGTGAGGCCACGCTGGTCGAGCTCTGCCTTCAGCTGGGCCTTGTCGGTCGGCAGATAGCCGTACGGACCCAGCTCGATCCGCGTGTAACCAGCCTCGACGACCTCGTCGAGGAACCGGGTCCACGGTGTCTGCCGCGGGTTGTCGGCGAACCAGACTCCCCACGAGTCCGGCGCCGTACCGACGTTGATAGCTGCCATGTGTCAGTCGCCCTCGACTGGTGCGAGGTATCCGTGCTGAGCCTTCTTGCTCTCCTGGTACGACGCCGCGGCGGCCTGGGTGGATTGCAGCTCGGACACCTCGCTCACCGGAACGTCCCACCACGCCTCACTGTCCGGCGAACCGATCAGCGGGTCGGTCGTGACGTGGATCGCGATCGGTCCCGTCGCCGCCTTGGCGGTGTGGATCGCCTTGTCCAGCTCATCCCGGCTGTGCACGTCGAGCACCTCGATCCCGAAGCTGCGGACATTCGCCGCGAGGTCGACTGGGAGGTAGTCGCCGTCCAGCCGGCCGTCGCCGGTCCGCTTCCGGTATGCCGTGCCGAACCGCTGCGAACCCAGTGATTCCGAGAGGGCACCGATCGACGCGAAGCCGTGGTTCTGCACCAGGACGACGATGATCTTCAGGTTCTCCTGGACGGCGGTGGCCAGCTCACTCGACATCATCAGATACGACCCGTCGCCGACCATGACGAAGACATCGCGCTCCGGCGCGGCGAGGCGGACACCCAGACCGCCGGCGATCTCGTAACCCATGCAGGAGAAGCCATATTCGACGTGGTATCCCTTCGGGTCGCGGGTCCGCCAGAGTTTGTGCAGGTCGCCGGGCATCGATCCGGCGGCACACACGACTACATCAGACGGCGCCGACAATTCGTTGACGGCACCGAGAACCTGGCCCTGGGTGAGCAGGCCGTTGGCCAACTTCCCGGTCACCTCGGCGGAGGGGTTGTAATGTGCCGAGACAATGCCGTCCCAGTTCCTTGAGAGTTCCGTGGCCGTCGAGGTGTACTGGCTGTCCACGGACCAGTCACCGAGCGCGGATCCCAACGACACAAGGGCTTCCCGCGCATCCGCGACGAAAGGAAGGCCGGCATGTTTGGCACTGTCGAAGCGCGCCACGTTGATGTTCACGAAGCGCACCGCCGGATTGGCGAAGGCGGTCCGGGAGGCCGTCGTGAAGTCGCTGTAGCGGGTGCCGATACCGATCACCAGGTCGGCCTCACGGGCCAGCGCGTTCGCTGCCGTCGTACCGGTCGAGCCGACCGCACCCATCGACTGCGGGTGGTCGTAGGTCAACGATCCCTTACCTGCCTGGGTTTCCGCGACCGGGATGCCGGTCGCTTGCGCGAAGGCGCGCAGCGCGTCCTCGGCACCGGAGTAGTGCACACCGCCACCGGCGACGATCAACGGCCGCTGCGCGGACCGTAGGAGATCTACCGCCTTGTCGACAATTGATGCTTCCGGCAACGGGCGCGCGACGTACCAGGTGCGCTCGGCGAAGAGCTCCTCCGGCCAGTCGTAGGCCTCGGCCTGCACGTCCTGCGGAAGCGCCAGCGTCACCGCACCGGTCTCGACCGGGTCGGTGAGCACGCGCATCGCGTTCAGCAAGGCTGAGGGAAGTTGCTCGGGGCGCCAGACCCGGTCGAAGTACTTCGAGACCGGGCGGAAGGCGTCGTTCACCGAGACGTCGCCGGCGCCGAAGCTCTCCAGCTCCTGCAGCACGGGAGTCGCCACCCGGGTTGCGAACACATCCGAAGGGAGGATCAGAACCGGGAGCCGGTTGATCGTGGCCAAGGCCGCGCCGGTGACCATGTTGGTCGAGCCTGGGCCGACGCTTGCTGTGCAGGCGTAGGTCTGGAGCCGGTCGCGGGTGCGGGCGAAGGCGGCCGCGGTGTGCACCATGGCCTGCTCGTTGCGGGACAGGATGTACGGCAGAGCCGTCGGGTCCTCGAGCTCGGCCTGCAGCAGTGCCTGGCCGACACCCGCAACGTTCCCGTGCCCGAAGATGCCCAAGGTGCCGGCGATCAACCGCTGCCGGACTCCGTCGCGCTCCGAGTACTGGACGCTCAGGAATCGCACCAACGCCTGCGCGACCGTGAGGCGCACCGTCATGACTCTTCTCCTTCAGCTCCGAAAGGCAGTGCTTGTTCGAAGGGCAGGCGGGGATCGATCTGCTGGGTCGCCCACAGCTCGCGGACCCAGCCGTGTTGCGGGTCGTCGGTGATCAGCCACTCGCGCTCGGCACCGGGGCCGGCCATCACGTTCAGGTAGTACATGTCATAGCCAGGAGGCGCCATCGCAGGACCATGCCACCCATGAGGTACCAGGACCAGATCGCCGTTGCGGACCTCCGCAAGCACGTCGATCGGCCGGTCCGCGGTGCCGTAGACCCGCTGGTAACCGATCGGGTCGTTGCCCTGGACACCTACCGGGGCCGCGTCGGACAGCTGCAGCTCGAAGTAATAGATCTCCTCGAGCACACTTTCCTTACCAGGCTTGTGCTCGTCGTGCTTGTGCGGCGGGTACGACGACCAGTTCCCTGCCGGGGTGAGAACTTCGCAGGCGATCATCGAGTCGGCCTCGAGAACCCCCGGCGTACCGAAGTTGCGCACTTGGCGGGACGAGACCCCCGCACCACGTAGCTCGGACTCCACCTGCTCGGTACCGATCCGGCGGAAGGGGTAGTCGTTCGCCGCCTTCGCGTGTGGGAAGGCGATGCGTGCACCGCCTGCGCTGGTGACCGCGACGGTGGTTCCCCGCGGGACGTACGCGAAGTCGGTCGGCCCGGCGAACACGTCGGCCCGTCCACCAAGCGGCACGGTCTCGCCGTCCACGACAACTTCGGCCGACCCGCTGAGCGGGAGCACCAGGTACTCGCAGTCCTCGGTGTCGAACTCGACCGATTGCCCCGGGTGCAGCGTGGCGACGTACAAGCCGCTGTACTCCCACTCCTTGTCGCCCGGGGTGACTGCCACATCAAACCCATCGCGAGCTGTACTACCCGCCGGCTTGAACCATTCCGTCACATCACACCTCCGTGGGTGTAGGCCACGCGGCTGGTGTCCTTGGCCAGGCGGATCATGCGGTGGCTCCGTGGACGAGGGAGGCGGCTTGGTCTACGGCGTAGGCGACGTTGCCGTCGGGTGGGAAGAGGAGTGCCCTGCCGACCACCAGACCGCGGACCGAGGGGAGGGTGAGTGCTTTGCCCCAGCGTGCGTAGGTTTCCTCGGGGGCGATCGTCGGGTCACCGCCTAGGAGGAGCGTGGGCAGGGTGGTCGCGTCCATCACGCGTTCGAGGTTGTCGACGACTGGGAGCTTGAGCCAGGTGTAGGCGCTTGTTGCGCCTAGGCCTGCGGCGATGTGGACGGACTTGATGACCGAGTCGGCGTCGAGGACGTTCGTGACGCGGCCGTCCTTGCGGGTCGACCAGAACGGTTCGACCATCGCCATCAGCTTGTGTTCGGCGAGCTCGGTGACGGCCTTCGCGCTGGCTTCCAGGGTGGCGACCGTGCCGGGGTCGGCGAGATCGATCCGGGTCAGCATCTTGCCACCGTCGAGTCGGCGCGACGCGATGTCCGCGGCGGAACCGTAGGCGGTGAAGCGGTCGTCGAGTTCGAAGGCCGAGCCCTGCAGACCGCCGCGGTTCATCGAACCGATGACGACCTTGCCTTCCAGAGCACCAAGCAGCAGAAGGTCTTCCAGTACGTCGGGAGTCGCCAGTACGCCGTCAACGCCGGGTCGCTCAAGTGCCGTCATCAGTCGTGCGATCAGGCCGGGGCGGCTGCCCATCGCGAAGTGATCGTCGCGAACACCCAGTGCACCACGAGCCGGGTGGTCCGCGGCGACGATCAGCAGTCGGCCGTCCGAGCCCACCAGTTCGCGGGTACGACGACGCTGCCAAGCCTCAGCAATCCGCTCCGGCTGCCGCACCCGGATCTCCGTCAACTCGTCCAATCGAGCCAACAGATCGTCGCGCCCGGTGCGCGCTGCCTCGGACCGTCCAACCGGATCCGCAGCCGGACGCGGCCGTCCACCCTCCGTCGCCGGATGCCAAGAATCCACCGCAGGCACCACCCGCCCCTGCCCACCCGAAGCCGACGCGACAACCGTCGGCTCGTCAGCGGGGTAAGCAACTCCGGGCGCGGCCGCCACCACGTTCGGGGGTGGTGGGTGCGCGGGACCGCTGGCCTCGGATGGGGTGGTTGGCACGGCGACGGTTGGGTCGTCAGGACCGGCGTAGGTGGCGGCCGGGTGGCCGACTGCAGGTGCGGTCGGTACGACGACGGTTGGGTCGTTTGCGGCCACGGTCATGGTTGGTTCGTCCGTCGTACGGGCCGGTTCGTTCATCGGAACCACGGTCGTCGGGTCGTCGGCACCGGGAACCTGTACGCGCGCCACGATCGTCGGATCGTTCGGCATCCCGGCCCGCCGCCGGGCCCGGGCCGCTTGCACCGATTGCACGACCGTGGGGTCCGTTGGGCTTACCTCGCTCGGCGGAGCAGCTGGTGGGACCACACGCTGTACGACGGTGGGGTCCGTGGGGCTGACCTGGTCGGGCTGCGGCTCACCCTGGGTGGGGCGGTTTACGGGGATGGGGCGGCGGGAGTCGGTCATGCGTTTTCACCCATCGTGGTGAGGACCTCGGTGGTGGTGGGCATGGCGGTGGAGCATTCGAGGCGGGAGGCGACTATGGCGCCTGCTGTGTTGGCGAAGCGGATGATTTTCTCCAGGGGCCAGCCAGCTAGTAGGCCGTGGCAGAGGGCTCCGCCGAAGCCGTCGCCGGCGCCCAGGCCGTTGACTACTTCTACCGGGTGGGGCGGGACCTCGACGCGTTCGTCGCGGGTGCGGGCGAGGGTGCCTTTGGGGCCTTGCTTGACTACGGCGAGCTCCAGGCCGCGGTCCAGTAGGGCTTGAGCGGCCTTGTCAGGGTCCGTCTCGCCTACTGCGACCTCGCACTCCTCGCGGTTGCCGACGGCAACTGTGCAGTAGTCCAGAGCGCGGCTGACCTGGGCGTGCGCCTCGCTCGGGTCGGCCCAGAACATCGGGCGGTAGTCCAGGTCCAGCACGGTGATCGGGCGGCGCCCGCGCGCCTCCCAGGCGGCGAAGTGGGCGGAGCGCGACGGTTCCGCGGACAACCCGGTGACCGTCGACCAGTAGATCGAGGCGTCGCGGATCGCGTCCAGGTCCAGTTCGGACGGGTTGATGACCAGGTCCGGGGCCTTCGGGAAGCGGTAGAAGTAGAGCGGGAAGTTGTCCGGCGGGAAGATCTCGCAGAATGTGATCGGCGTCGGCAACCCCTCCACCGGGGTGACGAAGCGGTCGTCCACGCCGAGTTCGCGCAGCGACGAGTGGATGAAGGTGCCGAACGGGTCATTCCCGGTTCGGCTGATCACCGCGGACTTCCGTCCGTGCCGGGCCGCGGCTACCGCGACGTTGGTGGCACTCCCGCCCAGGAACTTCCCGAACGAGGTCACGTCCTCCAGATGCGTGCCGATCTGCAGCGGGTACAGGTCTACCCCGATACGACCGATCGTCAGTACGTCGTCCGCCATCAAAGTCCCCGTCTCACAACAGCAGCGTCCCAGCTCATCCGACAGCCTCCGCGATCGCGCGCAGGTGCGCGATACTCACTCGTACGTCGACCACCGGGCCCTCGTCGGCCGGGCGGTCCTGCAGGATGGTGTCCTGCTCCAGCACGTACCAGCCGTCGTACCCAGCTTTCTCCAGCGTGCTCACGATCGCACCGAGGTCGATGTCACCGTGCCCGAGCGGACGGTACATGCCTTCGCGTACCGCGTCCGTGTACGAAACCTCACCCGACTGCACCTTCGCGGCCCAGGCGGCATCCACGTCCTTCAGATGCGTGTGCCTGATGCGGTCCGCGTGAGCCAGCGTCAGTGCGACCGGGTCGACCCCGCCGATCAGCAGGTGGCCGGTGTCCAGCGTGAGCCCGATCGACGAGCCCTGCAGCACCCGGTCGACCTCAGCAGCGTTCTCGACCATGGTTCCGACGTGCGGGTGGATGGTCGCCAGCACACCGCTCCGGGCTGCCAGTGCGGACAGCTTGTCCAGGTTGCCGAGCAGCGTGCTCCACCCGGTCTCGTCCAGCACCGGGCGGTCGTCGTACCCATCGCTACCGGTGGCGGCCGCCAGGACCAGCGTCCCAGCGCCAGCAGCCACAAACCCCTCGAGCGCGGCAGCGACCTCAGGTGCGGGATCGTGCGCCGGATCGTGCAGTACGACGGGCACGAACCCGCCCACCGCCCGCAGCCCGACGTCGGCCAGCGTCTTCGCCTTCTCGGCTGGATCCTCGGGCAGGAACCCGTCCGGCCCGAACTCGGTCGCGGCGAGCCCGACGGCGCGCATCTCGGCCAGGACGGTCTCGGCGTCGTACTGATAGCCCCAGCCGGGAACTTCGCAGACACCCCACGAGATCGGAGCACCCGCGATCCGGGCAGCCAGGTCAGTCATCGAGCACAGTCTCCTCTATCGCAGCAACAAGGTGGGTCAGGCAGAAACGGTGACAACACGGTTCTCGTGGCGAGAAAGCTCACAGGCATCGGCGATCCGGAACGCCGCGAGTGCGTCGCGGACCGTGCACGGCACGTCACGCGTCCCGGCGGCCACTTCGGTGAAGGCGGTCAGTTCGGCCACGTACGCCGGCTGGAAGCGATCCATGAAGGTGAGATGCGGCGGACCGGGTGGGAAGTTCACGCCGGGCTCGGCCGACCGAAGAGCGGTGTGCTCGTCGAGCCCGACCGCGATAGACCCCAGACTGCCCTGCAGCTCCATCCGCACGTCGTGGCCGGCCGCGTTGTAGCGCGTCCCGCTCACGATCGCGAAGGTCCCGTCGTCAAGGGTGAGCAGCGCCGCCGCGGAGTCGACGTCACCGGCCTCGCCGAAGAAGGCCTCGCCGCGGTTCGCGCCGGTCGCGTACACGCTGACGACCTCGCGCCCGGTGACGTACCGGATGATGTCGAAGTCGTGGACCGAGCAGTCGCGGAAGAAGCCGCCGCTCTGCGGGATGTACTCGCGGTGCGGCGGGAACGCGTCGTTCGTGTTCGCGCGGATGTGGTGCACGAAGCCGAGCTCGCCGGACTCAACCGCGGCCCGCGCGGCCTGATACCCCGCATCGAACCGCCGCTGGAACCCGATGTGCACCGGCACCCCACCGGCCTCGACCAGCTCGACCACCCGCTGAGTCTCAGCCAGATCAAGCGCCACCGGCTTCTCACAAAACGTCGGTACGCCGGCCGCCACCCCCGCCGCGATGAGCTCAGCGTGCGCTCCGGTCGCCGCCGCGATCACGAAACCGTCCAGGTCGGAAGCAAGAAGAGAAGCGACATCGGGGGCGAACCCGAGACCGAGCTCCTTCGCCACGGTCTCGGCCCGGGAGGGGTCAGCATCGGCGACGACCACCTGATCCACCGCCGGTAACCCTTGGAGCGTCGAGGCATGGAACGCCCCGATCCGCCCGACCCCAACCAACCCGATCCGCATCCGCTGCCCTCTCCCGTCCACACTCCGACCACCGGCCGCACCCGACGACGCGCGCCGCCGGCACCCGATCCACCGCCGCCAGCCTTCCTGGCTGCACACCAAGGTGTCAATAGTTTGTTAACACATTCGCACGTAGAGACATACATACCTGAGGCATGTAATATCCCGGGCCATGGCGACCCTCCCGATCAGCATCGATCGGACGAGCCCGGTGCCGCTCTACCACCAGCTCGCCGAGCAGCTGACTGCTGCGATCAGCGGCGGCACCCTGCGCCCCGGCGACCCATTCGAGAACGAGATCGCCATGTCGGACCGCCTCGGCCTGTCCCGGCCGACCGTGCGCCGCGCGATCTCCGAGCTGGTCAACAAAGGCCTGCTGGTCCGCCGCCGCGGGATCGGCACCACCGTCGCCAACCGCATGGTGCACCGCAAGGCCGAGCTGACCAGCCTGTACGACGACCTGATCCGCGAGGGCCGCACCCCGCGCACCGACGTACTGTCGTTGACCACCGAGGCCCACGACGACCGCGCCGCCGAGATGCTCGGGCTGCCCACCGGCACCCCGTTGGTCTCGATCGTCCGCCTCCGGTACGCCGGTGACCAGCCGCTCGCGATCCTGCGCAACTGGTTGCCCCCGGCACTCAACGACCTGACCACCGCAGACCTTGAGCGCGACGGCCTGTACGCCGTCCTCCGCGCCCGCGGGATTCGGCCGACCGTCGCCCGCCAGCGCATCGGTGCCCGCAACGCGACCGCCGAGGAACGCCGTACCCTCCACATGTCCAAGGCCGAGCCCCTGGTCACCATGACCCGATCCGCGTACGACGCCGACGGAGCACCCGTCGAATACGGCAGCCACTGCTACCGCGCCGACCAGTACTCGGTCGACGTACTGGTCTCCGAACGCTAGCCAGGGATCTCCGAGGCCACGCCGGGCACGATGCCCCAGTAATGCTGAGTGTCCGCAAGCGACATCGCATGACCCTTGCGCGGCACCTTCTGACGCGTCTCGATGAGGACTCCCCGGTCGGCGTAGAAGTCTTCGTCGAACGGACGGACACCGAGCGCGGCGGCGTACTCGGCAAGCAGCTCTGAAGTAAAACGCGAGCGCACAGTCCGAGCCTGGTACCGATCCGGCTGCTCGAACGCCTGGACGGTTCCGGAAGCCTCGAAACTCCACCGGCTACCGTCGTGCGAAGCCGAGATCGTCCGGACGTAGTTCAGGAAGTCGGTCGGCAACGGCCCGAACAGCTCGAACTGCACCGCGCCATACCGTCCCGGCGTCTCCAGCCCAGTACCGAACGTGTGCGGCGTCGAGTCGAGAGCGAGTCCGTGGCACTTCAGCTCCTCGGTCAGATACCCGACCGTGCTCACCGCATCAGTGCCCTGGAACCCACAGTCGAAGTACGCCGTCCAGCGGTCCCCCACTGTGCCGACGAGGAGCTCGCGCGGCCGCACACCACCTGTCAGTGGTGGCAGCCGCTCGAGCATCTCCGGGAGACTCCCGCCGACCGGTACCGCCTTCGCCCGCCCGTGCAGCTGTTGCCGCCAGGCACGGAGCCCCTCGGCCGCCACCTCCAGTGGCACCTCGAGAAACCCGAACCGCGAGGTCGTGGGCGCGAACCGGTCGGACAGAAGCGTGATCACTCCAGCATTCTCCTTGCTGCCATCACGGAACCGTGTAGAGGTGCACCTTGGCCGTCGGATCGTTCGCGATGATCCGTTGCTTGTGCCCTGGTGCACGGACGGGCGGCGGGGCGTCGTACTCCGCGTAGTGCCGCCGGCCGTTCAGAGTGTATTGGAGGTCCGGCCGGTTGACGCCGACCCGATCGCCGTTGATGTTGACCTGCTGCTGGTTGACGCGCATGTCGGTGGCACCGCGCGCGCGGAGTGCGCGGATGTCGTTCTGCAGCTGGGCATTCTGGGTCGGGCTGTTCCCGATCTTGCGCGCCAGTGACTTGGCAGCCGGCGCCATCGGTTTGGCCGCGATATCTCGTGCAGTTCGTGGCGCGACCCTGCCGGTCGCCTGCCGGGCGACCGCGGCGACCTTGCCCGCTGTCCTCCCGCCGGCCGTCTTGATCGCACCGGTGGCGGCCTTCGCCGCACCCGAGATCGCTTGTCCGGCTGCGGAATTGGCGACCGACGTACCGGCCTTGCTGGCGGCTGCGGTCACCGCCTTGCCCGCGGTCGTGTTGGCCAACGCTCTGGCCCCGGCTCCGAGACCTGCGCCGATCCCCGCGGTCAGACCACCGACCGCGGCCCCGACACCGACTTCGGTGGCCAGACCACCCCAGGAGAAGTCCTTCTTCCCCTCGGCGACATCGACGCCGTACCCGGCCGCCGCACCGGCAGCGCCGGCTGCGACACCAGCCATGATCAGGCACCCGACGCCGGTCGCGCAGACCGCGCCGATGGCGATGCCGACCCCGATGCCGACTGCGATGTTAGTGATCAGTCCCTTGTGCTCGTCGACCCAGTCGACCGCCTTGCTGACACCACTCTTCACCGCGTTCCAGGCACCCGACAGACTCCACAGACCGGTCGGGTCCATGTAGGTGATCGGGTTGTTCTCGGCGTACGAGTACGGATTCGCCGCCTGCGCGGACGATCCGTCGGTCGCCGGGTCGGTGGACAGGAACCGGCCCAGGGTCGCGTCGTAGTACCGCTCACCCAGTGCGCTCAGTCCGGTGGTCGGATCCTTGATCTTGTTCAGCCAGCCGTGCTCGGATGGCAGTGGCGGCAGCAGGTTGCGGATCTCGCCGTACGGCGAGTAGTAGGTGCGAGCCGCGATACTGGTGCCGTCGGCAACCGAAATCTGCGCCGAGCCCTGCTGGTCGTTCAACTGCCAGACCACGTTGCCGAGCGTCTGGCGGACAGCGACCGCAACACCCGCCTGGTCGTAGAACCGGCTGGACGCCTTGAGTACACCGGCGATGATCGTGAGTTCCTGGCCGTCGATGTACAGCGTCGCGGTCACCCCGAGCGGATCAACCCGAGCCGTCCGCGTTCCATCCGGCAGGTAGACGAACTGCGTCTCGCTGACCAGCGTGCTGGTCTCGGACTCGAGCCGCTGCTGGGCATCCCACTCGAGCTTGGTCGGAACCAGCCCACCGAGCAGACCGGGCCGCTCGATCATCGCGCCGTTCGCGTCGTACTTGAAGCCGGCCGCGCCGGCCTTCGTCACCGCGTGCGGATGCGCCGGATCGCCGTACGCGTACTTCTTCGTCAGCCCGAGCGTCGTCTCCGAGGTCAGGTTGCCGTCCGGCGTGTAGGTCCACGACTGGTTGTACCCGGCCGGTCCGTCGTGGACGGTCTCCGACGAGCCGTCCGAACAGTCGGTCTGGTACGTCGTCCAGCTGTGGTTGAGCCGGTTGAGTCCGTCGTAGTCGAAGCAGGTCGCGACGGACTTCGAGCCCGTGACGTCGGTGATCTGCTGAATGTTGCCGTCCGGATCCCAGGCGAAGCTGTCGTCCTGGGCAGCCTTCTCGTCGCCGATCAGGGTCTGGATCCGGGACAGTCGCTGAGTCTGCGGCTCATAGCCGTAAGCGCGTCGCAGTGAGTGATGCGCATTCGCATACTCACGACCGGCGAGTTTGCCGTCAGCCGCGTAGCCGGTCGACGTGACGTACGAATCCGTGTGCGTGTTGCCAGTCAGCGGATCAGTCAGCTCACCGGACAGCGTCGTCGGGTTCCCCAGGTTGTCGTACCCGGCGGTGATCGTCTCCTTCGGATTACCGAGCGCCGGGTCCTGGTACGTCGTCGTGAGCTTGTTGTCCGCCTCGTCGTACCCATAGTTCACCGTGTACGACGACCCGTGCAGCAGACCGCCCACTCCCTGCGGGAACGTCCATTTGCGCCCGGTGATCCGGCCGCGAGCGTCGTACCCGATGGCGGCCCGGGTGAACGCCTTGCCCTTCCAGTACGTCGTTTGCGCCGTCCCACGGCCGATGCCGTTCGCGATCTCGGTCGAGTCGTACGTCCAGGCGGCGATCTTCTCGCCAGTCCCGGCCGCACCGGCGTACCGGGCGGTCGGCCGATCCAAGGCGTCGTACTGCGTGGACACCGTCGGACCCGGTCGACCGGACGCCAGCGTCTTCGCGTCCCAGGTCGCGAGGACGTTCCCCTCATCGTCGTACTGAGTGCGGCTCCGGCCGGAGTCGGCGTCCACGGTCTCGGTCCTGCGATCGAGCAGGTCGTAGCTGAATGTGGACTTGTGACCGCCCGGATCCGTCGTACTGGCCAGCAGACCGGATGGGTAATAGGTGTACGTCGTGGCTGCGATCGACGACCCGGTCCCGTCCTCGGTCTTGACCTGACGACCGCGGACGTCGACCCAGGACGTCTTCACCACACCACCTGGGGGCGGAGTCGTCCGGAGGTGATCGCCGTGGTATGCAGTCGACGAGCTCCACAATTCCTTGCCCTGGGCAAAGTGTGCGGCCTTGGTGTTGCGCCCGAGGGCGTCATAGCTGTGCCGCGTCTCGACCACCTGGTCACCCGGCACTGCCTGGAGCGAACTCCCCGCGGCAGCGTCGACGACAACCGGAAGCGTCTCCGCGGCGACGTGGCCCGTGTCGTCGTACCGGGTGTCGGTGATGATCGTCTTCGGCTTGTCGCCGGTCGACGCCGGCGAGACCTCTTGGGTCTGGCGTTCGCGGCCGGTCGAGTCGAGGAACGACCACGACGTCACGTAGGTCGTCCCGGACTGCAGCTCCTTGGTGGTCACCAACGGAGGCTGCTTGTGATCCGGGTCGAGCTGGTAGCTGAAGACCTTCGCCGCGGGGGCATCCGCGGCCTGACCCGGCAGCCGGACCGTAGCCAGGCGGCCGAGCGGGTCATAGGTCTGCGAGGTGACCTGGTTGTTGGCGTCCTTGACCGTCGACGGCTGCTGGCGATCAGGATCCATCGTCGTGATTTCGGCCTGGCCGAGGGCGTTGGTCTCGGTGACGGTGACGGGCTGCCCGGTTGCCGGGGCATAGACGGTCTTGTTCGTGTGGCCGTTGGCGTCGGTTTCGGTGAGGCTGCGGCCGTAGGCGTCAAAGGTGACTGAGGTGGTGGTGGTCTTGGTGATGTCGTTCGGACCGCTGGCGGTGACGGCCGAGACGGTCTTGGTGACATCGCCCTTGCTGACCGGACCACCGGCCGTGTCCGACCCGTCGTAGTACTGGTCCTTGGACGAGATCAGGCTCTTCGGCGCGGCACAGGTGCCGTCGTACGTGCGGACCCGGTACGGGAACGCGAGCATCCAGTCGCCGATCGTGGCGTCGTCACGTGCATAGCTCGTGCGCGTACAGCGAACGTCGGCGCCGGCCGTGTCGACAACGTCGGTCGCCTGGCCATAGTCGTCGTACGTCGTGGTCATCTTCGTGGTTCGGGTGGTGTTCGCGCCGCCAGCCTCGGGGACGACTGCCTCCCGCTTGATCGACTCGCTCTCGACGACCAAGTGGGCGTCGTCGTCCGGATCGGTCTTACCGGGCTCGAGCGGCGTCGTGTGCGCCGAGGTGTACGTGTGCAGCGAACCGCCCAGCTCGTACGACGGGTTGCCGGACGCGTCCAGCGCGAATTGCTGCGTCTCGCGCTCCTTGCCGCGCAACCAGGGCACGTCCTTGACCGAACCGCCGGTCGAGTCGGTGACGTCGACGGACTTCTTGTCGCCGTTCGCGAGCCGGTCGCCGTCCATCCCCTGGAAGAACAGGTTCCGGGTGACCTCCAGCGGCTTCGCGGCCTGCGACAGCTTGACCACGTCAACAGAGCCGTAGCCGCGCCAGTCGCTCCAGGTCTTCCGCTTGACCGGCGTCACGTCGTCATCGTCGTAGTGCCACGACGCCTTGCCTCGGTACCGGTACTCGTTGACCTGCGGCGGTGCGCCACCGGCCTGGTCGACCACAGTGACCTTGCTGACCAGGTACCGATGCCACCAGCCGAAGCCTGAGCTGTCGCCGTTCGAACGCCAGCCCGGGAAGCAGGTCTTGGTGTTGGTGTCGGCCTTGCCCTCGGGGATGGTGTCGATCGTGCAGCCGTCGGGCTGGGTGTAGCCGACCTCGACCCGGCGGCCGAGCTCGTCGGTGACCGTGCTGACCCGCAACTTCTGCAGCTTCGGTACGCCGCTTCCTGGCGCAGCGTCGACGCGGTTGGGCGACTCGCGACCCGCGATCACGACCGGAGGCAGCTTCTCGGTACCGGATCCACCGAGGCCGACCTGCTGGAACTTCTCCAGCCACAGCGACGCGCTGGTCCCGTCGGATGGCTCCGGGAACGAGTAGGTGAAGTCCACCCGGTCGACATCGACGAAGTCGGTGCCGTCGTTGCGCTGCGCGGTGACCGAGCGCAGCAGCTGGTTCGTGAAGAAGCTCGGCGACTTCTGCTCATCGCCGGTACAACTGCCGGTGCACACCTGATCCATCGGTACGTCGGGGTACGAGGACGCGTGGTCCTTGTCGAACGCGGGACACGTGCCGGATCCACCGGCCGCCTCGATACAGCGCAGGTCGGTCGCGAAGTGCAGTCGCGCGGGAGCCGTCGTACCCTCGTCGCCGGAGCGCTGCGAGTAGACGATGTCGCGGACGTGGCCGCCGCGGATGTACTCGGTCGACTTACCGGACTCGCCGTTGCGGGCATACTTGTTCTTCTCGACATCGTAGAAGTACGTCGTACTGTTGCCGTGGGCATCGACTACGCCGTCGAGGTTCCAGCGCCAGGCCTGGGTGCACCAGGAGTCCTCGACACTGCTCTTGTGACAGGGCTCGCCGTCGTCGTCGCCGAAGACAGGAACGGTGAAGACCGAGTTGGTCGCCGTACCGGTGGTCGCCTGCTTGCCGCGACCGAAGGTGAACGTCATCCCCTGCGGCGTCCGGACGACCCAGTACTCGCCGTCGTTGTCGCCGTTGTCGGCGTCCTTCTTGCGTTCCACCTTCCAGCCCGGGTCCTGCTTCGCCCGCCAGATGTCACCGCCGGCGGCCTTGTCCTTGACGAGCTCGGAGGAGGTGCCTTCGAGGGACAGCATCAGCTGTTCGCCGGCCCAGCACAGGTCGCCGGTGTCGCCGCCGTCGTCCGAGCAGCCGTTGTAGCGGCGCTCCAGGTACGGCGTGTCGAGGTTCCAGCCGAGGCCCGCCCAGGAGGGCTGCGCGTTCTCGGAGGCGGTCATGCCGTCGACGGACTGCGACGAGTAGGACAGGTCCAGGTCGGGTGCCTTACCGGAGATCGCAGCGACCTTCGGAATCGGGTAACTCCAGTTGAAGTCACCCGACTGCAGGCCGACGGACCACTTGCTCGACGACGAGAGCTTGGTCGCCGTGTACGAGCCGGCCTCACCGCTCGGGGCGGCTGCGACGACGTACACCATGCCTTGCTGAGCGACCGGAAGTGTCGCGGTCAGCTTGTGGTTGACCAGGTCGATCTTGCTCGGCACCGGTCGGCTGCTTGCACACGCGGCCGCTGCCGGGGTCTTCAGAGCGCAAGCAGGCTTGGCGATCAACCGCAGGCGGGACTCGAAGTTCCCGCCGTACGCCTCGGCGAAGCCGCCGACGTCGACGCTGACACCGACCGACGCCGTACGGCGGCTGCCGTCGGCGCGGGTGAGCTGCAGCGCGAGTCCGTGTCCGCCGAGCTTCTCGGCGACCGTGCGGTCGTACGTCGCGACGGTGACCTGGTCCGGACCACCGGCGACCGGGCGCAAGGAAACGGCTCCAGCGCTACGGGAGCGGCTGGAGCCGGAGAGGTTGACGGAGGCGGTGGCCGCGGCGGGCCAGACAACCTTCGTCGGTGTCGCCTGCGGCCTGGCGGTGCCGGCCGTGGACGGATCGAGCTGTGTCGGCACTGTCCGGGCCGATACGGAGATGACCGAATTATCGGCCGAGACCGGATCGGGTTTCTTCGGATCGGCCGCCGCGGCCGGTGGTCCTTGTAGACCGGTGACCACTACGGCGAGGGCCAGAACGCTTGCAGTGAACGATTTCGGGCGGGACGAACGCATGCCGCACTCCCCCAGAGCGTTGGCGTCACGTCGCGTTCGGGCGTAAACGCGACGTGATCAAACCTCTCTGAGGGTTCGCACTTCTGTCAAGAGTGTTTCAGCGTCATCGAAGCTAAGCCTGGTTGGCCAGCAAGGTCCGGACCAGACGGAGGCCTACCGACAGGTGAGCCAGTTCCGGGCCTTCGGTGTCGACGATTTCCTCGAGCATGGTGGCTGCTCTGGACAACGCCGTCGCGTTCTGGTCCTGCCAGGCGATGACCCTGGTTTCGGGGTCGGCGTCGGCATCGGTGGTGGCCAGGACCTGCCGGGTGAGGCGGGCGTGGACGGCATGAAGGTCGTCCCTGAGAGCGGCCCGGGCCATCGTCTGCCACCGGTCGGTGCGGGGCAGGCCGATGATGCGCTCGAGGAAGAGGCCCAGCTGCAGGCGTTCGTTCAGCGCGAAGTGGACCTTGGCGACCTCGAAGATGTCGAGGTCGTCGGCCGAGGCCGTCTCGACGATGCCCAGACCCGCGTACGCCGGGGGCAGGATCGCGACACTGGTCGCGACGTCGACCGGGACGCCCTTCTCGACCAGCGCCTCGCGACGCTGCTCGAACAGCGCCAGCTCACGCCCGCGCAGCAACTCCGGCAACGCCGTGGTCAGCTTGGCGATGCCAGGACCGAACGTGTCGATCAGGTCCTGGATGTCCACCGGTGGGCGGCGGTTGCTGACCAGCCAACGGGTCGCGCGCTCGACGAGCGTGCGGGTCTCCAGCCGCATGTGCGTCTGGGTGGCCGCGTCGACCACGTTGTCCAGATCGGCGTTCGCCGACAACAGGCTGGGCTGCGCGAAGATCCGGGACGCGGCCAGGTTCGCCCGTACGACGTCCTCTACCGAACCGCCGGTCTCCAGTGAGAGCCGGTGGAACGCGGTGATCCCGGAGGTGTTCACGAACTCGTTCACCACCTGGGTGGTGATGATCTCGCGGCGCAACTGGTGGGACTGGATCTGGTCGGCGAACCGCTCCTGGATCGCCTTCGGGAAGTACGACGCGAGTTTGTGCTTCAGGAACGCGTCGTCGGGCAGCGTGGTCGCCAGCAGGTCGGCCTCGAGCACGATCTTGGTGTAAGCGATCAGCACCGACAGCTCCGGCGAGGTCAGGCCACGCCCGTCGGCCTTGCGGCGCTTGAACTCCGCGACACTCGGCAGGAACTCCAGCTCGCGGTCCAGCAGCTTCTGCTTCTCCAGCCGCCGTACCCAGTCCTGGTGCACGTGCATCAGCGCCGGGGCCTGCGCAGCCGCGTTCGCGAGCGCGATGTTCTGCCGGTAGTTCGACTTCAGCACCAGCCCGCCGACCTCGTCGGTCATCGACGCGATGATGTCGTTGCGCTGCTTCTCGGTCAGATCGCCGTCGGCGACCACCGTGTCGAGCAGGATCTTGATGTTCACCTCGTGGTCGGAGGTGTCCACGCCGGCCACGTTGTCGATGAAGTCGGTGTTGATCCGGCCGCCGGTCGCGGCGTACTCGATCCGGCCGAGCTGGGTGAAGCCGAGGTTGCCGCCCTCGCCGACCGCCTTGGCGCGCAGCTCGGAGCCGTTGATCCGGATCGGGTCGTTGGCCTTGTCGCCGACATCGCCGTGCGACTCGGCGGCCGCCTTCACGTAGGTGCCGATGCCGCCGTTCCAGAACAGGTCGACGGGCGCCTTCAGGATCGCGTTCATCAATTCGGCCGGGGTCAGCGTCGACGGCGAACCCTCGATCCCCAGCGCGTCGCGCACCTCGGCCGAGGCCGGGATCGCCTTCTCGGTCCGCGGGTAGACCCCGCCGCCTTCGGAGATCAGCGCCGCGTCGTAGTCGGCCCACGACGAGCGCGGCAGCTCGAACAGCCGGCGCCGCTCCGCGAAGGACTTCGCCGCATCCGGCGCCGGGTCCAGGAAGATGTGCCGGTGGTCGAAGGCCGCGACCAGCTGGATGTGCTCCGACAACAGCATCCCGTTGCCGAACACGTCACCGGACATGTCGCCGACACCGACCACGGTGAACGGCTCGTTCTGGCAGTCGTGGCCCATCTCGCGGAAGTGCCGCTTGACCGACTCCCACGCACCGCGCGCGGTGATGCCCATCGCCTTGTGGTCGTAACCCACCGAACCACCTGACGCGAACGCGTCGCCCAGCCAGAACCCGTACTCCTTGGCCACACCGTTCGCGATGTCGGAGAAGGTCGCCGTACCCTTGTCGGCGGCAACGACCAGGTAGGCGTCGTCCTCGTCGTACCGGACCACGTCGCGCGGCGGAACGATGTCACCGGCAACAATGTTGTCGGTGATGTCGAGCAGCCCGGAGATGAACGTCTTGTACGACGCGATCCCCTCCGCCAACCACGCGTCGCGATCCACCTGCGGATCCGGCAGATGCTTGGCGTAGAACCCGCCCTTCGCGCCGACCGGCACGATCACCGAGTTCTTCACCATCTGCGCCTTGACCAGACCCAGCACCTCGGTCCGGAAGTCCTCGCGCCGGTCCGACCAGCGCAGACCACCACGTGCCACCGCGCCGAAGCGCAGGTGCACACCTTCGACCTGCGGTGAGTACACGAAGATCTCGTACGCCGGCCGCGGCTGCGGCAGCTCGGGGATCGCCTTCGGCTCGAGTTTCAGCGAGATGTAGGTCCGCGGCTGTCCGTCGGCGCCCGGCTGGAAGTAGTTCGTCCGCAGCGTCGCCTTCATCACCGTCAGGTACGACCGCAGGATCCGGTCCTCGTCCAGCGACTGCACGGTGTCCAGCGCCGCGAGGATCTCCTTCTCCAGCAGATCGCATTGCGCAACCCGGTCCGGGTCGTCGGCGTCTCCGCGGGTCGGGTCGAAGCTCGTCTCGAACAGCTGAACCAGCAGCCCGGCGACGTCCACGTGGGCGAGGAAGGTGTTCTCGATGTAGTCCTGGCTGAACGGTGTACCGCCCTGGCGGATGTAGCGCTGGTACGCACGCAGGATCGACACCTGCCGCCAGCTCAGGCCACCACGCAGTACGAGCGCGTTGAGCTTGTCGGACTCGGCCTTGCCCTGCCAGACAGCCTGGAAGGTGTCGGAGAAGAGCTGCCGGAGCTCCTCACGCTCTTCGGCCTTCGGCGGTGCCTTGAGGCCGAAGTCGTAGATGTAGACCATGCCGTCGTCGCGGCGGATCTCGTACGGGCGTTCGTCGATCACCTCGACGCCCATGTGGGTCAGCAACGGCAGCACCTGGGACAGCGACAGCGCGGAGCCGGTCCGGAACACCTTGAACCGGCGCTCCCCCACCCACTCCTCGTCGATCGGGCTGTACAGCGACATGGCCAGACCGTTGTCGGCAGGTAGTCCCTCGAGCACGGCGACGTCGTTCACCGCGACGCGGGCGTCGAAGTCCTCCTTGTACGCCTCGGGGAACGCATCGGCGTACCGGCGGGCCAGCTGGGTGACCGCGCCGTCGCCGCCCTTGGCGTGCAGGGCTGCGGTGAAGTCGTCCTCCCAGGCCCGGGTGGCCTCGATGATGCGCTGCTCGAGCAGCTCCTGGTCGTAGTCGCCGACCGTCGTACCGTGTGCCATCCGGACGACGAAGTGGACGCGTGCGAGCACCGACTCCGTCACGTACGCCGCGTAGGTGACGGACTCGGCACCGATGGCGTTCTTGAGGATCTCCTGCATCTTCAGCCGGACCGCAGTCGTGTAGCGGTCACGCGGCAGGTACACCAGGCACGACAGGTAGCGGTTGTACACATCCCGGCGTACGAACAGCTTGACCGCGCGGCGCTCCTGCAGGTGCAGCACCGACTGCACGATCGGCAGCAGGTCCTCGACAGGTGCCTGCAGCAGCTCGTCTCGCGGGTAGGTCTCGAGTGCGTCGAGCAGTCCCTTGCCACTGTGGCTGCTCGGGTCGAACCCGGTTAGCCGGAACAGCTCCAGCGCCTTTCGCCGCAGCACCGGCACCTGCATGACGCTCTCGGTGTATGCCGTCGACGACAGCAGACCGATGAAGCGGCACTCCCGGACCGGGTCACCGTTCTCGTCGAACTGCTTGATGCCGACATAGTCCAGGTACGTCGAGCGGTGCACGGTGGACCGCGAGTTCGCCTTGGTCAGGATCAGCAGCTTGCGCTCACGGGCCTTGGCGCTCACCTCGGGCGGGAGCTTGCCGGTGCCCGGCTTCGGGTCCGGTCGCAGGATGCCCAGACCGGTCCCCGGACGGCCGCGCAGGATGCCCTGGTCGCCCTCCATGGTGAAGTCGTACTCGCGGTAGCCGAGGAAGGTGAAGTGCTCGTCGGCGAGCCACTCCAGCAGCTCCTTGGCCTCCTCCACCTCGTTCGCACTGACGGGCAGAGTGGACGGGTCCAGCGAGGCGGCGATGGTAGTCGCCTTCTCGTGCATCTTCGGCCAGTCCTCGACCGCTTCGCGGACGTCGTGCAGCGCTCGCTGCAGCGCCTCCTCCAGGGCTCGGTGCTGGGCCACGTCGGCGATCCGCTCGACCTCCAGGTGCATCCAGCTCTCGCGGACCAGGTCGTGCGCGTCCGAGGCGGCGGTGTCGTCCAGCACCTCCTCGAGAGTGCCGGTGACATCACGGCGGACCACGAACTGCGGGTGGATCAGCAGCTGGATCTCGAGGTCGCGGGCGGTGATCACCATCGAGGCGCTGTCGACCAGGAACGGCATGTCGTCGATGACGATCTCCACGACGGTCCGCCCGTTCGCGGTCCAGCCGTGCTCCTCCAGGGTCGGGGTGAAGACGTGCACCTTCGCCGTGCCCTGCGGGCGGGAGATCGCGCTCTTGTAGTGGTGCCGGGCCGCCCCCAGGCAGTCGGCCGGCTGGCGCTCGGCCACGTCCTCGGCTGCGACGTGCCGGTAGTAGCGCTCCAGGAAGGTCTTCAGCTTGCCGGGATCAACCGACTTGTCGTGACCATGTGTCCCCGCCGCCACCGCCTTGGCGAGCACATCCGCCTTCTGGACGTCCAGCTTGCTCTGCATTCCCCACCGTCTCCACGTGACCTCTCGACGCTGGCCGGCGCCGGGCCGCACGCCGTTGTGCGGTCACTCAGAGATTAGTCCACCTTGGTCACTGGTGTGATGTCGGGACGGCCCTGTCCGGGCACTGGTCAGTAACCCTTAACAGACTTGTCGAGGCGCAGGGCGAGGGCCGGACAGGCCAGAACCGCACGGCGTGCATCCGGTACCTCACCGGCGGTGATTTCACGCCCTTTCAGGACCGGAAAACCCCACTCGTCGAGAGCTACGTCACCTCCCAGCAGGGTCGCGCAGAGGCCGTGCCCGTCGCACCGGGTCCAGTCGATTTCCAGCCTAGCCATGGGTGACCTCCAGAACACCGAGCACCGGTCGGCCGCATCCACCGGCTTGGTGTCGTCTGATGTCGTCGTCGAATGCCTCGAGGGCAGAGGCGAGGAACCGGGCGGCGCCATCCGGGTGGGCGCACGCGCCCCGGCCCGGAACCAGGCCGAGGTGCCGCTGAGCGTCGTACCAGCCGGAGGCGTCGCCACGGACGATGCGGTCGAAGTCGTCGACCAGTCCGGCGAGGCCGAAGACGCACGGGCCGCACTGCCCGGCGGACTGGCTCGCCAGCCACTGGGCGACCCGGTGGACCTCACCGAGCGGGCAGGTCTCCGTTCCGAGCGCCACGACGATGCCCACGCTTTGCAGCGTCACTCCGGTCGTTTGAGGGACCCAGCGGCCGTGGTACCCACCGAGCAGCACCGGACCTCGGTCAGCACCGGTGTATTGGAGGACGGTCTCCAGCGGCACGCCGACTGGTGTCTCGATCACCCCTGGTCGCCGCACTGCGCCGGCGACGGTCAACAGCTGGGTGCCGGGCTCGCTGCTCAGTCCGGTGCTGCTGAACCGCCTGGCACCGAGTCGAGCCAGTACGGCGAGCTGGGCGAACGTCTCGACATTCGACAGGAAGGTGGGGCGCCGGTGGTAGCCCTGCTGGGTGGGCAGCACCTTCCGCCCAGGCGGTACCGCCCGTCCACCTTCGAGAGCACTCAGGACTGCCCGGGCCTCCCCTGCCACGAACCGTCCCGGCGTTTCGGTCACCTCGATCGCCAGCCGGTCGTCGCGTTCCAGGATCGCCTCCCGGATGGACAGCGCGGCTTCGGCGTCGTGGACGGCGATCAGCACGTGCGGAGCGCCCAGTGCATGGGCCAGACCGGTAGCGCCGTCCAGAACGAGATGTGGTGCGAGGGTGAGCAGCAGCCGATCCTTGCGACTCACTGGCTCGCTCTCGGAGCCGTTGACGACCACTGCCTCGATCCCACGCTCCGATAGGCCGGCCAGCTTGCGGGCGACCGGGAACGCCGCACCGCCGCGCCCCTTGAGGCCGACCGCTTCACACAGCTCGGCGTACGCCGCTCGGGTCAGCTGGGGCTGCGCACCATGAGTCCACAGATGCGTCTGCCGATCCAGCCGACCACGGTCCAGTCCGGCGAGCAGACGGGCGTCTCCGATCACACTGGTTGCTAGCAAGGTCTTCATCGGGTCCTCACTAGGTTGGTTGGCGCATAGGTGTGCGCGCGGTAGAAGCTGGCGCCGACCACGGCCGCCAGACAGCTGAGGGTGATGGCGAGCATCCACGGTGTACTGCGGTCGGTTCCGGCCAGGAGTGCGTGCCCGATGGACAGGGCCCAGCCGACCGAGGCTGCGATGTGGATCGTGCGCCAGTACTTGCTGAAGGTTCGAGAGTGCGCCAGCCGGCCACGGGCGGCTCCGGCGACCGCGGCGAGCACCAGCCCGTACAGGGCGAGCGTTCCGATGGCCATCGCGAAGGGGCGGTAGCCGGAAGCGAAGGGCCAGAGCAGAACGGTCGGACTGATCGCCACGTTGCTGTCGGCGATCACTGCGACGATGTGGGCTCCCAGGAGCACCAGTCCGGTGACGGCTGCGGAGCGGTGCACGTACTGGAACCAGAAACGACGCTCTGGGTTCCGACTGCCCGAGGTGACGATTCCGAGAGCCGCTGACAGCGTGAACATGATCATGGCGACCACGCCGGCCGCGCGGGCGACGTACCAGAGTGTCATCAGGCGGCCTGCGTTGATGCGGGCCAGCCGGCCAGTTCGGTGACCTCACCGTCGTTGGCGACCATCCGGGCCGGGTGTCCAGCCAGGGTCAGTCGCCCGACCGCCGCCTCGCCGGTGGCGATGAGCGCCGTACTGAAGGTGTTCGCCCGTACGGCGGTCGGCGCCCAGACCGAGGCGGTGCGCCAGGGACCGTCAGCCGGTTGTCCGGTCCGCGGGTCGATGATGTGGTGCCCGTTCTCCCAGCAACGGGAGGTGCGGGTAGAGGTGGTCAGGCCGCCGTGGGCGAGTGTGACGAGTACACCGGCTTCACCTGCACGCTCAGCCACGGTGATGACCCACGGCTCGGCCGGCTGGCCGGCTGCGCACAGGTCGCCACCGATCTCCACCAGTACTGCGCAGCCATAGCGCTTGCTCAACACCAGTGCGGCACGGTCGGCCGTCCACGCCTTCGCCGTCGCACCCAGGTCGAGTGCGGCACCTTCCGGTACGCCAAGCAGCGCGAGCTTGCGGTTGAGCTGCACCTGCTGCCAGCCAGGGACGGTCGCCGCCAATGAGGCCGGTTGCGCGAGGCGACGCCGTACGGCCTCGATGTCGTCGTCGTAGCCGGCGGCGATCACCGCAGCACCGACGGTCGGGTCAACCGCACCACCACTGATCGAGGCCGCCATCAGACTGACGTCGACCAGGTCAACCAGCAGCCGCGAGACCGGGACCATCGCGCCGCCGCGCTGGTTGACGATCGACAGCTCGGAGTCCGGGCGGAAGCGGCTGGCTGCCTTGTCGACGCGATCCATCAGCGCCTTGAGCTCGCCACAGGCCGCGCCGAGCACGGCAGGGTCGTCGACCGTGAGGCGGACCGTGCAGCTCCACGCGGTCCAGGTCCGGGACGCGCTCATGACCCGTTGCTCCCGCCCTGAGAGGTGGAGCCGGAGGACGCGCTGCCCAGACCGCTGTCGCTTGACGTGCTGCCGCTCGAGGAGCTGCCGGTCGAGTCGCTGGACGTCGACGTACCGGAGTCGGTGGAGCTGGCGGACGGGGTGGCGTGCCGGGCGGAGACTACGGCGACGGACAGACCTGCTGTGCCGAGGCCGAGTACGGCGGTGGCCGCCGCGGCCACGGAGGCCCGGCGCAACCAGCGCCGCCGCCGGTCGGAGAAATCGTCGAACGCTGCTGTGGTGACCATGACCGACAGCCTGGTCGCGCGCGCCTCAGCCGCACTCCAAGAGACCCTCAAGCGAGCATCAAGTTCTGCTGAGAACTCCCTGAGCACGGCCTCTCAGGTCAGCAGTGCCCCCGGACCTCCGGCGGGCAGTCGGACACCTCGTGCTTGCGAATGGTGTCGACGACCTCGTCGGACGCCTCCCCCAGCGCGGTCAACCGCTCCGGGCCGAAGACATCGACGAAGAACTTCCGGATCCGGGCCGCATGCTCCGGCGCACACGCCTCGATCGCTGCTCGACCCTCGTCGGTGATCGCGACCTCGGGATACCGCGCGTCACACGACTCCCGCCGTACCAGCCCGCGCTTCTCCATCCGGGTCAGGTGGTGGGACATCCGGCTCTTCTCCCACTGCGTCGCCTGCCCGAGCTCGAACGCGCGCATCCGCCCGGTCTCCGCCTCGGACAGATTCACCAGGATCTCGAAGTCGGACTTGGACAACCCGAACTCGCGCTGGAGGTGCCGCTCCATGTGCGTCTCGAGCGTTTTGTGCATCAGCAGATAGCTGCGCCACGCCTTCTGCTCGTCGTCGTCGAGCCACGGTCCTGTACCCACAGCAACCATCGTACCCGACCCGGTTGACACATCAACCTAACGAGCTATGATCGGTTTCGAGTTGACACATCAACCTAACTCTTCCCGAGGAGCAGATATGACCGAGCGCAAGCTCATCGCCGTCGTCGGAGCCACCGGCACCCAGGGCGGCGGCCTGGTCCGCGCCATCCTCGACGACGCCTCCGGGGCGTTCGCCGTCCGCGCACTGACCCGCAACGCCCAGTCCCAGTCGTCGCAAAAGCTCGCCGCCGCCGGCGCCGAGGTC
This sequence comes from Kribbella sp. NPDC056951, assembly GCF_042674205.1. Taxonomy (NCBI): domain Bacteria; kingdom Bacillati; phylum Actinomycetota; class Actinomycetes; order Propionibacteriales; family Kribbellaceae; genus Kribbella; species Kribbella sp. NPDC056951. Next base: position 451,216 of record NZ_JBHUQZ010000004.1, read on the forward strand.
GTCGAGGCCGACCTGGACGACGAGGCCAGCCTCCGAGCCGCCTTCGACGGCGTGTACGGCGCCTTCGTCGTCACGAACTACTGGGTCGAGCGCACCCCCGCCGAGGAAGCCGCCCGCACCCGCGCCGAGATGGAACTGGACCAGGCAACCAACGCCGCCCGCGCCGCCAAGGCCGCCGGCGTGCAACACGTCGTCTGGTCAACCCTCGAAGACACCCGCCCGTTCTTCGGCGACCGCACCGACGTCCCCAGCCTCGACGACGGCCGCTACAAGGTCCCCCACTTCGACGCCAAAGGCGAGGCCGACGACATCTTCCGCCGTACCGGCGTCCCCACCACCTACCTCCGCACCACCTTCTACTTCGACGCCTTCCTCCAGGACCTCAAACCCCAACGCAACGCCGAAGGCACCCTCACCCTCACCTTCCCCATGTCCGACAAACCCCTCTCCGGCGTAGCCTCCGCCGACATCGGCCGCACCGCCCTGGAAATCCTCAAGCGCCCCGACCTCATCAACCAAACCATCAGCATCGCCGGCGACCACCTCACCGGCCACCAGTACGCCGACCACCTGACCGCCGTACTGGGCGAGCCCGTCACCTACCAACCCGCCACCTGGGACGAGTTCCGCACCTACCCCTTCCCGATGGCCATCGAGATGAGCAACATGTTCCAGTTCTACGCCGAGAACCACGAGGAGTTCACCGGCAACCGCGACCTGGCCGCCGTGCGGGAGCTCAACCCGCACCTACTGTCCTTCGACGCGTGGCTCGCCCTGCACAAGGACGAGCTGAAGGCCACCGTCCGCTGAGAGCCATGGGCTTGAGACTCAGAACGCCTCTGCCATGTGCCCGATGAGGTTGTACGTCGCCTCGGTTGCGAAGTCGCCGCTCTTACCGCGGATCACCAGTGTGTGCTTGCCGATCGTCGACCCAGGTACGGCGAACCAGAGGCCGCAAGCGACGCCCTTGAGCGGGCCGGGGTCGAACCCACTGGGGTTGTCCGCCTCAGCGGTGAACCGGATGTTCTCGGCTTCGAGCCGCTGGACCGGGACGGGCCGTCCGTCGAACGTGACGCTGCCCGTCGCGTTGGCCAGGAAGGTCCGGCATCCCTGTTCGGTGTCGACCAGGTTGACCACCGGACCTACCAAGGGACGTTCAGCAGGCCAGTTGCACTTGCGCGAAACCTTGCCGCCGAAACTGCCGGCGACCAGCCAGATGTCGTCTGGTTGACCGTTCCCGCAGAGACCACCCGTAGTGTCGAGCACCGGATTCCTGGTCTCCGTGGCCGACGCCCACGTCCACCAGCGTGACTGCAGCCGCAACGACCCGAGAGCGATCGGCGCCTTCGTCCCTGACGAAACGGCTGGAGTGGTGGCGGGCGGGCTCTGGGTCGCAGGCAGTGCCGTGGGTGCGGAGCCGTCGGCCTGCGGAGCGGCGGAGCAACCGCTCGCCAGCGCCGCCGCAACGATCAGGACCAGGATCTTTCGCATCCGCGACCCTAACCCGGCGAGCCGCGCACGTTGAAGTAGCCGCCGGATCAAGCTCCTGGCCGGTGGTCGGGGGCTTGGGCGGGTCGGGTCAGGTCGTGACCAGGAAGGGCGGGGTGGCACCGCTGAAGGTGCTGATCTTTCCGGTGAGGAACTCCTTCCAGGCGCCGTGGTGGACGATGCGGTACTTGCCGGCCGGGGTATCGGCGGGGATGTCCCAGGTGATGTCGGCGCGGGATTCGGCGCCGAAAGTGCGGGTCCAGTGGAACTTGGTGGCCCAGTCGCCGTCGTCCGCGTGCCGGACCCAGACGCCGTTCACTGAGCGCTGGACCTCGAGGAAGGTGTCGTCGCGCCGCAGGTCGTTCTTCGGGTGGCCGGTGACAAAGCCGGCCGCTACCTGCGCACCGGGCTGATAGGTGGGCTTCGGCGCGGTGAGGACGTCACCGAACTTCTTTCCCGGCGGCGGGCCGTCGAAGACGACACCGGGCTGGAAGTTGACGAGCTTGCCGCGCAGGTCGCGCGGGGTCGGCCCGGGCGGCACGGTCGTGCCGGCCTTCATCGCAGCGGCGAGCTTCGCGAACTCCTGCTGGTACGCCGGCAACGTGTACCGGCCGAACAACGTCGAGCCGCCTTCGTACTGCTGTGAGTCGTACTCCTCTGGTGTCGTCACGTACTGGCTGTAGGCGTTGGCGAAGCTCTGCACCAGCACGTTCTCCACCGGTACGCCGAGCTCCGCGGCAACGGTCTTCCGCAGCCGCCACCCGCCGACGATGGTGATCTCGGCCGGAAGCCCGAGCAGGTGCAGTTGGCCGATCCGCATGATCTGCAGCGGGAGCACCTCGGGCACCCACGGGTACGGCTTCATCAACCCGAACGGGACCGCGATCAGCTTCGGCGCCTGCGCGTCCGCGAGAGCCTGCGGGATCGGCGCGTCGGTCCCACCCAGCCAGTCGATGAAGGGATTCTTCGCGCCCTCCGGTAGCGGCAGGCCCGGGCCGTCTTCGGTGCTCCCGGCAAGCATCGAGACACCGATCGCCGCCGTACAGGTCTTCTGTGGTTTGCCGTTCGGCGTGTAGCGTCCGTCGACCGCGACATTCGACATGTTCACGTAGAACGTCCGGTAGTCGACGCCGCCGGTGATGACTTCGTTCGCCGCCTCGAACGCGCGCTGACCGGCCTGGAACTGCAGCTCGCCGATGTGCTTGGTGTTCGCGAACTCGGTTTCGGGTGTGCCGGGCTGGAGGTTCAGGTTCGGTGACATGTCGCCGGCGTTGCTCTGGGCGAAGGCCGCGACGAAGCCGGGCGCGCCGTCGAGATAACGGACGCCGGCATCGTCGTGCTCCCAGGTGTAGGCCGCGTACCCCTTGTTGTCGCTGCTGATCAGGTGATTTCCGTTGCTCATCGATGTCCCGTGAGTGGCGAACCACGTGATCGCACCGACGTCCTGGGTGCCTTGGCGGAAACGCAGTACGGTCACCGCGGGGTCGATCGCGTCAGGGAAGTGCGCCTTGTCCGGGTTGAGCTCGAAGGCGACGCGTGAGCGATTGACGCTCGCCCCGGTCAGCTCCGTTCGGCCGATGGTGATCGACCCGGGTGCGAGGTCGTCATGGGCCCGGCCGATGGCGTCGACGATGCCGTCCACGACTGCGTCGTAGACCTGCTGCTGGAAGCCCAGGATCGACAGATCGTACGCCGCGTAGTGCGAATCGCCGCCGCACGCCGAATGGGTGTGCGTCGCGTTGAGGAGTACGTTCTGCTCGGTGTAGAGGGCGCCGTACCTGCCGGCGAGCGACCGAAGCACGCCCTGGTGAACCGACTGGAACAGCTGGCCGAGCTCGGCCGTCACGAAGACGATCCGCCGTCCGCCGTCGTCGACGACATACGCGCGGGCCCGGGTCCGCAGATGGATGCCGGCCGTCTGCTGCTGCGGCATCGAGTAACCCATCATGCCGTTCTCCGCCGCAGGCCCGGTGACATCCCCGATCCCGACGCCGACGCGCAAGCCCGGCTCGGCCGCGGCGGACACCCCGCCGGACAACCCGATGGCGACCGGTGCCGCAACCGCACCGGCGAGGACATGACGACGACTCAGCGACATGGCGAACCCCTCGGACCGAAAGTGAGCAAGCTTCACGTTCTGCCGGACTGTACGCCTTCACTCTGTGTGCAGCAAGAGCTACAGCCAGTTCCACTGCACAGACCCGTATCGTGGGTCGATGTGACCAAGGGGACGACCCGTAGCGTCCGGAAGTCGGGCCTTGACCTGCATCTGGGCTCGGTGGACAACGTCGGGCGAAACGTTCGCGCAAGGCTCATGAGCGCGTTTCGGGAGGCGATCCGGAGTGGGCGGTTGGCTCCGGGGACTCGGTTGCCGGCTAGTCGGGTGCTGGCGGGTGACCTTGGGGTTGGGCGTAGCACTGTGGTGCGCGTCTACTCGGAGTTGGTCAACGAGGGATGGCTTACGGCGCTGCACGGTTCGGGGACCGAGGTGTCGCGGCGGTCGGTGGGGGTTGTGGGGAAGCGGGCGCGGACGCCGGTGGCTCGGCCGCGGTTTGTGCATGATTTGCGGCCCGGGTGGCCTGACCTCTCGTCGTTTCCTCGGGAGGAGTGGGTTCGGGCGGTGAAGCGGACGGTGACCAACGCGCCGTTCGAAGCCTTTGGGTACGTCGATCCGCACGGGCGGAGCGAACTGCGTGAGGTCGTAGCCGGGTATCTGGCGCGGGCCAGGGGTTTGCACGCGCACGCGGACAATGTCGTCATTTGTAGTGGAGCGGCGGAGGGGCTGCGGCTGGTTGCGGCGGTGCTGGTGAAGGTTGGGGTCACGAAGGTGGCGATCGAGGAGTTCTGTCTTCATACGCAGCGACCGGCGTTGCTGAAGGCCGGGATCGAACCTGTTCTGCTTCCTGTTGACGGCGACGGTGCCGACCTGTCCGCGTTGGATGAGATACCGGATCTGGGGGCGGTGTTGCTCACGCCGTCGCACCAGTTCCCGCTGGGCGTCGCGTTGCAGTCCGATCGGCGAGCGGCGGTGGTCGACTGGGCGCGTCGGCGGGGCACGTTGGTGATCGAGGACGACTACGACGGCGAGTTCCGGTACGACCGGTCGCCGGTGGGTGCGTTGCAGGGGTTGGACCACGATCGTGTGGTGTACCTGGGGACTGCGAGCAAGTCCCTGGCTCCGGGGTTGCGGCTGGGGTGGCTCGTCGTACCGGATCGGCTGGTCGGTTCGATCGTCGCGGAGAAGGGATGGGCGGAGGAATCCGTCGGGTTCGTCAGCCAGTTGGCGATGACCGACTTCGTCGACTCGGGGGCCTACGACCGGCACATTCGGGCGATGCGGACGCAGTACCGGCGCCGGCGCGAGCAGTTGCTGGAGGCAATCAGCCGGCACTGTCCCACGACGCGCGTGACCGGGATGGCGGCCGGGCTGCACGTCGTCCTCGAACAGCCCGGTCGGAGCGAGGCCGAACTCGTGCAGCGCGCCGCCCGGGAACAGCTCGCGATCGAGCCGCTCGAGTTGTTCCGCAACCCTGGCTGTACGTCGGAGCGTCAAGGTGTGGTCGTGGGATTCGCCGCGCCCTCTGCCAGTGGTTGGTCCGGGGCGCTGGACGCCTTGGTGCGCACCCTGCGCTGACCCCTCAATTGGTTCCCGTTCGCGGGTCCCAAATGGCACCAGGTTGAATGCTCAATGCTGGCTAGCCTCAGAGTCATGTTGACTCACGAGAGACTGCGGCCGGTCGCGACCGTGTTCGCGCGCGTCTCGGCGGTGTGTCGTCTATTGATCGTTGCCATGCTCGTCAGCGCGACAGCCTGTGGCAATGAGAGTACGGCGCTGTCGCCGCCCGCGGTGAATGTCCTTCTGCAGCAGGCTTTGCCCAACGTCGAGGGCAAGACGTTTACGTCGCAGATCGTCGACTTCGCGCCGGGCGCCGCCGCGCCGGCTCATCGGCACGGGCAGGCGTTCGTGTACGCCTATGTATTACAAGGCAGTGTGCGAAGCCAGGTCGACGCCGGCCCGGCGACCACCTTCCGGCAAGGCGAGAACTGGTTCGAGAATCCAGGTGCCCACCACGTCGTCGCGGCCAATGCGAGCAAGACCGAGCCGGCCAAGCTGTTGGTCGTCTATGTGTCCGCGACCGGCGACTCGCTGCAAACCAACGATCAGTAAGCGCTGAGGCCAATGCGCCTGGGCTGGAGAAAGGAAATGTGCGATGAAGGCGATCGTGGTGTCGGATCAGGCCGCGGGGACGGCCGGGATGAAGTTGGTGGACCATCCGTTGCCGGAGGCGGCGGGTAACGATGTGCTGGTCGAGGTTCACGCGTCAGGGTTCACCACGGGGGAGCTGGACTGGGACGGGACTTGGACCGATCGGCTCGGTCGGGATCGGACGCCGTCGGTGCCCGGGCACGAGGTCGCGGGTGTGGTCTCTGCTCTTGGGTACGGCACGCGGGGCTTGTCGGTGGGTCAGCGGGTGTTCGGCCTCACCGACTGGACGCGTGACGGCACCCTGGCGGAGTACGTCGCGGTCGAGGCGCGGAACCTCGCCCCGTTGCCGGGTGACATCGACTTCACGGTGGGTGCGAGTCTGCCGATCTCGGGATTGACCGCGTGGCAGGGCTTGTTCGTGCACGGTCGCCTTCAGGTGGGGCAGAGCGTGCTCGTGCACGGTGCCGCGGGCGGCGTGGGCTCGATGGTGACACAACTGGCCCGCGAAGTTGGTGCGTATGTGATCGGCACGGGGCGGGCCGGTGATCGGCAAACCGCGCTGGACCTCGGCGCCCACGAGTTCGTCGATCCCGAGCAGGACTCGCTGGCGGACGTCGGCGGAGTCGACCTGGTGTTCGACATCTTCGGTGGCGAGATCCTGAAGCAGTCCGCAGGCCTCGTCCGCGCGGGCGGAACATTGATCACCATCGCAGGTCCGCCGGAGGCGCGGCCGGCTGATGGTCTGGCGATCGATTTCGTCGTCGAGGCCGATCGCGCCCAACTCGGTGAGCTCGCCCAGCGAGTGCGCGAAGGACGACTGCGCACCGTCATCGGCAACATCGCCTCCCTCGACGACGCCGTCGCCGCCTTCAACCCCACCGAACGAGTCAAAGGCAAGACCATCATCAGCGTCCAGGGATAACCATTCCCCTGTCCGATGTGTGGGTGAGCAGGTGTACTGCGGTCACCTGGCGGGGAGTTCGGACATCTGGTCAGGTGTCCGAGCTCCCCACTAGGTGTCGCCGCCGGTCCGGTTGTGGCGCCCGGATCCGACCGGCGATCTGAGCCCACCTGCCCGCCGGCAACAGGAACCATTCCTCTGGCCGCACGGCCCGATGCCCTAAGGGGAGGACAATGCTGACCGTGGATCGAGTCGATCGCCTCTGACCGTGCAATGAGGATGCGGCGAACATCGCGCTATGCCAAGATTCGTGCGCGGAGCGCTCAGCTTCCTTGTCCTTCTCGCCACCACGCTGGTCGCCGTCCCGCAGGCCTCCGGTTATCCGGGGGAATACTGGGGCCACATGCGATTTCGGAACGCCGTGACGCAGACCTGTCTCACTCTCGGGTCCGACGAACAAGCGCTCTACCTCAAGCCATGTCAGAGCATCCACCCCCAAGAGTGGTGGTTGACGAACCAGTCCAGTGGCGCGGACGCTTACTACGAAGTGTTTCTGCCGTACTCCAGTCCCTACAAATGCCTCGATGCCATCTGGGGCCACTCGACCAACGCGGTCAACGCCCGTCCTTGTGACAGCAGCCATCACCACCCGGACCAGGAGTGGTTGATCCGGGTGATCGGGGGCGCCACCCTGATCCAATCCCGCAGTACCGGTAAGTACCTGGGCGTCGATGCAGAGGGGTGGCCGCGGCAGTTCGTGAGTCCGGCGGACGCCAGGCAAGGGTGGCCTGGAGCCACCTGGTGCGTCCGGCACACCACCGATCAGACGCTCTGCTCGCCCCAGTGATGTCGCTGCGCGTCGGGGCCTTTGGCAACGATGTCCGGAGCCCGAGGTGATGTCGTAAATCGGCGGTGCCGATCTCCGACAACGTGACGTCTTCCACTGCTCAGGCGGGGTGCCCAAACTCGGAGCACCCCAAGCGCCTGCCGTTGCCCCTACGCGGCCGGCGCGTGTCAGGCCGACCGATCGTCGGCCTCCGCCTAAGGAGCAGTTGTGAATCGAACCAAGACCAGGGTGGCCGCTGTCAGCGGCCTCCTCGCTGCTGGGCTGGTGATGGTGCCGGTGTTCTCGGCCAACGCCGACCAGACTCCCCCTGGCGCTGTCGCCCAGGAGCCGAAGTCCCTGACTGCCGACGAGCAGGCGCGTGCTTCGGCGAGTGCGTCCGCCCTGGGCTTGGCGTCAGGTGAGAAGCTGACCGTCAAGGCTGTCCTCGAGGATGCCGACGGCGGCAAGCATGTGCGGTACGAGCGCACCCTCGATGGGCTCCGTGTCATCGGTGGTGACCTGGTCGCCCACAAGGACGCGAAGGGCTCGGTCGAACAGGTCACGTACAACCTCGGCCGCAAGAGCATCGCGCCCGCGTCGCGGACCCCGAAGGTCTCCAAGAAGACGGCACAGGCGAAGGGTCTTGCCGCCTCGCAGGCCACCAAGGACGAGAAGGCCGCCGCGAACGAGCTGGTCGTCCTGGTGACCGACCAGGGCCCGAAGCTGGCGTACGACGTACTGACGACCGGTATTCGCGCCAACCAGGTTCCGACCCGGCTGCACACGTACGTGGACGCCAACAGCGGCGCCGTGCTGTTGAGCGACGACGAGATCAAGACCGGTACCGGCAACGGCATCTTCGTCGGCAACGTCACCATCAACACCACCGCCAAGTCCGGCGGCGGCTTCGAGATGCGCGACTCGTTGGGCAACACCGCCACCGACGTACACAACCAGGGCGACCCGAACACGGGTGAGGGCCCGGACGGTGACCTCTTCACCGACGCCGACGACAAGTGGGGCACGGGTGCGCAGTCCGACCGTGCGTCAGCTGCCGTCGACGCGCTCTACGGCGCGCAGAAGACCTTTGAGTACTACAAGACACAGCTCGGCCGGAACGGCATCTGGAACGACGGCCGCGGCGCCCGCTCGCGCGTTCACTTCGCCAACGCGATGGTCAACGCGTTCTGGGACGGCACGCAGATGTCGTACGGCGACGGTGCGGGTAACGCCGCCCCGCTCACCGAGCTGGATGTCGCGGCGCACGAGATGAGCCACGGTGTCACCGAGAACACCGCCGGACTCGTGTACAGCGGTGAGGCCGGGGGCCTGAACGAGGCGAACTCCGACATCTTCGGTACCGCGGTCGAGTTCTACGTGAACAACCCCAACGACGTACCGGACTACTTCATCGGCGAAGAGATCGACATCAACGGCAACGGCACGCCGCTGCGCTACATGGACAAGCCCAGCAAGGACGGCCGGTCGAAGGACTGCTGGTCGTCGACGCTCGGCAGCCTCGACCCGCACTTCTCCTCGGGCCCGCTCAACCACTGGTACTACATGCTGTCCGAGGGCTCGGGCGCCAAGACGATCAACGGGAAGAACTACGACTCCCCCACCTGCTCCGGCGCCGCGGCCGTGACCGGCATCGGTCACGCGAAGGCCGAGAAGATCTGGTACCGCACGCTGGCGACGTACCTGACGTCGTCGAGCAAGTACTCCGACGCCCGCACCGGCTCGATCAAGTCCGCCAAGGACCTGTACGGCCAGGGTTCGGCCGAGTGCCTGGCGGTCGAGAAGGCGTACACGGCCATCGCCGTCGCGGCGACGACCGAGACCTGTGGCACCGGCAACCCCGAGCCCGGCGCTCCTGCGGTCACCAACCCCGGCTCGCAGACCAGCACGGTCGGGACCGCTGACACGCTGCAGCTCGCCGCGACCGGCGGTACGACGCCGTACTCGTGGTCGGCGACGGGTCTCCCGGCCGGCCTCACGGTCAACGCGTCGACCGGCCTCATCTCCGGTACGCCGACCACCGCGGCCACCTCGTCGGTGACGGCGAAGGTCACGGACGCCGCCGGCAAGACGGCCAGCGTGTCGTTCTCCTGGGTCGTCTCCACCAGCGGCGGTGGCGGGACGTGCACCGGCCAGCTCAAGTACACCGGCACCCTCGCCTCGGGCGGCAGCAAGACGTTCCCCGCCTTCACCGACAGTGACGCGGGTCAGCTCAAGGTCTGCCTCGACGGGCCGACCGGCGCCGACTTCGACGTCTACCTGCAGAAGCAGCGCTTCGGCTCCTGGACGACAGTTGCCCAGGGCATCACCCCGAACCCGGACGAGTCGTTCACCTACAACAACACGGCGGGTACCTACCGCATCGTGGTGAAGGCCGACTCCGGATCCGGCGCGTTCACCGCAACCGTGTCGGAGTAACCCTTGAACGGACGGCTCCGGCGTAGGTGCGCCGGAGCCGTTCCGTAGGTCAGATCCAATCCCGGCGACTCGCCTGGACGGCCAACTGGAATCGGCTGTGGGCGCCGAGCACCTCTTCAAGCCGAGCGATCCGCCGGCCGACCGTTCGAGCGCTCACCCCGAGGTCGCGGGCGATCGCCTCGTCGGTGAGCCCCGCAGCGAGATAGGACAGCAGCTGCTGTTCTTCCGGACCGGGACCACCCAGCGCGTCGACCACCTGAGACTCTGCCGACAGCGGCACGCCCATCTGCCAGAAGATGTCGAAGAGGCCGACCAAGCAGTCGAGCAGGCCGGACTCGTGGACGACGATGGCCGAACGCCGTGCGCCTTCCTGGCCGGGCACCGTGATCAACGCACGCTTGTCGTCGAACACCATCAGGTTGAGTGGCACCTGCGCGAAGACGCGCGCCTGTTCGCCGGCCGCGATGCACTGGTGGACGGCGGCAAGTCCCTCGAAGTCCTCGAGAACCGACACGCCATAGAGGCCGCGCCCCCGGACGCCGCGCGCCAAGGCGTCGAGAAACCCGACCGCCACCTCGGGCCGCGGGATCTTCATCCCGGGCTGCACTTTCCGCGGTGACACGGGGCCGATGCACAAACCGTCGACGGTAGCGGCCGTGTCATCCATCAGCTTCGCTTCAACCGCGTTGATCCGGGTCTCGTCGGCGATGACCTCCACGAAGTTCGGCCGACCGCCGGCTTCGCTCCAGATGTCCGCGAAGACCGAGGCCAGCCGCCGAGCAGCGTCAGCCGCCTTCGCATGCTCGACCGCAACCTGCTCCAGCGGCATCCGCGGAGCAATCGCCTCGATCACCCCGTCACCAACCTCAAGCAGACCGATGGCAGCCAACACCTGCACCTCGTGCTCAGCGGCGGCACGGTCGACACCGGCGCGCTCGGCCAGGTCCTCCAAACACGTCCTCCCGCTCACGACGGCAGCACGGTAGAGCGGCTCCGCGGAGGCCGAGAGGAATGGTGCTGATGACAACTGCATGCGGCCGTCCTACCACCTTCTCCGGCCGCTGCGCGAGGGCCGGAGCGGCAAGAACTTAAACGATAAGCTCCCGCGTCACCAAGACCGCCTGGACCGTCACTGTCTGTCGCGTCGTCGATTCCCTACTCGGCCGGCGGGGTCTTCAGTAGGTCGGTGGCGAGGTTGTCCAGGCGTTCGCGCCAGGTGGCCAGGGCTTTGTCTGGGGTGGGTAGGCCGGTCTGGGTGAGGATCAGGCGGGCGCCGTGGCCGGTGCCCTGGGTGAGTTCGTAGTGGACGTTGGGATCCTGGTACGACGCCAGCAGGGGTCGGACTGTGTCGGCGGGGCGGGTGAGTTGGCGTTCGAAGCGGATGGTCCAGCCGTCTGGGGTTTGTTCGGCCGTGCCTTGGTTGAGGTTGAGCAGTTCCAGGAAGCGGTCGTGGAGTTCGCCGGTGTCTGGGGCGATGTCGGTTGATTTGCCGAGGAGGCGTTGGTCCAGGGCATCCAGGCAGAGGGTCCAGCCGGAGGCGAAGCTTGCAGCGCCGAAGTGGTCGTCGAAGGTGTGGGTGAGGACCAGCAGGCAGCCGTCGTCGGTGGGTAGCAACTCCCAGCGGAGAACCTCGCCGCTCCAGGTGATGGCGAACACTCGGGGCGGATCGAACTCGAGCACTTGCCCGTCGCCGCCCGACTCGCCGTCCATCTGGTACTCGACGCGGCTACCGATCCGCGGCTCGAGCTGCACAGACGCGGGGAACCAGTGGATCAGCTCAGCCGGATCGGTCAGTGCGCGCCAGACCTTCTCGGGTCGATGCCGCAGTTGCCGCTCCATGCGCAGTACCGAGCGGCCCTCGATCTTCCGCAGGTTTTCGTTCGCCATCGTCATCCTTCCGGCATGGTGTCGAGGTGCTCTTCGAGGTCGTCCAGAGCGCGGTTCCACAGCACCCGGTAGGGATGCAGCCAGGTGTCCAGTTCGCGCAGCGGCTCCAGCCGCAGTTCGTACCACCGGCGCTGCGCGTCGTGCCGCACACCAACCAGCCCTGCCTCACGCAGGACACGCAGGTGTTTGGAGACACCGGGCTGGCTGAGACCGAGCTCGTCGGTCAGCTCACCGACCAGGCGCGGCCGCTGCCGCAGCAACTCGAGGATCTGCTGCCGTCTCGGCTCGGCCAGGACCGCGAAGGGAACGCTCACGCACACCAACATACCCAGCTAGCTATATAACCACAAGAGCATGTACCAGTTCAGCCGCATGCTTCGCGGCTATCACCGTGGGTACCGGTTGAGATACAAGGCGTGACCAACGGCTGGAGGGCGGAGTGATGAGTACGGGTAGACGGATGATCGCGGTGGCGACGATGGTTGTGGCGGTGGCTTGCGGTGGGGCCACCGGGGCGCAGGCGGGAGTGCAGGCCGAGGGCGAGGTTTCCTGCGGCTACGACTATGACGCGTGCTGGGCGCAGTGGTACGACTACGGGTTCGTGAAGAACTACATCGTCGGCGAGATCTACTACAAGGGCGGCGGCTATCACTTCTACTGGTGGAACTGATCCGCACGGGCGCCCGTCGGGCTAGGTTTGCAAGAAGGTTTGCAGGCTGCGAACCAGTTCGGCGGGCGCGTTCTCCGCGACGTGGTGGGTCGAGTCGATGCCGTGACCAACGATCTGTGGACACCAGGAACGCCATACCTGCAAGGGATCTCCGTAGATGTCTTCGATGTCGTCCCGCGTCGACCACAACATCATGGTGGGACAGGTGAGCTGGCGGCCGGCTGCGCGATCGTCTTCGTCGGCTTGGCGGTCGACGCCCAGGCCGGCGCGGTAGTCCTCGAGCATCGCGTGCACGGTGGCCGGGTTGCGGATCGCCGCGAGGAAGTCGGCGTGGTTCTCCGGTCCCAGTTGGTCGGGGCCGTTCGAGGTCCAGGCGTTGTACCAGGTTTCGGGATCGGCGCAGATCACCCGTTCGGCCGGCTTCGCTAGTTGACCGAAGAACCACCAGTGCCACCAGTCCGCGGCGAACTTGGCGTCACACCGTTCCAACGCCTCGACCACCGGCACCCCGTCGATGACCACGAGCTTGGTGATCCGTTCCGGCCAATCCAGTGCGGTCCGATAGGCGACGTACGAGCCTCGGTCATGGCCGACGATGGCAAAGCGTTCATGACCGAGTTCAGACATCAGCGACGTGATGTCGCGAGCCATCGATCGCTTCGAGTACGGCGTGTGGGTCGCATCCGAAAGCGGTTTGTGCGACTCGCCGTACCCGCGGAGATCCGGGCAGACCACGGTGAACTCCCGAGCGAGTTCGGGCGCGACCTGCCACCACGTCGTGTGTGTCCTGGGATGTCCGTGCAGCAGCACCACGGGCGGCCCGGAACCGCCGTGCCGCACTCGCAGTCCGCCGATCCGATCCAGCTGAAAGCCCTCGAACACGAGCCGTCTCCTATCGATCGCGCCAGCGGAAGTCGCAGATGACCGGCCGGTGATCGGACGGATAGACACCGTCGTACGCATCTCCGCAGATCGTCGCCGACTCGACGTTGACCAGCTGATCCTCGTGGCCTGGTCGGTAGAAGATGTGATCGATGCGCTGATCAACCAGTTCTGGCCCAGCTTCGAGCGGAGCCGACGGATGGCTGGACGGCAGGGTGACCGCATCCGAATCCCCCGTCCAGGCATCAATCAGTACGTCGCGCATCGGCCGCAGTACGGCGCTGTCGGGCGCGGCGTTGAGGTCGCCGATCGCCAGCGACGGGCACGGTCCGTCGGTCGACGGGTCGGTCGCAAGATCGGCCAGCAGCGCGGCTTGAGCCAAGCGATCGTCGCTGTAGGTGGTCGCGTGCTCCAGACAGGCCACCAGAATCGGCAACGGCCCGGCTGGATGCTCCACTACAGCCTTCAGTACGACGGGATCCCACGCCCGATGACGAGACGGCATCACGACCCCGTCGTACTGAGTGATCGGCCAGCGACTGAGCAGCGCGACTCCCAGTTCGACCTCGGAGTCGTCCGGCGGCGCGGGATACGAGGGCGCGGCGAATGCGGCATACATGCCCAAGGCATCGGCCAGCTCATCAGCCTGCGTTCCAGCCTCCGAACCCCACACCTCCTGCAGCCCGACGATGTCGGGTGTGAAGCGGCGAATCGTCGCGAGAATGCCTGGTTGGCGCTCCTGCCAGCGAGGACCGAAGCGCCACCAGATATTCCACGTCATCACCCGGACTTGATTCACAGTCAAGCCGCTGCCTGCAAGGGAGTCAGGCGTTCGCGCAAGGTGGTGAGGGTTCGGCGCAGCAGGCGGGATACCTGCATCTGGCTGACGCCGATCTCGGCGCCGATGTCGGACTGGGTCCAGCCTTCGATGAACCGCAGTTCGAGGATTCGGCGTTCCCGCGGACCGAGGTCCTCCAGGATCGGCTGCAGCATGTCCACTGCCTCCAACTGGCTGACCGCGGTGTCCTCCTGATCCGGGACCAGGTCGGCCAGACTCAACCCGTTGTCCTCGGCCGGCCGATCCAGCGACAGCGTGTTGAAACAGCCCTTGGCTGCCAGCGCCTGCTCGATCTCGTCGACGTCGACCTCGAGATACGCGGCCAGTTCCTCGGTTGTCGGCTCGCGGCCCAGCTCCTGCTCCAGGTCGGGCAGTTTCGCCGACACCAGCCCTTGCAACTCCTGCAACCGCCGCGGGATCCGGACGGTCCACGCCGAGTCGCGGAAGTACCGCCGTACCTCGCCTCTGATCGTCGGTACGGCGTATCCGATGAACGGCGTGTCGGCGTCCAGCCGGTAGTTCGTCGCCGCCTTCATCAGCCCGACGAAGGCCACCTGCTCGAGATCCTCCTGCTCGACACCGCGCCCCCGGAACCGCTGCGCGATCCCCCGGGCGATCTCCAGATTCAGCTCCACGATCCGCTCGAGCAACAGCTGCTGCTCGCCTGGATCCGTCGTCCGGCCCCGCTGCTCGAACAACTCGACCGTCGCCGCCTCCCGGGCGGCCCGATCCGCTGCCGACGAACACTCCATCGGCGCCAATTGCTGAGAACTACTCACAGAAACAGTCATTTTGACCTCGCGACACTCACGTCACGGCGCGGCACGCATCTGGACCGCGGTCAAAGAATGGCTCTCAATTACCCACCTGCTCCGATCTCATGCGCGAACCGGCTGGTTTCGGCTGGGTACCGGGGCGCCGTCATCTCATCGAGCGAAGGAGGCAACGATGTCCGCTGACGTCGTGGACCTGATCCTGCAGGACCACCGTGAGGTCGAGCGGCTGTTCGAAGAACTCAAGAACAGCCCGGAGAAGCGCCCGAACCTACTGCCGGTATTGACGACGTTGCTCACCGCACACAGCCGCGCCGAGGAGGCCGAGGTCTACCCGGTGGCCGCCGCGGAGGCCGGCGAGAAGGAAGAGGTGTCGCACAGCCAGCAGGAGCACATCGAGGCCGACCAACTGCTGGCCAAGCTCGCCGCGACCGACCCGGCATCGGCCGACTTCGACACCGTCCTGCAGAACCTGGTCGACGCGGTCACCCACCACGTCGAAGAGGAAGAGACCAAGGTTCTGCCCGGAATGCGGTCGAACCTGTCCGATCAGCGCCGGGCCGAACTCGGTGACGCGTTCGCCGCCAGCCGCAAGGAACACCTCGGCGAGCAACCGGGCGACATGACGCGCGACCAGCTGGCCCAGCAGGCCGCCAACGCCGACATCTCCGGCACCTCGGGTCTGTCCAAGGACGAGCTGAAGAAGAAGGTCGAGAGCGCAGGCGAAAGCTGAGCCACCCCGCAACCAACGGATCCCCCACCTCAGCAGGTGGGGGATCCGTTGATTGGAGCAACTATCGCGGTACGTCGCCGCGCCAGCCACCGGTCTCGCCGCCGCGCTCCTCGATGAATTCCTTGAACCGCTGGAGATCGCCCTTCACGCGCCCCTCGACCACACCGAGCTTGTCGCCCACCTTCTCCAGGAAGCCCTCCGGGTCGATATCCATCTGCGCGGTCACCCGGCTGGTGGTGTCGGAGAGCTTGTGGAAGGTGACGACCCCGGCGTGCTGCGGACCCGAGTCCGACCTCCACGCCACCCGCTCATCGGCATGCTGCTCGGTCACGGTCGCGTCGAACTCGCGCGTCGCCCCACCGACCTTCACCACCCAGTGGTTGTGCGTCGCATCCAGCTGACGGATCTCCTCCACGCCTTCCATGAACTGCGGGAACGACTCGAACTGCGTCCATTGGTTGTACGCCGTCGTCACCGGCACCTCGACATCGATGGACTGCGTGATCGTGCTCATCGCCATTCCTCCAAGCTGTGATGGACTCTGTGATCGCCGACCCCGGTGCCCGTCATCAGCTGGTTGATTCCCGCATGGGTACCGAACGGGTATGACGACCTCCGCATCCGTTTGGCTCGCCACTGCGAACATGTCCCGGTACGACGGGATCGGCGCCGACCGCCGTACCGACGTACTCGTGGTGGGTGGTGGCGTGGTCGGCCTGACCACGGCGTTGGAACTCCAACTGGAGGGCGCCGACGTCGTGCTTGTCGAAGCCGACCGGATCGGCGCGCGGACCAGCGGGAACACGACCGGGAAGGTCACCTCGCAGCACGGCGCGATCTACGCCCAGCTGGTTGACCGGCACGGTGTCGAGGTGGCTCGGCAGTATGCGATGGCGAATCAGGCTGGAGTGGAACGGGTCGCGGCGTTGGTCGACAGGTTTGGTATCGACTGCGAGTTCATCCGCACTCCTGCCTTCGTCTACGCCACGGAGGACCTGGATCTCCGGCGAGAGGCGGAGGTTGCAGCCGAGCTCGGGTTGCCGGCGAGCTTCGCAGCCGGCCTGGACCTACCGGTGAAGGCGACCGGGGTCGTCCGCTTCGACAACCAGGTGCAGCTCCATCCCGCGCGGTATCTCGCTGGACTGGCGGAAGCGTTCATCGCGGCCGGCGGGCGGATCTTCGAACACACCCGGGTGACGGAACTCGATGATGGGATCGAGGCCAAGACCGAGCCCGGCGCGGTCATCCGCGCGGACCACGCGATCGTGGCGACGCTGCTCCCGTTCGGCACTCTCGGCGGCTACTTCGCCCGGACTCGCCCGCAGCAGTCCCACGGCATCGCCGTCCGGCTTCCGGTTCCGGCACCGACCGGGATGGCGATCTCGGCCGACGGGCCAACCCGATCGACCAGACCTTGGCCGAGCGGTGGTCCGAACGGGCTGATCGTCGTCGGCAGCGGTCACGAGGTCGGCGACCAGTCCGACACCGACGCCGCCTACCGCAGCCTCGCCGACTGGGCCGGCTCACTGTGGAATACGCGACTCGAACCGGAGTACCGATGGTCGGCCCACGACTACAGCACGCCGGACCACCTTCCGTACGTCGGCAAGGCACCCGGCTCGCCAGTCCTCGTTGCCACCGGCATGCACAAATGGGGACTGAGCAACGGAACCATTGCTGCAGGCATCCTTCGGGACCTGATCCTCAAGCGAGACAACGAATTCGGTGCCCTGTACGACGCAGGCCGGATCGGCGACGCCCACTCCGTTGCCACGCTGGTGAAGGACAACCTCAAGGTCGGCAAGGAGCTCGTCGCCGGTCACGTACGCCGGCTGGTCGGCGGCGGCCTGGACCACGTTGAGGTTGGCGAGGGCGGCCTGTACGACCTCGACGGGAAGACCGTCGGAGCCTACTGCGACCACGACGGCCGGCTGCACACCGTCGTACCGGTCTGCACGCACCTCGGGTGCCCACTGCGCTGGAACCAAGGCGACACCACCTGGGACTGCAACTGCCACGGCTCCCGCTTCACCCCCGACGGCAAGGTCCTCGACGGCCCCGCCACCAACCCCCTGGCCACACCATGAGTGATGCTGTTGTCGTCGGGGCTGGGCCGAATGGGCTGGTGGCGGCGAACTTGCTGGTCGATGCTGGGTGGGACGTCGTACTGCTGGAGGCGAATGACGCGGTCGGTGGCGCGGTGCGGAGTTCGCGGGATGTTGATCCGGCCTTCGTACATGACACGTTCAGCTCGTTCTATCCCTTGGCTGCGGTGTCGCCGACGATCAGAGGTCTGAAGCTCGATGAGTACGGACTGGAGTGGTCGAACGCTCCGTCTCCGGTCGGCAACCCGTTGTCGACCGGCGGTTGGGCTCTCGTGCACCCCGAGCCGGCTGATACGGCGGCGGCGCTCGATGCGTTGCACCCCGGTGACGGTCAGGCGTGGCTCGATCTGTACGGCGACTGGGAGCGCGTCGGCCCCGCGGTGATCGACGCGCTGCTGAGCCCGTTTCCGCCGGTGCGCGCAGGACTCGGCGTACTGCGGGAACTCTTAGGGGCAAGGGGATTCAAGCGCCTGCAGGTGCTGCTTGGGCCGGTCCAATGGGTCGGCAACCGGCGGTTCGCGGGTGAGGCCGCAAAGATGCTGATGGCAACGAACTCGCAGCATGCGGACATCGCGCCGACCGCGCCGGGGTCGGGGCTGATGGGGTGGTTGCTGGTGATGATCGCGCAGCAGCACGGTTATCCCGTACCGCGTGGTGGTGCTGGCGAGTTGTCGCGCGCGTTGGCCGATCGGTTCGCGGCTCGTGGCGGCAAGACCGTCTGCCAGGCACGGGTCGACCGGATCATCATCCGCGGGGGCCGCGCGGTCGCCGTACGGACTGATGACGGGACCCAGTACGGCGCGCGCCGGGCCATCCTCGCGGATGTCTCGGCACCGGCGTTGTACCGGGAGCTCATCGCCGAGGAGGACCTGCCGCGGCATGTGCATCAGCGACTCAAGGCGTTCCGCTGGGATCCGGGCACGATCAAGGTCGACTGGGCACTGAACGCACCGATCCCGTGGCGCGACAGGCCCGAGTTGACGCCCGGGACGGCCCATCTCGCGGACTCGGTACCGGATCTGCGGAGGTGGTCCAAGCAGTTGGCGGACGGGTGGATCCCGGATCGGCCGTTCCTGCTGATGGGACAGATGACGGCCGCCGATCCCTCGCGGTCCCCCGCCGGTACGGAGTCCGCGTGGGCCTACACCCACGTCCCGCAGCAGGTGCGCGGCGACGCCGGCGGAGACCTGACCGGGCGCTGGGACGACGCCGAAGCGGAGGCAATGGCCGATCGAATCGAGGCCCGGGTCGAGCAGTTCGCCCCTGGGTTCGCCGAGCACATCACCGCGCGCCGCATCCTCAGCCCGGTCGAGCTCCAGCGCCGCGACGCCAACCTCGTCGGCGGCGCCGTCAACGGCGGTACGTCGGGCCTGCGCCAGGAACTGTTCCTTCGCCCGATGCCGGGCCTCGGCCGCGCCGAGACCGCCATCAAGTGCCTCTACCTGGCCTCCGCCTCGGCCCACCCCGGCGGCGGAGTCCACGGCGCCTGCGGCTCCAACGCCGCCCGAGCCGCCCTCTTCCACGCCGGCTGATCAGCTTCGCCGGACTCGCCAGGTCGCCTACCTGCCGGTACCCGATTACATTCCTCGCGGTGAGGGAGGATTGGGGACATGGATCAAGACTTCGACCTCGCCGACAACGCGGCTGAGCGGTTCGCCCAGCTCGCGCTCGAGCTCCACGCCAGTGCAGACGTCGAGGAGACCGTCCAGGCGGTCGTCGAGTTCGCGCTGCAGGCGCTGGACTGTTCACACGCGGGAGTCGCGCTGTCACTGGCTGGGGGCAGGCTGGAGATCCCCGCCGTCACCGACCCGGTCGTCGCCGAGATCTACCAACTGCAGATGGACGGTGGCAAGGGCCCGCTGGCGGAGTCGATGCGGGACCACTCGACCGTTCTCGTCGTGGATACCGCGACCGACGACCGCTGGCCGGAGTGGGCGGGCAAAGTCCTCGAACTGGGCGTGCGCAGCGTCCTCGACGTACCGCTGACCACCGCGTCCGGCACGCTCGGAGTGCTCGGCCTGTACAGCACGCACGCGGACGCCTTCGGCCAGGACGACCTCGCGGTAGCGCACATCCTGGCCCGCCACGCGTCGGTCGCGGTCGCCACCACTCGGCACGAGCAGCAACTGGCCCACGCGGTCGACGCCCGCAAGTTGGTCGGTCAGGCGATGGGCATCCTGATGGAGCGCTACGACCTCGACGCCGACCGCGCCTTCGAGGTACTGCGACGCTATTCCCAGGACACCAACCGCAAACTCCGCGACGTCGCCCAAGAACTCATCAACACCCGCAACCTCCCCCACTAACTCAGCGGTTCGCCAACCGATCCTGTTCGAGATCGCCCCACACCTGCACGATCCGGCCGCCGCTCAGCCGGTACAACGCAAACTCCTGCAGTACGGCGGCCCTACCGTCCACCGTGGTGAACGTGTCGAACAAGTGGGCACTGAGCCAATCGCCGTCGACCAGCAATCGGTGCAGTTCCTAACGGAAGTTCGGATAGCTGTCCACGACCGAACGCAGCCCATCGCCGTACGGCGTGATGCCGGACGGCAGGCCGTTGACCTCGACGTCCTCGGCGACGAATTCGCCGAGCTCGTCGAAGCGGTATTCGTTGCAGCGCTGGAGATAGCCCCGGTAGAAGGCTTGGTTGTCCATCACGGCGTGAGCAGGATCTTGACGGCGCCGTCGCGCTTCTGCTGGAACATCTCGTAGGCGTCGGGGCCGTCGGAGAGCGGGAGCCGGTGCGTGGCGAAGGTGTCGACGCGCAGCGGATCGTCGTCGCCGAGCAGGGGCAGGATGTCGTCGCTCCAGCGCCGGACGTTGGCCTGACCCATCCGAAGCTGGATCTGCTTGTCGAACATCGTCAGCATCGGCAGCGGATCGGCCATCCCGCCGTACACGCCGATCAACGAGATGATCCCGCCTCGCCGGACGACCTCGACCGCGAGCAGCAACGCCGCGAGACGATCCACGCCGGCCTTCTGCATGAGCGGTCCCTGGATCGCATCGGGCAGCAACCCGGCCGCCTGCTGTGCGAACTTGGCTCCCGGCGAACCATGCGCTTCCATGCCGACGGCATCGATCACCGAATCCGGTCCACGGCCATCGGTCAGGTCCAGGATCGCGTCCGCGACATCGTCGCCGTACTCGAGGATCTCGACGCCGTATCGCCGCGCCCGCTCCAACCGCTCGGCGACCAAATCGACCCCGATCACGCGATACCCGTGGTGCAATGCGACCCGGCAGGACATGTCACCGATCGGACCAAGGCCCAGTACGACGACCGTGCCGCCGTCCGGGATTCCGGCGTACTGGACCGCCTGCCAGGCCGTCGGCAGCACGTCGGACAGGTAGACGAAACGGTCATCCGGCGGACCGTGCGGCACCTTGATCGGCCCGTACTGCGCCTGGGGAACGCGAAGGTACTCAGCCTGGCCGCCGGGGATCTGCCCATACAGCTTGGTGTAGCCGAACAGCGCCGCACCCATCCCCTGCTCGCGAACCTGCGTGGTCTCGCACTGGGTCTGCAGATTCCGGTTGCACATGAAGCACGACCCGCACGCGATCTGGAACGGTACGACGACGCGATCGCCGACGCTGAGGTTGGTGACCGCGGTACCGACCTCCTCGACGATCCCGATCGACTCGTGACCGAGGACATCACCGGCATCCAGGAACGGGCTCATCACCTCGTACAGATGGAGATCCGATCCGCAGATCCCGGTCGACGTCACCTTGATCACCGCATCGGTCGGATCCTCGATCCGCGGATCCGGCACCTCGCCGTACTCGATCTTCCGTTTGCCTTGCCAGGTCAGTGCCTTCATGCGTCTACTCCTTTGCTCCGCGCGGGGATTGCCAGGACAGCTCCGACCCCGAAGTGGTCACTCGGCCAAACGCCTTCCGTGGGGTGGTCGAACAGTCGCCGGCATTCGGTGATGTGGAGAGACGGCCCGTGGCCGGTCGATCGGACGAGGATGTAGTCGATCCGCCGACCGAGCTCGGTGGCCCACTCGCCGTACTCGGCGGTTGTGGTGAGCGTGTTCTCCGGGGTGAACGTGTGGCCGGGATCGCTGCCGTGGACCGCTGCCCAGGCGTCGCGATAGCAGACACTCACGTTGTCCAGCGACTGCTTCCCGGTCCAGAACCGAACGCTGGCGGCATCGGGAGCCGCATTGAAATCGCCGGCCACGATCACGTGTCGGCGGGCTGTGCCCACCAGATCCTCGATGAACTTGGCGACCGCAACGGCCTGGCGTTCGCGTTCCGCCTCATGGGTGAGCTGCCAGTCCGGCATGTGATTGACGAACAACATCCGCCCGATCGGACCAGGCGCGTCGATCTCAGCCACCATCGCAGAACACGCAAACCCAGCCGCACGAGGCCCTAGATGCAGGTCAACTTCATGAACAGCCGTGATCGGCCAACGCGACGCGAGCGAGATCCCCTCCCCGTTACTCTCCCGCTCGCTGTGGTGCGCGAACTCGTACCCATCGCCGAGCACCTGCCGAGCCTGATCGTTCGCAACCACCTCCTGCAGCGCCACCAGATCCGGCCTGAACCGCGCAAACCCCGCACTCATCAACGCACGGCGCCCAGGCCAGTTCGCCCGCAGCCCAAAGACATTCAAAGTGGCGACCCGCACGCTCCGCCCGGTACCCGCCACAAAACAGGTCGCACGGATGCCCCCGGGTACCGGAGGCAGTCAGCCGTGGCGCCGCCACCATCGTCAAGTCAACCGGCGAATCCAGCACCGGCCCGCAGACCCCGACAAGAACTGAGATCAACCAGCTTGGAGCTCATTCAGGCCGGACAGGACTTCCGCGAGGGCGGTGCGTTGCTCGTCTGTCAACGGGATGTCGTGGATCTGCGCGACGTAGTCCCGGGCCGCCGCTGTGTCGTCGACTCGGATTGCCAGTTCGGCTCGGTAGGCGAGGACGTTGATCAGGTCCTCGACTGTTGCTGTGGCTCGGTAGCGCTTGAGGGCTGAGTCGAGGATGCGGATCGCCTGCTCTTCGACGCCCTTGGAATCGCCCATCACCACCGCGCTCTTCAGGGAAGCGCCCAGTCTGCTCAGCGCCGCATCGTCCGGTTCGTCGGCCGCCGGCTTGGTCGCGAAGAACCTGATCCAGTTCCCGCCGGGATCGATGACCGAGAAGCCTGAGATGTTGTCGACGTTCTTGCGTTTGCGCGGTCGGGTCATCCGCGGGATGCCGGCGACCAGGATCTTCCCGTACGCCGCCCGCATCCCCTCCGCGAATGCCCGGAAGATCTCCCCGGTGTCCGGCACCATCACGACGCACGTCCCGTACGAGTTCGCAGGATCGAAGCCCGGCATCCCGAAGAAGTCCAGCCGCAGGTCCTCACGCTGCACGATGACGTACGGATTCGGCCGCAGCTGCTGGTAGGTCCGCCGGAATCCCAGCACCTCGTAGAACGCCACCACCTCGTCGATCGACGCACACGGCAACAACGGCACCGCCACCTCACCAGCCATCCCAACGCCTCCTTCACCCATGAACCGTCCACTGTACCGTACAGTGTACGACAGCGGGTCAGCCGGCGTAGGCCTGTTCGTAGAGTTGGCGGAGTTCGGGGGTGCTGAGACCGCTGGCGCCGCAGATGCTGACTTGGCCGTTCGCGGCGGAGACCAGGTAACTTTCGCCGACCTTGAAGTCGACCCCCAACAGGGTGAGAACGTCTTCCGGCATCGCTTGGACCTCGACGTTGTCGCCGGGGCCGCCGCGGTACCAGTGCGCGACCTTGAGGGAGATCAGGTCGCCGGTGACGGCAGTGACTTTGCCTTCGAAGGCGACCGGCAGTCGCTGGAGATCGGCCACCTCGAGTGCGCGGCACTTGCCGGCGGCCTCGCTGCCGACGGTCAGTTTGACGGTCGGGACCGGCGGAGTGGCGATGGGTGGCTCGTCGTTGCCGGCGGTGACGCCCCAGATGAGCCCACCGGCGGCGATCAGGAGGCCGGCGGCTACGGCGGGAATCAGGCGGCGATGGGCAGGGCGGGTCTGAGTGTCTGTGCTCATAGGGATCTCCAGGAGGCGGTCTAGGTCCGGTTGGGGAGCGCCCCGTCGTGACGCCGGGTCGGCGGCCTTCAACTGGGCCAGCAGTTCGTCGTCGTTCACAGTTCACTCCCTCTCATGACCCGTTCCTGTCCGGCCGTCGCGCCGTTCTTTCTCTCCAGCTGTACGGCGAGCTTTTTCTTTGCCCTGTGCAACCGAATACTCACCGCGTTCGGCGTCAGCCCGGTGGCCTCCGCGATCGCCTGGGGCGCAAGGCCCTCCCACGCCCAGAGCATGACCACCTCGCGATCGAGCTCCCCGAGCGTCCGCAACGCGTCGTACAACTCGACGTGCTCTGCAGGCTCCGACACCGCAGGCGTCCGCGCCAACCGATCGACCAGCCGCAGCCTGCGTCGTTCGGCACGACGAGCGTTGGCGAGACACCCCCGAGCTACGCCGTAGCACCACGGCAGCACGTCATCCAGGTGCGGTACGTCGTCGATCCGCCGCCAGAGCACGAGCATCGTCTCGGCCAGTACGTCGTCGACCGCGGCCGGGTCGGTTCGGCGTACCAGGTAGCGATGCAGCGGCTCGCCAACCGCCCGCACCAGGGCCTCGAAGCGTTGCTCACGCATGGAAGTCACACTCCCACCTGTCCGGCACGACCCCGATCCTTTCAGGAGCGGACCGCCCCCACTCACCAACCTCTGCAGCACGCAGGAGCCCACGCTCAGCCGCCGTCCGAAACCCGCCGTCGAGGGCACTTAGTGAGTGGCACAGGTCCGCCCGGCTAACCAGCCTCGACCGATAGCAGGAGCTGACGGAGGGTTCCTGCGACTTCGCCACGCTGAGGGGAGGTGAGCGGGGCGAGGAAGGTTTCGTCGGCGGCGAGGACCTTGGTGAGGGCTCGTTTGGCGAGGGCGCGGCCTCGGGGAGTCAGGTTGACGCGGACCGCGCGGCCGTCGGCGGGGTCGGGGACGCGACGGATGAGACCGGCCTGCTCGAGACGGTGGAGGCGCGAGGTCATGGCGCCAGTGGTGATCAGCGCCGACTCGGCGAGATCCGTCGGATTGGTTCCGGTGGGGTCGGCGCGGCGGCGGAGCGTGTTCAGGACGTCGAAGTCGGGGAAGGTCAGGCCGAGTGGCTGGAGTGCCTCGGTCAGGGCCTGCTGGAGGTGGTGGGCACACAGCAGGAGGCGGCCGGCCACCTCGAGTGGGCTGACATCGAGGTCGGGTTGCGTGCCGGCCCACGCGTCGATCATCCGGTCCACGGAATCTTTCTGCACCCTGCGCAGTTTAGCTTGGCATCAAGTCAACTAGCTTGGCATCAAGCTACCTACCCCGAGGAGAGTTCACATGGCGTTCAGCAGCTGGGCCTTCATCTACCTGGGTCTCGGCACGGAGGACCCGATCCGCGACCGCGCGGTGATCAGCGTCGGCGGCCTAACCACCACGATCGTGCCGGTCCCGGACCGGGCCTTGGCCGCCGAAGTCGCCAAGCAATTGGTCGCCGACGGCGCTCAGCTCATCGAGGTCTGCGGCGGCCTCGGCCCGGCCGTGGTGACCGAGGTTCTCGCCGCGACCGAGGGCAAGGTTCCGGTCGGCGGGACCAACTACGGCGTCGAGTCGATCCACGGCCTCGCCGCCCTCTTCCCGCAGTGACAGCTCAGCCGAGGGCCACTTCGTGGTTCTTGGCGGTCCGGCGGCGGCTGCGGAGCCAGTGGCCGAGGGTGATCAGGCCGAAGCCGACGGCGTAGATCGCGCTGGTGAACTCGAGGTACCCGAGGGTGCCGCCGAGGAGTTCGGTCTTGCCGTCGCGCGGGAAGGCCTCGGTGGACCCGTTGACCCACTCCATCACGAGGTTGATCGACTGGAAGGTGTAGATCTGCGCGAACGCGATGGCGAAGATCAGGTACGCCGCGAGGCGGTTGCGGACCAGCAGCCCGAGTGGCAGCGCGACGAGGATGGTGAGGATCGCAATCATGGTGACCTCCGTGGAGTAGTGGTGATGACATCGACGATCCCGGCCGAAGCCGGCCGGGCGCATCGAGGTCACCGCTGGACTCCGAGCCAGTGCTGTCACTGATCCCACCGAGCGGTCCGGGGCTGCACAATGACGGCATGAGCCGAGCACGGTGGTCTGCAACCGCGGCCACCTGCGTCTGCCTGGCCGCGGTGGCGGCGCTGGCTCTGGGCCGCAGCGCCGAACTCACGCCGGTATTCGTGCTGGACGCCGTACCGCTCGGGCTCGGCTGGTTGCTGGTCGTCCGTGCCCCCGGCTACGTGGTCGGACCGGTGCTGACGTGGCTGGCCGCGTCGCTCGCTGTGGTCCCGGCGGTCGAGGCGTGGAGCGGGCCAGGGGTTTGGCCGTGGCAACTCGTCGGGTTCCTGGCGCTGCTGCTGGTGTTCCCCGACGGGTTGTTACCCGGCCGGCGCTGGCGGGCGGTGGCGTTCGCCGTACCGGGGGCTGCGTTGCTCGTGAACGTGGCCTTCGTGCTGACGATGAACTACCACGACGACCCGCCGATGCACTCGCCCATCTCGGTACCGCGGGCGATCTGGTACCCGATGATGTTCGGTGCGCTGTTCGTGCTGCTCGTCGTCTCCGTACTGTGCGTGGCAGCCGTTGTCGTTCGCTACCGAACCGGTGACGATCGGGTCCGCGAGCAGCTGAAGTGGCTCATCCTCGCGGCTGTCCTGGTACTGACGCTGATGGTCGCCAGTTGGGTGGTCGCGGCCTTCGGTTGGCTCGGGCCCGAGGTGTACGGCGGTTTCCTGCTCGGCATCGTCATCCTGGTCCCGGCCGCGGTGACGATCGCCGTACTGCGGTATGACCTGTTCGAGATCGGCCGGCTGCTCAGCGATTCACTCGCCTGGGTGCTGACGACCGCGGTCGCGGCGGTCGCATTGGCCGGGATCGCCGGCAGCCTCGACTACCTGATCGACGACGACCGCGTCGGCCTGACCGGGTCGGTGTTCCTGGTGGCGCTCGGCGTACTGCCGTTGCACGGAGTCATCCACCGGGCCGTGGCGCGCGTGATCGATCGTGATCGAGCGGTCGTCCTCGATCGGATCCAACGCTTCGTCGAGCAGGTCCGAGACGGTTCGGCCGAGCCCGAGAACGTCCAGGACGTGCTGCGAACGGCCGTCGGCGATCCACAGTTGGTGCTGCTGCTGACCGATCTCGACGGCAGCGGGTACGTCGATCTCACCGGCGCCCCCGCCGAGCCGCCGACAGGCGAGCTGGTGACGTTGCGCAGCAGCGACACGGATCTCGGCGTACTCGTGTTGACTCCCGGATCCGCCCGCCGCGTCCGGCAAGGCAAGCTGGCCGCCTCGGCCGCCCGGCTGCCGATCGAAGTGAGCCGGTTACGGCTCGGGTTGCGCCGGGCGGTGCACGAGATCGACGAGAGTCGGCTCCGGCTGGTCACCGCGGCCGCTCAGGAACGTCGCCGACTCGAGCGTGACCTGCACGACGGCGCGCAGCAGCAACTGGTTGCCCTCGGCATGCAACTCCGGCTGGCCCAACGCCGGTTGCCGGACGGACATCCGGTCGGCGCCGAACTGGATCAGGCGGTCGAGCGCATCGAGAACACGGTCGCCGAACTGCGCCGGCTCGCCCACGGCGTCCGCCCCGCGAGCCTCCACGACGGACTGGGCGCTGCCCTGACCAGACTCGGCGCCGACGCGCCGCTCCCGGTCCGGTTCGAGATCGCGCTGGACGGCGACGACCCAGACGAGCTGGTCGCCAGTACGGCGTACTTCGTCGTCGCCGAGGCGATGGCCAATGTCCTGAAGCACGCGGATGCCACCGCGATCGAGGTCTCCGCACGTCAGGCCGAGGGCAAGCTGGAGATCCGGGTCAGCGACGACGGCCGCGGCGGTGCTTCCGGGCTCACCACCTTGCGCGACCGGGTCGGATCCATCGGAGGTCAGTTCACCGTGACGAGCGAACGCGGGACCGGTACGACGATCGTGGCGGTGCTGCCGTGCGGATCCTGATCGCCGAGGACTCGGTCCTGTTCCGGGAAGGCCTGATCCGGTTGCTCACCGAATCAGGCCACGAAGTGGTGGCGAGTATCGGGGACGCGGTCGCGCTTCCGGCGGCGATCGACGAACACACGCCTGACCTGGCGATCATCGACGTCCGGATGCCGCCGACGATGACCGATGACGGCGCCCGCGCGGCCCAGGAGATCCGCGGCCGACGGCCGCGGCAGCCGATCCTCGTCCTGTCCCAGCACATCGAGACCACGCATTCGGTCAAGCTCGTCTCGACCGGCGCCTTCGGTTATCTGCTGAAGGACCGGGTCCTGCGCGTCGACGACTTCCTCGACGCTCTCGACCGGGTCGCCGCCGGCGGATCAGCCCTCGACCCCGAGATCGTCGCCGCCCTGCTCACCACCCGTCGCCCGCTGCTCGCCGACCTGTCCGCGCGCGAGCAGGAAGTCCTCGCGTTGGTTGCCGAGGGCCACTCCAACAAATCCATCGCGGCCAAGCTCGTGGTCACCGACCGCACAGTCGAAACCCACATGCGATCGATCTTCCAGCGGCTTCAGCTGGCCGACACCGCCGACGCTCACCGCCGGGTCCTGGCTGTCCTCGCCTATCTGCGGGCCCAGGTCTGACGACCCTCATTCCGGTCTAGCATCCTCCGGGTGAACAGGCTGACAGCGACGTTCGGATGTCTGGTGACGGCGCTGGCTTTGGCCGGATGCGCGGCTGAGAAGCCCGTCGCCACTCCACCGACCCCAACTCCGTCGACGCCCTCGCCAACGCCGAGTGTGCCGACTACGCCGTCCGAGCCGCAGCGGCCGGCCGCGTGGACCGCGGCGCTTCCCGGGGCCGGTGAGTTCGAGAATGCGACCGTCCTCGGCGAGACAGTGGTCGTCCACGGCAGAAAGCTGGTTGCGGGGCTGAACCGCGCCGATGGGAAGGTGCTGTGGAAGGTCCCGGTGAGCGGTGAGGTCCGGGTCTCGGTGACCAAAGCGGTCGTGCTGATCGAGCAGGTCAGTCTGTTCCAGGGTGTCGATATCCGGTCCGGCAAAGTCAAGTACCGCAAGAAGCACGCCGCCGGCCGCCAGAACGCCGGGATCACTGCGGACTGGGTCGTCGTACCGGATTGTGCGGGCAGGACCTGCCGGGTGCGGGGTCTGCAGTTGCCGAGTTTCAAGGAGCGCTGGCACGCCGACTTCCCGATCGGAACCACGCCGAACGTCGATGCCCCGGGCTCGGACGTCACCGCCCACTACTACAGCCTTGGCGAGCCGAACCTCGTCCGGCCCGCACCGTACGTCGTCTTCGGCCGGGACACGGGGAAAGAACGACTGATGACTGCACTGGCCACTGCCACCGGCAGGCCGGGTAAGACCTTCGAGGCCTGGGACCAGTACCTGACGCTCACCACCGGACGGCTCGGGCTGATGTGGGACGAGCGGTTCTCGGGCGGCGCGATCCGAATCAGCGGGCATGACGTGCTGACCGGCCGCTACCTCTGGCAACAGCGCGGCTGGCGCTGGGACAACGGTGGGCAGGCAGGCTATCCGGCGTTGACGAGCCGACTGCTCGCCGTACCGACCAAGGAGAAGACAGTGGCGCTGATCGACCTGACGACCGGCAAGGTCCGCTGGACGAGCAGGGTGAAAGGCATCCCCGTCGGACTGACTGACCGGACGCTCCTGATCCAGGTCGGCGAGTTCTCGAACGAGATCGACTTGGTCGGGCTGGACACGGCGAACGGCAACCAGCGCTGGCAAATCGAGCTCCCACGGACCATGCTGGCCGGCCGGGATCAGGCAGTCGCGGTGGTCGGCGATCGGGTCGCCCACGAGATCGCCGGGCCGGCCGTCCGGGTGAACGACGTACGCACCGGAAATGCCCTGTGGTCGGCCGAAGGATCGGCCGACCTGCTGGGCCTCGGCCCCGACTGGCTGATTACTCAGTCCGCCGGGGCCGACGACCGCATTCAGTTCTTCAAGTGAGTCACTTGATCGTGTAGCCGAAGGTGTCGTGGCGGAGGGCGTCGCCGGAGACCTTCACGATCTTCAGGGTGTGCTGGGTGTTTCGCAGGCCGGTGGCGGTGAAGACCTGGCGAGCCGTGACGCGGGCGTCGCCGTGCAGGTTCACCCGGCGAACGACCTTGCCGTCGAGGTAGACGTCGGCCTCACCTTGGTCAGGCGCCAATGCGGTTGACCACTCGACCGAAGAACCAGTGAAGGTGAAGGAGGCCGAGGCGCCGTTCGCCGTGGTGGCGTGGACGTCGTCGCGGTAGTCGCCGCGGAAGCGGAAGTCGAGGGCTACGGTTCCGACCGGCTGCTTGGCGAGGTACTCCTTCTTGATGGTGACTGTGCGGCCGGTGACGGTGTAGTCGGTGCCCTTGACCAGACCGGCGATGGCGGCGAGCTCGCCCGGGTCACGGCTGATCTCGATGCTGACGTCGGCCGGCTGCGCCTTGTTGAACGTCGCCTTGTCCGGGTTGAGCAGGCTCTCCTGGCGAACGTTCAGCTTGTCGACCAGCATGAACTGGCCGCTCTTCTTCACCCCGCGGATCGTGTGGGCGCCGTTCGGCAGGTCGGAGATGCTGTAGACGACCTGCTGAGCACCACGGCCGTCGGCCTGGTAGGTGTTGACGGTCTGCTTGAGCTGGCCGTCGATGTAGATGTCCACCTCGCCCTGGGAGTTGTGCGTCTCGGTGACGTAGTCGACGCCGTTCCCGACGAAGCTGTACGAGAACGAGTCGCCGTTCTGCTCGGAATACTGGACGTCGTCCTGGTAGTCACCGAGACCACGGCCGGTACTGCGGCTCCACGAACCGGTGTAGACGATCTGCGAGTTGTCGTTGTTGATCTCGAGAGTCCGGGTACCGGCGTTGGCCGCGCCCGGGGCGCTCGCGCCGGCCGAGTCGGAGATCGTGACGTTCAGCGGCTCGGAGGTCGCCGGGACCTCGTAATTGCCGTTCCGCTTCCAGTCACCGTCGTACGAGACCCGCAGGTCGTCGTCGTTGACCTTGATCGTGGAGTTCGACTGCGGCGTCACCTTGAACAGCCGAGCACCATGAATCGGTACGTCGTTCGCCGTGAAACTGCCGTTGAACGTGCCAAGGTCCTTCTTGGCCCACAGGTCCCGAACCTTCGCGGAACCGGTCAGTCCGAGGTCGGCGAAGGTCGCGGTCATGTTCGCGTCGGTCTGGCCGAGGTTGAACAGGGCAACGGTGTAGCTGCTGTCGGCGTTGAGCGAGTACCAGACCTGGCGGTTCGACGTGGTGGACACCGGGTGCGCGGGCCGGCCGGCCTGGTTGACCGCGATGACCTCGCGGTTCGTCAGCAGGTCGAGACCGTACTGGTCGAGCCGCGTCATGTCGTTACCCGTGTACATCGGGGCGGCCGACACGGCCCACAACGTTGCCGCCGTACGGCGCTCGTCCTTGGTCATGCCGTCCATCTGGCCGTTGCCGACGTTCAGCGAATCGAGGTCGTTCCAGCCGCCGGGGCCGGCGTGCCGCCACCAGTCGGCGAGCTTCGGGAAGAGCCGGCTGATGTTTGGCCAGGCGGTCAACGCGACACCCTCGCAGTAGCACTCGACGTCCCAGTCGATCCGCCAGCCGTTGGCGTACTGCTTCCAGTAGTCGGCGTAGTTGATGTCGAGCGCCCACGACAGCTCGAGCCAGATCTTGTGCTTGGCCAGCGCGGTCGACCAGGCCTTCACGTCGTCGCGCGCGTCGAGCGTGAGGTTGCTGACGCCCGAACCCGGCGTGACGCTGTCGAACTTGACCAGGTCGATCCCCCAGGAGGCGAACAGATCCGCGATCGAGTCGATGTACTTCTGCCCACAGGGCTTGGAGAAGTCGATCTTGTAGCCGATGCCCCAGTAGTCGGCCTTCACCAGCGGCCGCACCGGCAGATCACCGGTCTTGCACTCCGGAGCGCCGTACACGGGCAGGTCCGCGTCGATCACCTGCTGGCCGATACCCGGGATCGCGTAGATCCCGATCTTCTGGCCGTTGCCGTGGATGTGGTCGATCAGCGCCTGGAAGCCGCTGGGGTAGTTCTTCGCGCTCGGGGTCGGCCGACCGTAGCCGTCGATCCCGTCGTTCCACGCTGCGTCGATGTTGATCCGATTGTACCCGTACGGCTGCAGCTTGGCGTGCATCGCGTCGGACTGCGCCGTGATCTGCTTCTCGTTGATCCAGGTACCGCCGTTCCCGGCGTACACCTGCATGCTGTAGCTGCTCCAGCCCATGTACGGCTTGTCCGCCTGCGCACCCGCCGGTCCACCAGGAGCCACGGAGACGTTGGACGGGAGGGGAGCCTGCGGTACGGCGCCCTGTTGCGAAGCGGCCTCGGGAACGGCGCCGGGGCCCGGGCGCGGCGCCGCGGACGACACCGCCGCCGAGCCGACGGGAAGGAGTGCGGCGATCACGAGCGTCGCGAGGACGCCTCGGAGTGCCTTGGATCTGGTCATCAGCGGCGACCTTCTGCCTGGCGGATCGGATAGGATATGGGAATCTTGATCGGGTTAAGTAAGTCCGTCAAGATCCGATAGGAAATCCGATGGCCTGACTTTCCTCAGGTCAGGTACGGCGTGACGTTCCGCAGTGCTCTGGTCACGTACTCGTCCTTCTCGCCGACCGGGGCGACGTAATGCATCGCAGCCTCGGCACCCTCGAGACTGTGCAGTCGCGCGATCGTCCACGTGGCGAGGTAGGTGGAGGCCAGGCAACCGCCGGCCGTGGCCAGGTTGCCGCGAGCAAAGAACGGCTGGTTGAGGACCTCGACACCGGCGGCGATCACCCAGGGCTTGGAGGTCAGGTCGGTGCAAGCGGGAACGTCTTCGAGCAGGCCGAGCTTGGCCAGCACGAGAGCACCGGAGCACTGCGCAGCCAGGAGATGGCGTTCGGGATCGAGTCCCTTGAGGACGGCCATGATCTCCGGGTTCTCGACCACCTCGCGCGTCTTGCTGCCACTGCCGACGATGACGGCATCCGCCGTACAGGCTTCTTCGAGGTCGATTGCGGCGTCGATGGTGACGCCGTTCATCGAGGTCACCCGGGGAGTCGGACTGGCGATCGATACGCGCGCTCCGGGGACGCGATTCAGGATGCCGAGGGCGATCAGGGAGTCGAGTTCGTTGTAGCCGTCGAAGGTCAGGATCGCGGTGTGCATGCTCGGACGGTACGCCGACTGATCCATGACGATCCAAGAATTGTCATGCATACAATGCGGTGATGCGGACACCGAAGTACAAGGGAGTCGTCGACGTACTGGCGGACGAGATCCGCACCGGGCGCCGACCCGCGGGGATGCGGCTGCCCACGCATCGGGAGCTGGCTGCGGCCGAGGGGATCGCGCTGGTGACCGCGTCGCGCGTGTACGCCGAACTCGGTGCGATGGGGTTGGTGAGCAGCGAGCAGGGGCGCGGCACGTTCGTCCGCGATCTCGCGATGGATATCGATCACTTCGACCAGCGAACCGTGGCTGTCGATGCGATCGATCTGAGCTTCAACTCGCCGTCCGTGCCGGGGCAGGCCGACCTGCTGCGGCAGGCGTTGCGGGACCTGGCCGCGGCCGGAGATCTCGAGTCCCTGCTGCGCTATCAGCCGCATCGAGGTCGACCGCAGGACCGGGAGGCGGTGGCGCGATACCTGCGGCAGCGCGGGCTGCAGGTCGGCCGGGAGCGGGTGCTGATGGTGAACGGCGCTCAGCACGGGCTGGCCGTTGCGGCGATGGCGATGTTCCAGCCGGGCGACGTGATCGCGGTCGATGCGATCACCTATCCGGGGTTCATCGTGCTGGCCCGCACGCTCGGTCTGGAGCTGGCTCCGCTCCCGGCTAGCGCTGATGGTGTCGATCTCGATGCGCTTGAGCAGTTGTGTCGGCGTCGACGCGTGCGGGGTCTCTATGCGATACCCACGGTGCACAATCCGCTCGGCTGGGTGATCGATCGATCAGCGCGCGATCGGTTGATCGCGATCGCCCAGCGGTACGAATTGGCGGTCGTGGAGGACGCGTCGTACGCGTATCTGGCCGAGGATGCGCCACCGCCGCTGGCGATGCTCGCGCCCGAACTGACGGTCTATGTGTCGGGGTTGTCGAAGAGCGTCGCGACCGGTCTGCGGATCGGGTACGTCGTCGCCCCCGAGGCGCTGGTCCCGGCGATCGAGCGCGTCATCATGGCCACGACCTGGCAGACGCCGGGCGTGACGGCGGCCATCGCCTGCCGCTGGCTCGAGGACGGGACGGTCGATCGGCTCGAGGTGCAGAAGCGTGCGGATGCGCGCGAACGGCAGGACATCACGCTGGCCGCGTTGGGCGAACTGCGGTCGATCGGGCACCCCTCGTCGTACGTGCGCTGGTTGCCGTTGCCGCCGGATACGCGGCCGGATCGCATCGTGGCTGCGCTGGCCGCGCGCCGGGTTGCGGTTTCCACGGCGGCTCCGTTTGCCACGACTGCCGCCGTACCGCACGCACTGCGGTTGGCGATCGGTTCGGTATCGCTCGCGGAGCTGAAGCACGCCGTACAGGCTGTTCGGGAGGAGGTCGAGCAAGACGGTCTGAGATGACCACCCATCCGAGTTCGGGGTGGCGCCGAAGTGCTGGGTGTGAGCGAGACCGTTCACACCCCTCACCTCAGGAGATCGTCATGTCTCGTACGACCGTTCGCGCCGGCCTCGCCGCGACTGCTCTGGCCCTTGTCCTGGCGACCGCCGCGTGTGGCAGTGACGACAAGAAGGCGGACGCTCCGGCCGCCTCCCAGCCGACCTCGGCGCCGACCAGCGCGCCCTCCAGCGAGCCGTCGATGGACAACGCGGCTGGCCTCGTCGGCCCGGGCTGCGCGGCCTACGCCAAGGCGAACCCGACCGGCGCCGGTTCGGTCGACGGGATGGCCGCCGTACCGGTCGCCACCGCAGCCTCCGGCAACCCGCTGCTGACCACCCTCGTGGCCGCCGTCTCCGGCAAGCTGAACCCGAAGGTCAACCTGGTCTCGACGCTCAACGGCGGCGAGTTCACCGTGTTCGCCCCGGTCGACGACGCGTTCAAGAAGATCGACGCGAAGACCATCAACACCCTCAAGGCCGACGCGCCGCTGCTCACCAAGATCCTGACCTATCACGTGGTGGCTGGTCAGCTCGACCCGACGGCGGTCGTCGGCAAGCACGCGACGGCGGAGAAGCAGGAGGTCACCGTCACCGGTTCGGGGCAGAACCTGAAGGTCAACAACGCCAACGTCATCTGCGGCGGCGTGAAGACGGCGAACGCGACCGTCTACCTGATCGACACCGTCCTGATGCCGCCGGCCGCCTGAGTACGCCACTATGAGGGTTGAGCAGAGGAACCACGCGTGACCGAATCGACCGCACTCCCCTGGCCGGGCAACGGACCCCGGCCGGGGGTCACCGATGCCGACTTGCTGGCGCGGACCGCCGGTGGCGACACCGCGGCGTTCAGCACGCTCTACGACCGGATCAGCCCTTGGGTTTACGGCCTTGTACGGCGGGTTCTGCGCAACCCGGCGCAGTCGGAGGAGGTGACCCAGGAGGTGATGATCGACATCTGGCGAACCGCCAGCCGCTTCGACGCCGACCGCGGCTCGGCGCACTCGTGGATCCTCACCATCGCCCATCGGCGGGCGGTCGACCGGGTTCGCTCCGAACAGGCGGCGAGCGATCGGACCGAGATGGTCGGTGCCCGGAACGCCGAGGTCGACTTCGACCAGGTCTCCGACACTGTGACCACCAGGCTCGAGGCTGAGCAGGTACGGCGCTGCCTCGGCACGCTGACCGAGCTGCAGCGAGAATCGATCACACTGGCCTATTACAACGGCTACACGTACCTGGAAGTGGCCCACCAACTCGACGCCAAACTGCCTACTGTGAAAGCACGGATGCGCGACGGCCTGATCAGGCTCCGCGACTGCCTCGGAACCAGCAAAGGGGGTACGCCATGACCGAACCAGACGATCACACGCTCACCGGGCCTTATGTCCTGGACGCGCTGCCTGCCGACGAGCGCACCCGCTTCGAGGCTCATCTGGCCGAGTGTCAGTTCTGCACCGCGGAAGTGGCCGAGCTCCGCGAGGCCGCGATCAAACTCGCCACCCAGGTGGAGGCGACACCGCCCTTGCACCTGAAGACGAATGTGCTGAGGGCGATCGAGAACGTCCGCCAATTGCCGCCGGTCGTTGCCGGTACGCCGGATGCCGTGGCAGCGCGTCGTTTCAGCCGCCGGTCGGTGTTCGCCTTGGCGGCGGCCGCCCTTGTGATCGCCGGGGTCGGTGGGGTTGCCGTGGATCAGTATCGCGACAAGAGGGCGGCGGTTGAGGCCAATGAGCAGATGGCGGCGGTTCTTGCGCAGCCGGATGCGAAGACCTCGCACGGCGCGATCATCGGCGGCGGGCAGGCGACGGTGGTGATGTCCGCGCGGGCCGATGCGGTGGTCGTCGTACTGCATGATCTGCGGAAGCCGCCCAGTGGCAAGGTCTGGCAACTGTGGCTGATGGACGCGTCCCAGAAGGCTCGTTCGATCGGTCTCACCTCGGGTGACCTGGCGACCGTTGTCCAAGGCAACGTCGTCGGCCAGACGACGTTCGGTCTAACCGAGGAGCCAACCGGCGGCTCCCCTGAGCCCACAACGACCCCGGTCGCCGCCGTCGAGATGACCTAGGCGCCTCGAGGTGCCAGGTTGAGATGACCTAGGGCGTTGCGAGGGTGAGGATTACCTCGTTGCGGCGGATGGTGAGGTGGCCGCCGGTGGTTTCGGCGTAGCGGCGGGCTATGTCTAGGCCCAGGCCGGAGGAACCGCGGTCGCTGCGGCCGCGCTCCCCCGCGCCCAGGGGGATGCCGGGTCCCTCGTCTGCGATGGTGATTTGTACGGCGTTGGTTGTCCGCAGCAACGTGATTCGGGCGGGCGTGCCGTCGGGGGTGTGGGCGACGACGTTCTCGACAAGGGCGTCCAGGGCGGCGGCCAGGTCTTCGGCGGCGGAGCGAACCATCGCGGGCGGGTCGGGCAGGTCGAGGGTGAGCTCACGACCTTGGTCCTCGAAGAGCGGTTCCCAGAAGGCTGCTCGGTCGCGCGTCACCTGGACGGCGTCGCAGTGCGGGACCCGACCCTCGCGTTGCGGTCGGCGAGCCGCGCTGATGATTGCGGTTAGGGTGCGTTCCAGGCTGGTGACCTGGGTGTTGAGCTCCTCAGCACGCTCGCGATCCGGGAGCGCCTCGACCTGGAGCCGTAGCGCGGTCAACGGCGTGCGCAGCCGATGGGACAGGTCGGCCACCGACTCGCGTTCGACCGCGATGACCTCGTCGATGCGGTCGGCAAGGCGGTTCAGGGCCGCACCGACCTTCGCCACCTCGACCGGTCCGGTGACCGGGGCGCGGGCTTCGAGATCGCCGCCGGCCAGGCGCTCCGCCGTACCGGCTGTCTCTTCCAGCGGGCGGGCCAGGCGGCGGGAGACGAGCTCGGCGCCGGCGATGCTGAGGAGCAGGACGAGTAGGCCGGCTCCGGCCACGACGAGGATGCGGGGCGTCAGGCCGTCGTACAGCTCGTCGCCGGTGAGGTACAGGCAAACCGAGGCTGGGCCCTGAGGTGTGCCGACGTCGATCTCGACGGCGAGGCCGCCGTTCACATCGCGGTAGTCGGGGTCGCCGATCTCCGGCGGGCCTTTGTGGTCGTCGTTGTAGTCGGTCGGCGTGGGTTTCGGCGCGGAGACACCGCCGGGCGGGGCCTGGCCGAGCGTCGTACCGTCGGCGAGGCGCACCGAGAGCGTGCCGGGCCCGTCCTTCATGCCTTGGAGGTACGCCGCTATGTCGTCCTTGGTGTGGTCTTTGTCGCCGACGTAGTACGCCACCGACTCGGCGCGGTACCGGGCATTCTCCTTGGACTCGTCGGCCGTCGCGCTGCGAAGGAGAATGATCAGCGGTACGGCGAACCCGATCACGACCAGCATCGTCAGGCCGACCGAGAGCAGGAGGATCCGGCGCCTCATCAGCTCTCCAGAACCGCGAGCTTGATGCCAACCCCACGGACGCTGTGCAGCAGACGCGGCGCGGCGGCTGTCTCACCCAGCTTGCGCCTGAGCCACGACAGGTGCACGTCGACCGTCCGGTCGCCGCCACCCCACGGCAAACCCCAGACCTCCGCGAGCAACTCCCGCTTGCTGACCACGGCTCCCGGCCTGCGGGACAGGGCGAGCAGGAGGTCGAACTCCTTGCGGGTCAGGTCGACCGGATTGCCGTCGAGCGTCACCTCGCGACTCCGCGGATCGATCTTCAGCGGCCCGACATCCACCGTCACGTCCTGCTGGTCGGTGCCGAGACGACGCAGTACGGCGCGAATCCGGGCATCGATCTGAGCGGAGCTGTACGGCTTGATCACATAGTCGTCAGCCCCGGCGTCCAGCAGCTTCACCACACTCGCGTCATCATCCCGCGCAGTCGCCACAATCACCGGCACATCACTCACCGCACGAACCATCGCCAGCACGTCCCGCCCATCCAGATCCGGCAACCCCAGATCCAGCAGAACCACCTCCGGCCGATCCCGCGCCACCCCCGCAATCCCCTCCGCGCCCCCACCAACAGCCGTCACCACATGCCCAACCGCCGTCAGAGCCTTCGAGAGCGACGTACGAATCGCGTCGTCATCCTCTACCAACAACACCCGAGCCATACCGCTGAGCGTATCCACCCCACCCCCGCCGATCCCGCCACCGCCCCCACCCCACGACATTTGAACGGATATCCGCCGAACTAGCCCCTTCTCCCCTCAAGTTTTGAGGGGAGAACCGTCAAGTCGAACGGACATCCCCTCAAATGCCCACCAGCCCGAGAGCGCAGAAGCGGACCGCCAGAGCCGGGGCGGCGCCGGACGCGGAACGACGGGGCGGAACGTCGGTGGCGGGGGCGGAACGTCGGTGGCGGGGCGGGCGCTGACGCGGAACGGCGAGGGCGGGGCAGGCGGGCGTGAGCGTCGGTGGTAGTCGCGAGCACGACAGCGGCGGTGGGCGCGAGACCGTACGGCATGGGTACGGCGGGAGTCGGACCCGCACGCCTTGCATCGGGTTGGAGCGGACCTGTGCCACTCACTAACCCCGTTCGCGGGGTCGGCTCAGGCGTGGCGAGCGCCACTGAGGGCAGTTGGTGAGTGCCGGCGGTCCGCCCCACCACCTCACCCCGATCCACCACCCCCACCCCAATCTCGATGGGCAACCCCCCAGATGGAGGGATGACCGCTCGGATCGGGGGTTGCCCGCTGAGGTGGGGGACGAGAGGGATGGGGTGGGGTGGGGGTTAGGCGGGTGGGGGTTTTAGGCCGGTGGTGCGGAGTTCGAGGGTGGCTAGTTGGCGGATGACTGTGGTGTCGCCTTCTCGCCAGGCGGCTACGGGGTCCGCGGAGATGCGGGCGAGTTTGTGCATGGGCTGGTTGGCCATGGCGCGGAGGGCGAAGAGGTCCAGGTCGGCGGCGTTGTCGATGAAGCGTTGGGCGGCGGTGGCGCGGCGGATGAAGCGGAGGCGGCGTGGGAGCCAGATGAGGACGGCGAAGAGGATAGGGAGGGTGATGGTGACGGCGGCCAGGACGTAGGCGAGTTGTTCGACCGCATGCGCCTGGTCGCGGCCGGCTTGGGCGAGGCGGGCGGCGGCTGCGGCGGCGCCGTCGATGGGTGAGCGGAGTTCGTCGCCGACGGCGGGGACCTTGCCGATGGGTTCGGACAGGCGGCGGAGGTCGCCGGCCAGGCCGTCGCCGGCTTCGGCGGTTTTGCGGCCTGGGGCGCCGAGGGCGTTGGTGATGCGGAAGACCAGCAGGCCGACCTTCACGCACACGTAGATCCATCCGACCAGCAGCAGGTCGCCGAAGAGCTGCCAGAACCGCTGCCGACCGACCTGCGAGTAGAGCTTCACTGCATCCTCCTACCGCTAGTTGGTGGGGCGCGCAAATGTCGTTGGCGGCCTCTTCGGATCCCATCGACCGCTTGCCCATGCCGACAGGAACGGTTCGGCGAAGGAACGGATATCAGTCCAATACCCGTCTGATCGAGTCAGCATCGGCCGCTCCTCGATGTCCAGTCGGTCCAGGAGGTCATCGAGCAGTCGATACGTACGATGCGCCTCGACCGCCAGCACGCGCTGCGAGGCGGTCTCGGCCTTCGTCTCCAGCTGAACCAAGAGCGAGGTGACCTCGAGTAAGGCTGCCCAAGAAGGTCGGACCGCGGCAATCTCGCCCACGAACTCCGCGAGCGCATCCGGCCGCATCAGCGAGTAGAAGTACCGGTTTCCGATCCGCCCCCTCCGCAACACGCCGGCCTTCTCGAGCGACTCACACTCCGCCACCACGTTGCTCTTCGCATAGCCCAGCTCAGCGGTGATGAGCGCCGTACTCGCTCGCGACGATCCAGAGAGAAAGAAGCGCAAGACCTCCGTCCTGGCACCGACGCCGAACGTGGCGCGCAGCCGAAGCCATGCGCGAGACGGCTGCTTCATCGAGGCAAGCGTTGACCGGCCGGTGATCTGGTAGGCGAAAGGCTGACTTGAACCTGGCCAGTGAGCGCCGGAATGCTCGTTGACAGTGGCCGCGAATCGGCCCCAAGCGACGAGCGATCGATCGCTACGCTCCTTCAGCAGATTCTTCAGTCTGACCTTGGACACATACCGCCAGAAGTGAATGCACCAATCCAGTGCCTCGTCGCGCAGTCGTGGTTCGGCATCACCCAGCTCTGCAGTACGCAGGATCAAGGGCTCCGGATCGACCACCCAGTCCCGGTGTGTCTTGTCCCAACCCGAGACCCCCAGCTCGACCCACGCTCCCCACAGGAGGGCGATCTCGAGCTCTTCGAACGTGCTGTGCCGTTTCCTAGAGGTCGGCATCGTCGACGGTCACCCCCAACATCTCGAGGATCTTCGCCAACTCACCCCGGAAACCGTCGGAGCCATCCTGGGTTCGAGTCCAACGCGCCGCCCCGAGCAACTCTTCCGCGCTCGGCGTCAGCGCCTGCAGGTCGTCAAGATGCTTGCTGTTCCGATAGCCCGAGTGATCGACGGCGGCATACAACTTGAAGCAGATCATGTCGAAACGACCCGCTACGTGGACCTCCAAAGCGCCGTACCGTAGCACCTGCACACGAGCACCAAGCCAAGTGTTTCGAGAGCTTCTTCCAAGCCTTGCCGAGCGAACATCATCCGATGTTATCTGCTCGTATTGACCAAGTAAACTGGTCGATACGAGCAGATAAGTCGATTCACACAGCTTGTCCGGGTCGATCTAGAGGCTGGAGCGTAGATCCCACAGCAACGGGTAGTAGCGAAGGTCGAGCCGGCTGCGCAGGTAGTTGGCACCGGACGACCCGCCGGTACCTGGCTTGGTACCGATCATGCGCTCGACCATGACGACGTGGCGGGCGCGCCAGGCGGCGGCGAGCTCGTCGTGCTGGAGGAGTGCCTCGGCGAGCTCCCAGACAGCGCCGTAGTGGGCGCGGTCGCCGGCGACCTTGCGGAGCGCGTCGCTGATCGAATCGTCGGAGTCGGTCTCGAAACCAGCCTTCCCCAGTACGGCGAGGAAGGCGTTCCACAGGCTCGGTTCTTCGAGCCGGCGCTCGAGGCGGGCGGTTTCGGCCTCGGTCAGCCCGCGGAACCGCCGTACGAAGGAGGGGTCCTTCGCGGCGGACAGGAACTCGATCTCGCGGAACTGCACCGACTGGAACCCGCTGGCCGGTGACAACCGGTGCCGGAACTCGCCGAAGTCCTGCGGGGTCATCGTCTCGAGGATGTCGACCTGCTGGGTGAGGGTGCGCTCGATGGTGTGCACGCGGCGCAGCAGGTGCTGGGCCAGCCACAGCTCGTCGTTCAGCATCGCGTCCCGGGAGGCGGTCAGCTCGTGCAGCACCTGCTTGAACCACAGTTCGTAGACCTGGTGGATCGTGATGAACAGCAACTCGTCGTGCGCGGGCGGATTCGACTCCAGCCGCTGCTGGTCGAGCAGTTGCGGTAACCGCAGGTAGCTGCCGTACGTCAGCCGGCCACCTTCTTCACCGAAGTTGACCTCGACCCCGCCCCAACGCCCCGTAACCACCTCTTCTGCCATGTGGCTGAGGCTATCTCAGGCGGTTCGTGACCGGTCAGGCATTGGCTCGTTGGACCTGAGGTACGCCGAAACAAGGAGTTGCATGTCAGCCACGGTCAGAACCCCGCTGGTCCCAGGTCCGGTTCAGGGACCGACGCGGGAAGAGCCGTTGGTCGAGGCGTTGCTGCTGGACGACTACCGGTCGCTGGCCCGCCTGGCCTACCTGATCCTGCCGCCGTCGATCAGCCGCTCCCGGCGGATCGCGACCGCGCACCGGGTCGTCCAGTACGCCGTACCTCCGGGGCTGCCGGTGCCGGACCGGGAGCCCCGTGAGTTCCTGCGCCGCCGGGTCGTCCAGGAGGCGACCCGGCAGGCGGCTCGGCGGCCGGTGCTCGAGCGGCTGGGCAGTGTCTTCGCCCCTGCGGACCCGGCGAACTTCGACCCGTGCGCGATCGACCTCGACCGGACCGCGATCGTACGGCGGTGCCGGCGCGGCCGCCGGGTCGCGCTGGCCGGCACCGGGGTGCTCACCGCCTGCGTGCTGGCCGCGTTGCTGCTGATGTCTTGACGTCGCGTTAGCTGCCACCTACTTTCGGTTCACCGCCTCCCCCTACCGCCCCAGGGAGTTTCGTGATGTTCGGTGGAATCGTTTCCAGTCTCAGCTTGCTCATCACTCCACTCGGTGCCCCAGCGCCCGCGCCCGCGACCCCGGAGGTCCCCTTGGCGCCGCAAGCCACGATCTGCAACAAGTACTGCGACGCCCGCGACCCTGCGCTGTCCCCCGGCGACCGCTCGCCGGTTTCGACGACGCTGTTCGGCCGGACCTTCCGGTTGCACTTCGACGACACCGACGCGATGGGTTGGGGGACGATCGAAGGCGGCAGCCCCGGTGACGAGGTCTGGCTGGACCGCTCGATGGACGGCGGCCGCAGCTGGAGCGACGGCAGCAAGCTCGGCGCGACGGCGATCCCCAGCGGCCAGACCGGCTGGCGGACGCTGATGTACAACGTCGACGACTGGGCCAACCAGGGCGTCGGCGCACTGCGCGTCTGCGGCAAGGCCGGCGACCGCCCCGACATCACCTGCTCCCCCTGGGCTCGTACGACGTGGAACGCCTGGGACCGCCGTACGGCGGCTGCGACTGCGCTGATGCAGGACTACAACCGGTCGACCGGACTGTGGCGGACCACCGGCTGGTGGAACTCGGCCAACGCACTGAACGCGGTCATCGACAACATTCGCGTGAGTGGCATGAACAGCTACAAGTACGCGATCGGCCGCACCTACGACCTCAACCTGAACGCCGCGCAAGGGCAGTTCCGCAACGACTACATCGACGACACCGGCTGGTGGGGTCTGACCTGGATCGCGGCGTACGACCTGACGGGGGAAGCCCGCTATCTGCAGACGGCTCGGGCCGACGCCGACCACATGGCGGCGTACTGGGACAACGTCTGTGGTGGCGGGGTCTGGTGGAGTCAGGCGAAGACCTACAAGAACGCGATCACCAACGCGCTCTACATCCAGCTCAGCGCGGCTTTACACAACCGGATCGCCGGGGACACGACGTATCTGCAGCGGGCGCAGAGTGGATGGACGTGGTTCCAGCAGACCGGGATGATCAACAGTTCGAACCTGGTCAACGATGGAATCAACCTGTCTACATGCAAGAACAACGGGGACACCACCTGGACCTACAACCAGGGGGTTCCGATCGCGGCACTGGTCGAGTTGTCGAAGGCAACTAACAACTCTTCATACTTGACGACTGCGCGTCAGCTTGCCAATGCGTCGACGACCGCTTCCGGGTTGCACACGTCCGACGGCATTCTGCGGGAGCCGTGTGAGGGTGGCGATTGCGGTGGGGACGGGCCGTCGTTCAAGGGGATCTATGCGCGGTCTTTGACTATTTTGAATACCGCGTTGTCCGATCACCCCTACTCGACGTACTTGCGTCGGCAGGCGGATCGCGCGTTCGCCGCGGATCGGACACCGATGGATCAGTACGGACTGCGCTGGTACGGGCCGGTCGACAAGGTGGATGGGGCTCGGCAGCAGTCGGCGGTCGACCTGCTCAATGCGCCCGTCTGACAACATTCGCCCGGTGGAGATCGAAGAGTACGGCTCGCAGTGGCGCGCGACGCTGCTGCGAGTCCACCGGGAGTCCGACTGCATCTTCCGGCTGACCCTGCTGGTCGACCCGAGTCGCGGTGCTGAGGGGATCGTGTTCACCGAGTTCTACGACTATGGGCCGCTTGGTAGCGACCCTGGGCGGGAGTACGGCTACAGCGTGCAGGCGCCGTACGCCGTACTCGACGTACTGGCCGATGCGTACTCGCCAGGGATCGCGGGGCCGGCGCGGGAGCGGCTGGCCG
This sequence comes from Kribbella sp. NPDC056951, assembly GCF_042674205.1. Classification (NCBI taxonomy): domain Bacteria; kingdom Bacillati; phylum Actinomycetota; class Actinomycetes; order Propionibacteriales; family Kribbellaceae; genus Kribbella; species Kribbella sp. NPDC056951. The sequence goes on from NZ_JBHUQZ010000004.1 coordinate 495,400, forward strand.
GCGGGTTGGCCTCGTTGGTCGCTGAGGGCGTGTTGGGTGACGGGCTGGCCTTGAAGGACAACCAGGCCAAGGTGCTCGCCGGGTTCCAGGCGGCTGGGGTGCCAGCGAAGCTGAGTACGTGGTTCTGGATGAATTCGGATTGATTTGAGCTGGTCTCCGGCATAATTCGGCGGCATGAGTGGTGGGACGGATCTGGGTGGGCTGCGGCGGATCAACGAACTGGCGATCCTGACCGCGGTTCGCGCGGGTGCCGACACGCTGACCGAGGTGGTGCGCGAGACCGGTCTGGCGCGGGCGTCGGTCGGTGAGGTCACGCGCGACCTCGTCGCCAGCGGCTGGCTGAGCGAGGCTGCGCCTGTTGTGCGCGGTCGCGGGCGGCCGGCGGTTCGATACGAGTACCGGGCCGCGGCGGGTGTGCTCATCGGCGCGGACATCGGTGCCTTCAACCTCCGAGTCGCGATCTCCGACCTGACCGGTCGTCCACTAGCCCACTCCCGCCGCTTCACCATCCCCGAGGTGCCAGCGCGACAACGCCTCAAGCTCCTGGACGCAGCAATCAACGACTGCCTCCGCGACACCAACCGCACCCGCGACGATATCTGGGGCGTAGTAGCCGGCAGCACCGGCCGAGTAGGCAACGGACGAGTGCTGTTGTCGGCCGCAATCCCAGACTGGACAGGCGTAGACCTAGCCGCCCACCTCCGCCAATCCCTCCCGAACGCCCTGGTCGCCGTAGACAACGACAGCCGCCTAGCCGCCCTAGCCGAACAAAAGCTTGGCGCGGGGCGGCCGGAGAGTTTGGTGTTGTTGCAGGCGGGGCGGCGGACTGGGCTTGGGTTGGTGGTGAATGGGCGTCCGCACGCTGGGTTTGGTGGGGTTGCGGGTGATCTCAGTCGGTTTCCTGCGCTGAAGTGGGAAGGCGCGATGGAGTACCTCCAGCTGAGCGGGGTGGCACCTGCTTCGGGCGCGACGTCGGATCCGGTGGCCGACACGTTGAATGCCGCGATCGAGGGGTCCCCCGCGGCACTGGCCGCGGTCCGGCGGTATATCCGGATGCTCGCGAACACCGCGGGTGCGGTGGTGTCGATCCTCGATCCTGAGGTGCTCGTCCTCGGCGGCTCACTTGCGGCGTACGGCGATCTGCTGCTCCCCCTGCTCGCTTCGGAGCTCGAACTGCTTTGCCTGCGGATGCCGCGGCTCGAAGCCTCCACCCTCGGCGCCGACTGCGCCGTGCTCGGCGCTCTCTGCGCGGCGGCTGAGCTTGTCGATGACGCACTCGTCGGCTCAGGACCGGGCCCGCTCCCGGCACACACTCGACCGAGGGTTTCGACCTGAGTCGAAGGCTGGTTGCCAGGAGGGCGGACTGGCCTTATATCTAAGGAGTCCGTCATAAATAAGGAGCTCCGATGTCCGACACCGCCCCGCGTCGCTCCCCTGCTACCAACCAACTGGTTGGTCGGCGGCAATTGCTCGGCTGGATGGGAGCAGGCGCAGTCGTCGCCAGCCTCCCCCTCTCGCAGACCGCATCCGCGGCCGGCCTGGGCACCACCGCGGCACCACTCACGATCTGGCTGCCCTCCCCCGCCGACAAGATCAAGCGCGACCGACCCTTCGGACCATCGACAGACACCATCCGGCTTCAAGCTGCCCGGAACGAGTACGAATCGGGCCAGGTGATCATCCGGACCACCAGTGGCACCACCAACGTCAGCGTCAGCGCGAGCGAGCTCACCGGACCGGGCGGCGCAAAGCTGACCGGGATCGAGGTCTTCGAGCAGCGCTACATCACCGTCGACCGACTCACACCAGGCGCGGGCGGATGGGGCCCCGGCACCTACCCCGACGCGCTCGTCCCGCTACCGCGCACCCGCCTCATCACGGCGAGCACCAACGCCAACCTGGGCATCTGGTTCACGGTGAACATCCCGAAGGGCGCACCCGCCGGCCACTACACCGGCGAACTCACCATCACCGGCGGGACCGCACCCGTCGTCGTACCGATCGATCTCGAGGTCTGGAACTTCGAACTCCCCGAGAAGTGGAGCACGGCGACCGCAGTGTCGATCTGGTACCAGCAGGTCGCCCGCGCGCACGACGTCCCGTACGGCGACGCCCGGCACGAGCCGTTGATGCGCAAGTACTACGAGTTCCAACTGAAGAACCGGCTGCTGTCCAGCGACATCCCGCTGCCGATGAAGCCCAAGGTCGGGGGCCGACCTGACCTGCTGACGCCCGGCCCGGGGCAGGACCCGGAGCCCGCCGAGTTCCTGGCCGGCGCCGATAAGTACCTGAACGACCCGCGCGTCGTCCGGTACCGCATCCCGCTCTACACGACCGGCGACAACGACAACGGCTTCCACACCGACGCGGACAAACTCCGGCAGGTGGTCGACGGCCTGCGCGCCAAGGGCATCCTCGACCGTGCCTACGGCTACTACGCCGACGAGCCGCTGAACGAGACGGCGTACACGAATGTGCGCAAGCTGTTCGACACGGTCCGCGCGATCGCCCCCGACCTGACGCACATCCTCACGCTGGAACACCTGCCCGAGCAGAAGCTGCTCGACTTCGTCCGCGCCTGGTGTTTCGTGATCACCGTCCCCAAGCCGGAGCTGCCCGGAATCGTTGCCCAGCTCAAGGAACGCGGCGATCTGGTCTGGTGGTACAACGCGGTCGGTCACCACTACCCACTGCCGGGCACCTTCATCGCCGACAGCGGAGTCGGGCACCGGGTGCTGCCATGGATCCAGCACGATCTGGGCGTTGAGGGCTACCTGCACTGGTCGAGCACGGTGTTCGGCCACTGGATCCACCCCCTGGGTTACGAGCCCGCCGATCGCTGGACCAACGCGTACGGGTTGGAGACCGCCCCCGGCGACGGCTTCCTGATGTACCCGGGCAACGCGGTCGGCATCGACGGTCCGGTCGGGACCGTCCGGCTGGAGTGGCTGCGCGAGGGCTTCGAGGACCTCGAGTACCTCGCCCTGTACGACCGGAAGGCCGATGCGCTCGCGGCGAGCTGGGGTGTGCCGAAACCTCAGCGTGGACTGGGTTCCTACCACGACATCCTGCACGGCGGCCAGACGCCGTACCGGGACGATCCGGCGCTGTTCCACAGGATCCGCGCGCAGGTCGGCGCCGAGATTGCCCAGCTGTTCGGTACGACGCCCGCCCTGGTCCGCGTCGACAAGCCGACGGCCGGTCACGTGGTGGTCGAGCTGATCACGCTCAAGGACGCCGCGGTCCGGATCGGCGGCGTCAGCAGCACGCCGGTCGCCGTCCAGGGACCGTCGGCGACCCATCGCGTCGTCCTCGACCTGCCGGCCGGTGAAGCCACGATCGAGCTTTCGGTTGCCGGAAGCAACTTCTCTCGCACGTTCCAGGTCGCACCGGTGGCGACTCCGCACGAGATCGTGATCAACTCGTTCGAGAGCCCGGCCGACGTGGCCCGCCTGGTCACTCAGGAGGCGAGCGCGACCTTCAGCGACCAGCACCCGACCACCGGCGGCAATTCGGCCAAGCTGGTCTTCAACGCGCGGACCGCCGATCCGCAGTGGTCCGGCGTCTACCTGTACACGCAGCGCGAAGGGCACCCTGAGCAGTCGATCGGCCGCAACGACTGGTCGCAGCTCGATGCGGTTGCCTTCGACATCTACAACGACTCCGACAACCTCGTCGTCATGTACTGCGACTTCCACGACCCCGTGAATCTGGACAGCGGCAACCCGTTCTATCTGGCACCACGCAAGCAGGAGCGGGTCGTCGTACCGCTGACCGGACTGATCAGCGACCTCCCGCGCATCACCTCCATCCACCTCCGCGTGGACCGTCGCGGGGACGAGCCGTTGACGGTGTACCTGGACAGCGTGCGGTTCCTGCGCAGCAAGACCGGCCTGCCGACACCGGGTACGTGGTCGCGGCAGGACTCCGACCGCCGAGTGACAGTCCAGACTGTCCGCCCGGACGGAGCGATCGCTTACGCGCAGGAGAACGGCACCAGCTGGGATGTCACGAGTGTCGCGGCCGGAGTCACCGGTGTAGTCGCCGGTGCGGTCGACACGGCCGCCCGGATGAACCTGCTCGGCGTGACGCCGACTGGTCAACTGCGGTGGAGTCGACTGGACGGCTCCTGGACACACACCTTGGTGGACTCCGGAACAACGCTGACCGGTACGCCGGCCGTCGTACTGGATGCTGCCGGCAAGCTGACGTACTTCGCGCGCACCACCGCCGGGAACCTGATCCGCGGCCGTCAGACTGCACCCGGGGCAACTACGTGGGTTTCGGCCTATGTCCTGGACCTAAGCGGCAACAGGGCCGCAGTCAGCGGGGACCCTGCCAGCGTGCAGGACCCGTCCGGCAAGCTGACGTACTTCGTGCGCGGCCACAACGGTGAGCTCCTGCACGGCTGGGAGCAAGCCCCTGGCAACGACCAGTGGGGCGTGGACGTCATCCGGCAAGGTGGGAACGGCGCTGTCGCACTCATCGAGGGACGCCCCGCAGTGTCACAAGAGATCTCCGGACGCCTCACCTTCCACGCCCGGACGGCATCAGGCGGCATCCTGCACGGCTGGCAGTCCACACCAGGCAACGGCCCGTGGCGGTACGACGGTCTGCCGGTGGACAGCACTGTCACCATCGCCGGGGATCCGGTCAGTGCGCTCGATGCCTCCGGCAAGCTGGTGTACTTCGCCCGCACCGCCGACAACCGCACCTTCCACGGCTGGCAGCGACACCCGGCCAGCGGTCCATGGGACAGCACGGTGATCGATACCGCTGGCATCGCAGCAGACGGCACCACGACGCAGTCCGCCGACGGCCGCCTGCACTACTTCGCCCGCCTCACCTCCGGCCGCCTCGGCCACTGGTGGCAGGACGCTCCCGGTATCGGTCCCTGGCACGGCGCTGACATCCAGGGGGCGTGACATGCCTGCGGCTAGTTGGTGACCGATGCGTGATGCCATGATGGCCCGATGGAACTGAAGCTGTCCGCGTCGTACGACGCCACGCCCGAGGAAGTGTTCGCAGTCGTCACGGACAAGACGTTCCGTGAGCAGGCCTGCGAGAAGACCAACGCGTTGTCGTACGACGTGCAGGTGACCGAGTCCGGCGGTGACACGATCGTCAAGGTGACCCGGGAGATGCCGTCGGACGACGTACCGGACATCGCCCGCAAGTTCGTCGGCCAGACGCTGACCGTCGTACAGACCGAGACCTGGCACGCCGCGGCCGCGGACGGGTCCCGGAAGGCCGACGTGGCCGGGGAGATCACCAACACCCCGGTCAGCCTCAAGGGCACCGCGGACATCACCTCGGGCGGCGCTCAGACCACCCAGGGCATCGTGCTGGACGTCAAGGTCGCCGTACCGCTGATCGGCAAGAAGATCGAGCCGTTCGTGGTCGACGCCATCCGCAAGGGTCTGGTCAAGGAGCACGAGCTCGGCCAGGACTGGACCAAGTAGAACCTTCGTGTGTCGCTGCCGGGTCAATCGATCCGGCAGTGGCACGCTGTGGAGTGAGTGCTCCCTGGAGGTGAGCCTGGATGCGGAAACTGCAGCTGTACGCCGACATCGCCCAGTACTGCGTGATCTGCGCGGGCACGATGCCGTTCGAGCGCGTCGACGCCGTTGATCACGACCACGACGAAACGACCGAGCTGATCTGCGTGGCCTGCGGGTACGCGCTGCTCGTGGACCCGCCACTGCAGGAGCTCGGCCGCTCCGCTTGAGTCCTAGACCGGCGGTCCGAAGAAGCAGACGACGCGCTTTGCGTGTGCTGGGTCGAGTGCGTTGGCCACCAGTTGGGCGACGGTCGGATCGAACGCCAACCCGACGTGACCGACTGGGTCGAGCGGGCAGGTGTCCTGCACGAACTTGTTGGCGACACCAGGCTCGCGGATGAACGACGTCTCGTGCGGGGTGACCAACGGGTCGAACCGGCTGGCGATCACCGTGTACTTGACGCCGGGCTGGGCAATCGGTCCTGCGGTTAGCTGGTCAACTGCTGAACCACCGACGATCAGCTGATCACACGCCGGGCAGCCGAAATCACGCAGTACCTGGTCCACCAGCGGCCGCAGGCCGAGGTAGTCGCCGACACTCACCAACCCGCCGAAAGTGGTCCCGTGCGTAGGCGGTGCGAGCGCGACCACCTTGCCCACGTGAGCGGCGTACCCACGGATCTTTGGGCCGTAGATGCTCTGGAAAGCGCCCTCGGAGTGGCCGACGATGTCGACCTTGGCGGCACCGGTCGACTGCCGGACCTGCTGGATGAAGGCGTCGATCTGCGCGGCCGACTCGGCGATCGGGATCGTGCCGCCGACCGGAATCGCCGGCGTCGCCTGGCCGTAGGTGAGCGTGAAGGTGCAGTAGCCCTTCGCGGCGAGGTAGGGCGCCAGGTAGGAGAAGTTGCCGGGGCCGTTGCCGCCCAGGCCGTGCAGGAGAACGACCGGGTTCGGGTGCGCGGAGGACGGCGTACAGGCGGCCGCGGAGGCGGGCGTCGTGGTAACCAGGGCGGTTGTCACCACGGCGCCGGACACCAGCGCGGCAAGGGTTCGTAGGAGGCGATTGGACATGGCGTGCTCCCCGTGACGTATCGTTCGGTGACCGGCGGGTAACCGAGAGTTGAGCACGTCTTCGGGTTCTTGACAAGAGCTCGTGTTCAAAACCAGGTCCGCTGGTTACAGAACCGGAAGCGGGGGTAACGTCCAGCGCATGAGTAGGACCATTCGGGGCTTGGACGCGGAGCAGCGGCGGGCCGAGCGGCGCGAGCAACTGCTCGACGCAGCGCTCAAACTGTTCGCGGCCAACGGCTACCTCGGTACGTCGATCGAGCAGATCTGCACGACGGCGTACATCGGGACCAAGAGCTTCTACGAGCTGTTCACGAGTCGCGAGGAGTGTTACGTCGCGGTGCTCCGCCGGACCTCGGACCGGCTCGAGGAGCGGATGGTGGAGGCCGCGCGGCAAGCCACCGGGAACGAGCGGCAGGAGGCGCCGCGGCTGCTCGCGACCTTCGTGCACGCGCTCGTCGACGACCCACAGATCACCCGGGTCACGTTCGGGATGGCGTCCGGGATCTCGGAGAGTGTCGAGCGCGAACGCCGTACCAACCGCCGTTGGGCGGCCGGCTTCCTCGAACAGCTCTGGGACGCGTACGACGGCCCGCCGGCCGAGGATCTGCGCGCGGTTCGGCACGGAGTGGCGATCGGCCTGGTCGGCGGCATGTTCGACCTGATCTCCGACTGGCTGCTGGACGCCGACCTCACCAACCAGCAACAAATCGAAGCCCTCATCGACGACCTCACCACCTTCTACATCACCGTCCGCCGCGGCCTCACCAAGTAGTTACTCGAAGACCAGCGTGCGGAGGGCGACGTGGCCTTCCTCGTCGATGACGTAGTGGGCGTGGCCCGCGTGGTCGACGGCAACGCCTTCGACGCGGCGGATGTCGCCGAACCGGTGCACGACCTTCGTGTTGGCCGGGCCGTCCTCGTCGAGGGTGAAGCGGATGTGCTCGGACTCCGCCACGGCACCTTCCGGATGATCGGCGAGCACGGTCGCGTTCTTGCCGATCGCGTCCAGGTCGCCGACGATCGCGTCGTACTCGCGTCCGTCGCGGGTGTCGAGCGCGCGGAAGCCCACCGGGGCCTCGGGTGAGCCAGCGTCGGGGATGACCCAGGCGCGGCCACAGCGCGGTACGGCGTCCGGGTCGGCGAAGAGCTCGTCGACGTTCTCGAGCTCGACGAGGATCGGATGGCCGTCGGCGGTGACCGGATAGCGCAGGCCGAGCAGCAACCTGCCGTCGGCGGTGAACTCGGCCGCCTCGATGTTGACCGGGTGGTCGGTCGCGTGCAGCGTGCCGTGCCAGCGCTTGCCCTTGAGCTCACCCGCGGCGATGGTCGCGTCGACGTACGCCGCTTGTCCGAGCGGGCCGAGCGGAATCAGGTCCAGGCCGGCCAGCGCGTCATTGATTGCCCGATGCAGACCGAAACGCATTCGGACCACCTCGAGCTCGGCCGGCGTAACGTCGTCCAATGCTCGGGCGATCTCGGCCTCGCTGACACGGGCGATCCAGGAACGCTTGGCGTTGAGCGGGCCGCGCTTCTTCCCGAACTGGGAACCGACCAGGTACACATAGCCGTCGCGGGAAGCGCAGGCCTCGGCATCCTCGGTCTTGCCGTTGTGGATACCGGCGTCGGCCGGGATGCGGACTGCCGTCCAGCCCTCATCGAGCGGCGCGCCGGCGGTGTGGGCGAGCAGGGCGATCGAGTTCTCCGCCGTTGCCTCGTCGAGCACCGTCACGAACGCCCGCTCCCACCCGCGCCGGGCCAGCTCGTCGGGGCCGAACACGCGGCACAGGTCGGACGCTTCGTTGGGGTCGAGGTGCAGATCGGTCTCATGCATATCTGGAAGACGCTCCGTCAGCCTCGGTCGATTCCGCTTTGCAGAGATCCCCGGGACATCCCTGAGGAACTCCAGGGTGTCCCGGGGCCTGCCTCAGCCCTGGTGCGGGTAGCGGTAGTCGGTCGGCGGGGCGAAGGTCTCCTTCATCGACCGCGGCGAGGCCCAGCGGATCAGGTTCCACATCGAGCCGGCCTTGTCGTTCGTACCGGAGGCGCGGGCGCCACCGAACGGCTGCTGGCCGACGACCGCACCGGTCGGCTTGTCGTTGACGTAGAAGTTGCCGGCCGCGAAGCGCAGGTAGTCCGCCGCCTCGGCCACCGCGTACCGGTCCTGGGCGATGACCGCGCCGGTCAGACCGTACGGCGCCGAATTCTCCATGCCCTTGAGCACCGACGAGTAGTCGGCGTCGTCGTACACGTGCACGCCGAGGATCGGACCGAAGTACTCGGTGGTGAAGATCTCGTCGGTCGGGTCGGCGGAGACCAGCAGCGTCGGCCGGACGAAGTACCCCTCCGAGTCGTCATAGGTGCCACCGGCAACGACCTGGATCGCGTCGGTCGCCGCGGCCCGGTCCAGCGCCGCCTTGTGCTTGGCGAAGGCCCGGTCGTCGATGACGGCACCGATGAAGTTCGACAGGTCGCTGACGTCACCCTGGGTCAGCGAGTCGGTCTCGGCGATGATGTCGTCCTTGATCTGGTTCCAGACCGAGCGCGGCACGTAGGAGCGGCTCGCGGCCGAGCATTTCTGCCCCTGGTACTCGAACGCACCGCGAACCATCGCGGTCTTCAGCACCGCCGGGTCGGCCGACGGGTGCGCGAGGATGAAGTCCTTGCCACCGGTCTCGCCGACCAGCCGCGGGTAGGTCTTGTACGACGCGATGTTCGTCCCGACCGTCGCCCACAGCGACTGGAACGTCTTCGTCGAACCGGTGAAGTGGATCCCGGCCAGGTCCGGGTGGGTCAGCGCAGCCTTGCTGACGTCGATGCCGTCACCGGTGACCAGGTTGATCACACCGGCCGGCAGCCCCGCGGCCTCGAACAGCCGCATCGTCCAATGCGCCGCGAACTGCTGCGTCGGCGACGCCTTCCACACCACGGTGTTACCCATCAACGCCGGCGCGGTCGGCAGGTTGCCGGCGATCGCGGTGAAGTTGAACGGCGTGATCGCGTAGACGAACCCCTCGAGCGGCCGGTAGTCGACCCGGTTCCAGATCCCCGGGCTCGAGATCGGCTGGTCGTTGATGATGTTGCGCGCGAACGCGACATTGAACCGCAGGAAGTCGATCAGCTCACAAGCCGCGTCGATCTCGGCCTGCTGCACCGTCTTCGACTGCCCCAGCATGGTCGCCGCATTCAGCGTGTCCCGCCACGGCCCGGCCAGCAGATCGGCCGCCTTCAGGAAGATCGCCGCCCGGTCGTCGAAGCTCAGCGCCCGCCAGCTCGGCGCGGCGGCCAGCGCCGCGTCCACCGCCGCCTTCCCGTCCGCCTCCGTAGCGTTGCCCAAAGTTCCAAGAACGTGGGCATGCTTGTGCGGCTGCACAACGTGGATGGGGGCCCCGCCGCCGAGCCTCTGCTCGCCACCGATCGTGCAAGTCAGGTCAATCGCACCCGCGGCGTTGAACTCCTTCAGCTTCGCCTCCAGACTCGCCCGCTCGCCTGATCCGGGCGCATAGCCCTTCACCGGCTCGTTCACAGGGGTCGGGACTGCAGTGACGGCATCCATGGGGTGCGGCGCTCCTCGGTCGGCTCTACTGGATCTCAGCTGGCGCTCTCATGGTGCCACGACCAACCCCGGACCACGAACCTGACAGGTACGTTCGACCACATGAGCGGAATAGGCCACTTCACAAACGCACAAGCCCAGGCGTCCTACCTGTCCTTGTACGACGCGACGATCGCAGCCATCCCCGGCTCCCCGACCGTCCACGACATACCAACCACCTTCGGCCAGGTCCGCGTCTACCGCTTCGGCTCCGCCACCGGAACGCCGTACGTGTTGTTGCACGGCCGCGGCGCCACCACCGCCATGTGGGAACCGAACCTGGCGGGGTTGGCCGCCTCCCGCACTGTCTACGCCCTCGACTCCCTAGGCGAACCCGGCCGAAGCATCCAAACCCTCCCCATCCGCACCTCCGCCGACCAAGCCGCCTGGCTAACCGAAGTCCTGGACGCGCTAGGCATCGACCGCGCCCACTTCGCCGGCGTCTCCGGAGGCGGCTGGCTCGTCTTCAACCAAGCCCTCCACACCCCCAACCGAGTAGCCACCGCCGCCCTAATCGAGCCCGCCCACGTCCTAGCCCGCTTCTCCCCAAAGTTCTTGCTGGGCGGCCTCTCCCTACTCCCGTTCCTCCCGGATTCCTTGGGCGACCGCTTCCTGGCCTGGGTCTCCGGCAACCCCGACATGACCCTCCCCATCTCCCAACTCCTAACCACCGGCATGCACACCTACCGCATGGCCCTCCCCATGCCCGAGTACGGCAACGACACCCTCCTCCGCAGCCTCCGCATGCCCGTCCTAGCCCTCCTAGGCGGCCGCACAGTCCCCCACAACCCCCACGAAGCAGCCCGCCGAGCCCAAATGCTCATCCCGAACAACGAAACCGAAATCTGGCCCGAAGCAACGCACGCGTTGTCGGGCGAATTCCCAGACCAACTAAACGCCCGCCTACTGAAGTTCGCCGAGCAGGCGGCGTAGACCCTCGCCCCTCGGCACCTCCACCGGGGTTCCGCAACACCGCCGGCGGGGTTGCGTCTGACCCGCAGCGTTGTGCAGTTGACCACCTCAAGAAAGCTCAGGCTAGGTCAAGCATTTCGGCTCGGAACCATGCCTGCTCGCGCAGCCAGTCCGCATAGCGGGCAAATATCTTTAGGTGACCGTCATCTTGCTGCCTTATCTCCAAGAACTCGTCAATCAGAGCAAGAAGCGCGTCAGTGTCACTCAGTTCGCGATAGCCACTCGACTCACCAGCGCTCGCCCGCACACGCTGAACCAAGCCCGGCCAACTCAGGTTATTGCCTCCATCGGTCTTGACGATAAGCCACTCGCGAAAACCCAGCAAGAATTCGCCGCGACTACCGACATCACATCCAAGGAAGAACGACTGAAGAGAACCGTAGGACTCATCCAATCCATACAGGATCGGCCTGGCACGGACATTTCTAATCAATTCTTTGTAATCCATTACATCAACCCTCAGAACGGGAACTCGCCAGACTCCAGATCTTTCCAGAGCTGCTTGTATTTATCAATCGGGACACCACGCCTGTCAGAGAACCCATCGTACACACGACCATTACGAACCACGACATCATGATGCCGCCATTGGGTCCATTCGTCGCGGTATCTACCTAGGGTCCCCTTCGGCCCGATTGGTGATTCGATTCGATGGATATCGCCACCGATGCGCCGCTGGATATCCCGTGCAACTTCTTCACACCCTGACGATCCGCAGATTTTTTCATCTGATTGCGGCTTCCATTTGGGCCCAAGATCACCATCGCCGTCGTCACCGGGTGGCTGGGCGGCTGCTCCGGAGTTACTTCCCGATCCGGCACCGCTCGAGCCACCGCCTCCCTTTGCGATGAGGTAGAGGATGCTGGTTCCGCCTAGGAGCCCGCCCCAGAATTCGGCTGGTGTTCCCCAGTTTGGGGCAGGCAGAGAGCCGCCACCACCACCGCGGAACCCGCCTCCACCGGATGCCACTGTGCCGCCACCGCCGTGCTCGACACCAATGGGGTCGCTGCCTGGGAGCATGCCCATGCTGAACCAGTTGTAGGAACCGGTAGTGCCTACGGTGCCGACTACGGAGCCGGTTTGGTTGAGGGTTTGCTGGTAGAGCGTGTCGGAGTAGTCGCCAGTTTCATCGGTCAGATCGTTCTGCGGTCCGACGACCGTGGTGGGCTGACCGACAGTTTGTGGGCACAGGTAGGCATTGCCGTTGGTGCAGAGAGGATTGCCGGGAGGAGCCTGGGGATTGGTCTTGGCGTCATGCTCGATCCTTTCGCGCTGCCTCTGCGCCAAGCATGCCGGTGTATTGCAGGGCTTTTTCGGCTTATGACCACCGCCGCCGCCCCCCTTGCCGCCGCCATCCCCATTGCCGCCACCTCCACCTCCACCGTCACCGTCGCCGCCGCCGCAGCTGGTTTCACCCTTGCCCTTGCCGTCGCATGTGCCGTCACACGTGCCGGTCTTCTTGCAGTCGTTGCCGGGCCCGGGGCCCTTATCTTCGTAGTGGCAGGTGTAGATCCACTGGTAGCCGTCTACGATCCACTTCTTCTCCCAGTTGCATACCTTCTTGAGTTCTCCGCCTTCTGGGTCGACTGCTCGGTGGCCGTCGGGGTCATTCATGGTGACGGGGTTGGCGGAGGCGTAGGCGTACAGGTTGGGGAGCGCTGATGAGACGCCAGCCGCATACGAAACCGTGTCTCGGGAGTTGAAGGTTCCCGTGCCGGGGTCGTACCAGCGGGCGCCTTGGTTTACGTCGCCGGAGCGGGGGTCGGTCCAGTCGCCTTGGTAGCCGATTCGGTACTTCAAGCCGGTGGCGTTGGTGGAGTTGCCGAAGGGGTCGAAGGTTCGGGTGTCGGGGAGGCCTGTGGAGAGGGTTGTGTCGGTGGGGTCGAAGCCGGCTATGGCGTCGCCGTGGCGGTCAGAGAGGACCAGGCGTTTGGTTGTTTCGTAGCCGATGGAGAGGAGTCCGTCGGAGGCGGAGCGGCCGAAGGACTGGGTGCCGTCGGTTACTACCTCGTCGGAGAAGCCGGCGTAGCGCATGCGGGCGGTGCCGGCTTGGACGGGGCGGTCCAGGGCGTCGTAGGTGAAGTCGCGGTCGGCCGTGCGGATCATGCGGTCGAAGGCGTCGAAGGTGAAGGCTTCGGTGGTGGTGGTTCCACCCTCGGTCGTCACCTTGGACAACAGCGCGCCTCGTGGCGAATAGGTGTACGTCGAGGTGCCGTCGTTCAGGAGGCGGTTGCGTTCGTCGTAGGTGGCGAGTTTGGTGCCTACCTTGGTGCGGTTGCTGGCGTTGTCCCAGCCGTATTGCGTGCTGGTGGTGCCCTTGGTCCAGGTGGTTAGGCGGCCTAGCTGGTCGTAGGTGTAGGTGTTGTCGCCTGCGCCGGCTACGCCGGTGGTCTTCTTCGAGGTGACGTTGTTGTCGGGGTCGTAGCCGTAGGTGATGGATGCGACCGATGTCGTACCGGCCTTCAGTACGTCGGAGTTCATCCGGCCGAAGGGGTCGTAGCCGATGGTGCGGATCCGCGCGGAGCCGTAGTCGATCGTGGACAGTTGACCGGCGGCGTTGTAGCCGAGGGTCTGCAGTGTCCGGGTGACTGGGTCGGTGGCGGTGGCTGGGCGACCATTCGTGTAGGTGAAGTCGGCGGTACCGGCGGCGTCGATGCGCTGGGTGAGCTGACCGTCGGGGTTGTAGCCGTGCGTTGAGGTGCCTGACGGGCCGTCGGCTCGGAGGAGCATGCCGCGGTCGTTGTAGTTGTAGGTATTGACGCCGTCGAGCGAACTCGTGGTCGCCACGCGGCCCACGAGGTCGTAGGTCAGGTCGCGGGTCGCAGTTGAAGCCTCGGCCCCGGTGCCTTCCTCCTTGGACAAGCGACCGGCTGCATCGAAGGTCCGGTTGCGTACGACACCTCCGGGCGACAGCAGCGAGACCGCGTTACCGGCGACGTCGTACGACGCAGTCCAGGTGCGGTCCGCGGCTGCCGGGTGGGTTGTCGTCGAGGGCTCGATGACCTTCTCGGGCAGGCCGAGTGTGTTGAGGGTGTAGACGGTCGAGTTGCCCCGGCCATCGGTGTAGCGGGTCCGGTTGCCGGCCGCGTCGTACCCATAGGAGATGTTGATCGAGTCGGTCGCGTTGACCGGGTCGACCTGAGCGGTGAGGCGCCTAAGAGCGTCATAGGTGTACGTCGTCGCGCGGTTCCCCGAGGCCGGTGTCGACGACTTCAGGTTCCCGTCGGCGTCGTAGGCGAGGATCGTCGTACCGAGCGCTGCATTCGAAGCGTTGAGCGTCTTCGAAGTGATCAGCTGACCGGCCTTGTCGTACGCAGCCACACTGCTGCGACCCAAGGCATCCGAGGTCCGGACTTGGCGGCCGGCGTAGTCGTAGCCGAACCGCGTGACCACGTTGTTCGGATCCGTCGACTGGATCAGCTGACCCAGCGTGTCGTAGGCACTGGTGGCTGAAGCACCGGAAGGCGCCTGCGCCTTCACCACGTTGTCCATGTCGTCGTAGGTCAGACGCGTCACGAAGTTCGCCGTGGACGGCTTCCGCTCGACGGCGGTCGAGGTGACGACACGGTCGAGGTCGTCGTACGTCAATCGAGTCACCGCGCCGAGCGCATCGGTCGTCGACTCGACATCACCGTTGGGCGTGTACGTCGACTTGCTGATCACGCGCTCGTCGTTCGTCGTGCCGGGGGCGTCGATCTGGACCCGCTGGTTCAGATGGTCGTAGGTGAATCGGGTCGCATTGCCACGCTCGTCGATCTGCTCCAGAAGGTTGCCCACCGCGTCATAGCGGAACGCAGTCTTCGGAGTCAGCGCCGATCCACCCGGAGGCGTGTAGGACGGTGCTGCGACCTCGATCTGACGGCCGAGCTTGTCGAACGAAGACTTCACGACGTTGCCGAGGGCATCCTTCGACGAGGTCGCCTGCCCGAAGGCGCCGTACCCGACTGTGGCGGTCGGCTGGACGTCAGCCGGCGATCCCCCGTTGGACTCGGCCTTCACCTTCGGTGCGACCGTCTTCACCAGCCGCCCGAGCTCGTCAAAGCTCGAGGTGGTCGTGAAGTCAGCCTTGACCGCACCAGAGACGTTGCCGCGAGGAGAGGTGCTGGAGGTCGCGAGCCCGCGCTGGTCATAGGTCCATGACGTCAGCAGGTTCCCGCTGGCGTTCTCGACGGTCTGCGACACCCGCCGGCCGGCCGCATCGAAGACGAACGAGGTCGCCTCGGTCACCGCAGTGGGCCCGGCAATGTCTGCGTTCGACCACTCGCCGGTCGTCTCCTGGCGGGTCACGTTGCCCGCGAGGTCGCGCGTGGATGTCGTCTTCCGCTTGAGACCGGCCGGGTCTGTGATCTCGATCGAGACCCGACCCACCTTGTCGATCGTGTAGGTCGTGGTCGACTTGCCGTTGTCGGTGATGGACTTGATCCGGTTTCCGGCGGCGTCGTAGGTGTTGTCCTCGAGTACGACGTCCCGCGTCGACCCGTCCGGGTCGTGGAACCCGAGCAGCTTCCGCTTCTGCAGCGAGTCGTCCGCGTTGTAGGAGTACGCAACCACGCGCCCCATTGCGTCGACCTCGGCGACCTTCCGGCCGGCGGTGTCGTACTGCGTCTTGGAACGGACCTTGTAGTCGACGCCCTCCCGCGGCTCGTCGGTCGGCGGGTTGTTCGGGTCGACCGGCTGGTTCATGTCCCAGACCTCGGTCGGCATGTTCAGATCAGTGAACTTGTACTCGAACCGGTTGCCGTTGGCATCTTCCGACCACGTCCGGTTGCCCGCTGCGTCGTACCCCTGCTGAGACTCGTTGCCATTGGCGTCAATCGCCCGCGAGATCCGGTTCCGGTCGTCGTACTCCATGGTGGAAACCCGCGGCTCGTCCGTCGTCTTCAGGTCCCGGGCGGTCGTCTTCAGCACGTTGCCGTCGTCGTCGTACTCCAGCTCGGCCTTCTGCTGGTGCTGCTCCCCTGTCACCGCGTCCGTGGTCACCGGACCGGTCACCGAGGTGATCCGCGACATCTTGTCGTACGTGTACGTCGAGGTGACCCCGGCCGGATACGTGTCCGACACCTGCGTCTCGGTCTTCTTCCGCCCGATCTCGTCGTAGGAGTAGTTCGTGACGAGACCCGACGGGGCCGTCAGCTTGGCCAATTGACCGTTGCCGTCGTATGCGTACTGGGTGTCGGAGTTCACGGTGCTGTTCACCTTGACCCGCACCAACTTCAGCAGTCCCGGCGGCATCGTCTTACCGTCAGGTCCGACCTCCGTCCCGCTGGTATAGGTGTACTCGGTCTGACCGCCGTCCGGCCGCTTCTCCAGCGCCACGTCGCCATTGACCGTGAGGATCTGTTCCCGCACGTAGGTGGTGTCGGTCGCGCTCGCCGAGCGCCCGTCGCGGAACTGGTACAGCTTGTCCCAGCGCGGATCGAGTGGCGGCCATGACGCGAGCGAGTGATAGGCGCTGTACTCCGTTCGGCAGTCCGTCCCACCGAGGCCGCGGCAGGTCTTCGTCGACGCGACGTTGCCGCGCGCGTCGTACGTCATCGAGACCTCGCCACCGGACTCGCTGGTGACCTTCGTCAACTGACCCGTCTTGTCATGGGTGTAGCTGCGAATTCCGTAGCCCTTGCCGTCTCCCCAGCTGGGTGTGCTCTCGGCATCCCACGGTTGACGCGTGGTCTCGCCCAGCGGCCGTCCGGTCCGCAGCAACCAGCCACCCAGGGCGTCGTACTCGTACATGTACGACGTCCGGCCGGGCCCGGTGACCTCGACAAGCCGGCGCATGTCCTTGTCGTTGGCGATGACCTCGGGGTCATCGATCGTCCAGTCGCCACCGTTCTGGTCGATGTACTTCTTCACCCGATCCTTCGCCGGGTTGTACTCGACCTCCGCGGTGGTGCGCCCACCGGCCGACGTGATCGACGTCAGCTGGTCCGCGGCGTTGCGACCCTGCTGGTAGTGAGTCTGGATCTCCTTGAACGTCAACGGGTGCGAGTAGATCGCGACCTCGTCGATCTGACCGTTGAACTTCGTCGCCGCCTGAGTGCCGTAGCCCGGCCAGGAACCCGGCGCCGCAGCCACCGCCGCACCGACCTGGTTCACCGGCATCCGGGAGTGGTCGACGATGCTCTGCGTCAGCGTCTGCTGAGCCACGCCATCCAGGTACAGGTTCTGCTTGCTCCCCATCGCACTCAGTACGACGTGGTGCCACTGGTTGTCGTTGACCGTGACGGTCGAGGTCATCGGTACGGCCGATCCGTGCCAGAACTGACCACGCAGCTTGCCGTCGCTCCCGACGTACAGGACCGGCATACCACCGGTCGTCGACGTACCGAGCTTGCCGACCTGGTATCCGAGGAGCGGTTGTCCCGTCGTACCGCCCGGGGTCTTGAACCACATCTCGATGGTCTCGTCACGGCTGCGAGTGGCAAGCCCGTTCGGCAGCCCAACGCTCGCCGTACCGTTGAACTTCACGGACTTGTCCGCGTCACCAACCCCTGCCAGCGGACTGTCCTGGCTGAACTCCACGCCCGCGTAGGTCCCGAAGTCGCCGGTGCCGGTGACATCGATCTCGTTCGTCGCGTCGTTGTCGCCGGCACCATCATCGGCAAGCCGGAAGTAGCCATCCGGCTTGGTGTCCAGGACAGCGCTCCGGTAGTGCGAGCCCGCCTGCGATCCGTACGTCGTGCACTTCTGCTCCGCGTTGCACGACTTCGTCAGCACGTCACCGGTGTACTCGTAGGTCCAGGTCAGCGGCGTACCGCCCACCGGCTGTGTGCTCACCGATGCGACGTGCTTGTTGTCGCTGGTCCAGGTGAAGGTCAGCTTCCGGCCGGCACCGTCCTGACTGGCCGCCGTTTCGAGCGTGCCGTTGGCGCGATAGCTCAGCGTCAGCGGCTTGCCCAGCGTCTTGTAGATCTTGCTCAGCCGGCCGGTCCCGGCAGCGAACTCGTACTTCATCCCAGCCGCGATCTGCAACGTCCAGGGACCGGTCGCCGACGTCGCAGTCAGGACGGTCTTCGTGCCACGTGGTGCAGCGAAGGTGCCGTCGGCGTTCTTGCCGAATCGGACCTGCCGACCGTCGGGATAGGTGACGAGCACGTTGTCGTTGTCTTCGGTCACCAGCCGCATGTCGTAGCGGCTCGACCAACCTGCACCGAATGCTCCATCACGCCGCGGGTCCAGGCTGTTGTAGGTCCGGGCCACGTTCAGCTCAGGACCGGCCACCGGTACGACGATGTCCAGCGCGGACGCGGTGTAGTTGCCGACCGCCGGGTCGTACGGCTTGTCCTGAGACTTCCCGTCGTTGTTGGCGATGTGCGACGTGATCGACGGCTGCGGGACATCGGTGAACAACGTGACTGCCGGGCCGGTCGTGACGGCACCGTCGTTGTCCTGCACCGAAACCTTCCACTGGTACTCACGGTTCCAGCCGAGCTTGCCCGCCGGGACGGCCCAGCCCTTCATCGTGCTGTACGCGCCACTGTCGAAGCAGCCGACCTGGGTGTTGGTGCCGACGACCTCACACACCGAGAACTTGTACTTCAGCGTCGACTCCGGCTGATCCGGATCGATACCGCCCGCCCACAGCGGCGGCGTCAGCGTGTACGCCTGCGCACCGTTCAGCGGCCAGACCTTCCCGACGTCGACCACCGGCGGGACGTTCTGCACCGTGATGAGCCGCGCGGCCGGGCGGACACCCCAGTCGGTGTACCAGCGCCGTACGGTCGTGTCCCGATGCACCATCGAGAACTCGATCTGATAGTCGACACCGGCCGGAGTGCCGGCGAGCCGGCCGACATTGACATCGAGATTGATCTTGCCGCCGTGCGGAACGCTCGTCGTGACCGGAGTCTGCAACTGGTTCACGCTCACGGCCTGACCGTTCTTGAAGACCCGGTAGCTCATGTAGTCGTCGCTGGGGATCCACGTGCGACCACCAAGGTTGGTGATCGTCATCGGGAACTTGCCGTCCTTGTCCTGCGTGACGTAGTCGGCCGGCTTCTGCGCCCGGAAAGCGTACGCCGCGTGGTACGGCGAGTGCGTGATCGCAAGCTTCGGCGGGTTGGCACCCCCGGTACCTACCAGCGTCTTCCAGGAGTACTTGTCCGCCCGCTGCCGGGCGAACAGCGCGAACCCGTAGTTCGAGATCCGGTCGTCGACGATCCCCTGCAGCCAGGAAAGTCCTGCAGCATTGAACGGGAGCGCGTCATACCGCGGGGCGCAGGCCGTCGTCGCGTTACTTCCCACATAGCCACGGGAGAAGCCCTTGGCGGCGAGAATCGAGCGGCCCGTCGCCGGTCCCGGGTACTTGATCTGGTCCAGCGGCGTTTCCCGCCAGTTCTGCGTGACGCCGTAGACATCGAGGTCGCGTGCCGCGCAGGTGTCAGCCTTGTAGTTGTACACCTCAAGCTGCGCGGCGACGATCGTGTCGTACATGAACGGCGCTCGCTCGAGGATCGGGAAGTCCAGCAACGTGGTGTACGCGTTCCATCCCGAGGTGGACGAGCAGTTCGCTCCACCCGCAGGCGGACGGCAACCGATCTGCAAGTCGCTCGCGCCGCTGATCGCGCCATTCAGTCCCGCACTCACAGCTCGCCCCGCCGTCGCGCGGTCGGTGGGGATCACCGTCGGGTCGATCCGCACCGGATATACCCGGGCCGGGTCGTCCAACCACGCGTCGTCCGCTGTCACCTTCAGCGTCTGGCGGCCGTTGACCGTGAGCAGCTCGTACGTCACGGCGTTCGAGGTAGCCCGCACCTGGGTCGTGTTGGAATCCTCCATCGTGCCCGCAGGGATGCGGGCACGCTCGATCCCGTCGACGTCCTTCAACACGATCTCGCGGCCTTGGAGCGCAGCGGTCAGGTTGCTGAGGCTCAGCGGGAACGTGTACGACCGCGCGGCAGCCGGCGAATTCAGGATCACCGTCTCTTTGATCCCGCGAGGTTGCGACACCAGCTCCAGGTCTGCGTTCGGCAGGAATCCGGGATAAATCACCGTGCTGCCCGACATCTGCCCTGCAACGGCGGACGCGCCAGAGACGCCCCAGCCGATGCTGCGCCCGTCGCCCAGGTCGATCCGCGCTACCGGGTCGGCGTCGGCGTGCGGCGCCATCCACGAGTACACCTCGGTGGAGATCGTCTCCCAGCCGCCCGGGTCCGCCGGCTGCAGGTTCGCATTGATCTGCGCCCAGGATCCGTCCGCCTTCTGGAAGTTCAGCGGTGCCACGGACGTCACGGTCGTCTCGGTGCTGTCGGCGTTCGTAAAGGTCTGCGTGAACCGATCACGCTTGCCGGGGACCTCGCGGCTGGTCTTCGCGTCGAATCCCTTGACCGGTGCCTGGTCCGACGGCAGCGCCTCGGCGGGCTTCGGGGCCGGCTGCTCGCTTGCGGCGTCCTCCGGCTTCGTCTCACCCACCGGGAATCTTGACCGCAGCGACGGCGGCTTCACCTTGTTCCCGCCCGGCACCGCGGCCGGCAGCTTCCCCGAGCCCAACTGCTGCTTCGGAGCCGACGCCTCGCCCTTGCCCGACATGGCAGCCGGCGGAACAGGCGGCACAGCCGCCGCGGCAACCGTCACCGGCGCGGCCGGACCGATTCCGGCCAGCGGCACCGCCAGCGCGGCAGCGATTGCCACCGCCTGCGCGATGCGGATCCGCCGCTTGCGGGCACGAGAAGACAACCGGGACATAGGCATGCGAAATCCCCCTGGGGCGTGGATGACCTGACCACAGACCCTGGAGTCCCCCGACTCCGCCAGCGCCGCCGGGACCCTAACATCCGGTGACCACCGAAATCCACAAAGTTGCACGAAGCTGCAACGGGGCGGAGTCGGACGCTCCTGGGAACTCACCGGATCTATATGTTGCGTAAGGCAACTGTCACGGGGAGCTATCGACTCCCTGTGCCTGAAGGGGCATTGAGATATTCCTGTACTGGCAATCGCGCCAGAACTCGCAACATCGGCTGTGGTTCTCCGGTACCGTCGAACGGCAGGACGACCAGAGGGCCGGTGAAAGGGTGGCAGTTCGCGGGCGGATGACGCTGCCGGGCGCGGCAGTGGCCGCAGCGGCTGCGGTGATCCTCGGCGGTCTGCTGCGCGGGACCTATCCGTTCGGGTCGCAGGGCCGCAACATTCTCGATCTGCGCCAGCAGTTCATCCCGATGCACGCCTACTTGCGTGACCTGATCACCGGGGGCGTGCCGGGCGACTTCTTCTTCAACTGGTCCAGCGGGTACGGCGTCCCGTACATCGGCGACTTCATGGCGTACAACGGGGCCGCGTTGTCCTGGATCGTGCTGCTGTTTCCGCGGGACAAGATCGACCTCGCGCTGTACGTGATCATGCTCGCGGCGATCGCAGCCGCGGCCGCCGCGATGACGGCGTACCTGCGGAAGCTGCGCCCCAACGCGCCGGGCTGGCTCGCAGCGCTCGCGGGTGTCTCGTACGCGACCTGTGGCTGGGCGCTCGACGACGGCGGCTACATGACCGGCTGGCTGTACGGGCTGATCGCGTTTCCGCTGATCTGCCTGCTCTGCGAGTGGACCCGGACGAAGCGAACCGTCGTACCGATGCTGGTGGCGCCGTTCGTGATCGCGCTGTTCTGGTACTCGCATTTCTACACCGTCTACATGGCCACGCTCGGCGCGGGACTCGTCCTGATCGCGCGCGTGCTGTCCGACCCCGATGGCGGCTCGTGGTGGAACCGGTTCACCGGCGCCCTGCGCTGCCTGGTGGTGGTCGTGATCGGCATCGCACTGTCCGCTCCACTGCTGGTGCCGACGTTCAAATCGGTGGGGTATGCCCGACCGAGTCCCGACGAGACCTTCCACCCGATCGGTTGGCTGTCGTTTCTGGGCCGGCTGCTGCCGGCCTCCGAGGGCGTCGGGCAGACGCCAGGGCTCGCGATCGGAACGGTCCTGCTGCTCGCCGCGTTGAGCTTCCCCTTCAATCAACGGATCGTACGGCGGGAGCGAATCGTCTGGTCGGTTGTCGTGCTGCTGACGCTGAGCAGCATGCAGCTCCGGATCACCCACGAGATCTGGCACGGCTTCGACGCGCCGAACGGCAACCCGTTCCGGCAAGCGTTCATCGTCGCCGGGATGTGTGTGATCACCGGCTGGCTGTCGCTGGCCGCGGGAGTGCGGAACGTGCTGGCAGTCGCCGTACCGGTGGTCCTCGTCAGCGCTCTGTACGGCGCCGCCTTCGGCGCGTCGTCGACGACTGCGGTCACGCACGTGGTTGTCCCGGTGATGGTGGTCGTGACCGCGCTGGTCTGGGCTGCCTGGCGCTGGCGGCCGTCAGACCTGGTCAGCCGGGTGGCCGCGGCAGTCCTCGTGGTGGCAGTGCTGGCCGAGGTGGCTGCCTCCACCTATGCGGTCGACCAGGCGCGGGGGGAGCGGTACACCGCCGCCCAGCCCTGGGGGCCGAAACAGGCGCAGGCCCGCGCGCTGGTCCTGTCGGCGCAGGACTGGCCCCGGCAGCGGGTGTCTCCAGGTGCGTTCAGCACCGTGAACGATCCGATGCTGATCGGTGGCCAGGGGCCGGAGTACTACAGCTCGACGATCCCGGACGAACTGTCGGACGAGCTGATCAACCTCGGCTTCGGCGTCTCGGCGTTCGGACGAGCTGTCGTCGATCCGGTCAACCCGGTGATCGACGCGACCTTCTCGGTCGGTGCACGCCTCCGGGCCGACGACCAGGGTGAGCTGTACCTGACGCGAAGCCCGGCGTCGCCGTTCGTCACGGTCCGGCCGGGCAAGACCTGGATATCGGCAAATCCCGGAGCCTTCGGATTGCAGGAGACTGCGCTCGGCGCAGACGTTTACGCGATCCCGAAGCTGACTGTCACGCCTGCCGTCGGTTCCCGGCTGGCGATCAGCGACCGGCGCCCCGGCCTGCTCACGATCGCGTTGCCTGCGGGAGCGCCGGCTCCGGCAGAGTTCCGGCTCGCCGGGCGCTGCACGCCCGGGTCCCAGCTTTATCTGTCCGGGCCCCGGTTCGCCGGGGAAGCCTTGGTGAATGGGCAATGGACATCGCTCCTGCCGCCACAGGGTAAGCGCCTGGGGACGTATATCGGTGCGCTGATGTCGGCCGGCCCCGCCGACGCGAACGGTGCCTTCGACCTACGGCTCCGAACGTCGGTCTCGACTCAGTTGCCGGTCGGAGCCATCGGCTGTCTCGACCGCGGCAAACTCGACAAGGCCATCGCCCGGCTCGGACAGAGCCAACCGGCCGCCGTACACGTCGGTGGGCACAGCATCGACGTCAAGCTGACGCCGGGCACCACGGGGCGGGTCGTGATGGGAGTCGTGCCGACCCCCGGCTGGCGGTGTCAGGTCGATGGCCAGACGGCGCGCAAACCTACCCAGGTGGGCGGCCTGATGGCTGTCACTGTCGGCCCGCGGGCCACCGAGGTCACCTGCGCTTACCGGCCGGCGGGACTCCGGCTTGGATTGCTGGTGGGAGCCGCCGCCCTGTTGTCGCTCCTGGGGGTGGCAGCCCTCCTCATACTTCGCGAACGCCGTAGTTCCACGCCTCCGCCGCCGGTCGACCAGGGAACGGTCCGGTAGGCTCCCGCCGTCCGCGAGCGGTCGCGGCGGTAGGAGAGGGCAACCGGAGATGCACGCACACGCTGCGACGGCGCCGAGTGGTCGGACGTGGGCTGTTGCTGCGCGGCTCGCGTGGCCGGCGGTTGCTCTGTACGCCGTGACACGCGTGCTGACGTTCGTCGTACTGGCTATCTGGAGCCGGAGCACTCCGGAGAGTCTCGGCAAGGTGCTCGGCGACTTCGACGGCGCGCACTATGTGTTGATCGCCGACAAGGGGTACGACGCGGTTGCCGGTGGGAAGGAGATGGCGCTCTTCCCGCTCTATCCGATGCTCGTTCGGGGGCTGGGGTGGGTGTCGCCGCTGTCGACGGCACAGAACGCGATTCTGATCAGTGTGGTGGCCTCGCTGGTTGCGGCCTGGGGGATCTTCGCCGTCGGCAACCACCTGGCGGACCGGCGTACCGGGATCTTGCTTGCAGTGCTGTGGGGCGTCGTACCGCATGCGTTAGTCCAGTCGATGGCTTACACCGAGTCTCTGTTCACTGCGCTGAGCGCGTTTGCGTTGCTGGCGCTGCTGCGACGCAACTGGGTGACTGCGGGCGTTCTGACCGCGGTAGCGGGATTGACGCGGCCCTCTGCGATCGCACTGGTCGGCGTGGTCGGACTGGTGGCGCTCATTGCAGTCGTACGACGACAGGACGGCTGGCGGCCGTGGGTTGGCGGACTGCTCGCGCCCCTGGGGTGGCTGGGCTACATCCTGTGGGTCGGCAACCAGACTGGGCGCATCGACGGCTGGTTTCAGATCCAGAAGACCATCTGGCGCTCGTCATTCGACTTCGGGAGCTCCGCGTTCCGGGTCGCCAAGAAGACCCTCAGTACCGCGTCAGCGCTCGACTTCACGGTGGTCACGTTCGTCCTGGTCGCAGCGATCCTGTTGCTGGCCCTGAACGTGGTCGACCGTCTCCCCTGGCCCCTGATCCTGTACAGCGCGCTGATCTTGATCTCGGCGATCGGCGCCTCGAACTACTACAACGCCAAGGCCCGCCTCATCCTCCCGGCGTTCCTTCTCCTGCTCCCGGCAGCCCGCGCATTGGCGCGAACGCAAGCCTCCAAGGCAGCGCTGATCCTGACGTTCCTCGCTGCCACCTCGGTGACCTTCGCGGGCTACCTGGCCTTCATTTGGAAGCTGTCGCCCTAGGCGCGCCAGGGCATGTGTTGGAGGGCCCAGGTGTTGCCGTCGGGGTCGGCGAAGTGGGCGTAGAAGACGCCGCCTAGGTCTTCGATCTCGCTGACTTCTACGCCGCTGTCCACCAGTTGCTGGCGGGCGGCTTCGAGGTCTTTGACGACCAGGTGGAGGCCTCGTTGGGAGCCGACTGGCATGTCCACCTGGGGTAGGCCGGTGGAGAGGAGGATGGAGCAGTAGGAGCCTGGTGGGGTGAACTGCGCGATCCGTACGCCGTCGGACGGGTTGATGTCGACGTCGCAGATCCAGCCGAGTTGGTCGCCGTAGAAGGCTTTGGCGCGGTCTATGTCGGCTACGGGCATCGGGATCAGTTCGAGCAAGAATGCCCCGGGCACCACCAGGGGGTGGGCCGGGTCTACCGGGATCTCGGAGAGGTCCTTGGGTACTTCGGTTCGTTCGGTCATGGTGGTCCCCCCATGCCGCGCTAGGCGGACTTTTTGGTGGCTTTCTTGGTGGTTTTCTTGGCTGCCGTCTTTTTGGCGGCGGTCTTCTTGGCTGGAGCTGCCTTTTTGGCCGGGGACTTGGCGGCGGCCTTCTTGGCGGGGGTTTCGGTGGCGCCGGCTCGGCGGGCCTTGGCTGCTTCGACCGAGGCTCGGAGGGCGGCTACCAGGTCTACTACCTCGGCGCCTTCGGTCTCTTCCTCGTCGGACTCGGGGAGGGGGACGCCGGCGGCCTTGGCTTCGACGACCTGTTCGAGGGCGTGGCGGTATTCGTCGTGGTACTGCTCAGGGTCGAACTCGCCGCGGAGGGTGTCGATGTACGACGAGGCCATCGCCTTCTCCTGGGTGCGGATCTCGACGTCTTCGGGCGGGGCGGCGAAGGAGGCGTCGCGGATCTCGTCGGGCCAGAGCATGACCTGGAGGATCAGGATGTTGTCGACGGTACGGAGCAGTCCGAGGCTTTCACGCGACCTCAACGCGACCTTGACGAGGGCGTAGAGCTCCGAGCCTTCGAGGGCGTCGCGGAGCAGCACGTAGGGCTTGGCGCCGGGGCCGCCGTCGGCCTGGAGGTAGTAGGACTTGCCCAGGTAGAGCGGGTCGACCTGGTCGGCAGGGACGAACTCGAGGACGTCGATGACCTTCTTGCTGGTCAGCGGGAGGTCGGCGAAGTCGTCGGGTTCGAGCACGATCATCCGGCCGTCCGGCATCTCGTAGCCCTTGCCGATGTCGGAGTACGGCACTTCTTCGCCGTCGATCGAGCAGATCCGCTTGTACCGGATCCGGCCGCCGTCGGCGACGTGCACCTGACGGAAGGAGATGTCCTTCTCCTCGGTCGCCGAGAACACCTTGATCGGGATCGTCACCATCCCGAACGAGATGGCGCCTTTCCAGATGGCCTGCATGGTCATCAGCTCCCTAAAGGTCTGCCGCGGGGTCCGTCCGCGGCGAGCAGATCGGGGATCTCCTGGGTCGCGTACCACATCAGATCTTCACCCTCGCACGAGTCGAGGGCAAAGAGGGCGTCGTCGTCGCCGTTCTGCGCCGCCGACCACAATTCTGCGGCCTTTCCGACGATTTCGGCGGCTCCGGTTTCGTCTAGATGCACCGAGGCCACCGAGCGCCACGGGATCACCACGCTCAGCTGCAGGCGGGCGTCACCGAGCTCGGCGGCACCGTCGGCCGGCGGTACGGCGCTCACTTCCGCGGAAACGACCACGCGGCGGCGCGGCGTACCGGGGTCGTCGGCGAGGAGGCCGACCGAGGCTCGGGCGGCCTGCGCCATCGCGGCGTACTCGAGCTCTTCATCGTCGCCCTCGGCGTACCACTCTCGCAGGGCCGGGGTCACGGCGTAGACCGTGAGCGGCTGCGGGCCGAACTCGCCCGCGTGGCAGGCGTCGTCGAGCAGCCGCAGCGTGGATGGAATGTAGACCCTCATGTTCCCGCCTTTTTCGTCGTGCGGGGCTTCTTCCGCCCCCGGGAAGCCCGGTTGCGGCTGCCCTTGGTGGTGTCGACCAGCTCGTCCAGCGCATCGGTCACGCATTGGGCGAAAACGGCCAGATCGGGCATCGCGGTGCGGTCCGCGTTCAGCCCGTAGAACACCTTGCCGTCGTACGACGTGACGCCGACGGACAGGCCTTGTCCGGGCATCAACGGCACGACCGGGTACGACGCCAGCATCGGAGCGCCCTGAGCGTAGAGCGGGAACTGGGGTCCGGGCACGTTCGTGATCACCACGTCGTCGATCGGGCGGACCGTGGCAGTCGCAACCCGCGCGGCGAGCGCGTGCAAGGTGGTCGGCGCGAATCCGGCGATGCCGACCAGCGAGCGAGCGCTGACCGCGCGACCGGTGTCCTTGTGCACCTTGGTCTGGTACGAGATCTGGTGCAGCCGCATGACCGGGGAGTTCTCCCCCACCGGGAGCGTCACCGCGGAGGCGATCACCCGGGAGCCGAGCGAGGTCGGCTCCTCGTCATCGTCGTCACGGATGCTGACCGGTACGACGGCGCGCACGCTCCGAGTCGGGCCGACGCCCTCGCCGCGCGTCATCATCCAAGCCCGTACGGCGCCCGCGACGACCGCGAGGACCACGTCGTTGACCGTGCCGCCGTGCATCGCGCGGACGGTCCGGTAGTCCTCGAGGTTGGTTTCGACCGTGGTGAAGCGGCGCTGGCCGGAGGTCTTCACGTGCAGCGAGCTCTCCTGGGCGTGCCGCTGCGCGGCCAGCGAACCGACCACACCGCCGAGGACCTCGCGAACCGAGGTCGATCCGGTCAGGCTGGCCATCTCGGCTCGCGCCAGCTCCAGCGCTGCGGTCGGGTGCCGGGTTGCGTCGGCGAAGACGCCAGCCAACAGCTCCAGGGCGGACGGCGGGTGCTCGGGCTGCCACGTGTCGGTCGGCGTCTCCTTCGGCTCGGCGGTCGCGTCGAGCACGACCTGACCGATGTCGACCGTGCTGTTGCCGTCGACAAGCGCCTGGTGCGACTTGGCGATGATCGCGAACCGGTCGCCCTGCAGCCCCTCGACCAGATACATCTCCCAGAGCGGCCGGGCCCGGTCCAGTCGCCGGGACATGATCCGGGCGACCAACTCGAGCAGCTGGGCGTGCGTCCCCGGTCGCGGCAGCGCAGAACGCCGTACATGGAAGGTGATGTCGAACTCTTCGTCGTCCACCCAGACCGGCCCGGCGAACCGGCCGGGCACCTGCTGCACCCGCTGCCGGTACCGCGGTACGAACGCGATGCGGTCCCGGATCAGCGCGACCAGGCTCTCGTAGTCGAACTCGTCGTCACCGTGCACCGGCGGCTCGAAGATGTCGACGGTGCCGACATGCATCGGGGTGGCCGGTGACTCGGCCTTGAGGAAGGTGAGATCCAGCGATGACAGGCGGTCGGGCATTTGGACATCACCTTTCCCTTCCGGCGGCACAGTCTCTCTGGCGGATAGCTTTCCGTCACCCTAGCCGCCTCCACGGACAGTGGGCTGCGACACTGGCCATACGGGAACACTGAGTCTTCGGTGTTCGTCAGGCAAGAGGGTGCATCCCGCGCCCTGAGAACTGAACAGACCCTTTTGAAAGGCCCCTCGACCCATGCGTTCGACGATCGCTCGCGGCACCGCCACCGCACTCCTGCCCGCTCTGGCCGTGTTCGTCCTGGCCGGCTGTGGCAGCGACTCCAGCAGTGGCGGCTCCCCCAGCACCCCGACGACCGCGCCGACGACGGCACCGTCCGACGTACCGACGAACACACCGACGCCCGGCAAGCCGAACAGCGAAACTCCCTCGAACACCACGGACCCGTCCGGTGACCAGGCTGACGTGACGCTGGCGATCACCGTTGCCAACGGCAAGGTCAACCCGAGCGGCGCGACCGTCAAGGTCAAGGCCGGTCAGTCCGTGCTGGTGACCGCGGTCAGCGACGCCGACGAGGAACTGCACATCCACGGGTATGACAAGGAGCTCGAGCTCACCCCGGGCAAGCCTGCGCAGGTGAAGTTCACCGCGGACATGAAGGGCACCTTCGAGGTCGAGACCCACAAGAGCGGCAAGCTGGTCGCGAAGCTCGTAGTTTCGTGATCCCGCTTCATGGGATCGGCGGTCGCCAAGACCTGCCGATCCCCTTCGGCCTGGCCGTCGGCGGCGCGGCGGTTGCTGTCGCGGTGTCGTTCGTCGTGCTCGGGCTGGCCTGGCGGTCACCGAAGTACCAAGGCAACAAGTCCGGGAAGCCGTTGCCTAGTGCAATCACCCGGACGGTCGACGCGGGCTGGTTCCGCTGGATCGTCCGGCTGGTCGGGCTGGCGATCTTCCTGTACGCGATGGTCGCGCTGGTGTTCGGTGTGGACCGGCTGACGAACCCGATCTTCGGCTTCATCTACATCCTGCTCTGGGTCGGCCTGGTACCGATCTCGATCGCGCTCGGCCCGGTCTGGCGGACGCTGAACCCGCTCCGCACGCTGCATCTGCTGCTCTGCAAGTTGCTGCGGCAACCGCCGTCGAAGGGCATCCTGACGCTGTCCCCGCGCCTAGGCCTCTGGCCGGCCGCGCTCGGCATCTTCGCATTCACCTGGCTCGAACTCGTCGCACCGGATCGCGCCACCATCCCAGTGCTGCAGGCGTGGATCGCGCTCTACGTGGTGATCACCTTCTTCGGTGCGGTCCTGTTCGGCGACCGATGGTTCGAGACCGGCGACCCCTTCGAGGTCTACGCGACGCTCATGTCCCGCCTGTCCCCGTGGGGCCGCCGTACCGACGGCTCTTTGGTGGTACGACGACCACTCGAGAACCTGGACGGCCTGAAGGCCCGGCCGGGTCTCGTCGGCATGGTCGCCGCGCTCCTGGGATCGACCGCGTATGACGGCTTCTCGAACTCGTCGGCGTGGGTCGGCTGGGCACAGAACCAGGACATCTCGATGACCTGGCTCGGTACGGCGGCCCTGATCGTGTTCATGCTCTTCGTCTTGATCACGTACTCCGCCGCCACCCTGGTCGCCGGGCGGTTGTCGGACAGCTCCCGTACGACGTTGCCGGGCCTGTTCGCGCATTCCGTCGTACCGATTGCCCTGGGCTACGTGATCGCGCACTATCTGACGCTGTTCATCCTGGAAGGGCAGCGGACGCTCATCTACCTGAGTGATCCACTGAGCAACGGCGCCAACGTGTTCGGCACTGGACTGCTCGCGGTGAACACCGGAATCACCAACCACAGCACGGCAATCTCGGTCATCCAGGTGCTGGCCGTGGTCGGCGGTCACCTGCTCGGTGTCATCTCCGCGCATGACCGTGCGGTCGCACTGTTCCCGCGTCACAAGGCTCTGGCCGGTCAGCTCCCCCTGCTGATCGTCATGGTCAGCTACACCGCCGGCGGCCTGCTCCTGCTCTTCTCCAGCTAGTCGCTGGCGCGAGTGAGACCTCGGCTCGTGATCGCGAGCACGATGAACGCGATCAGGCCGAGGATCAGGTGCGAGTTGCCCGGGATCGACTGCCAGAAGGTCCACGCCAGCTCGCGATCGTCGCGGTACGGGACCCACCAGATCGAGCGCAGTACGAACAGGCCGTACCAGAGGACGCCGGCGACGACGGCCGGGTTGAGGCCCCAAACGCGGTTGACGCCGCGGATCACGCTGATGCCCAGCGGGATGACCCAGACCCAGTGGTGGCTCCACGAGATCGGCGAGGCGTAGAGGACGGCCAGCGCCATCACGGCGATCGCGGTGACGCGCTCATCGGCCAGCCAGTACTTGCGGGCCAGCCAGAGGACCGCGAGGCCAACGATGACCGAGGCAACGAACCAGGTCGGCTGCACCCAGCTCGCGGTGTTGCCGAGGCGGTGTAGGAAACCGTTGATGGACTGGTTGCCGGTGAACGCGATCCCGCCGACGCGGTTGGCGTCGAAGACGACCTCGGTCCAGTAACGCCAGGACTGGCGCGGGGCGAAAGCGAAGCCGATCGCGATCGTGGCGAGCAGGCCGAACACGGCGTTCCGCAAGGCCTTCCACTGCTTGGTCACGAGGAGCAGCGCGAGGAACGGCAGCGGGGTGAGCTTGACGCCGATCGCGACACCGAGCCAGAACCCGCGCAGGCGGGCGTCGTTCGGCCGGACCAGATCCACCAGGATCATTGCGGTCAGCAACAGATTGATCTGGCCGAACGAGATGGTCTCCCAGACCGGCTCGAGCGCCAGCGACAGGATGGTCAGCAAGATCAGGACCGCGGTGCGCTTGCGCTGGGTGACGAACGACCAGAACGTCTTCGTCAGGCTGGTGCGCCAGAGCGCGGTGATGCAGAGCACCGAGGCGGTCGTCCAGAGGACCAGGGCCACGCCCCAAGGCGCGAGCGCCAGCGGGACCATCGCGATCGCCGCGAACGGCGGGTACGTGAACGGAAGCCCGACCCCCGGCAGCTTGGCGTCGTACAGGGCCGGGCCGTGCAGCAGGGCGTCCCCACCGAGCCGGTACACGCGCAGGTCGATCATGCCGCCGTACATGCTGCCGATCCACGCGCCGAGCGCGACCAGGACCGCCGCGGCGACGATCCAGAGCAGGGTCCGGCGCCGGTCGAGCGGCTGGGATGCGGGGGTGGTGGTGGAGGTCACGCTCACGTCAGGTCTGCTCCGAACAGGGACTCCAGCTCGCGCCGGGTCTCGTCGTACGAGGTGTGCAGGATGCCGGTCATACCGACGGCTCGGGCGCCGTCGACGTTCACTTGCAGGTCGTCAACAAAGACGCAGGCCGCGGGTGGAAGGTTCACCCGGTCGGCCGCGAGCAGGAAGATCTCCGGCTCGGGTTTGCGCAGCCCGACCTCACCGGAGATCACGATGTCGTCGAACATCCCGTCCCAGGTGTCACGCGGGTAGGTGTTGCCCCAGGAGTTCGACAGCAGGGCAGTGCGGATGCCGAGCGCCTTGGCCCGGCGGACCAGCGCGTTCATCGCCGGCTGGTGCTCGAAATGCGCGAACATCCGTTCGATCAGGCCCTCGGCCGGCACCTGGCTGCCGTCCGGCCGGATCAGGATGGTGGCGAGCTTGCGCTCGAAATCCGGTACGGCGATCTGTCCGCGCTCGAGGGCGTGGACCGGGTTGAGCTCGGCCGCCTCGGCGGTCTCGACCGGCAGCCACGCCATCACGGCCTGCACGTAGGAATCGAAGTCGAACCCGTCCAGCTCGGCCCAGCGCCGCAACGCCGGATCCAGTCCCGAGGTCAACACGCCACCCCAGTCCACCAGCAACCCACGGGGTACCGCGTCGACCTCTGCCATGGCGGCAAGACTACTCAGGACAAGATCGCGTCACCGACGTGGTCCTGGTCGTCACTGTCAGTGGCTGTACTCCAGGTCGATGTCGCCGGAGGAGGTCTTCACGTGGATCGTGCGGGTGGCGGACGGGTCCTGCCGGAGCTCCGGGCTGTAGTCACCTGACGAAGTGTCGGTCTCGATGAGATAGGTCTCCGGCCCCGACGGAACCGTGATCTTCACATCACCCGAGCTGGACTTCGCGTCCACCGAGGCCGGCGCGGTGGCGAAGGCGAGCTCCGCACTGCCCGAGCTGCTCTTGGTCGTGACCGAGCTCGCGTTCAGCCCGTCGCCGTCGATGCTGCCGGAGCTGGACTCCAGCCGGACGATGCCGCCGAGGTCGTGCACCTCGATGTCGCCCGAGCTCGTCTTCAGCTCGGTGTCGGCGGTCATCCCGGAAACCTTGATCGGGCCGCTGTTGTTCTTCACCGTCAGCTTCACGTCGCGCGGCACAGTCAGCACGTACGTCGTCTTGCAGCCGAAGGAGAGGAATCCGCAGTTGGTGTCCTTGAGCTGGAGCTTGCCGTCCTTGAACGTGTCGGTCGGGTCGGACCCGAGGGCATTGCGCTCGAACTGCCGATCCACCTTCAGCTCGGTGCCGTCACCCGGCCGGATCTCGACACTCGTCGAACCGCCCTCGACCACCAGCGCCTTGTCGTCCAGCTTGTAGGTGCTCTGGCCGCTCCGGGTGCCCTCGGTCAGCCCGGTCAGCGCCCAGTAGATCCCACCCAGGATGAGCGCGACCGAGATCGCGATCCCGTACCTACGCTCGGCGCTCATCGTGCTCGCCGGCCGCCGCTGCCCGTCGGACATCAGACTCCTCCCTCTCCCCCAGCAGCCTGACACATCGCCGGGCCGCTGTCGGTGGGGTTAACCCCCATATCCCCCTGGGCCGACCCCTGGCTACCGAACTCTGGGCTACCTCACGACCGGCTGGCGATCGAACGTCCGGTCGATCGAGGTGGCGAGCTGCTGCAACGACTTGCGGAGCTTGCTGGACTTCGCGGCCTCGGCGAGGCTGCGGCCGTGCGCCATCGCCGCGTCGACCGCGCCCAGGTCGTACGGAAGCAGGGCGGCCGCCTGGAGACCGGCGTACTGACCGAGGGCGTCGGCGATGGCGTCGGCCGGTGAGCTGCCGAGGGAACCGGAGCGGACCCGGTTCACCACGACGCGGAGGTTGACCGAGGGCACGAGCCCGCGCACCTCGTGGATCGCACGGATCAGCCGGGTCAGGCCGACCGGGTCCGCCGACCCGACCACGATCACCTCGTCGGCCTCCTCGAGCGTCGCGACCGTCGCGCCGTTGCGCCGCGGAGCGAGCGAGTCGAACGAGATCTCCTCGTCGGTCTCGATACAGAACCCGAGATCGACGATTGTGCACGGCGACAGCAGCCGGGCGGATGACCAGATCGACTCGACCGCGGCTGGTCGTAGCTCTGTCCAGCGGTCGGCCCGGCTCAGGCCGGTCAGCACCATCAGGTGCCGCTCCACCTGCCGGGCGTGTTTGGCGAGCGTCATCATGTCCAGCGTTCCGCTTGAGGCGGAGCGGGCCGCGGCGGCCAGGCCGGAGGTCTCATCGAGCATCCCGAGCTGCTGCGCGACAGTGCCGCCGTACACATCGCAGTCAGCGAGCAGCGTGGGCAGGCCCTTGGCTGCGAGCTCGGAGGCCAGGCCGACCGCGACCGTCGTCCGGCCGGGTGCGCCGGTGGGGCCCCAGATCGCGAAGATGCGGCCGGTGCCTGGCGCGTACTCCGTTTGGGTCGTCCTGTGCTCGGGCGGTCCGCCGGTCGGTACGAATCCGCCGGCGAAGTGCGACATCGCGATCGGCGGACCGGCGTCGACCGCGTCGCTGATCGCGCGGCCCAGGTCCTCCGGGCTGACATCGGCCGGCAGGATCCGCTCGATCCCCATCCGGCCGAGCCGATCCTCGGGACCGAACGCCTCGCCGGTTTCACTCGGATCGACCAGAGCCAGTACGGCGATGCCTCGGGCGTGCAGCGCGGCTACCGCATCGGAGGTCAGCCGCGCGAGGTCATCGGCGACCAGGACCGCCCGGGCCTGACCGCTCGCCGCGGCCGCCATCACATCGGCGATGTCGACACAGCGCCGGACGACGCGAATCCCCGGTGCGCGCTCGGTCCGGCGTACGACGTCTGCCTCCCACGGCGCGCCGGTCACCGCGAGCAGGACCGGAATCGCCATCAGGCCGCCCGCCGTACCAGAGTCGGCTCACCTTGACTCATCGCGGTCAGCGCGGCCGGGAGCTTCGGGAGGTCCTTCGGGGTCAGCGCGACGAGCACCTGTCTGCGTGCGGAACCGCCTGCGACGCCCTTGACCGAGTCGATCTGCAGGACGCGGACGTTGCTCCAGAGCAGCTTGGCCGCCTGCCCCTCGTCCTTCGGGACCACCCAGATGTCGACCTTGTCGCCGTTGGCGGTGTCCGAAGGGAGTCTGCCGGTCGCCACTGACAGGGGCAGCTCGGTGCGGTCGCTCTCGGCCTGCGGTACGGCGGCGTCGCGCGGAACGAACTCACCGGCATCGATTGCGCGCGCCACGACCAGGCCCTTCAGCTCCGCGTCAGCAGCGACGTACTGCTCCGCGTCCTGACCGCTGGTGAAGCGGACGCGGACGGTGGTGAGGTCCTCGCCGGTCAGCTTGGTGCCGGCGGGCAGGTCACGCTTGGCCGCCCAGATGGTGGTGGTGTCGTCGGCGGAGGACAGCAGCTTCGCACCGACCAGTGCGGTGATGGCCACGAGCAGAACGCCCAGAACTAGGCGGCCGTCCTTCCAGCGCGCCCGCCGGGTGCGCTGCGCCGGGACCGACGGTGCCCCGAACCCACTCCGCACTGCTGTGTCCACCACGTCGGCTCCCCAGTCGTCGATCGCTTGCTCCGTGCATTCTGCCGTGTCCACCGACTCGGCGTGCGCAGTCATCCACAGGCTGTCACAGCCTGGGGACAAACGTGATCACCCTCGGGCGAACCATGGCAAACTGAAGCAACCCGCGGGCTGTGTCCTTGGTTCAGCGCCGTAGCGAGCATGTGCTCGGTGCGGTAGCTCGGTGTGCTGGAGGGGAGGCCTCGATGCTTTTCCATCGTGGCCTTTCCTCCAGTGCGGCGAGGTGCCGTGCCGAGTGCAGCGCAGTAGGCGGGGAACCAAGGACACAGCCCTCACTAGTCGAAGGAGTCCCCCCGATGCCGGCACCGCGTTTTCTCCAGCTCGCCGACGTCGCTGAGGTTCTGAACATCTCCGCGAACCAGGTGTACGCGCTGGTCCGCCGGGGTGACATTCCCGCGGTGAAGATCGGCGGGCGCGGTCAGTGGCGGGTCGAGGCGACTGAGCTCGAGAAGTACATCGAGCGGCTCTACACGGAGACGAAGCAGTTCATCGACACGCATCCGTTCGGGGAAGAGGCCGAGCAGGACGCTCAGCTCTAGCGTCGGCGCACGGCCTGTAGCGCCTGGGTGGGGATCAGGCGGACGTTATAGACCTCGGTACGACGCCTCGGCGCGTCGAGGGGGTGTTCGGCGACCTCGAGGAAGTCGGCGCCGACGCGGTCGATCGTGCCGGTGATCGGGATGCCACCGCAGAACACCGTCACTGGTGAGCGGTCCCGGGCGATGCCGCGGAGCAGGTGAGCCAGACCGAGCTTGCCTGCGACCGCGCCGACCGCGGGTTCGGCCCAGGGTCCGAGGCGGTGGACTGCGACGAGGGCGCCGACTGGTACTAGCCATTCCTCGCGACCTGCCTCGATCAGCAGGCAGTCCTTGCCTACGCGGGTGAGTAGCCCCTGAAGCGGCTCGGTCGCGGCTAACTCGATTCGGACGACCGTGTCCACGGCACCGCGGAGGCGGTCGAGCACGGTGATTTTGCCGACCTCGGTGCGGATCCGGTCCGCAACTTCGCCGTACAGGTCGCCCTCCTGGAGCGCGTCGAACTGCGATTCCAGGTCTTCGAACAGCGCATCCCACTGCATGGGCGCCAACTTACCGCGCACGCTCGGTGACGTATCCACTTGCAAACTTCCGCTAGTTGCGGTCTATAGTGGTCAAGCCAACGCAAACTCAAGCAAACTCATAGGTTAGGGGCGAAGTGAGGTGAACGGGATGCTTCGAGGGGTCAAGAGCCTGCTGGCGATCGGCGCGCTGATCGCCGTCGGAGTCGCTCTGCGCTGGGTGACGGCCGGCACGATCACCACCGCCAACAGCCACGACCTGGACTCGCTGACCGTGCTCGCGGTCGGCGCAGTTGCCTGGGTCGCATACACCTGGCTCGTCCTCGCGGTCCTCGCGACCGCTCTCGAGCAACTCCCCGGTGTGGTTGGAGCCGCAGCCGGCGTGTTCGCCGCCCGGATCACCTCCACAACCTCCCGGGCCCTCCTGCGCTCCGCCCTAGGCGTAGCCGCAGTAACCCCACTCACGGTCGGAGTCGCCCACGCAGCGTCGCCACACGGCTGGCCAGCACCCCAATCAGGCGCCGCCCACCCAGCCACCACCTGGCGCACCACCGAGCCGCGGTCATCGGTGCAGATCGCCGTCGACCTCCGCGCAACCGAGCCACGCTCATCCGTTCAGCCCAGCGGCGACATCTGGCGCGCCACCCAGCCACGGTCATCCGTGGACATCACCGCTGACCGCCCCCACCAGCGCCCGGCCGCGCCGCGCTCCACCGTGGAAGGCGACGCCAGCGGCTCCAACCACCGCGCTACCCAGCCACGCTCATCCGTTCAGCTCAGCGGCGACACCTGGCGCACGACCGAGGCGCGGTCGAGTGTGCAGTTGGGTGCTACTGGCGAGCGCTCCGGCGCGGACGTCGGTCGGCCGGAACAGGCGGGTGGGCCGCGGAACGGCGTACGGGCTGGGGCTGGTGTTCCGACTGTGCGGCCTCGCGGGGTGCCGGTGCCGGATCGGCCTGAGGTGGGGGCGGCTACTCGGTACACGGGTTTGCGGTCGGGCGTGGCTTCGCGGGTGACTGTGGCGGCGGGCGACTCGCTGTGGGGGCTGGCGGCGCGGGAGCTTGGGCCGCGGGCTACCGAGCACGAGATCGCCGCGCGATGGCCGCAGTGGTATGCCGCGAACCGTCAGGTGATTGGCAGCGACCCGAACCTCATCCTTCCCGGCCAAGTACTGCGAGTGCCGCCCACCGACAAGGAGCAGTGACATGAGCAGTGCGTACCAGGAGATCAGCACCTCGATTCAGCAGCAGCGGGTTCGGCTGGATGTGGTTCCGGCGATCGACGGGACTCAGCCGGTTGTTCCGGAGGCACGGGCTTGGGGTGGGCGGTTGGCGCAGGCGGTGTCGGAGGTTTTGGCGGGAGATCGTCCGGTGGCGCAGCTGGTTCGGTTCACCGATGAGGAGGTGTTCATCGAGCTCAACCGGCGGGTGCGGTTGCTCGGGCTCACCACCACGGCCAACGGGCGCGGTACGAA
Source organism: Kribbella sp. NPDC056951 (assembly GCF_042674205.1). Taxonomy (NCBI): domain Bacteria; kingdom Bacillati; phylum Actinomycetota; class Actinomycetes; order Propionibacteriales; family Kribbellaceae; genus Kribbella; species Kribbella sp. NPDC056951. Next base: position 532,975 of record NZ_JBHUQZ010000004.1, read on the forward strand.
GGAGCGGTGCGCACTGCGGTCGGTGCGCGTCTGCCGGCCGAACTCGCAGGTCGCCGAGGTCGCTGCGCACGTGCGGCACGGCGGGCGGTCCCGGGCGATCGCACTGCGGATGGAAATCCGCCGCAACCGCTGGGTGTGCACCGCACTCGAGGTCGGCTGATCGGGCACATCAAAAGTCCGTTCGGGCGCGAAGCGAACAAACAGCCGACTCCGTGAGTCCTTAGAGCGCAATGTGATCGTGTGGTTGTCGTCATGTGGCTGGTGGTCCCCCGGCGTACCGTTGCCGAGGCGGTCGCCAGGCCGGAGTCGTTCGGGGGAACGAAATGCGTGAGAGCAATATCAAGGTGGCACGTCCGGCATCCACTGGGGTGGTGCCGGCTCGTGAACCCGGTGAGGTGGCCTTCGCCTGGCGAATCGGTCTCGACGAGCTCAGCCCAGCAGAGCGCGCCCGCGTCGCTCCCGGCGCGCGCAAGCGACGCTGGGCCGAGCGAGTGCCCGCGCTGTACCCACTGGCCGTGCGCTACCACCGCGCCCGCAAACGCATTGAGTGGCTGCGATCCAGTACGGCGTACGCACGAGAGCGGCGAACTGGCGATCTACCGGTGCGAGTCAAGCAGCACAAGTCGCTGCTGCTGCGCCAGCTCGGCGAAACCGAGATGTGGATGCAGCACAACAAAGTGACCAACCTGCGGCTCGCATGCGAGCAGGTCGACGGTCTGGTGATCCGACCGGGCGAGACGTTCTCCTTCAACAAGCTGGTGGGGAACGCGACGCGCCGCAAGGGTTATCTCAAAGGAATGCGACTGTCGAACGGCCAGGCGCGACCAGGGATCGGCGGAGGCATCTGCCAACTGGCGAACCTGCTGCACTGGATGGTCCTGCATTCACCGATGACAGTGACGCAGCGATCCATCCACAGCTTCGACCCATTCCCCGACAACGGCCGCGTGCTGCCGTGGGGCGTCGGCTGCAGCATCGTCTACAACTACGTGGACCTGCAGTTCCGCAACGACACCGACCAGACGTTCCAGCTCCGGGTCAGCGTCAGCGACCGGTACCTCGAGGGTGAGATCCGCGCCGACGTACCGGCCGCGACGTCGTACCGGGTATTCGCGCAGGGCGAGCGGTTCCTGCGGATCGGGTCGGACTACTTCCGGCGGAACGAGATCTGGCGGACGGTGATCGACCGCCGTACCGGCCGGACCACGGGTGAGGAGCTTGTCCGAGAGAACGTTGCCCTGGTCAAGTATGTGCCCACCGGCGTGACCGTGTACGACGTCGCAAGCTGACGCCACCGGATGAGCAGTTCCCGGTCGGCGCCGGCATGCGGATGCGGCCGGGGACGTACGGCGGTGGTTGCTCGCCGCTGCGGCCGGCTTACAGAGGGGGTGTGGCTGGCCGGGCGCGTGGCTGGGCGAGATGGCGAGGCCGCGACCGAGGTGTACGTTGCCTGGGGCTGACGGGCTTTGGTTGCGGTACGAGAGCTGTGTGGAATGAATGTGCCTGCAGGTGACGAACAGTTGCCCCAAACCCAGCAACCGAAGGCGAAACGGCGCTTCGCGGATGATTACTGCCCGCAGGTGATGAAGGGTTTCCCCAAACCCAGCAACCGAAGGCGAAACGGCGCTTCGCGGATGATTACTGCCCGCAGGTGATGAAGGGTTTCCCCAAACCCAGCAACTGGAGGCAAAGCGACGCTTTGGGGAAGCTCACTGCCGCTTGCGTGGCAGTGAGCTTCCGTGGATCGGCGCCGGGAGATGGAGTGGGGTGCATCTTGGGCCGCTGAGGCCCACTACCCTCCCCGCAGTGGCCGAGCCGGCCATCCGAGCGTGCCCCGGCCACTGACCCCGCTGTACCAGAAAGGTTGGATTGTCGGTGGGGCGTTGCAGACTGGGGTGGTGACTGTTGAACGCGCCGCGCTGCTTGCTGGGGCGACTGTGTGGACCCGTACTGCGGCGGGTGGGGACTACCTGATCCTGCCTGACGGGTGTATGGATCTGCTGTTGATGGATGACGACCTGGTGGTGGCCGGGCCGGACTCTGTTGCGTGGACTGGGACGGCGAAACCAGGGACTCGGTACGCCGGGTTGCGGTTTGCGCCGGGGGATGCGCCGGCGTTTCTTGGGGTGCCGGCTCATGCGCTGCTGAATGAGCGGGTGCCGTTGAGTGAGCTGTGGTCTCGGAGTCGTAGTCGGAAGTTGGCTGATCGGGTTCGCGGTGCGGCGGATCCGGCGGTTGAGTTGGATCTTGCGGTAGCGGAGTTGATGGAGACGCCCGGTGATCCGCTTGCTCGGCAGGTGTTTCAGCATGTGCGCGCTGACACGTTGCGGGCGGGGCGCGGGGTGGTGGGGCTTGCGCGCAAGTTGGAGATCTCGGAGCGGCAGTTGCATCGGCGGTGTCTGGGGGCGTTTGGGTATGGGGCGAAGATGCTGGATCGGGTACTGCGGATGAACGCGGCACTGGATCGGGCGCGGACTGGGCAAGCGCTGGCGGAGGTTGCGGCGGTGAGTGGATATGCGGACCAGGCGCATCTCACGCGGGATGTGAAGGCACTGACGGGCCTCCCGCCGAGCACACTGCTGCGATGAGCCAACCTCAGGTGACGACGCTCCGGCACAACCCGTTGAACGCCGTGACGGAGACGGTGGAGCGGCTGACCTATGACGACGGTCGTACGGCGATCCGTAAGCGGTTGCGGCGGCCGGACGGGGTGAGCGGGGATCCGTGGGGAGCTTCTTTGGACCCTCGGCACTGGAACTACTGGCGGCGGGAGGTTGAGGTCTACCGCGACGAGGAGTTGCGGGAGCAGCTCGCCAGCGCCGGGCTGGCGCTGCCGGGAGCCGAGGTCGTGGAGGACGACGGCGGGGCCGTGCTGATGCTGGAGGATGTGGCGGGCTTGGCGGGCACGGAGTTCGGGCTGCCAGAGCACGAGGCACTGGCACGCGCCTGCGGGCGCTGGCAGGCCGCAGCGGTCGGTGAGCGCGGGTGGACGTCGCGGGGGTTTCTGCGGGACTACTCGACGACGCGGCAGGTGCCTTGGGAACTGGTGGACGACGATGACGCGTGGGGGCAGCCGCTCATTAAGGAGACTTGGCCGGGCGGGCTCAGGGCGGCGTGGGTCGAGTTGCTGGCTAACCGCGAGAAACTGCTGCAGCTGGTGGAGAGTTCACCGCGGACGCGCTGTCATCTCGACCTGTGGGTTTCCAACGTGATTCAGCGTCCGACCGGCGAATTCGCCTTGCTGGACTGGGCTTTCACGGGGGACGGCGCCTTGGGCGAGGACATCGGGAACCATATTCCGGACGCCGTGTTCGATCTGTTCTGGCCGGCTGAGCGACAGGCGGAGCTCGCCGACACGTGCATCAGCGGCTACCTCGCCGGGCTCGACGAAGCGGGCTGGCGGGGCGACAGCGACGACGTACGGCGGGCTGTGCTGGCGTCCGGCGTTAAATACGCCTGGCTACTCCCCCACCTGCTTGGTCGGGCGGGGCTTGAGAGTCACCAGGCGTACCACCAGCAGGCGGACAGTCGGCACCTCTACCACCAGCGCGGCCAGGCGCTCGCGTTCGTGGCCGGCTGGTGTGCTGAGGCGCTCAGGTGAGGATGGCGAAACCACCGGGCGGGATGACGGGAGCATTGGAGAGGTGCCCGGAAGCCGTGTAGCAGCGCGCGGGCTTGGTCACAGCTTGGGAGTGCGGGCTGAGGTTGGTGATCAAGGTGGCGGGGCCAGCTTGCAGGCTGCTGAGGACGGGGATGAGGAGTACGGCATCCAGTTGAGCAGGGCCAGTGGCGGTGGCGGTCAGGCGAGTCTTCACGCCGGAGACGGGGATGGGCAGAGTGACGGGCTGCAGCACGCCTGGGGCGGCTGAGATGCCTTGGGGACCTGCGGTGCCGTGGTCGACGGTGCCTAGGGTTCCGTTGGAGGAGGTCCAGGTAGTGGTTCCAGCGGCCGGATCGTCGACCAGGTTGACCACTGGCAGTACGTAGCGCGGCTGGGACGCCGCAGGCAGGGTCCACTCAGCGGACTGCCCTTCGGACAGCTGCAGGTAGGCGTTGCCGCTCCACTGGGACTCCCCGGTCCAGGCGGACGGCGGAGTCACCACCTGACCGGTACTGGTCGCCGACTCGGCTTCGATCAGACGCAGACCGTCGTACGTCGGTTTGGTCAGCCGCCGGGCCAGTCGGGCGACAGCCGGAGACGCGTCCAGGGCGAGCATCGAGAGCTGACCGTGGATGGTCGACTCGGCGCCTGAGTTTCGGTTGACCGTGCCGTCGCCGGCCAGGCCGTCGTACGTGCGACCCGTCGAGGGGTCGTACATCGGGGTGCCGGCGCGGTTGGCGCCGAAGTACCAGCCGGCCACGAACGACGCCAGGTGCCGAGTACCGGCGCGGTTGACGGCGAGCAAACCCTGCAAGCGGGCATCGACGCCGTACGCGATCTGGGTGCGGTCGATCGGCGTCGGCAGCCAGCCGTTGTCGGGGCCGCCGGCCGTCAGCAGCAGCGGAGTAAACCCGGCAGTGTCGCCGACCGCAGGCTCCAGGAGCTCCGGAGACTTCAGGACAGCCGAAGCCGCGGCCAGCGCGGACGGCATCTGCGCACCCCACGCATGCCACATCGAGATCGTCTCGGCTGACGGCAGCAGCGCACGGAACGGCCAGCTCCGAGTCGACCCAGCACTCAGTGCAGCGATCCCCTCAGCGAACTGCGCGAGCATCCGGCGGACGCGGGCAGGCGCACCAGCCCTCAAATACGCGGCCAGGCCGAGCACAGCCTCAGACGTAGCGTCGGCGCCGTTCACGATCAGCCACGCGGGCAGGCGACGGCCGTCGACGACATTCCACTGGCCGTAGCGCACCAGCACCTGCCGCTCCAACGCACTGACCGCCAGCTCGAGACGGGCCTTGAGGAACGCGGCGAAAGCCCGGTCGACGTGCTGGAAGACCTCATACCCCTCCCCCAGCGCCCAGACGGTTCGGGCCAGCCAGAACGACGGTCCGGAGTCGGACGGGTCCGGGAGCTCGACAGGATCCGCACTGGGGTTGAGAGTCCCGTCAGGTTGCATCCACAGCACCACATTGCCGTTCGGCGACTGCAGATAGGTCAGACCGCGCAGCAGCTCACGAGCGGTCGTCAATGAGGAGCCGAACAGGCAGTGGTGGCGCAGGTAGACCACAGCCGCGCGGCCGATGTCGTCGGCGTTGTACGCGCCCTGGCTGTAGGTGTCCGTGGCCGCGTCGTACGGGCCGCCGCCGATGCGGCGGTACGAGCCGTCGGCCTGGCGATCGGCGTACGTCCAGAGCACGCCGATCGGACCACGACCGTAGGTGCTGTGCCCAGGTGCCGAAGGCGGGGTGACCGACGTACGGAGGTAATCGAGGTGTGCGAGGTTGGTCAGCGACTGCCGACTCCCGGCGGCGGCTGGTACGGCGGTGCTGCCGGCGACCGCGGCGGCCGCAGCGAGGACGGTACGGCGGGTGGGTCTCATGAGAGCCGGTCCAGACGGGCGACTCCGATGGCGGCGTCGGCCATGCCGTAGAAGACGTACCGGACGCCGTCCACCTCTTCGATCGCGGTCGGGAACACCACGTTGCCGACCGTTCCGACCTTCTCCTCCGCGGTTTCCGGGACGAGGATCGGTTCGCTGGTCCGAGCGATCACGCGAGTCACGTCGTCCGGGTCCAGCAGCAGCGCACCGGCCGCGTAACAGACCTTCTGGGTGGTCGGATCGAACCCTTCAGGCTGCTCGCCGGTGACCCCGTGGTGGATCACCAACCATCCCTCGGGCACGCGCAGCGGCGCCGGCCCGGCCCCGATCTTCAGCTCCTCGAACGGGTACTCCGACATCGCCACCAGCCGGTGGTTCCGCAGATGCACGAGGTTGCGGACATCTTCCGCCACTGAAGCGACCGGCACGAACGACACCCAGATGCCCGGCCGATCGTCCGTCACTCCGGCCGGCAGATGGACACCTTCGCCGTCCCGGAACCAACCGAGGTCCCACATCGGCCGATGCAGCATCGCGTACGACGGTTCGCCGTCCGGACCGCGAACGGGCTCGGGGAAGAACACCGTGTCCTTGTTGGGAAAGAGGTTCAGGTCGGTGTCCAACGAAGGCTGGTATTCGAAGTGCAAGGGACCCAGCCGCCGCCACTCCCGCAGGTCGGACGACACCGCGAGCGCCGGTTTCGGCCCGAGCGGCCCATAGGCGACGTACGTCATCACGTGCAGTCCGAGCGCCGGCACATACGTCACGCGCGGGTCCTCGACGCCGGCGTTGTTCAACCCGCGTTCCCAGCCCTCGTCCGGAGCCAGTACGACGCCTTCGCGCCGTACCGAGACCGGGACGCCGTCGACCAACTCGACCGCGGCCAGGCCGACCCGCGACACGTTGCCCGCAGCAACCAAGCGCGGCAGCAGGTAGAGCTGTCCGTCAGGGGTGTGCCCGGAGGCCGGGTTGAGGACCCCTTCGGACTCCAGCGCATTGCCGGGCTCGGGCGTCATCAGCACGCCGACACGGGTGAGCGTATAAGGAACAGTCACAGCAAAGCCTTTCAGGGAAGGAAGATTCAGCCCTTGACGCCGGACTCGAGGTTCGACGCGATGAACCGGCGTTGGAAGATCACGAACAACGCCACCGCGGGCGCGGCCAGCACACAGGCTCCGGCCAGTACGGCGCCGAACGGGTTCGCCGCCCGCGCCGCAACCGTGGTCAGGTAGTTGGACAGCGACACGGCCAGCGGCTGCAGATCCTGCTGCTTGGTGATCAGGAACGGCCACAGGAACTCGTTCCACGGACCGATGAATGTCAGCAGCACGCCGGTCAGCAAAGCCGGTCGCACCAGCGGTACGGCGACGCGCCACAAGATGTTCAGCTCCGACGCACCGTCGATCCGGGCCGCGTCGAACAGCTCGGCCGGTAGTTGCAGGAAGTACTGCCGGAACACAAAGACCGCAGTCGAGTTGATCAGGAACGGCAGGATCATGCCCAGGTACGAGTCGGCGAGCCCGTAGCTGCGAACGATCAACACATACAGGGGAATCGTCAACAGTTGAAACGGCACGACCTGGATCAACAGCATCAAGTTGAAGACCAGCCCACGGCCGCGGAACTGCAAGCGGGCCAACGCATACCCGGCCAGTACGCCGAACACCAGCGTCCCGAGGATGACGCCGCCGGTGAAGATCCCGGAGTTGATCAACGACCGGGCGAGGTTGATCGCCTTGTCGATCTCGACATAGTTGTGCAGCGTCAGGTTGCCCGGAGAGGGGAACGCGCCGCCGACCGACGGATCCGGCTCGGCCTGCAAACTGCCGATCAGCATGTAGTAGAAGGGAAACAGGAAGACGAACGCACCGATCAGCAGCACCACGAAGCGTCGCTTCATCAGTTCTCCCTCGCGACAAAGCGGCGTTCGATCAGAGCGAGCAGCAGTACGCCGATCACCAGCAGCACGCCGATCGCGGACGCGATGTCCGGGTTGCCCTGCTCGATCCCGCGCTGGTACATCACCAGCACCGGCGATGCGGACGCGCCGTCCGGGCCGCCTCCGCCGGTCAGCAGGTACGGCTCGGTGAACAGGTTCGCACCAGTGACCGTGGCCAGCAGTACCACCAACGTGGTCGCCGGCCGGACCCCTGGCACGGTCACATTCCGGAACGACTTCCAGCGACCGGCGCCGTCCATCGAGGCAGCCTCGTACAGGTCCTTCGACACGTTCTGCAGTGCGGCCAGGTAGAGCAGGATGAAGAACCCGAGCTGTTTCCAGGTCACGTAGACCGCGACCGTCGGCATCGCCAGCCCGGAGTTCACCAGCCAGGACGGGTCCGGCGCCAGCGGCCCGAGCACCGAGTTGACCAGCCCGTTCGAGTTGAACAGGAACAGCCACACCCCGACCACGGCCACACTCGCCGTCACGTACGGCACGTAGTAGCTGACCCGGAAGAACGTGCGCCACCGGATCGCCGCGTTCAGCGCGGTCGCCAGTCCGAGCGCGAGCACCACGGTCAGCGGCACGTTGATCACCAGGAACACCAGTACGTTGCCGAACGCCCGTCGTACGGCGGGATCCGACAGCACCGTCACGTAGTTGTCGAACCCGACGAACGGTCGGTCCACGATCGCCCCGGGCGCCGCGAAGAAGTAGTCGTGGAAGGACATGTACACCGCGAACCCGAGCGGATACGCGAACACCGCGGCCAGGAAGACGACGTACGGAGTGACGAACGCCGTACCGATCGGATGTTCGCCGAGGATCCGTCTCATGACTGCTTGGCGAGCGCGTCGACCTTCTGGGCGGCGCCGTCGAGGGCGGTGCCGGTGTCCTCCTGGCCGAAGATCACGGACTTGGAGTAGGCGTCGCGGAAGGTCTGCCAGATCGTGATCGAGTTGGCGACGTTCGGCACCTCGACCGTGCGGGCGGCCTGGTCGGCGAACACCTTGTAGTCCGGGTTCTTCGCGAAGTAGTCCGGGTAGGCCGCGGAGACGTCCTTGCGCAGCGGCATCTGGCCGGTCGCGGTCAGGAATTTGCCGTCCTGCTCCTGACTGGTCGCGAACTTCAGCACGTCCCAGGCGGTACCGCGGTTCTTGCAGGCGGAGTACATCGCGACGTTCTTGGCATCGCTGAAGGTGTGGATCTCACTGGCCGGCTTGGCGCTCGAGGTCGGCACCGGGACGACGCCCCAGTCGACCTTGCCCTTGTACGTCGCGATGGCCCACGGACCGACCACGGCCATCGCGGCGGTGCCGTCGACGAAGGCGTCACCGGTGTACTTCTCCTGCGAAGCGAGTTTGTCGGCGTACATCGTCCGCCAGAAGGCGGCGACCTTCTTACCCTCGTCGGATGCGAACTGCGCCTTGCCATCGGCAACCAATTGCTTGCCTCCGGTCTCGGCCGCGAAGAACGGGTAGAAGTCGAACCAGGACTGGAAGAACTCGTTGCTGGGCGCCGGGTAGATCGCGAACTTCGCAGCCTTCGCGGCCACCACCTTGCGCGCAGTCGCCAGGAATTCGTCGTACGTCGCCAGCGGGGGCTTGGTCGTGTCGATACCAGCCTTGGCGAATGCCTTCTTGTTGTAGAAGACCATCACCGGGTTCGACTTCCACGGCAGCTGGTAGTACTTGCCGTCGGTGGACTTGTACTGCTGCGCGACATCACCGGACCGGTCCTCGACGTACTGCTTCCCGTCGGGGAAGCTGTCCAGCGCGACCAGGCCGCCCTGCTTCTGGAACTGCGAGACCGAGGCCGGCGAGGTGTTGAAGATCAGGCACGGCGCGTTACCCGCGGTGATCGCGGCGCCGATGACCTCTTCGGAGCTCTTACCGGCCGGGACCTCTTGCGCGTTCACCTTCTGGTCCGGGTGGGCGGTGTTCCAGGCCGAGACCATTTGCTTGCCCCAGGCCACTTCTTCGGCGTTGTTCGAGTACCAGATGTCGATCGGTCCGCGGGCCTTGGCCGCGGCGTCGGCGTCACCAGCGCCGCCGCTGCCACCACAGGCTACGAGCGAACTGGCCAGGATCAGCGCCAGTGCTCCGGCGTACAGCTTCATGGGTCCTCCAGGGGACTACTCAGGGGGCGGTGCAGTGGAACGACGTACGACGAGTTGTGCCGGCGGCAGCTCGACATCGGGTACGTCGATGTCCCCGTCGACGACCTGGTTGAGGGTCTGAGCGGCCGCGATCCCGAACCGGAACGGATCGGCGCGGACGGTGGTCAGGCCGGGGTGAACATGTTCAGACAGCTCGCTGTCGTCGAAGCCGGCGATGCTCAGGTCGTCCGGGACACGCAGCACGGCCGCTTGGGCGGCACCGAGACCGGCAATCGCCATCCGGTCGTTCGCGTAGACGATTGCGGTCGGCGGCTGGGGCAGCGCGAGCAGGCGCTGCGTGGCCGCAATACCGCCCACGGCGCTGAAGTCACCGGCCTCGACAGCGACGGGCTCCAGACCGGCCGCAGCCAGGGTCTCGACGAAGGCCGTGGACCGGGCGGTCGCGTGCACGAACGCTGCCGGACCGGCGACGTGCGCGATCCGCGTGTGGCCGAGCTCCAGCAGGTGCTCGACTACCGCGACGGTCCCCGGCCGGTCATCGAGGACCACCGCGGGAAACGGTGAGTCACTGTCCGGCCGGTTCAGCGTGACCGCGGGCAGACCCAGCTCGACGAGCAGGTCGATCCGCGGGTCGTCGTGCCGCAGGTCGGACAGGATCACACCGTCGACCCGCCCGTCCTGCGCGAGTCGCCGGTATCCGGCCGCCTCCTCCGGGCCGCCGGTGACGACCTGCAGGACGAGAGCCTGCCCACGGGTCGACAGCACGCTCTCGACACCCCCGATGAAGGCCGGGAAGAACGGGTCCGACGACAGCACGGCCGGGTCCCGGGTGATCACCAGGCCGAGCGCGAAGGCCTTCGAGACGGACAGCGATCGGGCCCGGTTGCTCGGCCGCCAGCCCAGCTCGTCGGCGGCCGCCAGGATCTTGTCGACGGTCGCCTGCGCCAGGCCGGGCCGGCCGTTCAGCGCGAACGAGACCGATCCCTTCGACACCCCGGCGCGGGCCGCGACATCGGCGATAGTCGGCCTGGCTTTGCTCACGGACACCCTCGCTCGTCTCTTTAAACCGGTTTAACGAGACATTAAACCGGTTTAAACGCCACCGTCAAGGGTTCGACTCCTTGCGCAGTACCGCAATCTGCTGGCGTTTCCGCGCACTCGTTTGCAGTTGGACCTTGACTCCCAGCGGGCGTGCTGGCTTAACTTGGTCGCCAGTGACGCACCCAGCCGGTAGCGGATCAGTGATCCGGAGTCCGGTTTTCAGGCGCCAGGGCGGCCATGACTGTGGCCGGCCCGAGGCGGGGTAGCGTCCTCGGGACCGATGGAGCAATCGTGTCCAAGCCTCGTTCAGTCATCCGCCGCGTGCTCCTGGCCAGTCTGGCCACCGCCCTCGCGGCCACTGCCCTCCACTCCGCCCTCAACCTCGGCTCCGATGCCGAGGCGGCTGCGACGCTGCCGCCGACTCATGCCAAGTTCGACTATCAGATCGGTGGCGCTTACACGCCGCCGTCCGGCGTTCAGGTGGTCACTCGCGATCGCACTGCTGCGCCGGCTGCCGGGCTCTACAACATCTGTTACGTGAACGCGTTCCAGGTTCAGCCGGGCGAGCAGGGCTCGTGGGCTTCCGACCTGCTGCTGCGGGATGCTCAGGGCAACCTGGTCATCGACGAGGACTGGGGCGAGCCGCTGCTCGACCTGCGGACGGCTGACAAGCGCACCCGGGTCGCGGCCAAGGTGAACGGGTGGATCGACCAGTGCGCCGCCAAGGGGTACAAGGCGATCGAGCCTGACAACTACGACAGCTACGAGCGCTCGAAGAACCTGCTCACCAAGTCGCAGGCCAAGGCCTACCTGACATTGCTGGCCACGCACGCGCACAGCAAGAACGTCGCGATCGCTCAGAAGAACACGGTGGAGCTGGCCGCTGACCGGCAGTCGGTCGGCCTCGACTTCGCGGTGGCCGAAGAGTGCGGCCAGTACGACGAGTGTGGCGACTACGTCGACCACTTCGGCAACAACGTGATCGTGATCGAGTACACGAACGCCGGTCGGCAGAAGGCCTGCAGCGGGTTCGGCAGCACACTGACGATCGTCCAGCGCGATGTGGACGTCTCGACGCCGGGGTCCTCCGGCTACGTCCGCAAGACCTGCTGACACCTCTCAATTCACCCCGTACCTGGAGACCGCTATGTCTCAGCATGCCCCAGTCCTGACCCGCCGCGGCGTCCTGCGTGCCGCCGCGGCCGTTACCGCCACCGGCGCGCTCGCCGCCTGCGGGAAGAGCGATGACCAGGCCACCAACGGCGTCGTCGATGTCGAGCTCTGGCACGGCCAGGTCGACACCGGCAAGGCCGCGATCGATGCCTTGATCAACGAGTTCAACCGGACCCATCCGGGGATCCGGGTGAACGGCGGTGGCGGCGGGGTCACGGCGGACAGCATGCTGCAGAAGGTCACCGCGGGTCTGGCGGCGGGGTCCTATCCGGATATCGCGTACATCTTCGGATCGGACCTCGCCAGCCTGACCCGCAGCCCGAAGATCGCCGACCTGTCCGGCGCTCTGCACCTCGACGACTACTGGCCGGCCGCGCGGGACTCGGTCACGGTGAAGGACAAGATCCGCGCCGCACCCGCGCTGCTCGACTCGCTCTGCCTTGTCTACAACAAGAAACTCTTCGCAGCCGCCGGTCTGCCCGCTCCCAAACCCGGCTGGACCTGGGACGACTTCATCAGTACTGCGAAGGCGCTCACCAACCCCGCCAAGGGCATCTTCGGGACCGGTTGGCCGGGTGTCGGCGACGAGGACACGGTCTGGCGGCTGTGGCCGATGATCTGGGACCTCGGCGGCGATGTCGCCTCCCCCGACGGCAAGAAGGTCGCCTTCGACCAGGTCGGCGCTCAAGCCCTCGGCACGCTCGATCGCCTGCGCACCGACAAATCCCTGTACATCGACCCGAAACCCGGGAGTGAGCAGCTCTACCAGGTGTTCCTCGGCGGCCGAATGGGCATGGTCGCGACCGGACCATGGCAGCTCCCCGACATCGCCGACAAGGGACTCGAGTACGGCGTGGTCCCACTCCCGTCGTACTCGGGGAAGCCGGTGACGATCTCGGGGCCGGACACCTGGACGGTCTTCGACAACGGCAAGGCCAAGGTGAAGGCCGCGACCGAGTTCGTGAACTGGCTGATCCAGCCGCAACAGGACATCAAGTGGGATGTCGAGGGCGGCAGTCTGCCACTCAGCAAGGCGACCGCGGCCACCCCGGCGTGGACGAAACACGCGGCCGCGACGAACGGGCTGAAGGTGTTCGTGGACGCGCTGGAGTCGGCGCGGGTCCGCCCGACCATCAGCGGGTACCCGAAGATCTCGCAGTTCCTCGGTGAGGCGATCGTGTCGGTCCTGCTCGGCAAGAAGAGCCCGGACGACGCGATCAAACAGGCCGTCGACCAGTCGAACGCCGTACTGGCTGTGCCGAACTGATGGCCAGCGTCGTCGGCACGTTCACTCTCGATCCGCGCGCGAAACCCAAGCGCCGGATCATGAGTGACAGCGCGATCGGGTGGGCGTTCGCCAGCCCATCGGTGTTGCTCATCCTCGGACTGAGCGTCGTACCGGTGGTGTGGTCGTTACTGCTCTCGTTCCAGGTCAACGACTTGGTATCGCCGAGCGAGTGGGTCGGGCTGGCCAACTACAAGGCGCTGGTGCAGGACCCGACATTCGGCGCGGCGGTCAAACACACACTCCTGTACGCCGTTCTGTACGTGCCGCTGAGCGTCGTCGGCGGTCTCGCAATCGCGATCGCCCTCGACCGGAAGATCAAGTTCATCGGGCTGTACCGGACGCTCGTCTTCGTACCGTTCGTGGTGTCCGCGGCCGCTCAGGGAGTGCTGTTCTCGTTCGTCCTCGACCCGGAGTTCGGTGTCGCGAACTCGGTGCTGCACAAGCTCGGATTGCCCGCGCAAGGCTTCTTCAGCGATCCCGCTCAGGCGCTTCCGCTGCTCGTCGTGATCTCGTTGTGGAGCGGCACTGGGTTCTGCGTGATCGTCTACTTGGCCGGTCTGCAAGGGGTTTCGGCCGAGCTCGTCGAGGCTGCGCGCATCGACGGTGCGGGACGGTTCGCCGTACTGCGGCATGTCGTCCTGCCTGCGTTGTCGCCGGTCACGGTGTTCCTGCTGCTCTTTCAGACGATCAACGCGTTGCAGCTGTTCGACCTCGTGTTCGTGACGACCAAGGGCGGGCCGCTCGGGTCAACGACAGTGATCGTCTACTTCATCTGGGAGAAGGCGTTCAAGAGTTTCACCGCCGGGTACAGCGCGGCCGCGGCGTACGCGCTGGCCGTTGCGCTGCTCGTGATCGGGATCGCGCTGCAGATCTCGCGACGGCGGGCCGCCCGATGAAGCGACCTAGTGCGTGGCATCTCGTGCTGGCTCCGCTGGCGTTGTTGTTCGCGTTGCCGTTGCTATGGCTGCTGCTGAGCTCGGTGATGAGCAATGCGGAGATCAACCGGTTCCCACCGGCGCTGATCCCGTCGCATATCGATCTGGGCGGCTATCGGTATGTGCTAGGCAATGCGTTGTTCCCGCGCTGGTTTGTGAACTCGATGATCGTGTCGGCGGTCGCGGTGACGGCGAATCTGGTGCTCGGATCGCTTGGCGGGTACGCGTTTGCGCGGATCCGGTTCGCCGGGTCGAAGGTTGTGCTCGGGATGATGCTGGCCACGATGGTGATCCCGTTCCAGCTGACGATGATCCCGACGTTCCTGGTGATGAAGCGGCTCGGGCTGATCGACACTCTTGGCGCGCTGATCGTGCCGTCGTTGGTGACGCCGCTCGCGGTGTTCCTGTTTCGGCAGTTTTTCGTGAGCTTGCCGCGGGAGCTTGAAGAGGCGGCGGTGATCGATGGTTGCGGGCGGCTCCGGATCCTGGTGTCGATCGTGTTGCCGCTGGCGCGACCGGCACTGAGCACGGTCGCCGTACTGACTTTTCTCGCTACGTGGAACGACCTGACCTGGCCGTTGATCGCGATCAACAGTGACACCAACTACACGCTCCAGCTCGGACTGACCACCTTCCAAGGCCAGCACCACACTCAGTGGGCGGCGGTGATGGCGGGCAATGTCATCACGGTGCTGCCGGTACTGCTCGGATTCTTGCTGGCCCAGAAGGCGTTCATCCGCTCGCTGGCTTCTACTGGACTCAAAGGTTGACCTTCATGACATATGACCTGCTCGTGATCGGCGACGCGAACCCTGACGTGGTTGTCGGGCCTGTCGATCAGCCGATCCTCTTTGGCCAACGGGAGCGACTTGTTCCCCACGGGGCGCTGCTGCTTGGTGGTTCGGGCGCGATCATGGCCTGTGGTGCCGCCCGGCTCGGGCTGCGCGTTGCCTTCGTCGGCCGGGTCGGCGCCGACGCGGCCGGCGACTTCGTCCGTACGGCGCTCGCCTCGCACGGGGTGGACGTGTCGGCGATGATCGTGGACGCTTCGTTGCCGACGGCACTCACCACGGTGCTGACGTCCGGCGACGATCGCGCGATGATCACGTCGCCCGGATGTCTACCTGCTACGACTGCGAACGACGTACCGACTGCTTTGTTGCGATCGGTGCGGCATGTGCATGCTTCGTCGTTCTATCTGATGCCGGAGTTGGCGGCGGGGCTGGCGGGGTTGTTCAAGGAGGCGAAGGCGGCGAAGGCGACCACTTCGCTGGATCCGAATGACGATCCGTCGGGACGCTGGGATCGGATGGTTCTTGATCCGGTGCTGCGGGTCACGGACTACTTCCTGCCTAACGCTAGCGAGGCTCAGTTGCTCACTGGGCATCCGTCGACGAAGGACGCTGCCGGGATCTTGGCTCGGCGGGGTCCGCTGGTGGTGGTGAAGGATGGGGCTGCGGGCGCGTTGGCGCATGACGGGACCAAGGTTGCGAGTGCTCCTGCTTTGGCCGTGGAGACCGTTGATGCGGTGGGGGCTGGTGACAGCTTTGATGCGGGCTTCGTTGCCGCTCGGTTGAACGGGTTTGGGCGGGCGCGGGCGTTGGCGATGGCTGCCGCGTGCGGGTCGTTGTCGACGCGGGGTGCTGGGGGCACGGCTGCCCAGGCCGACTGGGAGCTGGCGCTGGGGAGTGTGACCGCATGACGAAGGTCGTGTTCATCGGGGCGGGGAGTGTGGTGTTCACTCAGGGATTGCTGGCGGACCTGTTCGGGTTCGACCTTGGGCCGGTGCACATCGCCTTGCACGACATCGATCCGGAGCGACTCGACACGGCGGCCGGAGCGGCGTCGTACATCGCCTCTGCTCGTGGGGTGAAGCCGCGGATCACCACGCACCTCGATCGGCGGGCCGCGCTGGAGGGTGCGGACTTCGTGATCAACATCGTTCAGGTCGGGATGAACGCGGCCACCCGGATCGACTTCGAGATCCCCGCCCGGTACGGCGTTCGGCAGACGATCGGGGACACTCTCGGCGTCGGCGGGGTGTTCCGGGCGCTGCGGACGTTCCCGGTGCTGCGTGAGCTGGCCGCAGATATCGCCGAGGTGTGCCCGGATGCGTGGCTGCTGAACTACACGAATCCGATGGCGATGAACGTCTGGTACCTGCACGCGCTCGGGCTGCAGAAGGTCGTCGGCCTGTGCCACTCGGTCTACTGGACGATGCATGATCTGTCCGCGCTGATCGGCGTACCGCTGGATGAGGTCAACTACCTCGCCGCCGGGGTGAACCATCAGGCCTGGGTGCTGCGGTTCGAACGCGACGGCGAGAATCTGTACGACCGGTTGGATGCCGCGATCGAGGCGGATCCGGAGCTGCGGCGGCGGGTGCGGGTGGATATGTACCGGCGGCTGGGGTTCTATCCGACCGAGACTAGTGAGCACTCGTCGGAGTACGTGCCGTGGTATCTGCAGCACTCGTCGGAGATCTCGCGATTGCGACTGCCGGTGGGTGCGTATCTCGATATCGTCGCGGAGAACCTCGCGTCGTACGAGCGGACGCGGGATGCGCTCAAAGCCGGTGAGCCGGTGCCGGTTGAGGGGACGATGGAGTACGCGCCGCAGATCATCCACAGCATGGTCACGGGGACGCCACGGACGATCTATGGGAACGTGCCGAACACGGGTTTGATCAGTAACCTGCCTGGCGGTGCGGTGGTCGAGGTTCCTTGCCTGGTTGACAGTTTGGGGGTGCAGCCGACTGCTGTTGGGGCGTTACCGGCTCAGTTGGCGGCTTTGAACAAGGGGTATTTGAATGTCGCCGAGCTTGTGGTGCGGGCGGCGATCGAGGAGGACCCGCGGTCGATTCGGCAGGCCGTGATGGCCGATCCGGCGACTGCGGCGGCGCTACCCGTATCGCAGATCTGGGAGTTGTGTGACGAGCTGGTCGATGCCCACCGCAACTACTTGGCACCGCCGTTGAGAGCGGCCTTGAGGTAATCCCGGTAGCCCGCGAAGCCGTCGAGAACCTCGGCGGCCATGGGCCTCCCGTTGATCGCGCCGACGCCTTGGCCGGCGTAGATCGAGGCTCGCGTAACGTCGGCGGCTTTCGTACCGTCGACATAGTCGGTGTGACCGGTGTCGTCGGCTTTGAGCTCCTGCTCGCGACCTTCCCATTGGTCGAAGTAGGCGTTTCGCAGCGCCCGGCCGCCGAACTCGTCGGGCCACCCTGCGCGTGATGCGGCGTCGAAGACCGTGCCGTAGACGGTGTCGGTCTCGTCGGCTTCGATCACACGCTGGGCGATTGGGTCGCTGATCAACCCCTCGACGCAGGTGAGGAACGCCGTACCGATCCAGCCGCCTGCCGCGCCGGCAGCCAGTACGGCGGCCAGTCCGCGCGCACCGGAAATCCCGCCACCGGCCAGCACCGGGAGGTCCGTCAACTCGAGAATCGCCTGCAGGAGTGGGAGGGTGCCGACCGCATTACGCCCGTGCCCACCGGCCTCGGCACCACGAGCGACGATGACATCCACCCCGGCGTCGATCGCCTCGCGGGCGTCCGCGACAGTACCCGCCTGGGTTGCCACTGTTATGCCTTCGGCTTGCAGCGGGGCGACGTACGGCGTGTAGTCCCCGAAGCTCAGCGAGACCAACGCCGGCCTCAACTCCAGCACCGCCTCCAGATGCTCCGGCCGCTCCCGCACCGACCAAGCCATCAACCCAATCCCGTACGGCCTACCGCCCGCCGCCGCGATCGCACCCTCAGCCCGAATCCACTCAGCACTAACCGCCGACCCGGCCCCCAGCATCCCCAACCCACCCCCAGCCGAGATCGCCGCAGTCAGCCTTCCGCCACTCACGTTAGCCATCGGCGCCCCGACAACCGGAACAGTCACCCCGAACTTCTCCGCCAGCCACATACCCCCAACACACCACACTCCCCACCCCACCCGCCATATCCCACACCACACCTCCCGTCTGATGGGTATGCCAGGCAGATGGTGGGTTGGCCCACCGGAATCGCGCTGGCCAACCCACCACCGCGTGGGTCTACCCACCAGATGCGGACTGAGGGGGTGGAGACGCGACAGCGGCCGGTCCCTGGTGGGCCGGCCGCTGGGGTGGTGCGGTTAGAACTTGTAGGCGTCTGAGGCGGGGTCGCCGTGGCAGCGCTTGTACTTCTTGCCGGAGCCGCAGGGGCAGGCCACGTTGCGGGGAGTGCCGGCGTAGAGGAGGGCTCCCTCGTCTACTGCGTCACCCATGACGGAGACCTCGTCGTCGCCGTCGATGGTCGGGGCCGAGTAGGTGAGGCGTTGGGGCTTCTTGTCGCCGGTGAGGCCCTTGGCGCGGAGGCGCGGGGTGTCGCGGGGGCGCTCCTCGTCCTGGACTCGGCCGGGGAACTCCGCCACCGGGGCGCCGGGGGTGAGGATGTCCTCGACCCGGCGGCCTTCGAGGCCTACGCCGTCGAGGTCGAGATTGACGCCGGCGGCTTCCGCCTGGGCAGCCGCGGCCATCTCGGCCTGCATGGCCTCGATGTCGACCTCGACGTTGAAGATGAAGGCGACCGACTCTTCCTTGATCGACTCCATCATCGCGGCGAACATGTCGTAGCCCTCGCGCTGGTACTCGACCAGCGGGTCGCGCTGCGCCATCGCGCGCAGGCCGATGCCTTCGCGCAGGTAGTCCATCTCGTAGAGGTGCTCGCGCCACTTGCGGTCCAGGACGCTCAGCACGACGCGACGCTCGAGCTCGCGCATCGCGTCCTCACCGAGCAGCTGCTCGCGGCGCTCGTAGGCCTCGTGGGCATCCGCGATGAAGCGCTCGATCAGGAAGTCCGAGGTGAGACCGGCCCGCTCGCCGCCGGCCTCCTCGACCAGCTCGTCCTCGGTGAGCTCGGTCGAGTACAGCGTCTTCATCGCGGTGAACAGGGCGTCCAGGTCCCAGTCCTCGGCGAAACCGTCGGCGGTCGCGCCCTGGACGTAACCGGTGACGGTCTCGTCGAGCATGTCCGACACCTGCTCGCGCAGGTTCGCACCCTCGAGCACGCGGCGACGCTCGTCGTACACGACGTGGCGCTGACGGTTCATCACGTCGTCGTACTTGAGGATGTTCTTCCGGGTCTCGAAGTTCTGCGACTCGACCTGGGACTGTGCGGACGCGATCGCCTTGGTGACGATCTTGTTCTCCAGCGGCTGGCTGTCGTCGTCGTTGCGCGACATCGCCCAGTCGACCATCTCGCGCTTGAACAGGCGCATCAGGTCGTCCTCCAGCGACAGGTAGAACCGGGACTTGCCCGGGTCGCCCTGACGGCCGGCGCGACCGCGCAGCTGGTTGTCGATCCGGCGGGACTCGTGCCGCTCGGTGCCCAGCACGTACAGACCGCCGGCCTCGCGGACCTCGACCTGCTCGTCCTTGACCTGCTTCTCGAACTGCTCGAGGACCGACGGGTACTCCGCCTCGTACTCGTCCGGGAACTCGGCCGGGTCGATGCCGCGGGCCCGCAGGTCCTTGTCGGCCAGGTGCTCGGGGTTGCCGCCGAGGATGATGTCGGTACCACGGCCGGCCATGTTGGTGGCCACCGTGACCGCGCCCTTGCGGCCGGCCTCGGCGACGATCGCCGCCTCCCGCGCGTGCTGCTTCGCGTTCAGCACCTCGTGCGCGATGTTCTCCTTGCGGAGCTGGGCGGACAGCCGCTCGGACTTCTCGACGCTCGTCGTACCGACCAGGATCGGCTGCCCGGTCTCGTGCACCTCGACGATGTCCTTGACCACCGCGTCGAACTTGGCGTCCTCGGTGCGGTAGATCAGGTCCCGCTCCTCCACCCGGATCATCGGCTTGTTGGTCGGGATCGGCACCACGCCGAGGCCGTAGACCTTGGAGAACTCGGCCGCCTCGGTCATCGCCGTACCGGTCATGCCGGCCAGCTTGTTGTAGAGCCGGAAGTAGTTCTGCAGGGTGATCGTCGCGAGGGTCTGGTACTCCTCCTTGATCTCGACCTGCTCCTTGGCCTCGATCGCCTGGTGCAGACCCTCGTTGTAGCGCCGGCCGTGCAGCGTGCGGCCGGTGTGCTCGTCGACGATCAGCACCTCGTTGTCGACGACCACGTAGTCCTTGTCCTTGCGGAACAGGTCCTTGGCCTTCAGCGCGTTGTTCAGGTAGCTGATCAGCGGGGTGTTGGCCGACTCGTACAGGTTGTCGATACCGAGCCGGTCCTCGACCTTCTCGATACCGCGCTCGAGGATGGCCACGGTGCGCTTCTTCTCGTCGACCTCGTAGTCGGCGACCGGGCGCTGCTCCTCGGGGATCTTGTCGTCGGCGATCCGCGGCTTCAGCACGGTGGCGATCTTGGCCATCTCGACGTACCAGCGCTGGGAGTCCTCGGCCGGTCCGGAGATGATCAGCGGGGTCCGGGCCTCGTCGACCAGGATCGAGTCCACCTCGTCCACGATCGCGTAGTTGTGCTCGCGCTGGACGCAGTCCTCGATACTGGAGGCCATGTTGTCGCGCAGGTAGTCGAAGCCGAACTCGTTGTTCGTGCCGTAGGTGATGTCCTTGGCGTAGGCCACCCGGCGCTCGGCCGGCGACATGTCCGGCAGGATCACGCCGTAGTCGACGCCGAGGAAGTGGTACACCCGGCCCATCCACTCGGCCTGGTACTTGGCCAGGTAGTCGTTCACCGTGACCACGTGCACGCCCTTGCCGGACAGCGCGTTCAGGTACGTCGGCAGGGTACCGACCAGGGTCTTGCCCTCACCGGTCTTCATCTCGGCGATGTTGCCCAGGTGCAGCGCGGCGCCGCCCATGATCTGGACGTCGTAGTGCCGCTGGTGCAGGGTCCGCTTGGCGGCCTCCCGGACCACGGCGAAGGCCTCCGGGAGCAGCGCGTCCAGGGACTCGCCGTTCTGATGGCGTTCCTTGAACTCCGCGGTCTGGCCCCGCAACTCGTCGTCGGACATCCCGACGAAGTCGTCCTCGATGGAGTTGACCACTTTCGCGATGCCCTGGAGCTGACGCAGGATCTTGCCTTCGCCGATCCGCAGGACCTTGTCGATCACCTTCATGGTGGGGAGTTCTCTCCTTGCTGCTGTCGCCTGGTTGCGGCCGATCGATACAGTCGGGCACGGCCCGCTGGAACGGCGTGCGACCCCCATCGTACGGGGCGAGGTGTGCCAAGCCACGCCCGCAGCGTGCCCCCGCCTGTAACACACCCACGCTCAAGCGTGCCCGAAAGTTCCCGTTGCCGCGTCAAGAACCTCGCAGGGCGTCACTGAGCGCTGGCGCGAGGTCACCGCCACCGGCCACCCGAACCTGGTCCAACTCCAGCCAGCCGGCCAGTTGGACCAGCTCGGCGGCCAGCTCCTCAGCCGTCTCGGCCGGTGCCTTGAGCTCTGAGTGCGCCGACTGGACCAGCAGTACGCCGGCCGCCCGGTCCGCCTTGAGGTCGACCCGCGCCACCAGTTTGTCGCCGAGCAGGAAGGGCAGCACGTAGTACCCGTGGATGCGCTTCTCCGCCGGCACGTAGATCTCGATGCGGTAGCGGAAGTCGAACAGGACCTCTCCCCGGGTCCGCTCGAACACCAGCGAGTCGAACGGGCTGACCAGGGCCCGCGTGTTCACCCGCCGCGGCAACCGCGCATCCCGGTGCAGGTACGCCGGGCGCTTCCACCCGTCGATCTGAACCGGCAGCAACTCCCCCTCCTCCACCAGCTCCGCAATCGCCTGCGCGGTCGGAGCAGGCGACGTACGGAAGTAGTCCTTCAGACACTGAGCGGTCGCAACCCCGTGCGCCTGGGCCGCGATCGACACCAGCCCGCGGTGCGCCTCGTCCAGGGTCGGCGTCGGAGTCTCCAGTACGGCGCGAGGCAGCACCCGCTCCGGTACGTCGTACTCGCGCTCGAACTGCTGGTTCCGCCGAGCCACCGTGACCTCGCCCGCGAAGAACAGGAACTCGAGCGCCCGTTTCACATCCGACCAGTTCCAGCCCCAGTTCTCCTTGGACCGCTCCACGTCGTCGTCGATCTGCCGCGCCGTCAACGGACCGTGCTCCCGCACATCCGCCAGCACCTGCTTGACCAGATCCGGCCGCTCCTTGGCGATCGACCGCGGCCCACCCCAGGCCTCGGTAGTCGCGCGGTCCATCCGCCACCGCATCAACGGGTGCGTCTCGACCGGAATCAGCGACGCCTCGTGCGCCCAGTACTCCACCAGCCGCCGCGGCGCCTTGCCCGACGCCTTGTCGAGCAGAGTCCGCGGATACTGCCCGAGCCGCGAATACAGCGGCAGGTACTGCGCCCGGCTCAATACGTTCACCGAGTCGATCTGCAGCAACCCGATCCGCCCCAGCACCCGCGCCAGAGCGCGCGCATCCGGAACACCCTTCGGCCGTGGGTCCATGAACCCCTGGGCAGCCAGCGCCACCCGCCTGGCCTGGGCCGTCGACATCACCTCAGTGTTCACCTCGCCGATCGTGCCAGGTGCCTCCGACAAAATCCGATCAGCCCGGTTCCCGCAGCAGACTCTGGTCCCAGGCAGCGATCCGCCGGGCCAACTCCTGCAGCTCGTACGACGGCTGCCGGCCGTTCAGCCGCCACAGCCGATCCCGGATCTCGACGTACTGCTGCATCGCGTCGAACTGCCGCCCAGTGCGGTACAGCGTGAGCAGGAAGGTGGCGCGCAGGTTCTCCCGCAGCGGGTACCTGGCGACGTTGGCAGACAGGTCCGGCAGGATCGCGTGGTGGAAGCCGCGCTTCAGCTCGATCTCGTAGTACAGATCCAGCACATCCAGCCGACCTTCCTCCAACCGCGCCCGGACCGGGTCGAACAACGGCCCGTTGTGCCCCTCGAGCAGCGGCCCGCGCCACAGCGCCAGTGCGCGGCGGATCCGGTTGGAGGCCTCCAGCAGGTGATCGCGTGCGCGAATCTCCGGCACGCTGGCGATCAGGTCCTCGAACACGAACAGATCGACGTTGTCCCGAGCCGCGCACAACATGTAGCGCCCATCGGACAGCTGAATCAGCGTCCCGTCGGTCCCCGGCACCCGGTGCGGATCGAGCAGATCGCGCAAAGCGGTGATGATCTCCCGCGTCAGCTCCGGTCCGTCATCCGGCGTCGCATACTGCCAACCCGCCTCAAGCAGGTCAGTCATCGGCACCGGCCCATTCGGATGCAACAACAGCCCAGCCAGCAACCGCTGCTGCAGCGGCGAGCCCAGGTCGAGCTCAACGCCACCCCGCCGAACCACCAGCGGCCCCAGAACGTCGTACCGGACCTCGCTCATCGATCCCCCTGCCCTGTCCAGAGCCGGAGTGTAGGTCGCGCTGGGGTTTACCCCGGGAGAAGAACCAGGTACGTCGCCACCGCGGGCGGTAGCGGGGCAGGGAAGAGGCCTCGGTCGGTGAGATCTTCGAGGGTGGTGAAAGGGCCTTGGTGTTCGCGGCTGTGGACGATGAGGGCGGCGTGCTGGGCGGTGACTCCGGGGATGCGGGTCAGGACGCCGGGCGGTACTTCGTTGGGGTCGATCAGGCCGCCGTCGTCGTACTCGCGGTGCAGGTGTGGGCGGCCGATTCCTAGGGAGCGGGCGAAGTCGGGGTCGCGCTCGATGATCTGGCGGGCGCGGAGTCGATCGTCCAGGGCGGCCAGGCCGCGGAGTCGGCGTACGGAGACCGGGGCGATGGTGAGGGCGAGGTGAGCCGCGCTGGTCACCAGGACTAGCAGCATCAGGAGTAGACCGATGGTGTTGACCGCGCTGATCTGGTCAGCCTGGCCGATCAGGGCGAGCACGATGCCGAGGAGCCAGGTGGCCAGGTAGCCGGCGGCGATCCAGCGGAGGAAGCGGTTGTGCCGTAGGTAGGCCACGACGAGCATCAGCACGCCACCGCCTAGTCCCAGGGTGGCAATGGTGATCAGTACGGCGACGGTCTTCATCAGGACGCGGCCGACGAGGGGGCGCTGTGGCGGGATCAGATCGGACATGTCGACCGGCCAGCCGCGGCCGAGTGACCAGTCGCGGCCGCCTCGGCGCATGAGTGCCACCTGGGTTGCCGCGGTTGTCTGCTGGCCGGGTAGCAGGGCCGGGTCGTTCTGCGAGATGCGGGACTGGAGCTGCTGCAGCTCGGGACCGGGCTCCACGCCGTACTCCTCGACCAGGTGGTCGTGCAGCTCCCGGTACGCCGCCAGTGCGTCGTCGGAGCGTCCGGCGCGGTACAGGGCGAGCATCTGGACGCCGCGGAGTCGTTCGCGCAGGGGGAAGGCCTCAGCCAGGGCAGGGAGTTCGAGAGCGAGGGGCTCGTGGTTGCCGAGCTCCAGCTCGATCTCGGCGCGGTCCTCGATCGCACCGGCGCGCAGTTCGGTCAGGTGCCGACGGGCGTCGTCGAAGATCGGACCGGTGAGTCCCTGGAACGGTTCGCCACGCCAGAGGCTCAGCGCCTGCTGCAATTGCTGCGAGGCCTCGGCCAATTGACCGGACTGCCGGAGAGCACGAGCTGATTGAACCTGTGCCTCGAAGTCGTCGGCATCCGAGCTTCCTGGTTCCACCGCCACCCGATAGCCACCCGCTTCCAGGACAAGCAGTTCACCGGCGGTCCGGGGTGCCCGGTCCGGCTCCAGAACTCGCCGCAGGCCGGCGACATACTTTTGTACGACGTTGGGCCCGTTGACCGGCGGTTCGCCGTCCCAGACCGCGTCGATGATGCGCGCGGTCGGCACCACCTGGTTCGGGGTGGTCAGCAGGGTCGCGAGGACCGCCTGCTGTTTGGCGGGCCCCAGCTGCTGTTCCTCCTGCCCGCGAATCACTCGCAAGGGACCGAGCATCTCGAACCGGACTGCACTCACCGGCGCTCCTCCTTGGGGGCGTCCTGAACTGGGATCACCAGGACGACGTCAGCGATCTGCCGCGGCACCGGCCAAGGGAACATACCCCGTGCGGCCGCATCCTCGAGCGACCGGAACGGTCCCCGGGCGTTGCGCTCGGCGATGATCAGCGCACCGAGCAACGGCGGAACCCCCGGCAGCGTGCGCAGAACCTGCTCCGGAGCGCTGTTCAGATCGACCATCACGCGCGGCGATTCCGCCACCGGGGTTCGGAGCGGGACGAGCACCGCCGCGTGGATTCCGGCCCCCACTGTGGTCAGCAGCAGCGCAGCCAGCGCCACTCCGTCGACAAACACGAAGTCCTCCGAGTCGTACCTCTTGTCGACGATGAGGAAGAACACCACGGTCGCCAACAGGTAGCCGAGCGCCGCCAAGGCCAGCTTCCAGCTGCGGCGCCGGAGGGCCAGCACACCCATCAGCGGACCGGAGGCGATGCCCATGGTTGCCACGGCCAGCGCAGCCACCACCAGCTTGAGAATCCACCCCGTCCAGCCCGGCGAGCGTTGCGGCGTCGAATCGGGCCACCAGCTCATCGGCTGTTGAGTGTGGAAGACAGGCACAGGGCGTTCGTTCAGAAGAATCTGGCGGTGAGCGGCCTGCAGCTCGGGTCCCGGCCGGCCGCCGTGCAGCTGCTGGGCCTGCTGGTACGACGCGAGCGCCTCGGCCTGGCGTCCGGTTCGGTGAAGCGCGAGCAGGTGAGTGGCGCGAAGGCGCTGGCGGTGCGGGTACTCCGCCACGAGGCGGGACAGCTCCGGGAGCAGAGTCTGCTCGCGGCCTTGCTCGAGTTCCAGCTCAGCCCACTCCTCCAGAGCAGCGGCGCGGTCCTCAGCGAGTTGCGTGCGCATCGCCTCGAAGTACCCACCCGTCAGACCAGCCAGCGGCTCCGACCGCCACAGCACCAGAGCGCTCCGGAGTTCGACAGTCGCTTCCGGGAGGTGACCGAGCGCCCGTAGCCGACGTGCCTCGGTGACGTGTGCGGTGAACACGTCCAGATCGACGCCACCGGCCGCCACTGACAGCAGATAACCACCTGGGGTCAGAGCGAGCAGTTGACCGGCCGCTCGGGGTAGCCGCTCCGGTTCGAGGATCCGGCGCAGCCCGGCGACATACTTCTGTACGACGTTCGCCCCGTTCTCAGGCGGGTCGTCGCCCCACACCTGGTCCACGATGTCGCTCGCCGGTACGGCGTGGTTCGCGGCAAGCAGCAGTGTCGCCAGAACCGCCTGCTGCCTAGCCGGACCCAGCTTGAGCTCCTGGAGACCCCGGTACGCCCGCAGCGGCCCGAGCAGCTCGAACCGGACGGCGTCCTCCACCGGAGGAGTCTATCGAGCCTGAGGGCGCTCACCAGACCGGAATGAGCAGCCACTGCGGTCCGACGGCAGTGCGGGCGCAGCGGAACGGCAGCGGTCCGCAGCGAGACCGCAGCCGCGCGGCTCCCGGCCGGGTCACAGTCGGAACCAGAGGACGCCGGCCGACCGGGCCGCCGTACAGAGAGAAAGCACATCACCATGTCCTTCCCCTGGATCCGCACCATCGCCACCACCGCTCTCGTCGCCGCTGCCACCACCGCCTGCGGCCCAGACCAGCAACAGCCCGCGAGCCAGAGCACGCCGACCCCCTCCACGAAGGCCGTCGTCACCACATCGACGCCGACCCCCACCCCGACCGGAGTCGCGGAGCTGGACGCCAAGGCCCTGTTCGCCAAAGCCAAGGCGGCCATCCTCGCGGCCGACAGCGTCCGGCTGCGTGGCTCGGTCGTGGAGGAGGGCTCCAAAACCGCCATCGACATCCACCTCACCAAGACCGGTGGGCAGGGCACGTTCACGGTCGACGGCAGCCCGATCGGGATCACCGTGATCGGCAAGACCGCCTACCTGCAGCTCAGCGAGAAGTTCGTCCGGGCCCAGGGCAAGGCGGAGAAGGACACCGCGGCGGAGATCAACGCGACCGTCGAGCTGCTCAAAGGCCGGTGGGTGAAGCTGACCAAGAAGGACAGCGACTTCCAGGACATGATCGACCTGGTCACCCGGGAGACCTTCGTCAAGAACGTCTTCCAGCCCTCCGGAACGCTGACGAAGAAGCCGCTGACGACGGTCGACGGGGTCGCCTCGATCGGGCTGTTCGACGGTGAGGGCACCCTCTGGGTGGACAGCCAGACCGGCAGGCCGGTCCGGATCGAGGCGGGGACCGGCGGGCCGGCCTTCGGGTTCAGCGACTACGACCGGCTGAAGGCTCCGAAGGCACCGGCTCCGGACAGCGTGATCGACGGGAAGCAGATGGGCCTCTGACCGGTCATAACTCCGGTATTACCGCAAGTGAGAGGTGTGCTACCCCCGGTAGCCGGGAGAAGCTCGGCGCGGAGGTCGTGCCGCCCGCACGGCCCCTGAGCCCTGGAGTGTGAGGCATGACAGGAAGACTGCAGCTGGTACGCGCCCTTCTCGCCGCTGGAGCCCTGACGGCCGCGTCCGTCGGCGCGGTGGCGGCCACGGCGAGCGCAGCGCCGGCGCCGGACGGCCCGAAGACCCGCATTGTCGGTGGCACCATCGCGCACACCGCGGACACCCCGTGGGCGATCGCGCTCAACAACAGCGGTTCGCCGTCCCCGAGCGGTCAGTGGTGCGGCTCGACGCTGGTTGCGGCGAACAAGCTCGTCACTGCCGCGCACTGCGCGCAGGAGGCTGCGTCGACGTACACGGCCATCCAGGGCCGCGATGTCCTCACTGAGTCCGGTGGCAAGGAGTCCAAGGTCAGCAGCATCTGGGTCGACCCGGAGTACGGCAAGCAGCCCGGCCACGACGTCGCCGTGATCACACTGGCCACGCCGTTCACCGGCGTACCGACGCTGGCGCTCGAGACCAGTAAGGCGGCCGACGCTGTCGGTGCGGCCTCCGTCGTCTACGGCTGGGGTGCCACTGAGGGCACCGGGCCGGACGACACCTTCCAGAAGGTCGACGCGCCTGTCCTCGGTGACGCGTACTGCGAGAAGGCGTACGCGAGCCAGAACTACGCGCCGGACGGCGAGATCTGCGGCGGCTTCGAAGAGGGCGGCAAGGACTCCTGCCAGGGCGACTCCGGTGGGCCGCTGGTCCTGAACGGCAAGCTGTTCGGCGTCGTGTCGTGGGGCGTCGGTTGCGCCGACGCCGGTAACCCGGGTGTCTACGCCGAGGTGGCGACGTACGCGACCGAACTGCAGGCGCAGATCGGCTAGCACCACCACAGACCTTCACAGGGGAAGGCGAAAGGGCCGGGTTCCGAGGAACCCGGCCCTTTCTGTGCTCCTCCCGAGGCTCAGACCGCCAGTCGGATCACGCCGTAGTCGTAGCCGCGTCGCCGGTAGACGACGCTGGGCTGGTTGTCGTCGGCATCGACGAACAGGTAGAAGTCGTGCCCGACCAGTTCCAGCTCGTAGAGGGCCTGGTCGAGAGACATCGGCTTGGCGGTGTGTGTCTTCTCGCGCATCACCAGCGGACCGTCACCGGTGACCGTCAGCGAGCCGACCTTGTACGTCGCCACTGCGTCCTCGGCGACGGTGTCGTCCTCAGCCGGCGGGTGGCCGTTGACCGGCTGCCGGGCGTTGACGTGCCGCAGTCCTTCCGGGCTCCGCTCGCCGCGGTGCACGCGGCGGCGGTCGGCCGCCTTGCGGACCTGGGCGCGGAGCCGGTCCAGGCAGACGTCGAACGCAGCCTGCTTGGTCTCACCGCACGCTTCGGCGCGGACCACCGGACCCTTGGTGTACATGGTGAGCTCGACACGCATCGCCCGATCGTGCTGTCGCGGGTTCTTCTCCTGGCTGACTTCCACCTCGCACCGCAGTACCCGGTGGTCGACCTTCTCGATTCGCTCGAGTTTTTCCTCGACGTACTGCCGGAAGCGGTCACTGACCTCGCAGTGATGACCCTTGACAACGACGTCCACGGAAACCTCCATCGATCGGCGACTTCTTGCTTACGTCTCCGGACACCCGGGCTTTTTGCTGAGAACTCACTCCCTGAACTGGGCTACGGATACTGGGGCGCCCGAAACGAGAGACACCCGTCGAGGAGCCGGTCGGAGCCCGTGGCGAGGATTCCGGCTGATCCGGTCCTGCGCCACTTCACTGCCCGACAAGCCCAAGCGGGTGTCATAGGCCAACGCTAGTCGGCTTCGGCGAAAACCGGTAGGGAAGTTCTCATGAACCAGACGGCAAACGTCTCGGGGTCGCGGCCAGCACGGCACAGCCGAGCACCGGAATTCCCTGTGATTCCAGGGCCCGGCAGGCTTCGGCGAGCGTGGCGCCGGTGGTGATCACGTCGTCGACGACCACGATCGGTTGATGCGTCAGCGGTTCAGCCCAGCGCGAACGGAGCCCGAAAGCCCCGGCCAGGTTGGCGGTACGGCGTTCCGCGGACAAGCCGGCCTGGTCGTCGGGACGCCGTACCAGCCGCAGTGCCGGAGCGATCCGGACGTCGATCCCGTGTCTCCGCAGGGATCGCGCAGCGGCCCGGGTGATTCGCCCGAGCGGATCGTGCCCGCGCTTGCGGACGGTCGACCGCGCCGACGGCACAGGCACCAGCCACGCGGTCCGGTGCTCGCCAAGAGCAGCCAGTACGGCGGTCGCCAGCGCGGCGCCGAGCGGATGAGCCAGCGGGTACCGCGCGTGCTCCTTGTGCGCGATCACCAGCCGCCGGACCTGATCGCCGTACGGCGCGGCCGCGGTCGGCGGCGGTAGTCCGGGCGGCCGCGGATCCGGCCAAGCACGGAACGGAGTCAGTCGACACAGGAGCCCTCGGCAACCATCACACAGCGTGACGCCGGGCCGTCCGCAGCCGGCACAGCCGCCTCCGAGCAGCAGGTCGACCGCGGCACCCCACACCCCACCACCTTGGGCACTGCGCACCCGCTCCACAAGCGGCATCCGGCCGCCTGTGGATAACCCGGGAGATCAGCCGGGGTACGTCGGGATCAGGCCGTCGCCGAGTTTGTCGTCGTTGGGGGTGACCCAGGCCAGGTCGCGGCCCTGCCAGTGGATCTTGCCCTCGGGGTCCTCGAAGACCGGCAGGGTTTCCGGGTTCGCGTTGGAGGCGACGTTCTCGATCCCGAAGATGGGGCTGCCGCCGGGCAGCGGCTGCGGGGTCGAGCCGTCCGTGTTCACCAGCCAGGGCTGCGCGGTAGGGCTGCCGTCAGGCTTGCCGGCCACCAGGATGACCTTCTTGGACCAGGCCGCGTCGGTGATGTCGTTCAGTGGGACCTGGAGGTCACGCAACTGGTCGAGGACGAGCCCCTTGCCGTTGTCCGCAGGCCGCACGGTAGCGGTCTGAACGGTGTTCTTGCGGGTCTTGGCAGACTTCAGCACCAGCAGCGCCCGGACGCCGTCAGGCGCCATCCGCAGCACCTGCGGCACGTCCCCGTGGAAGTCGACGGGGACGTTCTGGACGTCGCCGTCCCTGGTCCGGACCCGGAGTCGCGGCGCCGAACTGTCGGCCCGGTCCAGGATCCACAGGTTGTCGGCGTTGTCGTAGCTGGGGCGCAGTGTCCGGCCCTCGACGCCGATCGTCTTGACCTTGTCACCCTGGCCGTTCTCCGCGTCGACGAGCTTCGCGTAGGCGACCACCCGCTTCCCGTCCTCCGTGGTGACGATCGCCCCGGAGTCGCCGCGCAGATTCACGGCGAACGACTTCGCGTCGTACGCGTAGAGCTGGCTCGAGTTGAGTGCCCGGGCGGCCTGGTCGGAGGCGCCGTCGAGCCCCTCGACCCGGTGCACCTTCCCACCGAGCAGGCCGTAGAGGACCGTCGACCCGGGTGTGGGCGCTCCCGGGTCGTACCCACTCACGGACGAGAACTGGATGACGCCCGTGTTGTCCGACAGCAGCGGAGCGCCGTTGACGGTGATCTTGGCCTTCAGACTGATCTGGTTGAGCGTCCAGACGATCTGCGCCGCCAGCTTGCGCCGGTCCTCGTCCACCAGTTGCCCGGCGGCGTCGTTCAGCGCCACGGTCGCCTCACCGAGCTCGACCGGGACGGAGACCACCACTGCGGTTCCCGGTGGCGCGATCGAGACGGCACCGTTGCCGAGCCGCTTGGTCGGCCCTTTCAGCAGCTCCTGGATCAGCTGGGTCGCGGCCTGGCCGGCGGACAGGTTGTTCTGCGGCAGGTAGACCGGATCGGGGATCAGGGTCTCCCGGTCCCGGGCGAAGAAGAACAGCTCGCGCGGCGCCAGCTTGGCCTGGACCTGGTTGGCGTTCAGCAGCACACCCGGCGGTACCGAGTCGACCCGCCACTGGCCGTTCACCTTGATCATCTTGAAGAGGAAGTCGGCCTGCTCCTTCGGTCCGGCCGGGAGCCACTCACCCCGGTCGTCGATGGTGGCGATCTTCCGCGCGGTCAGTTGGTAGTCGTCGCCCTTCGCCGCCGGCGGGGCGGCGCCCTGGTCGTAGACGACGGTCCGGACCTCGGGCTTCCACTTCGCCGCCGCCTGCGGGGTCATGTACAGCCGCGCCTGGTCGAAGGAGCGCCGGGAGTCCGACATCGCCTCCAGGAAGCCGTTCACGATGTCGTCCCGGTCAGCGTTCTCGCGCGGCGGCTTCGCCTCGACATTGACACCGCCGGAGTCCGCAGCCAGGCCCTTGCGGTCGCTGTTGCGGATCGTGCCCTTCGTCGGCACCGTCGCACAGCCGGTCACCAGCAGCGTGCCGGCCAGCAGCACGGCGAGCAGGCGGCGCCTCACTGCTCCTCACCACCGGTCAGCTTCTGGTACGGCGCTCCGACGTCCACCAGCGACTTCTCCGTGATCACCCGTACGGCGTCGGCCGGGCGCGCCGGAAGCGGTGAGCCGGCCAGTGCGACGTCCGGGCGGCGCGGAATCGTCAGGCGGAAGTACGCGCCCTCCCCCGGTGAGCCCCAGGCGTCCAGACGACCGCCGTGCAGGCGGGCGTCCTCCAGTGCGATCGACAGGCCGAGTCCGGTACCGCCGGTGGTCCGGGCACGGGCCGGGTCGGCCCGCCAGAACCGGCTGAACACCATCTCGGCCTCCTCGGCGCGGAAGCCGACACCGTGATCCCGGACCGCGACAGCCGCCGCATCGTCGTCGTACGCGGTGCTGATCAGGATCGGTAGGCCTTCACTGTGCTCGATCGCGTTGCCGATCAGGTTCCGCAGGATGCGCTCGATCCGGCGCGCATCGACCTGTGCACGGCACGGCTCCGGCATGTCCAGCTGCACCTCGCAGCCCTTGCGCTCCAGTAGCGTCTCGTGGTTCTCCAGCACGCGGCTGACGATGTCGCGCAGGTCCACGTCCTCCAGGTCGAGCGCGGCCGCACCGGCGTCGAACCTGCTGATCTCCAGCAGGTCGGCGAGCAGCTCCTCGAACCGGTTGAGCTCGTTCTGCAACAGCTCCACCGAGCGGCGGGCCATCGGGTCGAACTCGTCGCGATTCTCGTGCAGGAGGTCAGCCGCCATCCGGACCGTGGTCAGCGGCGTCCGCAGCTCGTGCGACACGTCGGAGACGAACCGGCGCTGCAGCCGGGACAGGTCCTCCAGGCGGCGGATCTGGCGCTGCAGGTTGCTGGCCATCTTGTTGAACGAGACCGCCAGCCGGGCCAAGTCGTCGGTGCCTCGGACCTGCATCCGCTCCTCGAGCTTGCCGGCCGCGAGCCGCTCAGCGATCCGCCGGGCCATCCGGACCGGTGTGACCACCTGTCGGGTGACCAGCCAGGCCACTGCGCCGAGCAGAACGACCAGAAGCAGGCCGGCCGTGACCAGCGCCCGCTGTACGACGTCCAGCGTCTCCTGCTGCGCAGTGAGCGGGAAGAGGAAGTAGACCGCGTACTTGTCGCGGGTGCTGTCGACCCGCAGCTGGGAGCCGATCACCAGTCCCGGTGCGGTCCGGCCGTCGGTGTACTTGATGACGGTGTAGGTGTCCCAGAGCTTGCTGTCGTTGCTGTTCACCGACGACTGCAGGACCTGCGGCACCGAGTCGCTCTCGACCAGTCCGGTACGGCGGGTCGCGTTCGAGCCGCTGTTGCCGATCGGGGACAGCACGACGTCGTACAGGCCCGGGCGGTTCGAGCCGAGGACCAGTTGGGACAGCTGCTGGTTGACGGCGGTCGAGTCGGCCGCGTTGATGTTGCGCGTCAGCGAGGCCAGCTGGGCGAACGCCTCGGCCTGCGCACTGAGCCGACGGGACTCCAGGACACCGTCGGTGACCTGACTCATCATCACCCAGCCGACCAGCAGCAGAACCACGGTCGACATCAGCAGCGTGCCGGTGACGATCCGGGCCTGGATGGAGCGCCGCCAGATGTCCGGCCAGTACTTCGGGTGCGTCCGCCAGAGCGGTTGTGGGTAGGCATGCCACTCAGCCGCGGCGGCCGTCAGCTCCAGCTCCGTGCCGCGCGGCTCGGCCACCTCCTGCTCGGGCGGGGCCGACTGCTCCGACGCTGCCGGTACGACAGGGTCGGAGACAGCCTGCGACTCTTGGTCGCGTCCGTACTCGATCAGTCCGCACCAGCCTTGTAACCGACACCGCGGACCGTCACGACGATCTCCGGGTGCTCAGGGTCCTTCTCGATCTTGGAGCGCAGTCGCTGGACGTGCACGTTGACCAGGCGGGTGTCGGCCGCGTGCCGGTAGCCCCAGACCTGCTCCAGCAGCACCTCGCGGGTGAACACCTGCCAGGGCTTGGACGCCAGGCAGACCAGCAGGTCGAACTCCAGCGGCGTCAGCTGGATGGTCTCCCCGGCCCGCTTCACCGAGTGGCCGGCGACATCGATGGTCAGGTCGCCGATGGTCAGCGACTCCGGCCCCGGCTCGTCCATCCGGCGCAGGCGGGCCCGGATCCGGGCCACCAGCTCCTTGGGCTTGAACGGCTTGACCACGTAGTCGTCGGCCCCGGACTCCAGGCCGAGCACCACGTCGACGGTGTCGCTCTTGGCGGTCAGCATCACGATCGGCACGCCGGACTCGGCCCGGATCGCCCGGCAGACGTCGATACCGTCCATCCCGGGCAGCATCAGGTCGAGCAGCAGCAGGTCCGGTTTGAACTCCCGGAACGCCGGTACCGCTTTGTCACCGGTCGCACACAGATAGGTGTCGTAGCCCTCGTTGCGCAGCACGATGCTGAGCATCTCCGACAACGCGGTGTCGTCGTCGACGATGAGAATGCGTCCCCGCATCGTCCGGTTACCATCTGCCACGCGCTGCTCCTTGCCGTCCGACTCGTCGTGCGCCCGGTGCATGCCGTCCGTACGCACTACGGATAGTGTCCCATTCCCTGGGTAGTGCACACGCCGGATCGCCGATTGACCCCGGTTTGGGCTGTGATCATGGTGCACGGCCCGGCTGTGCGACAACTCGGGGTGCACCCACAGGCGGAGGGGAGGCGGACATGAGCGACGACATCAGGCTGCACGAGGACCCGGCGGCCGAGCCGCTGCGGCCCTGGCTGCCGGCCGATCTGCTGGACAACGCGGCCCGCACCATCTCCGACAACAAGACCATCATGCTCGGCCTCCCGGTGCTCGCAGCGGTCGCCCTGCTGGCCGTCCAGGCCGCGCTGACCGAGGTCGCCGTACCGGGTGGGATCACTGGGTTCTTCGGGGCCAGTGACCCGTTCGAGCAGGCCGGTGGGGCCTTGCTGCTGACGTACGGCGTTCAGCTGGTGCTGTTCGCGGTCGTGTCCAGCACGCTGGCCGGGATCATCGCCCTGGCCGCGGTCCGCAGCCAGCTGGGTCATCGGGTCAGCGCCCGCGAGCTACTGCGGCTGGTCCGGCCCACACTGCCCGCACTGGCGGCCGTGGGGCTGCTGCAGTCGCTGTCGTTCCTTGTACTGATCGGTGGCTGGCTGCTGGCTGTGTTCGGGATCGGCGCTGGAGCGGAGTCGGCAGTCTCAGGTGCGGTGGCCGGCGGAGTCGCCGTCGCACTGATGCTGCTGGGCGGACTGCTCGTGCTGATCTTCGGAGTCCGGCTGGTGCTGGCCGGGACCGTCGTACTGATGGAAGGCAAGCACGCACCGGACATCGGGCTGTACATACCGTCCCGAGTGGGGATTGTCGGCGCACTGCGGCGATCCTGGCAGCTGGTGAAGGGCAAGTTCTGGCGGGTGTTCGGCATCCTGCTCTTCGCGAGTGTGGTCGTGAACATCGTCAGCTACGCCCTGCAGTTCGGTGTTACGACGCTGGTGGTCACGGTCGGCTCCTGGGCCGACGCCAGTGACAGCAGCGGCGGCACTCTGATCGCCATAGTGGTCGGAGCGGCGGCCGGGATCGCGACGGTGATGACTCTGATCGCCAGTCTGGCCTTCATGTCCGCCGTACAGGCTCTTGTCTACCTGGACCTGCGCGTACGGCGTGAGGGCCTCGACCTGTGGATGCGTCCGGCCCTGCGTTCGGGAGGTACCGCGTGATCTTCGCCGAACCGCCGGTCGACATCACTCGCGACCAGGCTGCCCGTGAGGCGGCTGAGGAGTTGTCGAAGTCCGCCTACCGGCAGTCGGGCGGTTCGCTGATCGAGCGTGCCGTGAACAAGATGCTGGAGTGGATCGCCGATCTGCTGGACAGCGTCACCGGCGCCTCCCCCAACGGACACCTCGGGCTGATCCTGCTGGTGGCGCTGATCGCTCTGATCGTTGTCGTGGTGCTCTGGCGGGCCGGTGTATTGCGGACCAGCAAGCGTGGCCAGCGGCAACAGTCCGTGTTCGACACGTCCCGGCCGCGGAGCGCTGCGGAGTACCGGGCGCAGGCCGAGAAGGAAGCAGCCTCCGGCGACTTCACCCACGCGATCCGCAGCCGCTTCCGGGCCTGTGTGGCCGAGCTGGTCGAGCGGACCATCCTCGACGACCGCGCTGGCCGGACGGCGTACGAGGTGGTCGCGGATGCGGGACGCATCGCCCCGACGCTGCGCGACTCGCTGCAGCCGGCCGCGCTGGCCTTCACCGAGGTTGTCTACGGCAACCGTCCGGGTACACCGCAGCGGTACGCCGTGGTGGTCAAGGCGGACGAGTCTGCACGCGTCGCGCGGGTCAAGGTGAGTGGATGACCGCCACGAGTGTGCCGGTCGGCCGGGGCGCCGCGGAGAGCTGCCGGGTGCTGCGGCGACCGATGCTCATCACGGGCATCATCGTGCTGGCGGCGATCGTCGTACTGATCTTCAGCACTGCAAGCACTTCAGGACCGTTCAGCCCGGACTCCACCGAGCGGGACGGTGCACGGGCTTTGTCCAACCTGCTGAAAAACCACGGGGTGAACGTCAACGGGACTGAGCTGCTGTCGGATGCTGTGAAGCCAGGTGCAGGTAAGGCCCTGCTCATCGGGCCGAACGGCCAGCTGGATCGAGCCGACTGGCAGCGCATCGCGGACGCCGGCTGGAGCCACCTGATCCTGATGCGGCCCAGCGCTCGTCAGCTGGCGGTGCTGGCGCCGGGTGTGAAGAACGCCAGTCAGGGGCTCAGCTCTGAGAGCCGCGAGCCAGACTGCGACCTGGTGGCCGCGGTGAAGGCTGGGACCGTGACGGTCGGCGGGCCGACGTACTCCGCGCCTCAGGGCGCCAAGACTTGTTACGGCGATGGAATCAACCACACCGTGGTCCGGATCGAGACGGGTTCCCAGACCGTCGACGTCATCGGTACGTCGCGGTCCTTCACGAACAGCGAACTTGCGGACGACGGAAACGCCGCACTGGCACTCAACCTGATCGGCACCCACCAGGAACTGACCTGGTACCTGCCGCAGTTTGAGAGCAACGGTGTGGACGAGAAGGGCGACGGCGGGCCGCCGCTGGTCCCGCCGGACATCCGCTACATCGCCTGGGCGCTGGCGTTCGCCGTACTGGTGGTTGCGCTGTGGCGTGGGCGTCGACTGGGACCTGTGGTGGTGGAACGCTTGCCGGTGATTGTGCATGCGGCCGAGACCACTGAGGGCCGGGCGCGGCTCTACCGCCGGTCTCGCGCACGCGACCGCGCTGCGGCGGCGCTGCGCGAGTCGGCACTCGGCAAACTGCACAAGGCGCACGGCATCCCCCGACGGGCCGAACCGAGCGCAGTGGTTGCCACACTGGCCGCTCGGACCGGGTGGGACCCGCACACGCTGTACGAAGCGCTGTACGGCACGCCTCCTCTCGACGACGCCGCACTGTTGAACTTGTCCGACGTACTAGATGTACTCATGCAGGAGGTACGACACCCGTGACCACTACTGAGGTCAGCGCCGACCAGGCCAGGCAGGCGCTGGTGGCGCTGCGGACCGAGATCGGGAAGGCCGTTGTCGGTCAGGAGACCGCGGTCACCGCGCTGGTGCTGGCGCTTCTCTGCCGTGGCCACGTCCTGCTCGAGGGCGTCCCGGGTACGGCGAAGACACTGATGGTGCGGGCGCTGTCGATGGCGATGCGGCTGGACACCAAGCGGGTGCAGTTCACTCCGGACCTGATGCCGGGTGACGTCACCGGGTCGCTGGTGTACGACGCGAAGACGAGTGAGTTCGAGTTCCGGCCGGGTCCCGTGTTCACCAACATCATGCTGGCGGACGAGATCAACCGGACGCCTCCGAAGACGCAGGCCGCGCTGCTGGAGGCGATGGAGGAGCGGCAGGTCACTGTCGACGGGGTGTCGCGGAAGCTGCCGGTGCCGTTCGTGGTTGCTGCGACGCAGAACCCGATTGAGTACGAAGGGACCTATCCACTGCCGGAGGCGCAGCTGGACCGGTTCCTGCTGAAGGTGACGCTGGACATCCCGCCGCGCGACGCCGAGATCGCCGTACTGGCTCGGCATGCGCAGGGGTTCGACCCACGTGATCTCGAGGCGGCGGGTCTGCGGCCGGTGGCTGGGCCGGAGGACTTGCTGGCCGGACAGAACGCCGTACGGCGGGTTGCGGTTCGGGAGGATGTCCTGGCGTACGTGGTCGACCTGTGCCGGGCGACGCGGCAGTCGCCGTCGCTGCAGCTCGGGGTGTCGCCGCGTGGTGCTACTGCGCTGCTGGCGGTGTCGCGGGCGTGGGCGTGGTTGTCGGGTCGGGACTACGTGATTCCGGATGATGTGAAGGCTATGGCGCGTCCTTGCCTGCGGCACCGGGTGCAGGTGCGGCCGGAGGCTGAGCTGGAAGGCGTCAGCGCGGATGCGGTGCTGGAGAGTGTCCTCGCGACCGTGCCAGTGCCACGCTGATGGTTCTCACGGGCAGGGCTGGGCTGCTGGCTGGTCTCGGGGTGGTGTTCGTCGCCCTGGTGATGCCGAGCTGGTCTGGTGTCGGAGTCGTTATTGGTGTCGTGTTTTTGGTGTGCCTGGTCGACCTGTTGCTGGCGGGGTCGCCGCGGCGGCTGCAGCTCAGTCGGGAGGGTGATACCGCCGTACGGCTTGGTGAGCAGGCGGTTGTGCAGTTGCTGGTGACCAATCCGGGCCGGCGGGTCCGCGGGCTGCTGCGCGACGCGTGGCCGCCGTCGGCCGGCGTACTGGATCCGCCACACAAGCTCGACCTGCCTCATGGTGAGCGTCGCCGGTTGACGACGCATCTGGTGCCGACACGACGTGGTGATCGCCATGCGGATCGGGTGACGATTCGATCGATCGGTCCGCTCGGGTTTGCTGGTCGGCAGGGCGGGCATCAGGTGCCGTGGACTGTGCGGGCGCTGCCGCCATTCAACAGTCGCAAGCACCTGCCGTCGCGGTTGGCGCGGCTGCGTGAGCTGGATGGCCGTACGGCGTTGCTCGTGCGTGGGCAGGGGACGGAATTCGACTCGCTGCGGGACTATGTGCCGGGTGACGACGTCCGCAGTATCGACTGGCGAGCGACGGCTCGGCGAGGCAACGTCGTACTGCGCACGTGGCGTCCCGAGCGTGATCGCCAGGTCGCCATCGTCATCGACTCCGGGCGTATGTCGGCCGGGCGCGTCGGTGATGCGCCTCGCCTCGATCACGCCATGGACGCGGCGCTGCTGCTCGCCGCTCTCGCCACCCGTGCTGGTGACCGCGTTTCCTTGCTGGCTTGCGATTCCGCCGTACGAGCCGACGTACGACGACCTGCGCCGGAGGACGTGTTGCCGTCCTTCGTGAACGCTTTGGCAAACGTCGAAGCCGAGCTCGTGCAGACCGACTTCCGGGTGGTCGTCTCACAGGTCCTGGAACGCCTAGGCCAGCGGTCCCTGGTAGTCCTACTCACCGGCCTGGACCCCGCGGTCATCGAAGAGTCGCTGCTCCCCGTCATCGGCCCGCTCCTCCGCCGCCACGTCATCGTGCTGGCGTCAGTAGCCGACCCCCGCCTGACGGAACTCGAATCCACCCGCACAGACCTCATAGACGTCTACAACGCCGCATCCGCCGCCCGAACCCGCCTCGACCGAGATCGCGTCACCGCAGTCCTCACCCGAGCCGGCGTCACCGTAGTAGACGAAAACCCAGACCAAATAGCCCCCGCCCTGGCCGACACCTACCTAGCCCTCAAAAAAGCCGGCCGCCTGTAGGTGGGATTCGAAGGTGTGGCGGTGGGTTGTGGTGAAGGTGTGTTCTTGGCGGGACCAGGTGATGCGGTCTGCGCGTTGTTCGGGTGTGACGGCGGCTGTGGTTTCGGTCCAGAAGTGGGCGTTGCGGGACTGGCGTTCGAGGACGGCGTCGACCAGGGCGGCACGTTGTGGCGGGGTGGCGTTGTAGGCGTCGGCTAGGACTCGGACTTGGGCGGCTTGGCGGTCTGGGTCGTTGTGTTTTGAGGCTATGCACCAGGTCCAGGCGGCGTAGCCGAGGTCTTCTAGGGGACTGCCTGGGGCGGCGGTGTCGAAGTCGATTAGGGCGACGGGGAGGTTGTCGCGGAAGACTGCGTTGTTGGGGCCTGGGTCGTGGTGGCAGATCACCTGGTGGGGACCTGTGCGGGTGGCTTCGTGGAAGGCTCGGAGGAGGTTGCCGAAGGCTACTAGTTGGTTGTTTTGCCAGCGTTGGAAGCGGTCTGGGACCCATCCGTCTACGTAGGTGAGGATGTCGCGGCCCTGGTCGTCCTGACCTAGGTAGCGCGGGGCGCCGGTGAAACCGCGGGCTTCGAGCAATTGCAGCAGATCACCGGTGCCGGGCGACGCAGGACGTCGTACGGTGTTGTTGACTCGGATGACGCCTGGGGTGATTCGGCCTTGTTTCACTGGGTGGGGCGGGCTTGGGCGAAGGTCCAGTGGTGGCCTTCCAGGTCTTCGGTTTCGTAGCAGCGGTAGCCGTGTTGGTGGATGTCGGAGAGGATCTTGGCGCCGGACTGCTGGGTGTGGGCGAAGTGGGCGTCGAGGTCGTCTACGTAGATCCAGGTGCTGTGGTCGTGCTGCGGTGGGCGGGAGTCGGTGCGGGGGAAAAGGATGAGGCTGCAGTCGCCTACGTTGAGCTCGATCCACGTCGGCGTGGTTCCTTCGGCGGGGATGCTGGTCCAGGAGTCGAGGCCGAAG
This sequence comes from Kribbella sp. NPDC056951, assembly GCF_042674205.1. Taxonomy (NCBI): domain Bacteria; kingdom Bacillati; phylum Actinomycetota; class Actinomycetes; order Propionibacteriales; family Kribbellaceae; genus Kribbella; species Kribbella sp. NPDC056951. Next base: position 573,194 of record NZ_JBHUQZ010000004.1, read on the forward strand.
ACGGTGTGGAGCCAGCGGGCCGCAGCTGCCGGATCTGCGTAGTACAGGGCAACAGCCAGGCGGTCCAGCTCGCGGGGCGTGCTGGGCGCGGCAGAGCGGCGGGCGATCCACTGCGGTACCCAGTGGATGACGTTCTTCCAGAAGTAGAAGGCCTTGGAACCACCGGTGACGAGAGCTTGTACGACGGTGACTCGGGTGCCGTCACCCTCAGCGGCGAAGGTGATCTCGGTTTCGGTGTCGTCGACGGAACTGCGGTAGGCGAAGCGGACGCCTGGTTCCCAGTCGGTGATGGTGCCGAGGACGAGGACGTCGTCGGGCAGCGAGTAGACCTCGAGGAAGCGGCCACCGACGCCTGGTTCGAGCTGCATGGCGGTGGCGCGGGCGGCGTCGAAGAAGTTGATGGGGCCGCGGACCCACCACAGATCGACCTCCTCGGTGAAGATCCGGAACGCGGTCGCCGGGTCGACCGGAACCTCGACGGTTGCTGTCGCTGACAGTTCGGTCATGAGTTCTCCACGTGTCGTTTGAAGGCGCCGAGCTGGTCGCGCCAGTGCGCTTGGACCTGGTCGAGCCAGGCCTGGACGGCGACGACCGGTTCGGGGTTCAGCCGGAAGAGGCGGACGCGGGCGTCGTCGGGAACGCGCTCGTCGGCGACCAGGCCGGCCTCGAGCAGGATCCGCAGGTGCCGGCTCATCGCGGGTGACGACGAGCCCGTGGCGACGGCCAGCTGACCGGCCCGCTGAGGGCCTTCGCCGAGCAGCCGGACAACCTGTCGCCGGGTCGGATCGGCGAGTACCTCGAAGAACCGGTCGACCTGATCTTCCACCATCCTGCAATAGTTCTACCAGATGTTAACTATTGTCAACCGCTGAAAGAACCTCGGAGTTGGTTGGATGGACCCCATGAGTGAGAGAGATGTCGAGAAGGACTACACGGTCGCCGAGTTCGCCGCCAAGCTCCGTCGGCTGGCCGATGCCCTGGAGGCGGGTAAGCCGTTCCGGATCCAGATCGCCGGAGAGCGCTTCACCGTCCCGAAGAACGCGCAGATCAGCGTCGAGCACGAGCGCTCCGAGGACGAGGAAGAGGTCGAGTTCCAGCTGAAGTGGGCACTCGCCGACGCGGACGAGGACCCCGAGGACGACGACGAGGTGTGAGACAACGACCTGCCGGGCCCCCAGGGTCCCGGCAGGTCAGCTCGCCGGACGCAACGCCGGTACGACGTGGCACGCCACCTGCGCGTCGGTGGCCGCGGGAAGGATCGGGAGCGGGGTCGTCCGGCAGGCATCGACACCGTTGCCAGCGGCCACTAGTTGGCAGCGAGGGTGGAAGCGGCACCCGGACGGGATCTGTGTCGGGTCCGGTGGTTCGCCAGTCAGGATGATGCGTTCAGGCGACTCGGGCAGGACCGACAGCAGCGCCCGGGTGTAGGGATGTTGCGGATTCGTCAGCACGTCCTCGGTTCGGCCGGACTCGACGATGCGGCCGAGGTACATGACCGCGACCCGGTCGGCGATGTTCCAGGCGAGGCCCAGGTCGTGGGTGACGACGAGGGCACCGAGACCGAGTTCGTCCCGCAAGCGCAGCAGCAGGGCCAGGATCTCGCCGCGGATCGACGCATCCAGGGAGGCGACCGGTTCGTCGGCGATCAGAATCTTGGGGTCCAGCGCCAACGCACCGGCAATCACCACCCGCTGCCGTTGACCGCCGGAGAGTTCGTGCGGGTAGCGGAGGAAGAACCGGTCGGGTGGGCGCAGACCGGCCCGGGCCAGCGCCGAGGTGACGACCGCTTCCTCGTCGGGCAGCTTGTGAATTCGGGGGCCTTCGGCAACTGCCTCGTAGACGGTGTGCCGGGGGTTGAGGGAGCCCATCGGATCCTGCAGGACGAGCTGGACCTGTCGCCGGAAGGCGCGGAGGGCGCGACCGGAGTAGTTCAGCGGCGAACCGTCGTACGAGATCGTGCCGGACCGCGGACGCTCCAGGCCGAGGAGGGTCCGGGCGAGCGTGGTCTTGCCGCAGCCGGATTCGCCGACCAGGGCAACAATTTCGCCGGCCCCGACCGAGAGGTTCACCCCGTCGACAGCACGCGCGCGCCCGAACTCAACCACGACATCCGTTGCCTCTAGCACGTTTCCTCCACCAGCACACAGGCAGCTGACCGGGCATCCCCGACCGGGCGCAGCTCGATCGGCTCGGTCGAACACGACTCCAACGCGACCGGGCAGCGCGGATGGAAAGCACATCCGCCCGGAAGCGATTGCGGGTCCGGCGGATCCCCGGCCAGCCCGCGCGGCGCCAGCCGCGAGGCCGGATCGCCGACTGTCGGAAACGCGGCCGACAGCGCTTGGCTATAAGGATGCCGGAACGACGAACCTGCCGGTCCGGTCTCCACCAACCGCCCGGCGTACATGATCGCGAGCCGATCGCACACGTCCGCCAGGACCGACAGATCGTGCGAGATCATCAACAGCGAGATCCCGTGCGAGGCGATCAACTGCCGGATCAGCGTCAACACCTGCGCCTGCACCATTAGGTCCAACGCAGTCGTCGGCTCATCCGCAATGATCAGCTGCGGCGAACACGCCAGTGCCATCGCGATCATCACTCGTTGCCGTTGGCCACCACTCAGCTCGTGCGGATAACTCCGCGCTCGCCAGCCCGGCAACCCGACCTGCTCCAACAGCTCAGCCACTCGCGACCGAGCCTCGGAAGCCGACGCCAGCCGATGCACCAGCAACGGCTCCGCGATCTGCTCGCCAATTCGCCGTACCGGATTGAGCCCGTGCTGTGCCCCTTGGAAGACGATCGACGCCGACGACCATCGGACGGCACGCAGCCGGCCCCACTTCATCGCCACGACGTCCTCGCCATCCAGCAGGATCCGCCCGTCGATCCGGGCGGTCCGCGGCAGCAACCGCAACAGCGACAGCGCGACCGTCGACTTCCCCGACCCCGACTCCCCCGCCAGCCCGACCGCCTCGCCGGCGGCGACAGACAACGACACCCCGCGTACGGCGGGGACCTCGCCACTGGCCAGTCGATAGGTCACGGACAACTCGTCCAGCTCGAGCATCAGGCCGCCCTCGTCCGCAACCGGGGGTTCAGTACCGTCTCCAAAGCCCTTCCGCACAAGGTGAAAGCCATCACGACGGCCACGATGCACAGACCCGGGATGAGGATGTACCACCATGCTCCGGCGGTCGCCGCACCCCAGTCGTACGAACCGCGCAACATGGTCCCCCACGAGGTCTTGTTCGCACTCACCCCGAGGAACGCCAGCGTCGACTCGGTGACGATCGCGCTCGCCACCTCGAGCGTCGTACTTGCCAGCAGCAACGGTGCGACATTCGGCAGCACGTGCCGGGTGGTGATGTGCCAGTGCCCGGCGCCGAGCGCGAGCGACCGTTCGATGTACGGCCGCGCCTCGACCGCGAGCGTCTGCGCGCGAATCAGCCGAGCCGTCGACGGCCAGGAGGTGACGCCGATCGCGATGATGATTGTCGCCGTACTGCCACCGAGAATCGCGGCCAGTACCAACGCGGTCACCAAGGACGGAAGTACCAGGAACCAGTCGGTCACCCGCAGCACGATCGCGCCCAACCAGCCCCGGAAGTGACCGGCCGCGATCCCGAGCACGGTCCCGATCACCATGCTGAGCAGGGCCGCGAGGAATCCGATCAGCAATGAGGTCCGCGAACCCCACCAGATCATCAGCAGCACCGACCGACCCGACTCGTCGGTCCCGAGCGGGTAGTCCAGACTCGGCGGCGCCAGCTTGGCCCCGGTACCTGAAACCACATTCGTCACGCCCGCATCGATGAACAGCGGCGCGATCAGCGCGAGCACCACCGCCAGCACCAGTACGACGAGACCCGCCATACCGGCCTTGTGCGTGCGGAAGTCGCGCCAGAACCGCGTGACCGAACGCTGCCGCCGTACCCACGCCAGGTTGCTCATACCGACCTCACCCGCGGATCGAGGACGTGGTAAATCACGTCGGCCAAGGTATTCATCAGGATCACCGACACCGTGATCAGCAGGAACGTGCCCTGCATCAACGTGAAGTCAGGAACCCGGATCGCCTCGTAGAACAACTGCCCGAGCCCCGGCCAGCTGAAGATCGCCTCGACCGTCACCGCGCCTCCGACGACGAATCCGATCCGCATGAACACCAACGTCACCGTCGGCAGCAAAGCGTTCGGTACGGCGTGCCTGCGCCGGATCTCGTCATCGCGAAGGCCCTTGGCCCGGGCGGTCGTGATGTAGTCCTGCTCGACCTCGTCCAGCACGGACGACCGCATCACCAGCAGGTACTGCGCATAGACCACGGCCACCAAAGTCAGACACGGCAACACCATGTGCTGAGCCACGTCGAGCACATAGCCGAAACCATCGGGCGCATCGACACTGGAGATTCCCCGCGTCGGAAACAGCCCTGGGATCGGCCCGATCCCGGCCGCGAACACCATCAGCAGCAACAGCCCGAGCCAGAACGTCGGCACCGACCACAACACCAGCGAGACAGCCGTGGAGAACCGGTCGAACCGCGAACCCGGTTTCCAACCGGCCCGCGCGCCCTGCCAGATCCCCAGACTGACCGCCATCACCAGCGCGGTTCCGGTGAGCAGCAGCGTCGGCCCGATCCGCTCACCGATCAGATCGAGCACCGGCCGCTTGTACTCGTACGACGTCCCGAGATCGAACCGCAGCGTCTGCCCGACGAAGTGCAGGAACTGTTCAGGAATCGACTTGTCCAGCCCGAGCCGCGCGCGCTCCAGATCCAGCTGCTCGGGCGTCATGTTGCGCCCCTGCGCCAACGCGCGCACCGGGTCGCCCGGCAGCATCCGGAACAGGAAGAACGTCGCCACGACGACCATCGCGATGCTCAGCAGCGCCCCGCCCGCCTTGGTCGCCGCATACCGTAGCAACCCGTGACGGGCCGGAGCCGCTTCGATGACGACGGTCATTCGCGCTCGTCAGCAGCACCCTGACGCCGTCGCGCCAGCACGAATCCACCAAGCCCCAGTACGACGACCGCCGCCGCGATGCCCGCGATCAGCCCGGTGTTCGAACCGCCATCGGTCTCGGCCGCAGCATCCTTCGTCACCGCCTGGACGGTGTAGAACGGCCAGTAGCCGCTGCCGCCGTACAGGAGGCCCTTGTCCTCGGGGATCGGCGTGATGCTGGCGATCCGGTCCTTGCGGTAGCCCTCGAGGTCGTTCGGGTAGTAAAGCGCGATCACCGGCGCGTCGACGTACAGGCGTTCCTGCATCTTCTTGATGATGTCGGCGCGCTTCGGGAGGTCGAGCTCCTTCTGCTGCTGCTTGTAGAGGTCCTCGTACTGCGGGTCGCAGTAGAACGACTCGGTTCCGCCACCCTGCCCGGATGCGGTCGGCCGGCGACTGCAGAGGTGCGTGCCGAGGACCTCTTCGGGATCGGGGTTCACCGACCAACCGCTGATCGCGATGTCGAACAAGGCCGTCGTACCGGTCTCCTCGGTGAACTTGCTGGAGTCGAGCCGGCGCGCGGTGAGCTGGATGCCGAGCTCCTTGAACCAGCCGGTCAGGTACTCGGAGAGCTTCTCCTCGCTCGGCGCATCGGTGTGGATGCTGAACCGGAAGGCCAGTTTGCGCGAGCCGTCGGGCATGGTGCGGATGCCGTCGGCACCCTTCTTGTAGCCGGCGTCGTCGAGAATCTTGTTGGCCTTGGCCGCGTCGTAGCTGATCTTCTCCGCGCCCGACGCCTCCCAGAAGAAGCTCTTGTACAGCGGCGGCACGATCGATCCGTCGGCCGGTCGGGCCAGCCCGTTCTGGGTCTCGGCGACCAGCTTCTGCTTGTCGATCCCGTAGTGCAGCGCCTGCCGCACGCGGGGGTCCTTCAGCGCCGGATGCCCGTCACCGATCGGCTTGTTGTCGCTGGTGGTCGCGCCGTGATTGATCTGCAGGTACGTCGCCCGCCGGCCCTCGGTGTTCCACTGGACGATGTTGTCCTCGCCCTTCAGCGACTCGAAGTCCGGCGGTGCGAGCCGGCCGATCAGGTCGATATCGCCCTTCTTGAGCCCGACGATCGCGGCGGCCGGGTTGTCGTAGAAGATCAGCTGCAACTCGTCGATCTTCGCCGGTCCGCGCCAGTAGTCCTTGTTGGCCTCGAGCCGGACGAACTGGTCCTTCTTGTACTCGACCGCGACGTACGGACCGCTGCCCACGGTCGGGTACTGGTCGGCCTCGTAATTCCCGATGTCCGTGACTTTCTCCCAGATGTGCTTGGGCACGATCGCCACCGGGATATCGAGCATCGACGCCTGCGGCGCCTTCAGCTTGATCGTCAGGTCCTGACCGCTCGCGGTGACACTGGCGAAGTTCTCGACCGCGGGCCCGTTGCCGGCCTTCGCCGCGTCGTCGGTCATCATCTTGTTGAAGGTCCAGGCCGCGTCGTCCGCGGTGATCGGCTGGCCGTCGGACCACTTCGCCGTACGGATCTTGAAGGTCCAGGTCAGCCCGTCGGGTGACGTCGTCCAGGACTCGGCCAGGTCCGGACTGGGCTGCAGGGTCTTGGAGTCGGGCACGGTCAGGAAGCTGTACATCCAGCGCTGCAGCGACCCCGAGACCAGCCGGACGGCGAGGAACGGGTTCATCGAGTCGACCGCCTGGGTCACCCCGACCTTCACGACCTTGCGTCCTGGGTCGGCAGCAAACGCCGTACCCGGTATCGCAACCACGAGACACAGCGCTCCGAGGATTCCCAGCCACCGTTTGATCATGGGAAGAAACCACACCAGCAAGCGCTGTCCTGTCAACGAGATACGAATCTTCGTCACATATACGTCATCATCTTTCCTCTTGACTACACGATCGTGTAGGAGTCTACTCAACTGTGTAGCCGAGAAGGAGGGTGCATGAACGACGACCTGACCGCGCGGGCCCGGATCCGGGACGCGGCGATCAAGCTGTTCACCGAGCGTGGGATCGAGGGCGCCTCGATCCGCGACATCGCCACCGAGGCCGGCGTCTCGTCCGGACTGGTCCGCCATCACTTCGGGTCGAAGGAGGCGCTGCGCGAAGCCTGTGACGCCTACGCCCGGGACCGAATGATCGAGCTCGGCCGCGAGCTGATCGACGAGAAGGGCCTGGAGAACGTCAACGTCGCCACCGTGCAACCGGTGTCGTTCCCGCTCCAGAGCTATCTGGTCCGCTCGATGATGGACGGCTCCGAGACCGCGGGTGCGCTGTTCCTGCAGACGGTCGAGTACGGCGAGGAGTGGGCGAAGGCGCACGGTGTCGTCGCCGACGACTACCGGGCCTGGTCCGCGGTGATCGCGGCGATGAAGCTCGGCGTCTTCGTGCTCCGCGACCAACTCGAACTCGCCCTCGGCGAGGACATCTCCACCACCGCCGGCTACGCCCGCCTGACCCGGGCGTTCGTCGACATCTTCTCCCAGCCACTGCTCACACCCGAGCAGACTGCCAACCTCCGAAAGGACAACTGATGACCGCTGCGGCGATCCACACCGAGGGCCTGGTCAAGACCTTCGGACGTACCCGGGCCCTGGACGGTCTCGACCTGACGGTCCGCACGGGTGAGGTGCACGGCTTCCTCGGCCCGAACGGCGCCGGGAAGACCACCACGATCCGGATCCTGCTCGGTATGACCCGACGCACCGACGGTACGGCGCGCCTGCTCGGCGGCGACCCGTGGTCGGATGCGACCGCCCTACACCGTCGGCTTGCCTATGTCCCCGGCGACGTCACGCTGTGGCCGAACCTGTCCGGTGGCGAGGCGATCGATCTGCTCGGCCGGATGCGCGGCGGTCTCGACAAGAAGCGCAAGGCCGAACTCCTGGAGCGGTTCGATCTCGACCCGCGGAAGAAGGCCCGCACGTACTCGAAGGGCAACCGGCAGAAGGTCGCCCTGGTCGCCGCCTTCGCCTCGAATGTCGAGCTCCTGCTCCTCGACGAGCCCACCTCGGGGTTGGACCCGTTGATGGAGGAGGTCTTCCGCGAGGTCGTGCAGGAGATCAGTTCGGGCGAGGGCAAGACCGTGCTGCTGTCGAGCCACATCCTGTCCGAGGTCGAGGCGCTCTGCGAGCGGGTCACGATCATCCGGGCCGGTCGCGCGGTCGAGAGCGGAACGCTGTCCGGGCTGCGACACCTGACCCGTACGTCGATGACCGCCGAGCTCGCCGGTCCGCCGAATGGCCTGTCCTCGCTGACCGGCGTGCACGATCTGCGCGTCGAGGACGGGGTGGTGCGATTCGACGTGGACACCGAGGAGATCAACGCCGTACTGCGGCAGCTGGTCGATGTCGGCGTCCGGAGTCTGGTCAGTCAGCCGCCGACGCTGGAGGAGTTGTTCCTCCGCCTGTACGAACCGGAGGCGGCCCGATGACGACCTTGGCCGGAACCGGCGGGCTGATCCGGCTGATCCTGCGCCGGGACCGCATCGTGCTGCCGCTGTGGATCGTGTTCCTGACCGCAATCCCGGTCAGCTACGCGGCGTCGTACGGCGAACTGTTCCCGACCGCGGAATCGCGGCTCAGCTACGCGAACAACGCCGGTTTCATCACCCTGTACGGCGAACTGTCCGGGACCTCGCTCGGTGAATTCGTCACCTGGCGACTCGGGTTCGTACCGCTGATGGTCGGGCTGATCGGTCTGCTCACGGTGATCCGGCACACCCGGGTCGAGGAGGAGACCGGGCGTTCCGAGCTGCTCGGGTCGAGTGTGGTGGGGCGGCACGCGGGGCTTGCCGCCGCACTACTTGTTGCCTTCGGCGCCAATGCCGTGCTCGGTGGATTGCTTGCTCTGGGCATGCACAGTCAGGACCTGCCATGGGCGGGATCGGTTGCCCTTGGCCTCGAATTCGCCAGTGCTGGTTGGTTCTTCGCAGCGGTCGGCGGAGTCGCGGCGCAACTGACCGCCAACGCCGGGACCGCGCGCGGGATGGCGATCGGCGTACTCGGGGCGTCGTTCGTACTGCGTGCCGCCGGGGACACGAGCGCGCACACCGACGGTCCGCTCGCCTGGTTGTCGTGGCTCTCGCCGGTTGGTTGGGCGCAACGGATCCACCCGTACGGCGCCAACCGCTGGTGGCTGGGAGGGCTGTTGCTCGCGGCAACCGTCGTACTGGTCGCGGCCGCGGTTCAGCTCGCCGTACGGCGTGATGTCGGGTCGGGGCTGTTGCCCGCGCGACTCGGGCCGGCCGAGGGTCGGTTGGGGTCGCCACTGGGATTGGCCTGGCGACTGCACCGCGGGCTGCTGGCCGCGTGGACCTCGGCGTTCCTCCTGCTCGGCCTGCTCTTCGGCGGTGTCGCCGAAGGGGTCGGCGACATGATGCGGGACGATCCGAAGATCCAGGAGATGTTCCAGCGGATGGGTGGCTCGGCCGGGCTGATCGACTCGTTCCTGGTCGGCGTCATGATGATCACCGGGCTGATCGCCTCGGCGTACGCAGTCCAATCGACGCTGCGGTTGCGCGCCGAGGAGACGAGCGGTCGCGCGGAACCCGTCCTCGCGACCGCAACCAGCCGACTCCACTGGGCTGCCAGCCACCTGATCTTCAGCCTCCTCGGCCCGGCCATCGCTCTCCTCGCCTCCGGCGCAGCAGCCGGCCTCGCCTACGGCATGGCGGTCGACGACGTCGGCACCCAACTCCCCCGCCTGATCGCCGCCTCCCTCATCCAACTGCCCGCCGTCTGGCTCCTGGCCGCCCTCACTCTCGCCGTGTTCGGCCTAATTCCCCGAGCCTCCCAAGCCGCCTGGGCGGGCCCCACGCTCTGCATCCTGATCGGTCTCACCAGCGCCGGCATCCAACTGGCCCCCTGGATCAAGAACCTCTCCCCCTTCACCCACCTCCCCCAACTCCCCGGCGGCGACACCCACCTAGCTCCCATCGTCGTCCTCCTGCTGATCACCGCCGCCCTGGGTGCACTAGGCCTGACCACCCTCCGCCACCGAGACCTCCCCACCGCCTGACGGGTCCGATGTCAAGAACGGGGGTACTGCTCCGACGTGACCTCTAAAGAGAGGAGACGTCATGAGTGACGCATTGCCGAAGGTGACTGATCGGGCCGGGTTCCTGGCGGAACTGGACGAGTTGCGGGTTCGCGAGAAGGCGCACAGCCGGGAGGCGGACGCGATTGCCGCGGCTCGGCGGCGGTTACCGATGGTTGAGGTGGATGCGGGGATCACAGTGGCGGGCCCGGACGGGCCGGTGACTCTGCTGGAGGCGTTCGAAGGGCGTCGGCAGCTGATCGCGTACTACTTCATGTGGCATGACGGGCATCCCGCGACTGAGCAGTGTCCGGGGTGCACGTGGTGTAACGGGGCTGTCGGCGAACTGTCCTATCTGCACTCGCGCGACATCACGTACGCCGTGTTCTGCCAGGGCCCGTACGACGAGAGTCGGCGGTACCGCGACTTCATGGGCTGGACGATGCCGTGGTACTCGTCGGCCGACTCCCGCGACAAGTTGCTCGTCGGCAGGACTCTCGGCCAGATGTACTTGGTCTGCTACCTGCGGGACGGCGACCGGGTGTTCGAGACCTACTGGACGACGTTGCGTGGGGTCGAGGTGATGGACAACAGCTACCACCTGATGGACCTCACCGTGTACGGGCGCCAAGAGGGGCACGAAGACTCGCCGGACGGTTGGCCGCAGGAGTGGGCGAAGGCCGAGCACATCCTGATGACCAACGGTCGGCCGATCGCCCAGTGGTCACGCATCGAAGCCGGGCGATCGGACGCAATCTAGGTTCGGGCGTTGCGGGACCAGACGAAGCAGTAGGCGCCGAAGGCGGCGATACCGAGGGCCAGGACGGTGAGCAGGATCGAACCGAAGGGTTGTTGTTTGATCGTGTGCAGGGCGGCGTCGAGACCGCCTGCCTTGTCCGGTTCGTAGCTGATCGCGGCCCAGCCGAAGAGCACGCCGACCACGACGAACGCGACGCCCTTGGCGGCGTACCCGATGCGGCCGAGCAGGACGGTCGTGTCGGAGACGCCGCCAACCAGGTCCTCGGTGAACTTCTTCGTGTATGCCTTGTACAGCTGGCGGATCCCGATCCCGACCACGACCAGGCCGACCACGACGATCAGTGCCCGGCCGAAGCCGTTCTCCATCAACCGGGCCGACAATGAGCGTTGCTGGTTGGTGCTCGAGTTGCCGGCGCCGATGGCGACCTTCACCGCGCTGATTCCGAGCAGGAGGTAGACCACGGCACGGCCGGTGTACGACACCCGCTTCTCGGTGTCGAGGTCGGCGTACGCGAGGTCGAGGGCGCGCCAGACCACCAGCGCGAACAGGCCGATGGCGACGATCCAGAGCAGGACCCCACCGAGTGGCTTACCGGCGAGCTCCTTAAGGGCGCCTTGCTGGGATGCCTCCTGCGACGACTGTCCCCAGGCCAGTTGCAGGGCGATCCACGCGATCAGCAGGTGGACGACGCCGTACGCGATCAGGCCGACCGTGACAGCGACGCCGTACCACCTGCTGTGTCTGACTTCCTGGGCGGATCTCATCTTGATCCGGTGCCCACCGGCAAACGACTAAGTGGCTATTGGAGCGGCCGCGTCTTCCTCTTCGACGTCGCCGGACTCGCCTAGGCGCGCGGCGCGACGGCCGAGGATGTAGACGTACAGGAAGAAGCCGATCTCGGCCACGATGCCGATACTGATCCGCACCGGCCCGGGCAGGAACGGCGTCACGAACGCCTCGATCACGCCGGTGAGCAACAGGATCGCGGCCAACCCGATCGCCATTCCGATCGTGGCGCGGCCGGTCTGCGCGAGGGCCTGCATGCGGGTTCGGGCGCCGGGCACGATCCACGACCAGCCGAGGCGCAGTCCGGCGGCGGATGCGATGAAGACCGCGGTGAGCTCGAGCAGGCCGTGCGGCGTGATCAGGCTGAAGAACAGACCGCCCTTGTCGTGGCTGATCATCAGCCCCGCGCTCACACCGAGGTTGAGTGCGTTGTCCCAGAGGATGAAGACCGAGGGGATCAGCAAAATACCCAGTGCGAGTACGGCGGCGCTCAGCGTGGCGTTGTTGAGCCACACGCGCAGTGCGAAGTCCTGAGCCGGGTTCTCGGAGTAGTACGCCTCGAAGTCGTGGTCGACCAACTGCTGGATCTGAGCCGGCGCAGCGATCGAGTCGATCACCTCGGGGTGCGCGAGGATCCGCCACGCCGACCAGGCCGCTACCAGGTAGAAGAGCAGGCCGATGGTGAGCCACCAGCGTCTGGAGACGTAGAGGGCAGCCGGGAAGCTCACCAGGAAGTACCTGGAGATGTCTCGCCAGACAGGTGCCTGAGCACCGGTGACAGCGCCTCTGGCGTCAGCAATCAGGCCGGAGAGCCGTCCGATCGACACTGGGTCCGCACCGGCGGCTCTGAGCGCGGACAGGTGCGTGCCGACGCGCTGGTACAGCGTGACGAGCTCCTCTGCCTCAGCACCGGTCAGACGCCGCTGCCGACGAGTCAGATAGGCCAGACGGTCCCACTGCGGCTGATGCACCGAAACGAACGCCTCGACGTCCACGAACACCTCCTCCCGTCGCTGGATCCCTGGGCTGGCAGACTAGCCCGACCGGGTGTCTAACCAGGAGGGGGGCGGCAGAGTGTCTCAGTTGGTCACGGGCGAGGCGGTCGTCCTCCAGGTGCGGATCGCACGGATGCCGACGCGGGCGCTGGCCTGTGCGATCGACGTGATGATCCAGATCATGGTGCTGAGCGGTCTCATCGGGTTGCTGTTCGGATTCCTGATCAGCGAGCAATCGAGCGAGGCACTGGCGTTCGCGCTGGTGACGATCGTCGTACTGCTCGTGGTGGTCGGCTACCGCCTCGTGATGGAGACACTCACCCGCGGGCGGACCGTCGGCAAGATGGTGCTCGGGCTCAAGGTGGTCCGGGACGACGGGTCGTCGATCCGGTTCCGGCACGCGCTGGTCCGGACGCTGATGTGGTTCTTCGTCGACTTCGCGCCGTGGTTCGCGGCCAGCCCGGGGATTGTCGCGAGCCTGATGAACAAGCAGGGCAAGCGGATCGGCGACATGGTCGCCGGCACCGTGGTCATCCGCGAACGGCACCAGGCGATGGCGTCGCCGCCGCTATTCGTGCCGGCGCATCTGGTGGCGTGGGCACAGTCGCTCGAGCTGTCGCAGCTCCCCGACGAGCTCGCGAACACGGCCCGCGACTATCTGGCCCGCTTCACCGAACTACAGCCCGCCGCCCGCGCCGCCCTCGGCGAGACTCTCGGCCACCGCGTCGCGCAGCTCACCGCGCCCGCACCGCCGACCCCGATGATCGCGCCGGCGTTCCTGTCCGCCGTACTGGCCGAACGCCGCCGCCGCGAGCTCATCCGCCTAGCCGTCGTCCGCCCGGTAACCACCGGCCCCTTCGGCCCGGCGTCTAGCCCGAACCAGTACGCCGTACCGGCCGGCCCGTTTGCACCGCCCAGCCCGTACGGCGTCCTCCCGCCCGAGCCCGTGCCCACCTTCGCCCCGCCACCACCCGCCCGCGAACAGACCCCAGCCACCCACAACGCCCAGGGCTGGGCCACCCCCGGCAGCAACCAATCCGGCTGGTCCTGAACACCCGAACGACAGGACGTATACGGGTACGCAGCCACCCCGCTGAGCGTGGCCGCCCCGATCATCCGGGCCAGAGCGGCCACACCTCCTGTCGTTACGGTGATCAGGCAGCTTGCTGCCAGGCGGGCAGGAGCTGGTACGCCGGCAGCTAGCGTTGCCGGCATGAGCCTTACTCTGACGCCGTTCATGGTCCGGCTGGACGAGGTGCACGCCGTCGTCGGCAGCCGGAATCCTCGGACCTACGAGGTGTTGAGCCAGTGGGCCGGCGCTGGATGGGTCGCCGAGGACGAGCAATTCGACTACGAGATCGCGGACGGAGCGCCAACCAGCAGCGAGGCCGCGCTGGCGGTGATCAACGGCGGGCCGTTCGACAAGGAGTACGGCCACCGGTATGCCTCGGCGTACCACGACATCTGCGGGTTCATGACCGACTTCACCCTGCCGTACAACGAGTTCAGCGGCTTCCGCAGCGGGTGGCTCGTGGACGTCGGCAAAGGGCTCGAGCACCTCGGCATCACCACCGCGAAGCTCGACGACCTCGTCTACGGCACACTGCCCGCTCCGTTGCCGTTCGCCGAGGACTGGTACTACGGCGAGTGGGACACCGCGACCTGCCGAGCCGGGTTCGCGCAGTGGCAGGCGAGCACCCCGCAGCAACAGGCCGAGCTGCATCCGGAGGTCCTGGCCGCGGTCAAGACCTGCGTCGCCTGGATGGAAGCCGTCGTCGTCACCGACCAGAGCGAAGGCGAGTTCGGCATCGCAGGCTTCCTCGGCTGACAGAAGCACAAGCGCCCCACCCACGAGGGTGAGGCGCTTGCTGTGGGTCGATCAGTAGCGGTAGTGCTCGGACTTGTACGGGCCTTCGACCGGTACGCCGAGGTAGGCCGACTGCTCCTTGGTGAGCTCGGTGAGCTTCACGCCCAGAGCGTCGAGGTGCAGGCGGGCGACCATCTCGTCGAGGTGCTTGGGGAGCACGTAGACCTCGGTCGGGTACTCGGCCGTGCGGACGAAGAGCTCGATCTGGGCGAGCACCTGGTTGGTGAAGGAGTTCGACATCACGAACGACGGGTGGCCGGTCGCGTTGCCGAGGTTCAGCAGGCGGCCTTCGGACAGCACGATGATCGTGTGGCCGTCGGGGAAGCGGAACTCGTCGACCTGCGGCTTGATGTTGACGCGCTCGACGCCGTCGGTCTTGTACAGGCCGGCCATGTCGATCTCGTTGTCGAAGTGGCCGATGTTGCCGACGATCGCCTGGTGCTTCATCTGCGCCATGTGGTCGGCGGTGATGACGTCCTTGTTGCCGGTCGTGGTGACGAAGATGTCGGCGATGCCGACGACCTCGTCCAGCGTGGTGACCTGGTAGCCGTCCATCGCCGCCTGCAGTGCGCAGATCGGGTCGATCTCGGTGACGATGACGCGGGCGCCCTGGCCACGCAGCGACTCCGCGCAGCCCTTGCCGACGTCGCCGTACCCGGCCACGACCGCGACCTTGCCGCCGATCAGGACGTCGGTGGCGCGGTTGATGCCGTCGATCAGCGAGTGCCGGCAGCCGTACTTGTTGTCGAACTTCGACTTGGTGACCGAGTCGTTGACGTTGATCGCCGGGAACAGCAGCGCGCCGGCCTTGTGCATCTCGTAGAGCCGGTGCACACCGGTGGTGGTCTCCTCGGTCACACCCTTGATACCCTGGCCGATCCCGGTCCACAGCTGCGGGTCCTCGCTCAGCGTGCGGGTCAGCAGCTTGAGGACGACGGCGTACTCCTCGGAGTCCGCGGTCGACGGGTCCGGTACGACGCCGGCCTTCTCGAACTCGGTGCCCTTGTGGACGAGCATGGTGGCGTCGCCACCGTCGTCGAGGATCATGTTCGGGCCCTGCTCACCGGGCCACTTCAGCGCCTGCTCGGTGCACCACCAGTACTCCTCGAGGGTCTCGCCCTTCCAGGCGAAGACCGGCACACCGGCGGGGTTGTCGACCGAACCGTCCGGGCCGACGACGATCGCCGCGGCGGCGTGGTCCTGGGTCGAGAAGATGTTGCAGGAGACCCAGCGGACGTCGGCGCCGAGCGCGGTCAGCGTCTCGATCAGCACCGCGGTCTGGATCGTCATGTGCAGCGAGCCCATGATCCGCGCACCGGCCAGCGGCTTGCTCTCGCCGTACTGCGCGCGCATCGCCATCAGACCGGGCATCTCGTGCTCGGCCAGCCGGATCTCCTTGCGGCCGAACTCGGCCAGCCCGAGGTCCGCCACCTTGTAGTCGAACGTCATACCGCTCCCCTGAACTCTCGCTGAGTACTTCCTAGGTGAGCCTAGAGGGCTCAGCCTGGTGGTTTGATCGCCTGACGGGCGTTTTTGACACCGAAATGTCAGGATTGGTGTCATGCGCATCACCGAAGCCGCCAAACGCCTGGGCACGACCCCCCGGATGCTGCGCTACCGCGAGGCCCTCGGCCTCCTCCCGCACTCCCGCTCCGGCCAAACCGCCCAACGCCAGTACGACGACCGCGACCTCGCCGCCGTCCAACTCGCCCTCGACCTGGAACGCCGGTACGACGTCACCCCCGCCGCCCTGGCGTTCGCCCTCCGAGCCCTCGCCGAACCCTCAGTAGCCGCCGACCTCCGAAACCTCGGCTACCGCACCGGCCGCCTGACCACCCCACCCACCCAGTCCCAGATAGACCGAGAACGAGCCCTCCACTGGCTAGGCCGCTCCGGCGTCCTCCCACCCAAACCGCGTTAGTGGGAGGGGGCCTCGGGTACGGCGGGGCGGGCGTCGGGGGTGTGGTTCTCGTGGAAGATGTCGGGTTCGAGGTAGATGTGGACCGACATCGGTTCGGCGGCGCGGATGGCTCGTTCGGCGGCGTCGATGGTCTCGGCGATCGCGGCGCTGGTGGCAGTCGACTCGACGGCGAGTTTGGCGGCGACGAGGATTTCTTCGGGGCCGAGGTGCAGGGTCTTGATGTGGATGAGGCGCTGGACGCCGGGGGTGTTCTGGATGGCGTCGACGATCTTCTGCTGGGACTCGCGGGTCGCGGACTCGCCGAGCAGCAGGGACTTCATCTCGATCGCCAGGAAGATCGCGACGCAGACCAGCAGTGCGCCGATCGCCATCGAACCCAGACCGTCGAAGACACCGTTGCCGGTCACGAGCGTCAGCACGACACCGATGAGCGCGAGCACCAGACCGGTGAGCGCGGCGAAGTCCTCCAGCAGGATGACGGGGAGCTCGGGTGAGCGGGCGTTGCGGATGAACTTGGCCCAGCCGACGTGGCCGCGGACCTTGTTCGCCTCGACGATCGCGGTCCGGAAGGACAGGGTTTCCATGACGATCGCGGCCACCAGCACGGCGACCGGGACCCACTTCCAGTCGTCGATCCCGTGCGGGTCGTGGATCTTGTGCCAGCCCTCGTAGAGCGCGAACAGACCACCGACGCTGAACAGCACGATCGCCACGATGAACGAGTAGACGTAGCGCTCCCGGCCGAAGCCGAACTGGTGCAGTTCGTCGGCCTCGCGCTTGGCGCGCTTGCTGCCGACCAGCAGCAGCACCTGGTTGCCGGCATCGGCGAGCGAGTGGATCGACTCGGCGAGCATCGAGGCCGACTGGGTCAGCCCCCACGCCGCGAACTTGGTGATCGCGATCCCGGTGTTCGCCAGCAGGGCCGCGACCACGGCCTTGTTTCCGCCACCAGCCATGGTTGTTCAGGTCCTCCGCAAATCAGGGTGTGGACACGACGAACGCCGTGCCGGAACCACGCAGGTTACAGGGTCCCTCGGGTCCACCCGCGAACGCGGACTGCCCGGCGGACAACGTCACACCGTCATAGGTGCCCCCGGCACCGACCTCGACCGTTCCGTCCACACAGCAAACGATCCGCGGACCGCTCCCAGTGACCGTCCGTTCACCGCCGTCGAGATCAACCCGCTGTACGGCGAAGTATTCGCACCCGGTCTCGTAGACACCGTCGGTCGCCGTCAGCACCGCATCTGTCAGCGGCTCGAAGTCGACCACCGACACCAGCTCCGGTACGTCGACGTACTTGCTCGTCAGCCCACCACGCAGCACGTTGTCCGAGTTGGCCATCACCTCGAACCCGAGCCCATGCAGATACGCATGCACGTTCCCAGCCGGCAGATACACCGCCTCGAACCGCTCCAGCCGAACCCGGTTCAGCAGCAGCGCCGCCAGCACACCCGGATCGTCCGGGAAGTCCGCACACAACCGCGCCAGCGTCTCAACCTCAAGCGCATAAGCGTCACCCGCGTACTGCGCGCACGCCTCGCCCAGCGCGGACACGAGCGGCCGGATGGAGTCCCGGTCGCTGCTCATGAAGTCCGTGAACGCTTCCTGCAGCTTGCCGTCCCGCAGTTGCGACGTCAGCCCTTCCAAACCGACCGGTGCCAACGACTCCAGCAACGCGACCGTCGACGCCAACGGCCGGAACCCGACCAGCGCGTCGAACGGCTCCAAAGCAATCAGGATCTCCGGCTTCGGCCAAGCGTCCTTGTAGTTCCGGTCGCCCGCATCCCGCGGAATCCCAGCCGCCTCGTCACGCGCATACCCGTCAATCGCCTGCTCCCGCGACGGATGCGCCTGGATCGACAACGGCTGACCCGCGGCCAGCAGTTTGGCCAGGAACGGGAACCGCCCCTCGAACCGCTCGGCCGTCTCCACACCCAGTACGTCGGATGCGCCGGCCGTGACCGCGTCGTACAAAGAGTCGCCCGAGGGCAGCACGGACGGCGCCGACTCGTGGGCGCCCATCCACATCTCGGCCTGCGGCTTGCCATCCGGTTCCACACCGAGCAGCTGCGCCAGCGCGGTCGTCGAGCCCCACGCGTAGTCGCGGATGGTGTTCTGCAGCCGAACTACCACGCTGGGTCCTCCGACGGGATGCCCGGCTCGGCCGGTGCGTCGTCGGCCGCGGTGCCGTAGCGGCCGAGCCCGATACCGAGGTACGCCGCGGCATACCGGCCGTGCTGGGTCAGAGCGGCGTACCGGGCGATGTCTGTCCCGTCGGCCTGCTTCACAACGTGCACACGCACCTCGTGCCGCTCGGCCTTGAGCGCCAGCTTGTTGCGGGTCTCGATGACCGAGTCGTCAGCCAGACCGTCATCCAGAATGATCAGTGCGGGCCGTAGCTCGTCGCCCTGGTCGAACGGGTCGGCGAATAGATCCCGCGGCGGCTGGTTGAGCACCGGCAACAGGTGGCCGGCGTCAGCCGCCAGCGCCGGGCGGCCACTGGCCAGCCGCAGCGCCTCGACCACTCGGCGCGCAGCACGGGCAGCCAGCACCGAGCCGCCCCACACCAGCGGCAGCGAGTCGGCCAGCACGAGCGCGAACTCCTTGCCCGGGTTGGACGACACGTCCTTGTTCGGTGAGCAGGCGATCGCCACGTCGTCGAGCATCTCCGCCACGGACTTGGCGTCCACAACCGGCCCGAGGTCCATCTGGTGCAGCCCCTGCAGTACGGCGACTGCTGCGGCGAGCTGGTCATCGGACTGCGACGGCAGCCGGATCGCGTGTCGCAGACCGGCCGAGGCGATCGCCACCGGCGAGTCCGCGGGCGCAGCGACCATCAGTCCGCAACCGCGACGCGCAGCCTCGGCAGCAGCCGACACCGCGTCGTTGTCCTCGGACTGTCCGCCCAGCACGATCACCAGGTCCAGCGGACCGGCCCACCCGGGGAGACCCGGACCGGGCCATGCCACGAACGGCACCGGGCAGACCGGCTCCAGCACAGCGCGCACCAGCCGAGCGTCCCGACCGGCCGCCACAATGGCCCGCGGCCGGAAGCCGTCGGACGTCAGCGAGGACAGTACGTCGTCCGCCGCCTCCAGCTCGGCCCGAACCCGCGCACCGGCCATCGCCAGCCGTCGCAGCAGGTGATCGGCGTCCCGCAATGCAGCCGGATCGTCCAGCCGCGAGTCATCGAAAGTACTCATGCCTGGCTCGCGGTCTCCTCGGTGCGGGTGTCCCGCGCCTCGTCGATCAGCAGCACCGGGATGTCGTCGCGCACCGGGTAGGCCAGCGCGCAGCCGGTGTTGGTGCAGACCAGCTCGTTCGCCTCGTCGTCCACCCGGAACTCCGAGCGGCACTTCGGGCAGACCAGGATGCTCAGCAGGTCCGGGTCCAGATTGACTGCCATCAGTTCTTCCCCTCGTTCGACAACACTGTCGCAGGCGTGCCGGTGATCAGCGCCAGTACTTCGTCACGGACGCGCTCCATGGTGGCGCGGTCCGCCGCTTCGACGTTCAGCCGCAGCAACGGCTCGGTGTTGGAGGTCCGGACGTTGAACCACCACTGTGGCGCGGACACGGTCAAGCCGTCCAGGCGGTCAAGGGTGATGTCGGCCTGGCCGCCGTACGTGTCCTCGATCGCGGCGACCGTGGCCGCTGCGTCCTCGACCTTGTTGTTCAGCTCGCCGGACGCCACGTAGCGCTCGTACACGGCGAACAGCTCGCTGGCCGGCTTGTCCTGCTCACCCAGCGCGGCCAGCACGTGCAGTGCGGCCAGCATGCCGGTGTCGGCCCGCCAGAAGTCCTTGAAGTAGTAGTGCGCCGAGTGCTCGCCACCGAAGACCGCATCGGTCTCGGCCATCTTCTGCTTGATGTTGGAGTGCCCGACCCGCGTCCGCACCGGTACGCCGCCGTGCTCGGTCACCAGCTCCGGCACTGCCTTCGAGGTGATCAAGTTGTAGAGGATGGTCGCGCCAGGGTGCTTGGCCAGCTCCCGTACGGCGACAGCTCCGGTGATCGCACTCGGCGAGATCGGGTCGCCCTTCTCGTCGATCACGAAGCAGCGGTCGGCGTCGCCGTCGAAGGCCAGCCCGAGATCGGCACCGCCCTCGCGCACCTTCGCCTGCAGGTCGACCAGGTTCTTCGGGTCGAGCGGGTTCGCCTCGTGGTTCGGGAAGTTGCCGTCCAGCTCGAAGTACATCGGGACGATCTCGACCGGACCGGTCGCGAAAACGGCCGGCACAGTGTGCCCGCCCATCCCGTTCCCGGCGTCGACGACCACCCGCAGCGGCCGGATCTTCGACAGGTCGACCAGGTCGTGCAGATGATCGGCGTACGCGGTGAGCAGGTCCTTCTCGCGGATCGTGCCCGGTACGGCGGTCGCCACCGGGCCGTCGACGAGGGCCTTCTCGACCAGGTCGGCGATATCCCGCAGCCCGGAGTCCGCACCGACCGGCGCGGCGCCGGCGCGGCACAGCTTGATGCCGTTGTACTGCGCCGGGTTGTGGCTCGCGGTGAACATGGCGCCCGGCAGGTCCAGCCGGCCGGAAGCGAAGTAGAGCTGGTCGGTCGAGGCCAGCCCGATCATGATCACGTCGGCGCCGGTGCTGGTCACGCCCTCGGCGAAGGCAGCCGCCAGCGCCGGGCTGGACGGCCGCATGTCGTACCCGACCACGACCGCCCCGGGACCCGCGAGCACGTCCAGGACCTCGACGAACGCAGCCCCGGTCGCCCGGGCCACCGACTCGTCGAACTGATCCGGGACGACCCCGCGAACGTCGTACGCCTTGAAGATCGCCGCAACGTCAACCATGCGTGGACCTTATCCGGCTCCGTGTAAAGATCGAATTTCAGGCTGTATTTAAGTCACACGAACCAGCCGGTCTCGCCACGGTGGTGCACCTCAGGCAGCTGCCGCGGTACGACGGGAGCCGCCCAGCCGACCGCGTTCGCGATCACCTGCTGCACGTCGGAGTTGTGGTACGTCGGGAACTCCTGGTCGCCCGGGCGGAAGTAGAACACCCGGCCCTGACCGCGGCGGTAGGCGGCGCCCGAGCGGAACACCTCGCCACCGCTGAACGAGCTGATGAACACCAGTTCGTCCGGCTGCGGGATGTCGAACAGCTCGCCGTACATCTCCTCGCGCTCGATCACCAGCGGATGCGGGATCCCGCGCGCGATCGGGTGCCCGGCCGCGACCGTCCAGATCAGCTCGCGGTCGTTCTCGGCCCGCCAGTCCAGTGAGCAGGTGGTGCCCATCAGCTTGATGAAGATCTTGCTGAAGTGCGCGGAGTGCAGCGCGATCAGACCCATGCCGGACAGCACGTGCTTGTGCACCCGCTCGACGACCGCATCGTCGACCTGATCGTGCGCCGCGTGCCCCCACCAGGTGAGTACGTCGGTCTCGGCCAGCACCTCCTCGGTCAGACCGTGCTCGTCCTGCTGCAGCCACGCCGTACGGACGACGACGTCCTGGCCGAGCTTGGCCCGCAGCGCCGACGCGATCGTCTCGTGCATGGTGTCCGGGTACAGCTTGCGGACGGTCTCGTCGCGGCCCTCGTGGACGTTCTCGCCCCAGACCGTGACGCGAATGGGATCAGTCATGCAGCACTACCTCTCGTCCTGCCTTCGCCGAGGCGTAGCAGGCGTCGATGACCTCGGTGCGGAGGAGCGCCTCCGACCCGTTCTGCCCTTCCCAGTCGCCGCTCTGGACGATCCGGACGAACTCCCGCACCACTGCGCGGTGGCCGAGCCCCGGACCGGTCGCGGGCCGCACCTCGGCCGGGATACCGGCGACATCGGTGTAGATCCGCAGCGTGTCGTCGTTCGTGTAGTTCTGGACGTCGATCTTCGCCCCGCCTTCGGTACCGAACAGCTCGATACCGAAGTTGTCCCCCGGCGCCCGGTACGTCGCCCAGCTGGTCTCCAGCTGCAGTGCGCCGCCACCCTCGAGTCGCAGGTACGCCGTCGCCAGGTCCTCGACCTCGAACTTCGAACCGAGTGTGTCGACGACCGGTCGCTCCACACTGTGCACGCTGCCCCGGCCGCGCGGGCCGAGCTCGGCGAACGTATTCGCCGACACAGTGGTCACCTGCGGCTCGCCGAGCAGGTGGAGCGCCATATCGAGGATGTGGACACCGAGGTCGATCAGCGGACCGCCACCGGACAGCTCACGGTTGGTGAACCAGCCACCCATACCGGGGATGCCGTTGCGGCGCATCCAGTGCGCCTTGGCGTAGTAGATGCGGCCGAGCTGGCCCTCGTCGATCTGGTGCTTCAGTGCGATGACGTCACCGCGCTCACGGTGGTTGAACACCACCTTGAGCACCCGGCCGGCCTTCTTCGAGGCCTCCACCATCGCAGTGCCCTCAGCGACAGTCCTGGCCAGCGGCTTCTCCGACAGCACGTGCAGCCCCTTCTCCAGCGCCGCAAGCGCGATCGGGGCGTGCAACTGAGTCGGCGTACCGATGCTGACCGCCTCCAGGCCTTCGGTCTGGAGCAGGTCCTCCCACTTCTCGTAGAGGTGCGGTACGGCGTGTTTCTCGCCCAGGCTGGTCAGCAGGTCCTTCTCCAGCCCCGCCAGCGCGATCACCTCGACATCCGGCAGTTCGGAGAACGCCTCCAGCGCGGTGCGCCCAGCGAAACCCAGCCCAACGACTCCGACCCGCAGCTTTTGATCGTTCACACCAGCGATCCTCTCCCGTGACAACGATGGTCACAAGAAGGGTTCCACAGTGCGGAACTCACTCTTCGTCGGTGTCGAACTCCGGGTCGATTTGTTCCGGCGACAGGGCCAGTACGTCGGCCAGTTCGAGGACGAGGGCGGATCGGACCAGCCAGGCGAGGCCGGCGCCGGAGCGTTCGGCGCGGAGCTCGATCGGGCGCCGGAACACCACGATCCGGTACGGCTCGTGCGACGTACCGCCGGTGGCGTGGGTGAGCGGGATCTCGGTCGCGTCGAGCTCCAGGGTCGGCACGTCCTCGATGGCGAACTCGACCCGGGCGACGACCTGCGGCAGCCGCTTTTCCAGTCGCGTCACCTCGATCGCGACCACCTCGTCGAACTGGGCCGCAGCCGAGCGTTGCAGCGGCAGACCACGCGGCGCGAAGGAGCTCGGCCGGCTGATCGGTCCGAGCATGCCGCGCCCATGGCGGTCGATGTGCCTGCGATGACGGCGAGCCTCGGTCACGCGCTCAGCCTAGTGGGGGTAACGTCTTGTCGTGAGCATCGCCAGGATCTGTTCGCGCGCCGCCTGTCATTCGCCGGCCGTTTCGACGCTCACCTACGTCTATGCCGACTCGACCTGTGTGATCGGTCCACTCGCGACGTACGCCGAGCCGCACTGCTACGACCTCTGCGCCGACCACGCCGACCGGCTGACCGCTCCGAACGGCTGGGAGGTCATCCGGCTCGCTCCGGACCCGGCCGCTGCCGGACCGTCGACGGACGACCTCGAAGCGCTGGCCAACGCGGTCCGCGAGGCCGCACGCCCGCTGCCCCGCCGCGAACCGGGCGCCGACATCCCGGGCGCGCCGGTCGAGGTCACCCGCCGTGGTCACCTGCGGATGCTGCGCGACCCCGACGGCAACTGACCTCCTAGCGCAGAGCCGACCGTACGTCGGGCTGCGCGCCGAGCTGGGCCCGGAACACCAGTGAGGTGTTCAGCGGCCAGGCGGCGACCTGCGGCGTGTCGTCGCTCTTGGGGTTGGGCATCAGCGTCACACCAGCGACGACCGCCCCGCGCGTCTGCTCAACCGTGAGGTACGTCGGCCCGCTCTGCGGCTTGAACGCGATCTGAGTCGTCGAACCCGCGATGACGTCGACCGCACGACTCTGCAGCGACTTGCCCGCCGCATCCCGCAGGTCGAGCTTCACACTCGATGCCTTGCCCGGAGCTGTCACCTGCAGGATGGCCGGCTGCGCATGAGCCGGCAGCACCAGGTACGCCGGTCCGGTCAGCCCTTCGGTCGCAGCGATCGACGCGAAGTCCGAACCGCTCTTGTCGATCATCCGCAGCGAAGCAGTCACCGGCTGGTCCGAGACCAGGCTGATGCCACTGGCATCTCCATGCAGCACCTTGCTCAGGTCGATCGCGCTCACCGCACCTGCGGGCAGCCGAACTGTCTCCAGCCCGGCCGGTTTGAACGGGCCGTTCGGACCGTTCACCGTCAGGCTGATCGTGGCCTGCAGGTCCGACGGGTTCGCCAGCACCAGCTTCCGCTGCCCGGGGCCAGGCGCTGCGGCCGGCACGAACACCTTGGTCGACGGTGCGACCGAGGGGCCGATCCAGTCGACCCCGGCCGGCGTCTTGTCGGCCTTGGTCGCGTAGTCGCGCAGCGCCGGCGCCACTCGACCACCGGTCGACACGACATGCAGTGCAAGGTCCTTCTGGCTGCGAGCGACCTGATCGAGGAACAGCTCGTACGTCGACCGAGCTGGGATCACGAGTCCGCGT
Source organism: Kribbella sp. NPDC056951 (assembly GCF_042674205.1). Classification (NCBI taxonomy): domain Bacteria; kingdom Bacillati; phylum Actinomycetota; class Actinomycetes; order Propionibacteriales; family Kribbellaceae; genus Kribbella; species Kribbella sp. NPDC056951. The sequence continues at coordinate 597,964 of NZ_JBHUQZ010000004.1, forward strand.
GCGGACGGCAGATCCAGCTGGCCCTTGTTCGAGTAGATCGTCACGTTCACTGAAGCGTTGACGCTGTCCAGGTTGGTCAGCGTGAGCACGTCACGGCGATCCGGGGCCGTGGACGCACCGACGTACCAGAAATCGGAGCCGGGTAGCTGACACGGCGCACTGGCCATTCCGCTGTTCACACCGCTGGTGGCAATCGCCGTACTGGTCCCTACTGCACCTGCGGCGAGGGGGCCGGTACCGCGGATCGACAGGACCTGTGGCTGAGTGGCCGCGGGACTCGAGCCGACCTTGCCGCGGACCAGCAGTGAGCCGACCGGACCTGCGGTCGCAGCCAACGGTGTGATCGACAGCGGGGTCGCGTTGCCGTGGGCGACTGGCGTCCCCTCCGGCAGGGTCGGGGCCACGCCGTTCACCACGCTGGTCTGTTTGCCGCCTGCGGCCGGTGCCGGACACGCCAGTGCGGTCCGGTTGACGATCGAGCGAGTCGGCGCCTCTACGGCCTGTGGTTCGACGTTCGGCTGCTTCGGGTGGGTGACGACGGCCAGGCCACCGACCACGGCCATCGCCAGCACACACGCTCCGAGCCGGATGCGCGGATCCGACAGCACGCTGCTCATCGGTCCCTCCTGGCGTGAGTGCCATGCGGTACGGCGACTGTCCGGCGGACCGTCGGCAGACAGAAGATCAGCGCGATGATCCACCCGATCAGACCGAGGATTCGCCACAGGGTGTGGGTCACGTCGTCCAGCGGTGATTTGCCGTCACCGTTCGAGCGGTCCACCAACCAGGCGGCGTCACCGTCGTTGGCACTGGCCCGACTGAGGCCCGGCAACGAGTCGAGTGTCGACTGCAAGGTCGCGTCCACCGGTGCGGGCAGATAGACGTAGTCGACGGCCAGAGCGGCCAGCTGACGTCCTTCTTCACCGGAGCCACCGCCACCCAGCGTCGACAGTACGTCGGTGATCGGCTTGACCTGCTCGGGTTTCGGAGCGGCCTCGACCGAGCCCATCCGCGGACCGCCGTCCTTGACCAGCGAATACCGCATCGGGCTGCCCGCAGCCTTGCGGACGATCAGAATCGAGTCATTCGCCGGTGGGCCCTGTGCCGACACCAGGTACGCCGGGAGGTCCTGCGCCGGGCCACGCCACAGCGGTCCGTCGACACCACGCACCAGCCAGAAGCCGGCCGTCGCGATCGTCGTCACCAGCGCAATGCCGAGCACAGCCTGGATGAGGATCTCGCTGGTCTTACCGATCGAGTCCCACGCCACCGTGACCGCAACGACCCAACCTGCGGTCATCAGGAACATCAGCGGACCACTACCGCCGCCCAGCCGGCTCGCCACGAGTGTGCCGACCAGCCCGACCAGTGCGACGAACCAGCCGAGCAGCTCGTACTTCTGCCGCGACTCGCGCAGCAGGCTGACCAGAGCCACCAGGATCAGCGGTACGGCGAACCACCACGGCGTCGGGCCACCAACCGGCGTACCGGTCAGCAGATGCGGCAGGCTGTCACCCGGTCCGATCGCAGTGGTCGGCCGACCACCCGCCTCCTGACCCAGCAACGACGGGTGCAGCACCAACTGGATCGTCCACGGCAGCACCAGGACGAGACCGAGCACCACCGAGAAGACCAACTGCCGGCCCTGCCGACGCCAGCCAAGACCCAGCACGCCACCGACGGCCAGAGTGACCGCCACGATGAGGCCGATGGCCGGAGTGAAAGCGAACAGGACCGCCTGGCAGATACCGGCGAACCATGCGGCCCGCCAACTGCCCTGGATGACCACGCGACGCCGGCGAGCCACGGTGTGGACAGCAGCACCGAGCAGAGGCAGCGCGATCGCCGCCACCACTGTGCCGATCCGGCCCTGCGTGATTGCGCCGTTCGTGAAGACTGCAATGCCGTACGCCGACGCGCCCCACGCGCGGGCGCCACGGTTGACGATGAACGCGCGGAGCAACGCCCACGCGGCCAGTGCGGCCAGTGGGATCGCACCGAGCAGCAGAACGTTCGCAGCGCCGGAAGGCCCGAACATGACCGTGGAGAACGCCCAGAACTGCCCCAACCAAGCAGGCGGCGTCACACCGGGCGGTGCGGATGCGGCTGCGTGCCAGAGCGCCGCGAGATTCTCGTGGGCGGGCAACAGCAAGTTGGAGCGCAGGACGCCGCCACCGATCAGACTGCGCGCAGCGATGAACGTACCGAGCGCCAGCACCACCCACGCGACCAGGAACGGCCGACGCATCAACTGTCGCCGCCAACGCGGCTGGTCGACAGCTACCCGGGCAGTGGACTTCGCACGACGCGCAGTGGTGACCACCTGCTCTTCCGGCTCGTCCGCCCAGGCTTCGCGGATCCGCTCGGAGATGGTGCTCGTGGTCTCCTCGAGGTTGTGCCGCAATGCGTGCACCGACCGCGAGAACAGTCCCTTGATCTCGTCGTACGGGACCTTGTCCAGAGTGCGGCGGTCCTTGCGGGCCTGTGTCCAGCCACCGGCCAGCAGCGTGCCGAGCAAAGCCGTCCACTCGTCGACCGCACCGGACGGCGTCTTGCCGATCAGGAACCAGACCGACCGCATGATCGTGCCGAGCAGGAACCGCAGGATCAGGACCGGCAGCAGCTTGCCAGGAGCGTTCGCAAGAACGGTGTAGTACGCATGCGCGCGGTCGAGCTGGTACGCGTGCCGACGGGTGCCCGCCAGTGCCCGCTCACCGGTCGCGGCGGCCTGCGCGTGGTAGACCACTGCATCCGGCGCGACGCCGACCTGGAAACCGGCCCGGCTCGCCCGCCAGCCGAAGTCGATGTCGTCGCGGAACATCGGCAGCCGCGGGTCGAAACCCTTCAGCTTCTCCCAGACATCGCGACGGACCAGCATGCCGGCCGAGCTGACCGCCAGCACGTTCCGTGGCTGGTCGTGCTGGCCCTGGTCGAGCTCGCCGTTCTCGATACCGGTGTCGCGACGGCCGCCGAGGGACGTGGTGACACCGACCTCGAGCAGATCGCGGTCGCGCGGCCAGAGCCGGAGCTTCGGCCCCCAGATCCCGACCTCGGGCGCAATGGTGGCCTGGAGCAACAACTTTTCGAGTGCCTTGGGCGCGGGTGCGCAGTCGTCGTGGAGCAGCCAGAGCCACTCGACCACCGGCATGTGCCCGTCATCGCCATACGGCCCGTACGGCGAGGGGATCGGCGCGAAACCGACGGTCTCGACGCCGCGCGCCACCGCCGTACCGAAGCCGGTGCGGGCGGAGACGCTGACCACGGGCTCGACGCCTGGCATCGAGGCGAGCAACTCGGCGGTCTCGTCGGTGGATCCGGTGTCGACCGCGATCAGCCGGTCGGGGCGCGGGTTCAGTGCCCACAGCGCCTCGGACAGTCGCGGCAGCCAGGCCGCGCCCTCGTGCCCGACCACCACCGCGGTCACGACGTGCCGGACCCGCGGGCGACCCATCGGGTCGTCGATGTGATCGGTCGGGAAGTCGACAGAGTCGAAGAACTCCCAGCCGGCCGGAGCTTCTTGTTCCATGCGGAGCTGTGACACCTCAATGGGTACGGACGGTCTGGGTCACCATACAGCCGCCGAGGTGACGGTCGGAAAAGGCTCCGGAACGCCGCGGGCCCCGGTGACAGGTGGTCCCCCGGGGCCTCGCGGAAAGTTCTGTGAAGTTGTCTACGGACTGGTCCAGATGACCGTCAGACGGCCTTCTTCTTCAGCTTGCGGCGCTCCCGCTCCGACAGACCGCCCCAGATTCCGAAGCGCTCATCGTTGTGGAGTGCGTACTCCAGGCATTCTCCGCGGACGTCACACCCGAGGCAGACCTTCTTCGCCTCGCGGGTGGAACCGCCCTTCTCCGGGAAGAAAGCCTCTGGATCGGTCTGGGCGCACAGCGCCCGTTCCTGCCAGTTCGGCTCCTCCTCGATCGCCTCACCGTCGACAATCGCCAAGAGCTCTGTCACGGTACGACCTCCTCGACCCTGTTCGTTCCCCTGTACATGTGGGTTTGCGGTCCACATGCCTGACCTCGACCGTCCTGCACTCTGCAACGGTCCCCGATACCGAGTGTCAACGAACGACACGGTTGAAATTACATTCCTGCAATCCACGAAAGTCAAGCCGTGGTCTGCTATTGGCATCATCCGCAACATGGCTGCAAAACAACGAGAGGCCTGTGTACACAGGCCTCTCGTGTTCATGTGCTACAGCTGGAAATCCATGAAGTTGTTTCGTCAACGGGTTTCGGGTAAGGGCTTACATCCTTACCTGGCAGGCGTCCTGGGTCAGGACGGCTGCGACCACCAGCCCTGCTGACCCTGACCCTGCTGGCCCTGGTCGTCCTTCTCGGTGTCGGAAACCCGCGGGTCCACGCGGGTTTCGTCGGCCGCGGGCTCGGCGGCCGGCGCCGGCTCAGCGGCCTCCGGCGCGGCGGCCGGGGCCTCCTCGGCGGGCCAGGACTGCTCACCGGCTTGCCAGGTCTGCTGACCCTCCGGCTGCGCCTGCTCGGCCTGACCGGACTGTGCCGGCCACTCCTGCTGCGGGTAGTCCTGACCGGACGACCACTGCTGACCGCCGTCATTCCACTGTGATCCCTGGCCCTGCTCCTGCGGCCACTGGTTGCCCTGGGCTTCCTGGCCGGACCACTGCTGCTGGCCTTCCGAGCTCCACTGCTGGGTCGGCTCGGTGCCCGGCTGGGCACCCGCGGACCAGGCCTGGTCGGCCGGAGCGTGCTGCTGGGCCTCGGCCTCGCCGGCGGACCAGGCGGGTTGCTGCTCGCCCTGGTTCCAGCTCTGCTCCTGCGGCCACTGCTGCTCGCCCTGAGCCGCCGCGTAACCGCCTGCGGCACCAGCGGCCGCACCTGCGCCGGCTGCTGCGGCATAACCGCCGTACTGGCCCTGCTGGCCGCCCTGCTCGAACTGGCCCTGCGGGTACTGACCCTGCTGGCCCGGCTGGCCGAACTGGCCGCCCTGCTGCGGGTACTGGCCCTGCTGGCCGTACTGGTTGCCGTACTGCCCCTGCGGGCCGAACTGACCCTGCTTCGGCGCACGCACCGCGGCCGGCAGGCCCTGGAAGGTGTTGAAGATGTAGTACGCGACCACGCCGAACAACGCGAGGCCGGCGAGTGACGAGATGAAGGTGGCGGTCTTCAGGGCGCCGGAGCCGTTGGCCCCGAACACCGCGAAGGTCGCGATGAGTCCGACCAGCACGGCTACACCGGTGATCGCGAGCGCGGCAGTCGTGACGAGCCGGGCGTTCGGCGTACGCTCACCCGCTTCGTTGACCAGCCACACCGATCCGGCCAGGGTGAGCAGCAGCACGACGCCACTGACTTCGGTCGGCGCGAGCCGACCCTGCGCCCGCAGGGCGTTGGTCGCGAACGTGCTGTCGCCGAAGAGCAACAGGATCAGGACCGCCAGCACGGACAGGGCAGCGAAGGCGAGCAGAATGTACGCGACCGGCTCTCTGAGCTTCTTGGTTGCGTCGGTGACCACGAGGGCTCCTCGGGATGTTGGGGGCCGTACAACTGAGCTGTGCGGATGTTCGGACCCACCGCAGCATAGTCGTGCGGTGGCTCGGCGCATTGACGACTCGTGCAGACTCTTCCCATGCGATTGACAGTGCTGGCCGGCGGCGTCGGTGGATCCACCTTCATCCGCGGGCTACTGAAGGCCCGCCCGGACGCCGAGATCACCGTGGTGGGGAACACCGCCGACGACATCACCCTCTTCGGTCTGCGCGTCTGCCCGGACCTGGACACGGTGATGTACACCCTCGGTGGCGGAATCTCGAAGGAGCGCGGCTGGGGCCGTGAGGACGAGACCTGGGTGATCAAGGAGGAGCTGGCCGAGTACGGCGTGGAGCCGACCTGGTTCGGTCTCGGCGACCGGGACGTGGCCACCCACCTGGTCCGGACCCAGATGCTGGACGCCGGCTACGGCCTGACCGCGGTCACCGAGGCACTGTGCCAGCGGTGGAAGCTGCCGGTCCGGCTGCTGCCGATGAGCGACGACCGGGTCGAGACCCACGTCGTCGTGGACGACCCGGAGCAGCCCGGTAAGCGCAAGGCGATCCACTTCCAGGAGTACTGGGTGCGCTGGCACGCCGAGGTCACCGCCCACCAGATCGTCGCGGTCGGCCAGGACAAGGCCAAGCCCGCGCCCGGCGTACTGGAGGCCATCGCGGACGCCGACGTGGTGCTGATCCCGCCGTCCAACCCGGTGGTCTCGGTCGGCACCATCCTCGGCGTCCCGGGCATCCGCGACGCCGTCCGGGAGACCAGTGCCCCGGTGATCGGGCTGTCGCCGATCATCGGCACCGGTCCGGTCCGTGGGATGGCCGACAAGGTCCTGGCCGCGGTCGGCGTCGCGTCGACCGCCTCCGCGGTCGCCCGGTTCTACGGCTCGCGGACGACGGGCGGCGTACTGGACGGCTGGCTGATCGACACCTCGGACTCGATCCAGGCCGATTCGATCGCCGGAGCCGGAATTCACGTGCAAGCGGTGCCGTTGTGGATGACGGACGAGACCACCACCGCCGCGATGGCCGACGCGGCTCTGAACCTCGCGGAGGCAGTACGGCGATGAGGAAACACCTGGAAGTCTTCCCGGTGACCGGACTACCCGAAGTAGCGGCCGGGGACGACCTGGCCGCGCTGATCGGCCCCGCGGACCTGCGCGACGGGGACGTCGTGTCCGTGACCTCCAAGATCATGAGCAAGGCCGAGGGCCGAGTCACCTACGGCACCCGGCGCGAGGCGGTCGACGCAGAGCTGGTGCGCGTCGTGGCGCAGCGCGGCGACACCCGGATCGTCCAGACCCGCCACGGCCTCGTGATGGCCGCTGCGGGCACGGACACCTCCAACACAGCCCCTGGCACGGTCCTGCTGCTCCCAGTGGACCCAGACGCCTCTGCACGGGCCCTGCGCGAGGCTCTGAAGGCCCAGTACGACGTGAACGTCGGTGTGGTCGTCACAGACACCCTCGGGCGGCCATGGCGCAACGGACAGACCGATCTGGCCATCGGAGCCGCCGGAGTCCGCGTAGTGGAAGACCTCCGCGGTACGACGGACAGTCACGGCAATGTGCTCGCGGTGACCGAGCCGGCGGTGGCTGACGAGATCGCGAGCGCCAGTGAGCTCGTGAAGGGCAAGGCGGACGGCGTGCCGGTGGCAATCGTGCGTGGGCTGGCGGACGTCGTACTGCCGGTCGGAGAGCACGGTCCGGGCGCGCGGGCGCTGGTGCGGGACGCCGAACACGACATGTTCAGCCTGGGCACGCGCGAGGCGGCGCGGGCCGCCGTACTGGAGCGTCAGGCGCCTGGTGGACCCCGTGAGGTCGACCCGGCGCTGTGGGACGGCCTGCTGAGCGAGGTCGAGGGCATCCACCTGGAGGTGCTCGACAACGCGGTCACCGTTTTCGGTGAGGAGCCGGTGACAGTGGGCGTGATCGCGGAGCGTTTGGCGGTCCTGCTGCACGCCGAGGGCTACGGCGTGAGCGTGCGCACGGGGCCGGGGAGTGAGGCGACGGTCACGTTCGGCTCACGGTCCCGATAGTTTTCTAGGCAACTTCTTAGGTGCTTCTCGTACACTGCATCCGCACGGCGGCGCGATGGCCGCCCCGATCCGGGAAGACCAACACTGTGGGTAAAGCGTCATCGCAGAAGCAGGCACGCCGCGAAATGATCGAGAAGATGCAGCGTGACCAGGCAAAGTCCGACCGGAACCGGACGATCCTGATCGTGGTCGCCTCGATCGTCGTCGGCCTGGCGATCATCGCCTACCCGGCGATCAAGCTGATCCAGGACTCGCGGACCAAGGGCCAGGCCATCTCGGACTTCGGCGTCTCCGCGAGCGCAGCCTCGTGCGACACGCCCACCGACGACAAGGCCGGCGGCACCCAGGACCACAAGCCCGACGGCACCAAGATCATGTACAACGAGTCGCCGCCGTCGTCCGGCCCGCACTACAACACCTGGGCGCCGTTCGGGAAGAAGTTCTACACCCTGGCCGACCGCCCGGCGATCTCGAACCTGGTCCACAACCTGGAGCACGGCTACACGATCCTCTGGTACAAGGACACCCTCCCCAAGGACCAGATCGACCAGATCGAGCAGATCTCCAAGGGCAAACTCCCCGACACGTCCCTCGGCAAGTTCATCGCCGCCCCCTTCAAGGCCGACGAAGGCAAGCCCTGGCCCGACGGCAAGAACGTCGCCTTCGCCCACTGGTCCGGCAACAAGGCCGGCACCACCGAAGCCCTGGCCCACCGCCAGTTCTGCGGCTCGGTGAGCGGCGAAGCCCTCAAGACCTTCATCGACAAGTACCCGGCCATGGACGCCCAGGAACCCAACGGCGGCTGAGAAATCCCGTTCCTCGACGGCCGGGCCCACTGCGGGCCCGGCCGTTGGTCTATCCGGGCAGCAGCTGCGCCTCGCCGCCACCTTCGCGGACCGAGTCCACGATCCTGGTGACCCGCGTCTTGTCCTCACGGACGCGCAGTCCCCACAAGGTCCGCACCGGATTCGCGTCGGCGTACTCGTCGAGCTGCTGGTGCATCCTGCGGATCAGGTCGTCCAGCGGGGCGTCCCGCCACCGGAACGGAACGATCGACTCGTTCTCGTTCCTGATGATGCAGCTGACCAGCTCCTGGTCGAGCGCAAGATTCTTGGCGATCCTGGCACGCTCCTCCCGCGCCTCCCGCTGCGCGAGTTCGTCCACCGGGTTGTTCACCGGCACCGTACGGCCTTGGAGCTCGTTGAAATAGACGCCTTCGGCGTTCACGACCTGCTGCGCCCGGTTGTACGCCCGGTCCCAGAGCTTCTCCCGGCGTTCCTCGTCCGCGAAGTCCAACCCGGCCAGCGCCGCACCGCCGATCAGCATCGCGAAGATCCCCGCCTCGGTCGCCGCCCAGGCCAGCGCCTCACCACGGGTCGCACTCCCGTACTGCTTGACGAGCTGCTTCACCCCTTCGACCGGATCCAGCGAAGCCTCCAGACTGAGGTCGACCGACCCCTTGAAGTAGAAGTCCCCCACCGGCCCGTCGAACGGAAACCGCCCAGTCACCTTCGCCGCCGACAACACGATCTTGCGACCCTTCTGCAGATCGTGCGTCATCTTCACCGGCGCATACTCGAAGCGCAGAGTGGTCCCGGCAAACCCCGTCGGCCCACTGACCTCGATCGCCGGCGTCACCCCACTGGGCGACCCCTCAAGACTCCCCTTCAGCCGCACGTCGTTCCCGAACTTCTGCTCGAGCTCCCCCTTCGCCAAGGCCACACTGCCGCCGCCGCTACTGCTCTTCGTCCCCGGCCCACCGAGCGTCGCCGTCGTACTGCCCGACCCGTCGTTCCGCCCGAACTCACCCTTGAAGTCCACCTTCAGCTTGGCATCAAGCCCCGGCGGAATCTTCATCTGCGCAAGCTCAAACCCATGCTCCATAGCCGCCATCCGGCCCCGCAGCGCGACATCAGCGAAGTACGACGACATCGCGTCGTTGCCCGCGGTGTTCTGCCCGTGAATCGCCGCAGCCTGATGCGGTGGCAGACCGGCAGGCTCACTCCTGCTCTGCAGCGGCTCGGCGCGGCGTGAGACATCCCCAGAAACCTGCTCACGTTCGTCCACACCCCGAGTCTCAACTCCACCACCGCCACCCACCACCGACATCAGCGCTGCTCTCCGGGCCAACTTCCCTGCCCACCCGGGAAAGCAGTGCCCACCCGCGTGAGGGCGCAACCGCACGAGGCGACTGCGCCGAAGGCGCCAAAAGCAGCCGCCGCCGGAGGCGGTGTCCTTCGGCGGCGGAGGCGGGTGATCTACAGGTACTTGGTGGCGTGGTCGGACTGGACTTGGGCTACCAGGTCTTTGACTCGTTCGCCGTCGGACAGCGGGCAGACCATGGTGACGTCCTGGGTGTGGACGATGATGTGGCTGCGTAGGCCGACCGTGGCAATCAGATGGTTGGGGTCGTCGGTGACGATGATGTTGTCGTGGGAGTCGAGTAGGCAGCTCAACGTGGTGCCGTCGGTGCGGTTGCCGTTGGGGTCTTCCGCGTACGTACCAGCCAACGCGGCCCACGAGCCGACATCGAGCCAGTGCACAGGCATTGGTACGACGACCACCTCGGCATCGACCTTGCCCTGCGAAGCAGGCTCCATCACCGCATAGTCAACACTGATCTTCCGCAAGTTCGGATAGATCCCCGCCAGCGTCGCATCGCGCTCAGGCGTGTCCCAAACAGACGCGACCTGACGCAAATTCGCAGCCGACTCAGGCAGCAGCTCATCGAGCACGCTCAGCACAGTCTCGGCCCGCCACACGAACATCCCCGAGTTCCACCAGAACCGCCCAGTGGCCAGATACTCCTCAGCCGTCGCCAGATCGGGCTTCTCGCGGAACCGGTCCACGACAAACGCCGCCGTACCCTCGATCGCCGTACCGCGCTCGATATATCCCAGCCCCGTATGCGGATGCGTAGGCTCAATCCCGAACGTCACAAGCGACCGCGGCCGCTCCTCAACCACCGCGAACCCGGCCTCGATCGCCGCCCGGAACTCATCCTCCGGACTGATCAAGTGGTCCGACCCCACGAACGCAACCACCGCATCCGGATCGTTCCGCGCCACAACCGCCGACGCGAGACCGACCGCATTCGCCGTGTCCCGGCGGGCCGGCTCACCGATGATGGCGTGCGGGCCGAGTTCGGGAAGCTCCTTGCGGACAACATCGGCGTACGCACCAACCGTGCACACGTAGATGTTCTCGGGCTCGACGAGTCCTTGCAGCCGGTTGTACGCCACCCGCAGCAGCGACTCACCGGCCGCCAACGGCAGCACCTGCTTCGGCCTGTCGTCCCTGGACATCGGCCACAGCCGCGTCCCCGAGCCCCCGGCCAGGATCACCACGTTTCGCATGAGGAGAGACCCTACCGGGCGTCGGAAGCAGGTGGTGGCAACCGCAGGTGCGCGAGGTCCGGCGGTACCGGCGAATCCCCAGGCAGGAAGAACGCATCCGACTCCCCGTCCACCCCGGTCGCGGGCGCGTCGGTCAGCCGGAACCGGTCCCGCAACCGCCCGTAGAAGTCGGTCGGCCGCAACCGCACCAGCCGGAGCGGACGCGCCGATCCGTACACCCCGATCCAGTCCCCCGGATCCAGTACGCCGCGCAACTGCCCATCAATGCTCACCGCAGCCTGCCCCGAGTGCGGCAGCACCCGCAGTGCAATCGGCTCATCCGGCGCAGCGATCACACTCCGGTTGAACGTCATGTGCGGCGCCACCGGCGTGAACACGATCGCGTTGGTATTCGGCGACAAAATCGGCCCACCCGCCGCAAAGCTGTACGCCGTCGACCCAGTCGGCGTAGCCACAATCACCGCATCCGCCGAGTACGACGCCAGCAACCGCCCAGCCAGGTAGACGCCAAGCGCCACCTGGTGATCCCGCGCAAGCTTCTCCAGTACGACGTCATTCAGCGCCGTCACATCAAGCGCGAGCCCCCACCCGTTCCCCTCGGTACTCTCCGGCCGCACCGCCGGCGGCGGCAACGAAGGCCCATGCCCGTACCGCAGCAGCGACTCAATCCCATCCGGAATCTCCAGCGCCCGCGAAGCCCGCATCGTGAGCGTCATCCGCTCCTCGATCGTCGCCCCACCATGCTGCACCGCCTCGAGCGCCGCCTCCACGTCCTTGCACGCCACCTCGGTCAGGAACCCGACCTTCCCAAGATCCACCCCCAGTACGGCGGCATCGTTCTTCGCCGCGATCCGCGCACCCCGCAGGAACGTCCCGTCCCCACCCAGCGTCACCACCAGATCCGGATCCCCCGCGTGATGCAGCTCAGCCATCCCGCTCCGCCGACCCTCATGGTCCTTCCACACGTCGATATCGGTACACCCGATCCCGTGCTTCTCCGCCCAGGCCCGAACCGTCACAGCCGTCCGGACCGCAACCTCCCGCCCCTGGTGAACCACAAGCCCGATCCGCTCAACCACGCCGCATCCTCCTCAACCCAAGATTCCCCCACCGTAACCGCCACCCCGCGCCCACCCCGCACGCTGCCTTCCGTACGACGCGTTTGATGGGTCGCCCCACGAGGTTGTGGGTGTTGCACCGGCATGGCGGGTCCAGAACCCACAAACCGCTGGGTGAACCCCAAGGCCGGTTAGTTAAGGCGGGTTGGGTGGTGTCAAGGGGCGTGTTGAACGTAAAGCAGCGGAGCTCTGTTGGGTAGACAGGTTTGTCCTCGCGAGACAACCAGCTACCTAAAGAGGCTCCGCTGCCTGTCCAGTC